>NZ_JBVHMF010000001.1:213027-929549 GCF_055558595.1 Streptomyces sp. NPDC025721 | reverse complement strand
GGCCGGCTACCCGTCGTCGCCTTGGTAGGCCATCACCCCACCAACAAGCTGATAGGCCGCGGGCTCATCCTGCACCGCCGGAGCTTTCAACCCACTCCCATGCGAGAGAAGGTATTATCCGGTATTAGACCCCGTTTCCAGGGCTTGTCCCAGAGTGCAGGGCAGATTGCCCACGTGTTACTCACCCGTTCGCCACTAATCCACCCGAAGGCTTCATCGTTCGACTTGCATGTGTTAAGCACGCCGCCAGCGTTCGTCCTGAGCCAGGATCAAACTCTCCGTGAATGTCACCGGGATATCCCGGAACAACACGCAAGAGCGGCGCGACCGGGAGGAATAATCCCCGTCGCGCACAGCGTCCTCGCTGTGTTTTGTTCTTCAAAGGAACCACGCCCCACGAACCACAATCGGTCCGCGAAGACGGGGTATCAACATATCTGGCGTTGACTTTTGGCACGCTGTTGAGTTCTCAAGGAACGGAAGCTTCCTTCAGACCGTTTCACCGGCCCTCCGGGCTTTCCCTTCGTCGTGTCTCCGACTTTAGCAGAAGTTCACTGGTCGGAATTACCACTCGCGTTTCGGAGACACGGATGCCCGAACTGAGATTTCTCTCGGCTTGGGTGGTGTGTCTTCGTCGAGCGAAGCGACATGGATCCTAGTTGGTCACCAGCGGACGTGTCCAGCTCGTGACAACCGTTCTAACCTACCTCCCCGCCAACCTTGAGTCAACGGTTCACGGTGAGGAACTTTCAGGCGGCCTCACGCGAAGGTCGACGGAGGGGTCTCCAGGTCTTCCAGCTCGATGCCGGGGGCCGCGAGGACCACGTCCCCGGCGATGTGGACGTCGTGCTGATCGCCGGTCGCGAGGTCGTTGACCTGGTATTCGTCCACAGCCAGCGGCCCGTTGTCAGTGGGGTGTGCTGTCCTGGTGATCAAGGACCAGGACTGGTCCACGGTGAGGGGCGCGAGCACGGGGGGCCGGAATGACACGAGACGTACGCGGGTGGCGGGGCCGCCGGGTTCCAGGCGGAGCAGTCGCGCGGTGGCGATCAGGAACGCGGGCGAGGCACCGGTGAAGGCATGGGCGGCGGCGTTGCCCTCCTGGGCGTGTTCGCCGGTGGGGTCGGTACGGACCCAGGTGACGCCGTCGAGCGCGGCTCCGCGTACCTGCCAGGCGGACGCGTGGAGTTCGAGGCGGATGGGGCGGCCGAGCTGGTCGAGGGTGAGGTCGACCGAGCCCGTGTGATCGCCGCCGGGGGTGGTGGTCTGCGCGGTGTAGCGCCAGCCGGAGGGGCCGGTGGCGCAGTGGAAGTGTTCTGCACCGAGGGGGGTGTGGTCGTGTGTGTCGTGGAACGAGTAACGGCCTCGGGGCATGGTGGGGTCTCGGTGTCTTTCGGTGTGCCGGTGACGTGCGAGGCCCCCGCCTCGGACGGGAGACGGGGGCCAGCGCGCGGTGGATCAGTAGCGGTAGTGGTCGGACTTGTAGGGGCCTTCGACCTTCACGCCGATGTAGGCGGCCTGCTCCGGGCGGAGCGTGGTGAGCTTGACGCCCAGCGCGTCCAGGTGGAGACGGGCGACCTTCTCGTCCAGGTGCTTGGGGAGCACGTAGACGCCGATCGGGTACTCCTCCGGCTTGGTGAACAGCTCGATCTGGGCCAGGGTCTGGTCCGCGAAGGAGTTGGACATCACGAAGGAGGGGTGGCCGGTCGCGTTGCCCAGGTTGAGCAGGCGGCCCTCGGACAGCACGATCAACGTCTTGCCGTCGGGGAAGGTCCAGGTGTGGACCTGCGGCTTGACCTCGTCCTTGACGATGCCGGGGATCTTCGCGAGGCCGGCCATGTCGATCTCGTTGTCGAAGTGGCCGATGTTCCCGACGATGGCCTGGTGCTTCATCTTGGCCATGTCGGAGGCCAGGATGATGTCCTTGTTGCCGGTCGTGGTGACGAAGATGTCGGCGATGCCGACGACGTCGTCGAGGGTGGCGACCTGGTAGCCGTCCATCGCCGCCTGGAGCGCGCAGATCGGGTCGATCTCGGTGATGACGACGCGGGCGCCCTGGCCGCGCAGCGACTCCGCGCAGCCCTTGCCGACGTCGCCGTAGCCGCAGACCACGGCGACCTTGCCGCCGATGAGGACGTCGGTGGCGCGGTTGATGCCGTCGATCAGGGAGTGGCGGCAGCCGTACTTGTTGTCGAACTTCGACTTGGTGACCGCGTCGTTGACGTTGATCGCCGGGAAGAGCAGCGAGCCGTCCTGCTGCATTTCGTAGAGGCGATGGACGCCGGTGGTGGTCTCCTCGGTGACGCCGCGGATCTCGGACGCGAGCTGCGTCCACTTCTGCGGGTTCTCCCCGAGGGTGCGGTTGAGGAGGCGGAGGACGAACTGCTCCTCCTCGCTCTCCGCGGTGGCCGGGTCCGGGGCGGCGCCGGCCTTCTCGAACTCGACGCCCTTGTGGACCAGGAGCGTGGCGTCGCCGCCGTCGTCCAGGATCATGTTGGGGCCGCCGGTGGCGGTGTTCGGCCAGGTCAGGGCCTGCTCCGTGCACCACCAGTACTCTTCGAGCGTCTCGCCCTTCCAGGCGAAGACGGGGATGCCCTGCGGGTTCTCCTCGGTGCCGTTCGGGCCGACGGCGATGGCCGCGGCCGCGTGGTCCTGGGTGGAGAAGATGTTGCAGGACGCCCAGCGGACCTCGGCGCCGAGGGCGACGAGGGTCTCGATCAGGACGGCGGTCTGCACGGTCATGTGCAGCGAGCCGGTGATCCGCGAGCCGGCCAGCGGCTGCGCGGCGGCGTACTCGTTGCGGATGGACATCAGGCCGGGCATCTCGTGCTCGGCGAGGGTGATCTCCTTGCGGCCGTAGGCGGCAAGCGAGAGGTCCGCGACCTTGAAGTCGGTGGCGGTGGTGGTCATATGAAGTGCTCCTCGGTGCTGCGGTCGAGGCGGACGTGGATACGGCGCGGCCACGGGGCATGTACGGGGGTGCCATCGTGCGGACACACCCGTCCCCTAGCGGCAGCGCAATCCGTCGGAGGCCCTCTCTCCCTCGGCCGGGCATCGCGAGATGACCCGCCCGACCGCCATCAGCAGCGACGTCTGGCTACGACAAAGCTACACCGGACGGGCGGTCCGCCCCAGTGCGCTTCCGGTCACCGGCCGCCAGGAGTCTGGTCCGGGTCGGGGCCCGCGGCGGCGGCCTGCTCGCTGTAGATGTCGGGTTCCAGGTAGACGACGCGGACGAAGGGTTCCGCGGCGCGGATGCGTTCCTCGGCGGCGTCGATGGCGCGGGCGACCTCGGCGGCGGTGTCGTCGTGCTGCACGGCGATCTTGGCGGCGACGAGGAGTTCTTCGGGGCCGAGGTGCAGGGTGCGCATGTGGATGACGCCGGTGACGGTGTCGCCGTCGACGACGGCGGCGCGGATCCTGGCCAGCGAGTCGGGTCCCGCGCCTTCGCCGATCAGCAGCGACTTGGTCTCGGCCGCGAGGACGAGGGCGATGGTGATGAGCAGCAGGCCGATGCAGAGGGTGCCGATGCCGTCCCAGACGCCGTCGCCGGTGGCGAGGGCGATGCCGACGCCGATCAGGGCGAGGACGAGGCCGATGAGGGCGCCGAAGTCCTCCAGGAGGACGACGGGGAGTTCGGGTGCCTTGGCGCGGCGGATGAACTCGGCCCAGGACTGCTTGCCGCGGGTGTGGTTGGACTCCTTGATGGCGGTGCGGAAGGAGTAGCCCTCGGCGATGATCGCGAAGACGAGGACGCCGACCGGCCAGTACCAGTGCTCGATCTCGTGCGGGTGGCGGATCTTCTCGTAGCCCTCGTAGACCGCGAACATGCCGCCGACGGAGAACAGCACGATCGAGACGAGGAAGGCGTAGACGTAGCGTTCCCTGCCGTAGCCGAAGGGGTGCTCGTCGTTGGCGGCGCGCTTGGCCTTCTTGCCGCCGATCAGGAGCAGCGCCTGGTTGCCGGAGTCGGCGATGGAGTGCACGCCTTCGGCGAGCATCGAGGACGAGCCGCTGAACGCGAAGGCCACGAACTTGGCCACGGCGATGGCCAGGTTGGCGCTCAGCGCCGCGACGATCGCCCGTGTTCCGCCTGACGCGCTCATAGGTGCTGGGGTCCCTTTCGTCGGCCCGGGGTCTGTGTCTTGTCGTACCGGGCGTTGCGGACGCACATTGTTGCAGCCCGTCGGGCTTTTGGTGCGTCAGGCGGCCACGGTGGCCCGGAAGACGGTGCCTTCGCCGGTCAGGGTGGTGCGCTCGCTCGCGGGGACGTACGCCGACTCGCCGGGGGCCAGCGTCAAGGCGGTGCCGTCGCCGTCGCGCAGTTCGGCCCGGCCCGCGGTGCAGAGCAGGATCTGCGGGGTGCCGGAGTCGAGGGTGCGGGCCTGCGCGCCGGGGGCCAGGACGTAGCGGGAGAGCCGGAATTCGTCGATCGGCGCCGCGTACAGCTCTTCGCCGTCGGGGGCGGCCTCGGGGCGCAGGACGCCGGGGTCGCCGGCCTCGAAGCGGACGACGCGCAGGAGTTCGGGGACGTCGATGTGCTTGGGGGTGAGGCCGCAGCGCAGGACGTTGTCGGAGTTGGCCATGATCTCCACGCCGAGGCCGTCGAGGTAGGCGTGCGGGACGCCCGCGCCGAGGTAGAGGGCTTCGCCGGGTTGCAGGCGTACGTAGTTGAGCAGCATCGCGGCGATGACGCCGCGGTCGCCGGGGAAGCTGTGGGCGGCCTGGGCGTAGGCGGCGTAGTCCGCGGCGTACGTGCTGTCGGTGGTGGACAGCCGGGCGGCGGCCTCGGCCGCGGCGGTGACGGACTCGGCCATCGCCTCGGGTTCCGCGGTGAGGACGGCGGCGAGGACTTCGCGCAGCGCCTTGTCCTCGGGGTGGGCGCGGAGGATGTCGGCGTAGGGCGCGAGGGCGGGGACGCCGAGGCCGTCGATGAGGTCGGCGGCGTCGGTGGGGCGGCGGAAGCCGCACAGTCCGTCGAACGGGGAGAGCGCCACGAGCATTTCGGGCTTGTGGTTGGCGTCCTTGTAGTTGCGGTCGGGGGCGTCGGTCGGGATGCCGCGGGCTTCCTCGTCGGCGAATCCGGCCTTGGCCTGCGCGAGGTCGGGGTGGACCTGGACGGAGAGCGGCGCGCCCGCGGCCAGCACCTTGAACAGGAAGGGCAGCCGGGGGCCGAAGCGCTTGACGGTGGTGTCGCCGAGTTCGGCGCGAGGGTCGGCCGCGATCACCGTGTCGAGTGCGACGGGGCCTTCGCCGCGGTCGATCCGGGAGGGCGCGCCGGGGTGGGCGCCCATCCACAGTTCGGCCTGGGGTTCGCCGGTCGGCGGTGTGCCGAGCAGTTCGGGGATGGCGGTGGTGGATCCCCAGGCGTAGGGGCGGATCGTGTTGGTGAGGCGGTTCATGCGGTCATGATCTCTCAGCCGAGGCGACGGTCAGGTAGACGGTGGCGAAATCCGCGAGGGCGATCAGTTCGGCCGCGGTGTCGAGCGGGCCGCCGGGGGCGGCGGCGATCTCGCTGAGCGGGGTGTCGTGGGCGTACGCCTGCTCGCGGGCGGCGGGGGTGGCGGGTCCGGGCTGCTCGGAGTTCTCCTGGAGGAGCACGATCCGCAGGCGCAGTCCCCCGGGTTCTTCGACGCGGTCGCGGAAGAAGTCCTCGGGGTCGGCGGCCAGGGCGAGGGCGCTGGCCTGGAGGGGGCCGTGGACGGTGAGCGCGGCGGGCAGTTCCGCGGTGAGCGCGGGCTGGCCCGCGCGGGTGCCGAGCACGGTCGCGAAGCGGCGGGCGGCGGTGGCGGAGAGCCGGCCCTGGCTCCACAACAGCCGGGAGGGCGTCGGCCAGTTCGGCCGCGAGGGTCTTGGCCGGGTTGGTGTACGTGGCGATGGCGGGGCCGCAGCGGGCGGCGACCTCGTCGAGCCGGTCGGCGACGCCGTACAGCGCCTGGGTGGGTGCGCTCAGCAGGCCGATCCGGTCGGCGAGGGCGAGCAGCGGGGCGAGGAGCGCCCAGAAGGCGCCCGCGTCGTTGGCGGGGTCCTCGTCCGCGGGGTCCGCGCCGTTGCCGAAGGGCGCGGCGAACGGCAGGGCCATGCCGTGCACCTGTTCCACGGCTTCGGCGAGCGGTGCCTTGACCGGGGTGACGGCGGCGGCGGTGCAGCCGCGGCGGTATGCCTGTTCCACGAGGTCGGTCAGGCCCTGCTCGCTGCCCTGCGGGGTGATGAGCAGCAGCAGGTCGAGCGGTCCCGCCCAGCCGGGCAGTGTCCAGCGGGACTGTTGCGGGGTGGGTCCTGTGGGCGGCAGCACCTCGACGGGGCAGGTGCCGGAGCCGAGGGCGACCAGCAGGTCGGCGACCGCGGCGGCGTCGGGTCCGCTGGCCGCGAGCAGGACGGTCCGGGGGCGGCCGTCGGGCCGCAGCGCGGTGACTCCGGCCTCTTCGGCCAGGCGCAGCGCGGTGCGTACGCGGGCGCCGGCGGCGGCGACGCCCAGCAGCAGTCCGCGGCTGTCCGCGCGGGCCAGCGCTTCGGGGTCCTCAAGCAGCGACTCGTCGAACAACGCGACCTCCCGGTCGGAAGCGGCCTGGTCAGGGTCGGCGGATGGATGGGGCGGACGGGCGGTCCGGCGGTCGTGCGGGGGTGTCAGCGGGGGCGGCGGGCCTCGTCGACGAGGAGTACGGGGATGTCGTCGCGTACGGGGTAGGCGAGGCCGCACGTGTCGGAGGTGCAGACCAGCTCGTTCGCGTCGGCGTCCTCGCGGAGCGGGGCGTGGCACGCCGGGCAGGCGAGGATTTCCAGGAGGCTGGGTTCGACGAGCGGCATGGTGGGGTCCTCCGTGCTGGGTGCGGCGAGCGGCGAGGTGCCACCGCGCGCGGGACTGCGGTCGGGATACGGCGGGCGCGTGCTCCGAGCGGTACGGTCCCGGGCCGGGCCGACGGCTCCCGCCGCGTACGTTCTCAGCCTATAGCCGTAGCGCCCGGCCCCGAGTGCGGCCTGTGGATAACTCCGGGAGCGCCCATGCGGTGACCGCGCCCGTACGGCGACGGGACCCGTACGACGACCGGCCCGCGTACCCCCGGCCGCGTAGGCCCCACCCCGCGTCGGGCCCGCGAGACCACGCGGGCTCAGGTCCTGACGATCGCCAGGACCTGGTCCCTGACGCGGGCCACGCCCTCCGCGTCGCGCGCCTCGACGTTCAGCCGCAGCAGCGGCTCGGTGTTGGAGGCGCGGAGGTTGAACCACCAGTCGGCGGACGTGACCGTGAGCCCGTCCAGCTCGTCGAAGGTGACGCCGTCCTGGCCGGCGAAGGCGGCGCGGACCGCCGCGGTGCTCGCGGCCTGGTCGGCGACGGTGCTGTTGATCTCGCCGGAGCCCGCGTAGCGGTCGTAGGCGGCGACGAGGGCGGACAGCGGGCCGTCCTGGGCGCCGAGGGCGGCCAGCAGGTGGAGGGCGGCGAGCATGCCGGTGTCGGCGTTCCAGAACTCGCGGAAGTAGTAGTGCGCTGAGTGCTCGCCGCCGAAGACGGCGCCGGAGTCGGCCATTTCCTGCTTGATGAAGGAGTGGCCGACACGGGTGCGCACCGGGACGCCGCCGTGTTCCCTGACCACCTCGGGCACCGACCAGGACGTGATCAGGTTGTGGATGATCGTGGCGCCGGGGTGCTTGGCCAGTTCGCGGGCGGCGACCAGGGCGGTCACCGCGGACGGGGAGACGGGTTCGCCGCGCTCGTCCACCGCGAAGCAGCGGTCGGCGTCGCCGTCGAAGGCCAGGCCGATGTCGGCGCCGGTCTCGCGGACCCGCGCCTGGAGGTCGACCAGATTCTTCGGGTCGAGCGGGTTGGCCTCGTGGTTGGGGAAGGTGCCGTCCAGTTCGAAATACATCGGCACCAGGTCGACGGGCAGCCCGTCGAGGACGGTGGGCACGGTGTGGCCGCCCATGCCGTTGCCCGCGTCCACGACCACCTTGAGCGGCCGGATTCCGGAGAGGTCGACCAGCGAGCGCAGATAGGCGGCGTAGTCGCCGAGCACGTCGCGCCGCACCAGGGTGCCGGTTTCCGCGTCGACGGCGGGGACGCCGTTCTCCAGCCACTTCTCCGCGAGCGCGCGGATGTCGGCGAGGCCGGTGTCCTGGCCGATGGGGGCGGCGCCCGCGCGGCACATCTTGATGCCGTTGTACCGCGCCGGGTTGTGACTGGCCGTGAACATGGCGCCGGGCAGGTCGAGTTGCCCGCTGGCGAAGTACAGCTCGTCGGTGGAGCACAGGCCGATCCCGGTGACGTCCGCACCGCGGGAGGCGGCGCCGCGCGCGAAGGCGGCGGACAGGCCGGGGGACGAGGGCCGCATGTCGTGTCCGACGACGATCGCCGTGGCGTCGGTGACCGTGGCGAAGGCGGCGCCGAAGATCTCGGCGAGCGGCTCGTCCCACTGGTCGGGTACGACTCCGCGCACGTCGTAGGCCTTGACGAGCTGCGACAAATCGGCCACTGCACACCTCTGGTGAACTCTGGTGAAGGGTCGGAACGGCGCCGGTGGGCGGCGCGGTGGAGTTTCCACCACAACCTACCCCGATGGGGTGAGCGGAGTTTTTCGCCGCCGCCGCGACGCGAGGGGTGGCGTCACGGGAGCCCCGAAAGGGTCAACGGGACGGCGCGAGGGGCGGCTTGCGCGGGGTGGGGACCGCGCGGTGGGGACGGGAGGTGAGGCCGGCTGCTACTGCTCGGGCGAGCGGAGCACGCGCAGATGGCCGCGGCGGGCCACTTCCAGCGGGTCGATGTCGCGCGGGCCAGGGCCCTGCTGGCGGCGCTCCTGGGGGCGGGCCGCCTCGCGCACCGCGTTGGCGAGCGCTTCGAGGTCGTCGCCGCTGGGCCCGACGGGACCGGTGTCCGTCGCCAGGCGGACGACTTCCCAGCCACGGGGCGCGGTCAGCCGCTCGGAGTGCTCGGAGCACAGGTCGTAGCAGTGCGGTTCCGCGTACGTGGCGAGCGGTCCGAGAACGGCGGTGGAGTCCGCGTAGACGTACGTCAGCGTCGCGACGGCGGGACGGCCGCATGCGGTGCGCGAACAGCGACGTACAAGGCTCACGAGGTTGGACGGTACCGCACTCTTGAGCGGGCCGCGACGACTCTCCGCCAGCTCACCCGGTCGTGTCGTCACGTGCCCCCGGAATCGTGCCGTGTGACGGCCGCCGCGCTGACCTGCGCGGACGGAAAACACATGGCAGGCGCGGGGCGGAGGTGCGGGAGAAGTACGACACGCGGTCACGGCCGGGAAAGGCGGCGGCTGGCGCATATGCGTCTGATCTATGGCCAGATGCTGACTGCGTGGTGTCCGTCCTGTGCGCACCCGGCGGGAGGGCTAGGCTCATCGCTGATGGAAAGCTCGGCACCTCCTCCTTCCGCACCCCGTCCGCGCCACCGCGACCGCCACGGACGTGGGATGCGCGGGCCCATCGCGCCCCCGCAGGTGCCGCTGGCGCTCAGCCGCGCCGACGCCTTCGACGACCTGGTGCGCGACGCCGCCGACCGGCTGGAAAGGCGCTGGCCGCAGCTCGCCGACGTCGAATTCGCCGTCCAGGAGGTGCCCTGGCCGCAGGACACCCCGCCGACGGACGACGACACGGTGCCGCTGGGCCGTCTCATCGGCGCGGGCAAGGACCGGCCGAGCCGCATCGTGGTCTACCGGCGCCCGGTGGAGATCCGCGCCAAGACCCGCGATGAGCGGGCGCTCCTGGTGCACGAGATCGTCGTGGAGCAGGTCGCGGAGCTGCTCGGCCTGTCCCCCGAGAACGTCGACCCGAAGTACGGCGAGGACTGACACGGCCCGGCGCGGCCCCGACGCGGACCGCCCGCATATGGTGCGGCCCGCGAGGACCGCACCATATGCGGGAAAACGCTCTAGTGGTTGAGAATCCCCAGGTCGGCGCGGGCGGCGGGAACATCCACCATGCCGTGGTCGTCGGACATCGGCTGGATCGTGAACATCGGCACCCCGTCCAGCGGGAGCGCCAGCGTCCGTGAGGCGTAGACGCTTCCGCCGGAGACGCGCTCGACGGTCACGGCGAACGTGCCCTTGCCGGACGCGGGCAGCGGCGGCGGGACGGCGACGGTCGTCCCCGCCTTGACGCTGACCGTCTTCGACACCGGCTCACCGCCGGAGGATCCGGCCGACGCGGTGATCTTCACACTGGCGTCCTGGCCGACGGCGACCAGCGACAAGGTGGAGCCCTTGGTGCGGTTGTCGGCGACGGTGGAGCGGGTCTCGATCGCCGGGGTGGCGGGCAGGAACGCCATCTCCTGCTTGGCGCCCTTGCCGCGCGTCACCCGCAGGCCCGCCACCACGGGGACCGCCGCGTGGACCTGGCTGGAGGTGATGACCAGCGAACCCGCCTCGCCCTTGGTGAGGTCACCGAGGTCGACCGCGCTGGTCATACCGCTCTTGACGTGCAGCGTCTCGTGTCCCGCGGGGGTGATCGAGCCGGTCGGCGTCGCCAGCTTCAGCGTGAGGTCGGCGTCGTCGGAACCGGCCGCGTACACCACCAGGCGCACGGTCGCGGCGTCGGCGGGGATGCCGGGCAGCACCAGGCTCGTGGCGGGCTCGGCGGCCGGGGTCAGCCAGTCGCTGCCGAGCTTCTTGTCGATGGCCTGAACGGCCGCGCCGACCCGGCCGCTGCGCGCCACGACGTGCACGGTGAGGTCCTGCGCCTTGTCCGCGACCAGGGTGGACAGCAGCACCGGCTTGGCGGACTTGCCCGCCACGGTGACGCCGTCGCCGGTGGACGCCTTCAGCAGGCCGTCCTTGCCGTACAGCTCGATGTCGACGACCGCCGGGGTGTCGTCGGGGTTCACCAGGTGCAGGAAGTCCTGCCGGTCGGGTCCCGTGCTGGCGCCCGCGAACCAGAATTCGCTGTCCGGCGCCACGCAGGACGCGCCGAGCAGGCCGCGGCCCGCCCCGGTGTCCACGACGGTGGTCTGCTGGACGGTCCAGCCGGGCGCGAGCGGCCCGTCGGCCGTACCGATCAGGGCGGGCGCGTCGGGCTTGTCGGTGGAGCTGGTGGCGGGCTTGCCCGCGGCCTTCAGCGGGGTGAGCGCCTTGCCCTTGGGCGTCGCGGGGACCAGTTGCGCGCTACCGGAGCCGGTCGCGCCCGCCGTCCCCTGCGGGGTGAACGAGGTGTAGGTGGTGTTGGCGAATTCCGACGAGGACGGCGCCGGGCACAGCAGATTGCTGCGCTGTACGGGCAGCCGGGCCGCGGAGGCCACCGGCGCGGTGTCCCGGTCGCCGCCGCCGGACACCACGGCGGCGCCGGTCAGTACGGCCAGGGCGGCGACGGCGCCCGCCAGGGAGATCGTGCTGCGGTTCACTGGTGGTCGCTCCCGTCGCGGCGCTGGTCGTCTTCGGCGTAGTACGGGGCGGCCGGGTCGGGGTACGCGGCCGGGTCGTAGGGCTGCTGTCCGCCGTACGGCGCCTGCCCGTCGTACTGCTGCTGCGGCTGCTGCTGGTCGTAACCCGCCGTCTCGTCGTAACCGGCCGCCTCTTCGTGGCCGGTCGTCGCGTACGGGTCGTAGGGCGGCGGGGGCTGCTGCGGGTAGCCGTACTGGTCGGTGTAGCCGACCTGCTGCTGCTCGTACGTGCCTGGCTCCGCCGCGTACTGCTGCTGCCCGTCCCACTGCTGCTGGGCGGGGTCGGTGCCGTAGCCGGGGTCCTGCCGCGGGTAGCCGTAGAACTGCTCGCCGGTGTCGGGGGCAGGTACCGCGTACGGGTCGTAACCGCCCTCAGAGGGGTCGTACGGGGTCTGCGGCGGTGCGTCGGGGCCCGCGGGCCCGTCCTGGCCCTGCCGACCGTGGTGGGCCTGCTGGGCCGCGTAGGCCGCCTGCTCCTGGCCCTCGGCCTCCGCGGTGTCGGGATCGGCCGCGGCGGCCTCGGCGTCGGCCGCCGCCTGGAGGCGGCGGGCGCGACGGCCCTCGCCCGCACCTTGTGCGGGAATCTGGACGGCGCTGGGCGCGTCGGCCTCCGGCAGGTCGTCGTCGATCTCGCGGCGGCGGCCCGGCAGGGCCAGCACGATGACCACGAGCAGCAGCAGTCCCTGCGCGCCCAGCCAGAAGGTGTGGGTGAACGGCTCCTCATAGGTGACGTCCAGACGGCCGCCGGTGGCGGGCAGCTGGAAGCCCTGCGCCCAGCCGTCGACGGTCGTTCTGGGCAGCGCGGATCCGTTCAGGGTGGCGTGCCAGCCGGGCGCGGCGGAGTCCGCCAGGCGCAATACGCGGCCTTCGGGACCCGCGGGCACCGTGGTGTGCGCCTCGACCTTGCCGGCCGCGACGGCGACGGACTGCGCGCCCTTGCTGGTGATCGCGATCCTGGAGACCGCGTCGTTGACGCGCCACAATTCGCTGCCGTCCGCCTGGCTCACCCGGGACAGGCCCGGGGTGCTGTCCAGGACGCGGCCCACCGAGCGCGGCGCGCCCTTCTGCGCCAGTACGTAGCGGATGGCGTATCCGGTGAGGCGGCTGCCCTGGTCGGCGCCGGAACCCGCCACCAGGTTGGCGACGACGGTGTCGAGTTCGCTGTCGCGGGACGCCTCCGCGGCCAGTTCGGCGTCGCCGATCCGCGCGCCCGCGCCGCGCACCAGGGAGTACGAGATGCGGCCCGCGGTGCCGTTGAGCACCAGGGTGCGGGCCTGGTCGCGGGAGGTGCTCTCCTCGGCGACGAAGGCGGGCACCTGCTGCGGGTCCTGGCGCTTGATGGGGCCGTTCGCGCCGTCGGCGACCCAGGTGAAGGCGGCCAGCAGCGGCGCGAGGGCCGCGGCCAGCGCGATCAGGCCCGCGACGGGCTGGCGCCAGCCGAAGCCGCTGGCGGCGATCCGCTCCTTGGCGCCTTCCGCGCCGATCGCGGCGGCGGCCAGCAGGGCGAGACCGTAGACGAGGGTGGCGGGGCCCGCCCACGCCTTGGTGTTCTCGATGACGGCGAAGAGCAGTCCGGTCGCGGCGGCGGCCCAGGCGGCGACGATCGCCGGGCGGCGGGTGTCGCGCATCAGGGCGGCGAGCGCGGCCAGGACGACGCCGATCAGCAGGAAGGCGGCGCCCGCCTTGGGGCCGCCGGGGCTGAGCATCAGCAGGTCGATGCCGGAGACGCCCTTGTCGCCGTACGGCAGTCCCGCCTCGTGCAGCAGGCGTCCGGGGTGCACGAGCAGCGTCAGCGACCAGGGGGCGAGCAGCACGATCGGGGTGATCAGCAGGGCCGCGAAGCGCAGGAGCTGCGGGACCAGGAGCTGCTGCTGGCCGCGGGCCATGCGCCAGCCGAGGGTGGCGGCGGCCAGTGTCAGGGCGATCGGCCAGGTGACCGGGGTGAAGGCGGTGGTGAAGGTGAGCATCAGCGCCAGCGCCCAGGTGGAGCGCCAGCCGGGCCGTGCGCCGCGCTCGATCGCGCCATCGCCGAGCTGGAGGCCCGCGGCGCCGACGGCGGCGCGCGCCATCAGCGGCAGCAGGATGGCCAGGACGGCGGTGCCGAGCCGTCCGGTGGCCAGCGCCCCGGTGGCGGCGGGCAGGAAGGCGTACGCGACCGACGCCCAGGCGCGCAGCAGGCGCGACTCGACGAGCGGGCGGGAGGCGAAGTAGGCGGTGATCCCGGCCAGCGGCACCGAGGCCACCAGCAGCAGGGTGAGGGTGAGTCCCGTGGAGCCGAAGAGCACGGTCGCGAAGAGCGCGAGGACCGCGATGTACGGGGGCGCGGCCTGGGTGCCGCCGGTGCCCAGCGCGTGCCAGGAACCCGTGTAGGTGCCCCACAGGTCGGAGGCGCCGGGGTCGGCGGGCAGCAGGGCGCCGCCGAAGAGGGCTCCCCCGCCGAGCAGTGAACGGCAGGCGGCGAGCGAGACGACGAGCAGGACGGCGAAGAGCACGGGGCCCGGCTTGCGGGCGACGCGCTTGAGCCGCGCGAATTGCTCGACTTCCAGGAAGTCGCCGTCCTCGTCGCCCGGTCCGGACTCGACGGAGCCGCCGTGGCGTCCCGCGGCGGCGGACGCGGCGTCCGCGCGGCCCGCGATGTTGCTGACGACCTGGTCGACGGTGGCGCGTACGGTCGCGCCGGGTGGCGGGAAGAGCGGTCGCAATTCGGAGGGCGGTACGGCGCCGCGGCCTCTTCTGCGTCTGGCGGCCAGCACCCGTCCGGGGCGCAGCAGGACGCCGAGCAGTCCGACGATCTCGTCGACGGCCTGTCCCGGCACCTTGCCGACGAGATAGGCGAGCGTGCGCAATATGGTGCCGACGGCGATCCGCAGCATCACATAGGGCAGCAGCGGGCCGCGGGTGTTGGCCAGCAGGGTGTAGACGGCGCCGGCCTTGTCGACGCGGTGCGGGTTGACCGAGGAGCGGCCCGCGCAGTCGACCGGACGGCGCTCGCGGGAGGCGGCCTCGGCGTGCCACATGACGGCGTCGGGAGCGACCAGCACGGTGTGGCCCGCCGCTTGGGCGCGCCAGCAGAAGTCGACGTCGTCGCGCATCAGGGGCAGCCTGCGGTCGAATCCGCCCAGCTCCTCCCACACGTCGCGGCGCACCAGCATGCCCGCGGACGACACGGCGAGCACCGGGCGGGTCTGGTCGTGCTGGCCCTGGTCCTGCTCGCGGCGTTCGAGCGCGGTCCAACGGCGACCGCTGCGGGCGATGCTGACGCCGACTTCGAGGAGCTGCCTGCGGTCGAACCAGCTCCGCAGCTTGGGGCCGATGATCGAGGCGGACGGCGAGGCGTCCGCGGTGCGCAGCAGGGCGGCGAGCGCTCCGGGGTCGGGCTCGCAGTCGTCGTGCAGCAGCCACAGCCACTGGACGGGGTCGCCGTGCGGCTGCTCGGGCTCGTCGTACGCGTCGTCGTTCCAACTGCGGCTGACCGGGTCCCAGCCGCTGCGGCGTCCCAGGTACGGCAACTGCTCGGCGCTGAGCGGCGCGGCGACCCTGGCGGCCTCCTCGACGGCGGCGCCGAAGCCGGTGCGGCGGGCCAGGTGCAGGACGCGCTGGTCGCCGAGGGAGTCGGCGAGCAGCCGCGCGGAGTCGTCCGCGCTGCCGGTGTCGGCGGCGATCACGTCCTGGACAGGGCGGTCCTGGGAGAGCAGGCCGGCGAGGGCTTTGGGCAGCCAGCGCGCGCCGTCGTGCGCGACGAGCACGGCGGTGACGACGTGGCGCGGGAACTCAGGGATGCCGGCCGGGAAGAAGGCCGGTGCTGGGCTGTTCACGGACATCGAGGTTCGGGCCCCGGTTCGCTGGACTGCGGTTGACGCATCGGCCGCCGGCGGCGGGGAACGTCTCGGACGGGCCCCCACACTAACGGCTTACACCGGGGGCTCCGTCCGAGTGTGAGAACAACGGCAGCCCGCCTCCCGTGCCGGTGGGCGCGGAAAGCGGGCTGTACGCGGGCTGCAAGCGGGGTGTGCGGGAGCTGTGATCGGGCCGGTGCGCGGTGCCGCGCGAGGGGTCGGGGGCGCGGTCAGGGCTCGGTCGGCGCCCTGCCGCGGACCCGGTCCTGGGACCGGTCGTCGGCCCGGTCGCGTGGGTCAGACGACGCCCTTCTTCAGGCGGCGGCGCTCCCGCTCGGACAGGCCGCCCCAGATGCCGAAGCGTTCGTCGTTGGCCAGGGCGTACTCCAGGCAGTCGGAACGGACTTCACAGGCGAGGCAGACTTTCTTCGCCTCACGCGTGGAACCGCCCTTTTCCGGGAAGAACGACTCGGGGTCGGTCTGCGCACACAGCGCGCGCTCCTGCCAGCCGAGTTCCTCGTCGGCCTCTTCGGCCAGCAGCAACTGGAACTGCTCGGTCATGCGCGCCCCTCGTCTGTCGTGCTTCCCCGTGATGTTGCCGTCACCATGAGCGGCCTAACGACACGAGTGAAATTACAAGTGTGCCGATCCGGGCCAGTCAAGCCGAGATCTGCTATTGGGCCCGTTATTCACTCCGCTGAACCAAGAGGTGACAGAAAGTGTTGATATCGGCCTAAAATCCGGTATCCGTCAACCATGGTCCCGCCGATCCACCGTTCACACCTCGTCAGACGCCTTGGCGACGCGCCACGTTCCGCCATTCGGGTGAAGCGTTGTGGATCACATTCCGATCACAGAAGCACAACAGCACAACGTGCTCTTCATGCGGTTGGGCACCACATATCCGCACACTTCTGCGCACAAACCTTTCACCAACCCTTCCAGCCGGATCAGGTGAAAGATTCGCGACATTCCGGACATCCGGTTGACAAGGTACGGGCGCGACCGGTCTCCTTGGCGGCATGCCTGCTGAGCACCACGCGCCTACCCGGACTCGCCGTCGCGAGTCCCGCTGCGTCGCGCTCGCCCAGAGCTGTTGTCGTTCCTGTTGTTGCCGCTGAGCCCCCTGCCCAGGACCTGTCACGGACCTGGCACCGCCTAGCCACTCGCGCATCACGAGGAACACACCTTCATGTACAGCGATGTCTCGATCGCCGGTGACCCGCTCGCCCTTCCCCACCTGCTCCCCCCGGTGCCGCAACACCCACGCACCGTCGCGGAGTTCGCCGGGCTCGCCCGCTCCATCGCCGCCGACCGCGAGCGATGGGCCCCCCAGGTGCGCTACGACGCCACCACCCGCTGGTACGCGCGGCTGCGCCGCGGCCCCGGCTACGAGGTGTGGCTGCTGAGCTGGCTGCCCGGTCAGAGCAGCGGGCTGCACGACCACGGCCTGTCGTCCGGTGTGCTCACCGTGCTCCAAGGCGCGCTGCGCGAGCGGGCGCTGCCGGATGCGAGCACGGGGGCCTCGGGCGGCGTCGGCCGCGAGGTCAACCGGGTGCTGTCGGCGGGCGCGCAGCGTGCCTTCGCGCCCGGTTACGTCCACGAGGTCGTCAACGACGCGCTGGAACCCGCGGTGAGCCTGCACGTCTACTTCCCCGGCCTCACCAAGATGACCCCGTACGCCTGCACGTCCGCCGCCCCGCGGGCCGATACCTCACGGGCCGCCGCGGCGGGCTGACAGACTGGGAACCATGCGAATCGTGGTTCTGGCCGGAGGTATTGGAGGGGCGCGCTTTCTGCGCGGCCTGAAGGCAGCGGCGCCGGAGGCGGAGATCACCGTCATCGGCAACACCGGAGACGACATCCATCTGTTCGGTTTGAAGGTCTGCCCCGACCTCGACACCGTGATGTACACCCTCGGCGGCGGCATCCACGAGGAGCAGGGCTGGGGGCGGGCCGAGGAGACCTTCGCGGTCAAGGAGGAACTCGCCGCGTACGGCGTGGGCCCCGAGTGGTTCGGTCTCGGCGACCGGGACTTCGCCACCCACATCGTGCGCACACAGATGATCGGCGCGGGCTACCCGCTCAGCGCCGTCACCGAAGCGCTGTGCGCCCGCTGGAAGCCCGGCGTGCGGCTCATCCCGATGTCCGACGACCGGATCGAGACCCACGTGCTGGTCGAGATCGACGGCGAGCGCAAGGCCGTTCACTTCCAGGAGTACTGGGTACGGCTGCGCGCCTCCGTCCCCGCGCACGCCGTCGTGCCGGTCGGCGCGGAGGGCGCCAAGCCCGCTCCCGGCGTCCTGGAGGCGATCGGCGAGGCGGACGTCATCGTCTTCCCGCCGTCCAACCCCGTCGTCAGCATCGGCACCATCCTCGCCGTGCCCGGCATCCGCGAGGCCATCGCCGAGGCCGGGGTACCGGTCGTCGGCCTCTCCCCCCTCATCGGCGACGCCCCCGTGCGCGGCATGGCCGACAAGGTGCTGGCCGCCGTCGGGGTCGAGTCGACGGCCGCGGCCGTCGCCGCGCACTACGGCTCCGGGCTGCTCGACGGCTGGCTGGTCGACACCGTCGACGCCGCCGCCGTCCCCGAGGTCGAGGCCGCCGGAATCCGCTGCCGGGCCATCCCGCTGCTCATGGACGGCCCCGAGGCCACGGCCCAGATGGCCAGGGAGGCGCTGACGCTCGCCGAGGAGGTACGGGCATGAACGCGCCCCGCTACGAGGTGTTCGCCGTCCCCGGCATCGGCGAGGTGCAGCCGGGCGCCGACATCGCCAAGCTCATCGCCGCCACCGGGACCGAACTCGCCGACGGCGACGTCCTGCTGGTCACCTCCAAGATCGTCAGCAAGGCCGAGGGCCGGATCGTCAACGCCGACGACCGCGAGGCCGCCATCGACGCCGAGGCCGTACGCCTCGTCGCCCGCCGCGGACCCACCCGCATCGTCGAGACCCGGCACGGCTTCGTCATGGCCGCGGCGGGCGTCGACGCCTCCAACACCGCGGCGGGAACCATCCTTCTGCTCCCCGAGGACCCCGACGCCTCCGCCCGGCGCGTCCGGGACGGCCTCCGCGAGATCCTCGGCGTACGCGTCGGCGTCATCGTCACCGACACCTTCGGGCGGCCCTGGCGCGAAGGTCTCACCGACGTCGCCATCGGCGCCGCCGGGGTCCGCGTCCTGGACGACCTCCGCGGCGGTCTCGACAGCCACGGCAACCTCATGTCCGTGACGGTGACCGCCACCGGTGACGAGCTGGCCGCCGCCGGGGACCTGGTGAAGGGGAAGGTCGGGGGGTTGCCGGTGGCCGTCGTACGGGGGCTCGGCGAGGTCGTCGCCGCCGAGGACGCTCTCGCCGACGGCGACGATTCCGGCGCGCGGCCTCTTGTGCGGGCCGCCGCCAACGACATGTTCCGGCTCGGCACCTCCGAGGCCGTACGCGAGGCAGTCTCGCTGCGGCGGACGGTACGGGAGTTCACCGACGACGCGGTCGATCCCGCCGCCGTTCGACGTGCCGTCGCGCTCGCCGTCACCGCGCCCGCCCCCCACCACACCACTCCGTGGCGGTTCGTCCTCCTGGAGTCGGCCGAGACACGGGAGCGGTTGCTCGACGCCATGCGGGACGCCTGGGCGGCGGACCTGCGGCGCGACGGTTTCTCCGAGGAGTCCGTGGCACGGCGGCTTCGGCGGGGGGACGTGCTGCGGCGCGCTCCTTATCTCGTCGTGCCGTGCCTTGTCGCCGACGGGGCTCACGCCTATCCGGATGCGCGGCGGGGGGCCGCGGAGCGGGAGATGTTCGTGGTGGCGGTGGGGGCGGCCGTCGAGAACTTTCTTGTGGCGCTTGCCGGGGAGGGGCTTGGCTCCGCGTGGGTTTCCTCGACGATGTTCTGCCGTGACGTCGTCCGCGACGTCCTTCGGCTTCCCGCCGACTGGGATCCCATGGGGGCCGTGGCCATTGGGCGGCCGGCCGCCGCGCCGGCCGTTCGGCCGGCTCGCGATTCCGCCGCCTTCATCGCCGTTCGCTGAGCCCCCTCCGGGGGGGTTGTCTTTGCCCGCCCGCCCACCCGTGCGGGTGTTTTCTTCGTCTGCGGGTGCCGCTTGTGCCTGGTCGGTGCCGGTCCGGGGCACCTCCTCGAAATGCGGCTACCTGGCCTTGCTGATCCGGTGCCCTTCTTGTCACCGCATTTCTGCGGGGGCACCCCGGCCCGTCCCCTCCCGGTACGTCGGCGTCCGCCTGTCCGGTGGGGGTTGCCGGGAGGGGGGTGGGTGGGCCGAGGTGCGGGGACGGCCGACGGTCCGCTGTGGTGCCGGGGCGGGGGTGGGTGGGCTCGGGTACGTCGGCGTCAGGCTGTCGGTGGGGGTGGCGGAGGGGGGTGGGTGGGCCTAGGTGCGGGGACGGCCGACGGTCCGCCGTGGTGCCGGGGCGGGGGTGGGTGGGCTCGGGTACGTCGGCGTCCGACGGTCCGGTGAGGGTGCTGGCGGGGGGGTGGGCTCCGGTACGTCGGCGTCCGGCCGCCGGTGGGGGTGCTGGGAGGGGGGTGAGTGGGAGCCCTGCCGTCCAACCGGGTGGGCGGGAACGGGTGGGCTGGACAGGGGGGCCGGGGGGCGGGCTCTGCACCGCCCGGCTCTTCGCTCGGGTGAAGGGGGCGGGGCCCGGGTCTTGCCGGGTTCGACGGTTCGGCCCGGGTCCGCAACCTGACGGCCGCCGGAGGGGGTGGGGGGCTGGGGGTTAAGGGGCCACCTGGTCCTCAGGGCGGGTGTGGGGCTAGCCGCAGGGGTTTTGTGGGGCGCTTGGGGAAGGGCCCGAGCTCTGCGGCCCACCGGGAGGGGCCACCGGCGCAGGGCGGCCCGCCGAAAGAACCCCCTAACCTCCCCGGCAACCCCCACCGGACAGGCGGACGCCGACGTACCGGGAGGGGACGGGCCGGGGTGCCCCCGCAGAAATGCGGTGACAAGAAGGGCACTGGATGAGCAAGGCCAGGTAGCCGCATTTCGAGGAGGTGCCCCGGACCGGCACCGACCCAGGCACAGGCGGCACCCGCAGACGAAGAAAGCACCCGCACGGGTGGGCGGGCGGGCAAAGACAAAGGGCAAGAGGGCTAGCGGCCAGGAGGGTTGGGGGCCAGGCGGGGGGCGCGGCGGGGCGGGGCGGGAGAGTTGAGGAGGATGAGGCGGGCGGCACGGTGCCGCTGCCCCGCGTAGGGGGCGAGAAGACCGAGCATGACCTCATCGGAAGAGCGGCGCTCACCCGTGAGGGCGTACCCGACCCGATGCGGCAGGTGCAGGTCCCCGACCGTCACGGCATCGGCGGCCCCATGACTGCGCTGAAGCGTCTCGGCAGCCGTCCAGGGCCCGATCCCGGGCACCGACTGGAGCCGCGTGGCCGCCTCGCCGGGCGGAAGGGCGGTGAGCCCTTCGAGCGAGGAGGCGGCCCGGACGGCCCGCAGGACGGTGGAGGCGCGCTTGTTGTCGACCCCCGCCCGGTGCCAGTCCCAGGACGGGACCAGGGCCCACCCCCGCGCGTCGGGCATGACGCGCATGCGCTCGGCGCCCGCCGGCCCCGGCGCGGCCTCTCCGTGGCGGTGGAGCAGAAGCCGCCAGGCCCGGTACGCCTCGGTGGTGGTGACCTTCTGTTCCAGGATGGAGGGGATCAGCGATTCGAGGACGAGCCCGGTACGGGTCAGCCGCAGACCTGGGTGGCGCCGGTGCGCGGCGTGCACGAGCCGGTGCCGGGGCGTGAACGCGGCCGGATCGTCGTCGGCGCCGAGCAGCGCGGGCAGCGCGTCGAGCAGCCACTGGCCGCCGGGCCCCCACGCGTGGGCCTCGATCGTCGCGGGACTTCCGGTCAGGCGGAGGGTGCCCGCGCCGTCGGGCGTGCGGCTGGCCCGCCAGACGGTGCCGTCCGGGTCGATCCGGAAGGCGGGGTCGCCGTAGCCGCGGCAGAGCGGGTTGAGGGTGAGCCGGATGTCGAGCGGCCCGGCAGGCGACCAGGACCGGGTACGCGGAGCCGCGGGAGCCGCCGATGACACCGACGCCGTGCAAGCGGCGGTGGCGGTGGTGGAGGCGGGTCGGGGTCGCGGGAGAGGCACCCGGCGAGCGTATCCGCCCCCTCCGACGCACCCGCCGCCCCGCCCCCGTAAAGCCGAGCCCCCCGCCCTACTGGTCCGACGAGAACCGCACCGCGCCCGCCGGAATCCGGGCTCCGCACCAGATCCGTACGCCGTCGCGCAGTTCGTTGTCGGGGCCGATGTGCGCGCCGTCGCCCACGACGGCGCCGTCGAGGACCGTGCGGGCGCCGATGACGGCGCCGATGCCGACGAGCGAGTCGCGGACGACGGCGCCGGGCTCGACGGTGGCGCCGGACAGCACGGTGCTGCCGTCGACGCGGGCGCCGGCCCCGATGACGGCGCCCGTGGAGACACAGGTGCCGCCGGAGAGCTTGGCGTCGGCGGCGACATGGGCGCCGGTCAGGACGAGGTGGTCGCCGCCGAGGCCCGCGACGGCGGGGGACGGCGCGTGGCCGAGTACGAGGTCGGCGGAGCCGCGGACGAACGCCTGCGGGGTGCCGAGGTCGAGCCAGTAGGTGGAGTCGACCATGCCCTGGAGGTGGGCGCCGGCGGCGAGCAGGTCGGGGAAGGTCTCGCGTTCGACGGAGACCGGCCGCCCGGCCGGAATGGTGTCGATGACCGAGCGGGTGAAGACGTAACACCCCGCGTTGATCTGGTCGGTGACGATCTCCTCCGGCGTCTGCGGCTTCTCCAGGAAGGCCGTGACGCGGCCGTCCGCGTCGGTGGGGACGAGGCCGAAGGCGCGCGGGTCGGCGACCTTGGTCAGGTGCAGCGAGATGTCGGCGCCGGTGGCGCGGTGGGTGCCGACGAGGGCGGGGATGTCGAGGCCGGTGAGGATGTCGCCGTTGAGGACCAGGACGGGGTCGCCGGGCGCGGAGCGCAGCCGGTGGGAGACGTTGCGGATGGCTCCGCCGGTGCCCAGCGGCTCGGTCTCGGTGACGTATTCGAGGTGCAGGCCGAGCGCCGAGCCGTCGCCGAAGTGCGGTTCGAAGACCTCGGCGAGGTAGGAGGTGGCGAGCACCACGTGCTCGACCCCGGCGGCCCTGGCGCGCGCGAGCTGGTGGGTGAGGAACGGGACTCCGGCCGCCGGGACCATCGGCTTCGGGGTGTGCACGGTCAGCGGCCTGAGCCGGGTGCCCTTGCCCCCGACCAGGAGGATCGCTTCGGTTGCCGCAGGGCTCTCCACGGGGCGCTCCGCGCTGACGGCGGAGGCGGGGTGTGCTCGCATGGCAAGCATAGTGACATAAGCCGTAAAGATGAGTATTCACGAACTGACGGACAGTCGGCCGCGCCGCCACACAGACACCCGTACGGACGAGCCGAGTCGGACGAGCCGAGTCGGACGGGCCGAGTCGGACGCGCCGAGTCGGACGGGGACGCCACGCGAGACGGCCGCACGGGGAACCGGCCCCCGTACCCGTACGGGCACAGGCCGTCGTGATCGCTGGGGGTAGCCTGACACGCGTGACGCCGACCGCCAACACGCCCGACACGCCCCGCACGCCCCAGGGCCCCGCGACTCCCGCCGGGCTGCTCGACGCCGCGCTGCGCGGTGATCCGGGCCGCCCGCTGGTCACCTTCTACGACGACGCGACGGGTGAACGCGTCGAGTTGTCGGTGGCGACCTTCGGGAACTGGGTGGCGAAGACCGCGAATCTGCTCCAGGACGAGTTGGGCGCGCAGCCCGGCGACCGGCTGGCGCTGCTGCTGCCCGCGCACTGGCAGACGGCCGTGTGGGTGCTGGCCGGTTTCTCGGCGGGCGTCGTCGTGGCGCCCGGCGGCGATCCGGCCGGTGCCGACCTGGTGGTCAGCGGCCCGGACACCCTGGACGCGGCGCGGGCCTGCGGCGGCGAGCGGGTCGCGCTCGCGCTCCGGCCGCTGGGCGGACGCTTCCCGCAGCCGCCCGCGGGCTTCGTCGACTACGCGCTGGAGGTGCCGAGCCAGGGCGACCGTTTCGCGCCCTACGCGCCGGTCGGCCCGGACGCGCCCGCGCTCGTACTGCCGGACGGCGGGGGTGTGCTGACCGCGTCCGAGGTCGTCGCCAAGGCGCGGGCGTCGGCCGCCGCGCTCGGGCTCGGCCGCGGCGGACGGCTGCTGTCGCCGCTGTCCTTCGACACGTGGGACGGGCTCGCGGCCGGGCTGCTCGCGCCGCTCGCCGCCGACGCCTCCGTGGTGCTCTGCCGCCACCTCGACCGGCTGCCCGAGGAGCAGTTGGCCAAGCGGAAGGACGCCGAGCGCGTCACCGTATCTCTGTAGCGGTCACGCGCCCCGGCCTCGCCGGACGCCTCTGTCGTCACTTCCGTCACAGCTCGTCAACAGCTGTCTGTGGATTTCGGGTACCCAGGCAACCAACCACCGTATTCGGCTGTCTGAACGAATGCCGGGCGGGTAATCGCAAGCCTGTCCCCGGTAACCGGCGACTTCCGAGAGACGGGCCCCGACGTGACCACGCCAGCAGAGCCTCCGCAGGGTGACTCCGTTCCCCCCGCCTCCGACGGCTCCGACGACGCGTCCGGCACACAGAAGGCGCGGTCGGACGAGCCCGCCGAGCCGACGACCGAAGCGGAAGCAGAACCAGAGGCAGAGGCGGAGACCGAAGCCGAGGCCGAGGCAGAACCAGAGGCCGAAGCGGACGCGGACGCGGGGACGGACGCGGGGACGGAACCGGACGCCGCTACGGAAAAGGCCGCGGAGCCGGCTGCCGATACGGAGACGGATACGCCGCCGGTCGAAGGCCCCGCCGCCGCCCCGGCGGAGGAGCCCGCCAACCCCAAGAACTGGCGCTGGCTGAAGGTCGTCGCCCTGTGCACCGCCGTACTCGTACTGGCCTGCGCGGGCACCGGCTGGTACCTCTACCAGCGGCTCAACGGCAACATCACGACCGACACCGCGACCGAGAACGACCTGAAGGTGCACGCCTCCGAGCGCCCCACGCAGGGCCCGACGGAGGCCCAGAACATCCTGCTGATCGGCTCGGACAACCGCGGGAACGGCAACAGCAAGTACGGCCAGGACAGCGGCACTCAGCGCTCGGACACCACGATCCTGCTGCACATATCCGCCGACCGGAAGAGCGCCACCGCCGTCAGCCTCCCGCGTGACCTGATGACGCACGTGCCGCGTTGCACCCTGCCGAGCGGCAAGGAGGACCACGAGCGGTTCGAGCAGTTCAACTGGGCGTTCGAGTCGGGCGGCGCGGCCTGCACCATCCGTACGGTCGAGAAGATGACCGGCATCCGCGTCGACCATCACCTGATCGTGGACTTCAACGGCTTCAAGAAGATGGTCGGGGCGGTGAACGGTGTCGATGTGTGCCTGGCCGAGCCGGTGCACGACACGTACGCGCACCTCGACCTGCCCGCGGGACGGCAGACGCTCAACGGTGAGCAGGCGCTGGGATACGTACGCGCCCGGCACGGCATCGGCGACGGCAGCGACACCATGCGGATGGACCGCCAACAGGCGTTCCTCGCCTCGCTGTTGAAGAAGGTGAGCAGCAACGGCGTGCTGCTCAACCCGACCAAGCTCTACCCGCTGCTGTCGGCCGCCACCTCGTCGCTGACCGCCGACCCCGGCCTGGACTCGCTGAGCGAGCTGTACACCCTCGCGCACAGCCTCCAGCAGATACCGACCGGGAACGTGCACTTCCTGACCGTGCCGCGCGAGCAGTACGTCAACGACATCAACCGCGACCAGCTCGTCCAGCCTGCCGCAGACACCCTCTTCAAGACGCTGCGCGACGACCGGCCGGTGAACGTGTCGGACAAGGCACCGGACAGCGGAGACGGCGGCAGTGACAGCGGAGGCGGTACGCGTACGCCCGGCACCCCGTCCGCGGGCTCGACCTCTACGGCCACGCCCACGACCACCCCCACGGGCCCCACGTACCGCGGAACGACCGCGGACCGCGACATCTGTGGCAAGAGCGGGTGAAATCCCGCTAAAGAGTCCACCTGGTCGGCAGGCGGGTTCGGCAGCTTTGTCCGGTTGTAGGGGCGCTCGATTTGTCACGGGCGCGCATCGGCGCTGAACTGTGGGGCTAGTGTGAGCGATCCGGCCGATCCCGGATGGAGGACCCGAGCGACCGTGGACACGCAAGGCCGTAGGAACATCGACCCGGCGGACCAGTGGGTCCTGGACCCGGCGACCGGTACGTACCAGTTGCGGCTGGAGCCGGACGCGGCGCCGAGGCCCACCGTGCCGGGGCAGAGCGGTCACCGCGACCCCTCCCCCGCACCGCGGGACGCCGGGCGCGGCCAAGGGCGCGACTCCGCTCCCACCGCAGGAGACGACGACGCGGCCGGGGCCGGGGCCGGGGCCGGGACCGGCCCGACGGACAGCCCCGCCCCGTCCCCCGGCGGCCGGCGCGCGGCCCGCCTCGCGGCCAGGACCGGTGCCACGACCTCCACCACCGGCTCGGCGCGACTGGGGGGCGGCTCGGCCGACGTGTCCACGCCGACCAGCCGTCGCAAGGCGAGGAACAAGAAGTCCCGTAAGAAGAAGGTCCTGTTGTGGACCGCGGGCACGGTGAGCTTCGTGCTGGTGGCGGTCGGCGTCGGCGGCTACCTCGTCTACCAGCACTTCAACAACAACATCACGACGGTGGACGTCGGCAACGCGGGCAGCAAGGACGTCACGCACACCGGTCCGATGAACGTCCTGGTGATCGGCACGGACAGCCGGGTCGGCCTCGGCAAGAAGTACGGCGACGCGGGCAGCGTCGGCCACGCGGACACCACGATCCTCTTCCATGTGTCGGCCGACCGCAGCAACGCGACCGCGATGAGCATCCCCCGCGACATCGTCACCTCCATCCCCGACTGCCCGACCAAGCAGAAGGACGGCAGCACCAAGACGGTTCCGGGCACGCCCGCGCAGCTCACCACGCCCAAGTTCAACGAGAGCCTGGGCGTGGACGGCCGCGACCCCGGCTGCACCATGCGCGCGGTGACGGCGATGACGGGGCTGCCGATCGACCACTTCATGATGGTCAACTTCGAGGCGGTGAAGGCCCTGTCGACGGCCGTCGGCGGTGTCGACGTCTGCCTCGCCCGGCCGCTGGTCGACCCGAAGTCCCATCTGAACCTGAGCGCGGGACCGCACAACATCCAGGGCGAGACGGCGTTGGAGTTCGTAAGGACCCGGCACGCGCTCAAGAACCAGAGCGACCTGGACCGGATCAAGCTCCAGCAGAACTTCCTGAGCGCGATGATCCGGAAGATCAAGTCGAGCGGTACGCTGACCAACCCGAAGAAGCTGTTCACGCTGGCGGACGCGGCCACCAAGGCGCTCACCGTGGACAGCGCGATCGGCAGCGTGAGCAAGCTCACCAGCCTGGCCAAGGACCTCAGCGAGGTGGACGAGAAGCACATCAGCTTCACCACCCTGCCGGTGCTCGACAACCCGAACGAGAAGGTGCACGCCACCGTCGTCGTCGACCCGGTCAAGGCCCCGCAGCTCTTCGCGCTGATCAAGAACGACGTGTCGCTGACCGCGGTGAAGAAGCCGTCCGCCACGCCCGACCCCCGGCTGACCGGGCCGAAGGCGACCCCGCACGACACCCGCGTCAATGTGCTCAACGGCAGCGGGACCTTCGGCGCGGCGCAGAGCACCGTCAACTGGCTCCAGAACACGCAAGGCGTCAACCGCTCGGCGAACGGCGGCAACGCGCCCGCCACCGCCAGGACCGTCCTGGAGTACGCGCCGAACCAGGCCGACCAGGCGCGTTCGCTGGCCGCGATGATGGGGCTGCCCGCCTCCGCGCTGAAGCAGGGCGCGACGGACGCGGCGCCGCTCGCGTACATGAAGCTGACCCTCGGCAAGGACTTCACGGCGCCCGGCACCCCGATCGGCCCGCCCACCGCTGCTCCCTCGGACCTCCCGAAGACCGAGGCCGCCGACACGGCGTGCGTGAAGTGAGGTCACGGATGTCGCGCACGCGACGAACGCGGTGAATACCGTAAACGCGGTGAATACGGTCAATCCGGTGAACGCGGCGAATGCCGTGACCTCCGTCACCCTCTGACGTGATCCGGGCGG
This sequence comes from Streptomyces sp. NPDC025721, assembly GCF_055558595.1. Taxonomy (NCBI): domain Bacteria; kingdom Bacillati; phylum Actinomycetota; class Actinomycetes; order Kitasatosporales; family Streptomycetaceae; genus Streptomyces; species Streptomyces sp. NPDC025721. The sequence goes on along the minus strand of NZ_JBVHMF010000001.1, from coordinate 902,228 downwards.
GCGCCGGAGTCCCGGCGTCCGCTAATTGACGATCTCCGGGTGCAACTCCTCGCCGCTCACAGCCGTCTGACAGTGGGGCGACCCAGTATGACCCGGGTAGGGCGGCGCGTCGGCGTGCACCGTCCGTACACCCCGCGCGAAGGCGCGCGGCCGGTCACCGTGATGACGATGCGCGCCACAGGGAGGTTCGGGATGCGCGACGGGACAGTGGGAGGGAACGGCTTCGGTACGGCACCCAACCCGGACCACCGGGGATGGGACGAGAGCCTGTACCGGGACGACGCCCGCGCCTACGCGCCCGGCGCGCCATCAGGTACGGACTCCGGCGGCGACGACGGCGCGGGCTCCGGCGCGGGACCGGACGCCGACCCCGCCTCTTCCGACGGCGGGCAGGAGCCACCCGAGCGAATACCGGGCCAGCGCGGCGCGGCGGGCGGTGGCGGTCACCGGCGCGGCGGCTCACGGCGGCGCACGAAGAGCCGTAAGCGCAGGGTCCTGAAGTGGGTGTCCATCGGCGCCGCGGTCGCGGTGCTCGGCTCGGCGGGCGCGGCCTACGGCTACTACGAGTACCTGGCGGGCAAGATCCGCAAGGGCGAGCGCGTCAGCGGCAGCTCGACCGTGGCGAAGACGAAGGCCAACGCCGCCGGCAAGACGGCGATGAACATCCTCATCCTGGGCTCCGACAGCCGCAACGACCCCGAGGATTTGAAGCTCGGCGGCGCCAAGAACACCGTGGGCGACGCCGCCCGCGCCGACGTGATCATGATCGCGCACCTGTCCGCGGACCGCAGCAACATGTCCGTGGTCAGCATCCCGCGCGACACCCGCGTCAACATCCCGGCGTGCACCGACCCCAAGACGCACGAGAAGTTCGCGCCGGTCAACGACATCATCAACGCGTCGCTCGGCCGCGGCGGCGCGGGCTGCACCCTGGCCACCGTGCAGAATCTGACCGGCGTCTACATCGACCACTGGCTGACCATCGACTTCTCCGGTGTGGTGAAGATGGCCGACGTCGTCGGCGGCGTCGAGGTCTGCGTGAAGCAGAATGTGGACGACCACTCGACCCCGGCCCAGCCCGGCGGCTCGCACCTGCACCTCAAGGCGGGCAAGCAGAAGATCTACGGCGAGACCGCGCTGAAGTGGCTGCGGACCCGGCACGCCTGGGGCAGCGACGCCGCGCGGGCCAAGGCGCAGCACATGTACATGAGCGCGCTGATCCGGCAGTTGCGCAGCCAGAACCTCTTCACCGACCCGGGCAAGCTCAACAAGATCGCGACCACGGCGATGGAGGCGTTCGAGGTCTCCAAGGAGATCGGCACCCCGAAGAAGCTGTACGACCTGGGCATGCAGCTCAAGACCGTGCCGTCGGACCGCATCACGATGCTGACGATGCCGCACGACGCGGACCCGAAGGCCCCGCTGGCGCACTACATCCCGTCGGCGGACGCGCCCCAGGTCTGGTCGCTGCTGCGCAACGACGTGGCGATGGACGGCAACGGCAAGGCGAAGACCCCGGCGAGCGGGGCGCCCGCCACGACACCGGCCACGACCGCGCCGCAGGGCCCGGCCGCCGCGGCCTCCGACACCATCGCGGTCTCCGTGGTCAACGGCACCGCGGGCACCTCGGACGGCGTGGCCACGCCGAACCGCGCGGGCGGTATCGCCACCACGCTCAAGACCGCGGGCTTCACCAAGGCGGAGGCGAGCCAGCAGACCAAGCCGAGCCCCGGCACCACCCTGACGTATCCGACGAGCAGCGGTGACCAGGGCAAGGCCGACGCCACGGCGGTGGGCAAGGCGCTGAAGATCCCGGCGGGCAATGTGAAGGCGTCCGCGGACGTCGACACCATCACCTTGACCATCGGCGCGGACTGGAAGACCGGTACGGACTTCAGCAAGACGCTGCCGAAGAGCGGTTCCGTGCCGACGACGGCGGAGGCGGTGAACGGCGCGGACACGACCGGCTGCATGGAGGTGCTGCCGATCTACCGCTGGTAGGACGCGGGTGGGAGAGGGCGGGACCGGCAGGCGGTACGACCGGCCCGCGCGGGGAGCGGCTCACGCCTCCGCGCGGGCCGTCTCCGTCTGCTGGCCGTCCTGCTGGCCCTGCCCGTCCTGCTGTCCCTGCTGGACGTCGTGCTGGCCCTGCCGTCGCGGCTCCCCGTCGCGCACCGAGGGGCGGCGGCTGGCGATCACCCGGCGGGCCAGCGAGCGCGGGCTGGTGAGGAAGCCGTAGCCCCAGCACATGTGCATGGTGGCCAGGGCGAGCGGGATACGCAGCCGGGCGCCGAAGGACAGGCCGCGGCCCGCCGGGAGCGAGCCGACGGTGATGGCGGCCACATACGCGGCGGGCACCAGCAGCGCCCACGGGGTGACGGCCGCGCCGACGACGATGCCCGCCGCGTTGGCGAACAGGGCGACGGGGGCGGCCAGGTAGCGCAGGTTGACCGAGCCGCGGTGGTAGCGGGTGACGACGCGGCGCCAGCGGCCGTAGTCCTTGTACTGCTTGGCGAGCGCGCGCACGGTGGGGCGCGGCCGGTAGGAGACGCGCAGTTCGGGCGAGAACCAGATGAGGTGGCCGGCCTCGCGGATGCGGTAGTTCAGCTCCCAGTCCTGGGCGCGGATGAACTCCACGTTGTAGCCGTCCTGCCGCTCCAGCACCTCGCGGCGGAAGACGCCGAGGTAGACGGTGTCGGCGGGGGCGGCGGCGCCTCCGGTGTGGAAGGCCGCGTTGCCGACGCCGATCTTCGACGTCATGGCGGCGGCGACCGCGCGCTCCCAGTCGTTCTCGCCCTCGGCGTGCATGATGCCGCCGACGTTCGCAGCGCCCGTCTCGTCGAGGAGGCGGACGGCGGTGGCGATGTAGTCGGGCGAGAGCATGCCGTGCCCGTCGACGCGTACGACGACCGGGTGCCGGGACGCCTTGATCGCCGCGTTGAGCGCGGCGGGGGTGCGGCCGGTGGGGTTGGGCACCGTGTGGACCCGCGGGTCGGCGGCGGTCAGCTCGGCGGCGATCGCGTCCGTACCGTCCGTGGACGGGCCCAGCGCGATGACGACCTCCAGCTCGCCCGGATAGTCCTGCTCCAGGATGTGCCGCACCGAGTCGCGCAGATGGCGCTCCTCGTTGAGCACCGGCATGATCACGGAGACTGCCGGGGGCGCGGGGTTCTGCGGCGCGGCGGCACGGGTGGCGGGGTCAGGAGCGGCGGCGTTCATCGCGGCAAACGTTACCGCTAATGGGGGACCCCAGCGCGTGGGGTCAAGACCTACTGTCCTATTTGTCCCTAGCCTGAACGGGTCCGCACGCCCCTGTCACCGCACGGAGGGATTCCCTGTGCCGCCCACCCGTGTGCCGCCCACCCGAGTGCCCCCCGCGCGCCGACGTCCGCCGATCCGCTGGAGCACCCGGATCATCGGCGGCCTGGCCCTGCTGATCATCACCGCGAGCGGGGTGGGCCACGCCGTACTGAACGGGGTCAGCGGCGCGATCGACCGGGTGGACGCCTTCGGCGGGATGGAGGGGCGTCCCGACGGGTCCAAGGGCACCAACTTCCTGCTGGTCGGCACGGACGGCCGCGACGGCCTGGACCCGGCGACGAGGAAGGCGTACCACCTGGGCGGCGCGCCCTGTCACTGCACCGACACGATCATGCTGGTGCACCTGTCGGAGGACCGTTCGCACGCGAGCATCGTGAGCATCCCGCGCGATACGTACGTACGCCTGCCGGACCAGCCGTCGGCGGACGCGTCGTCCTCCGGGTCCCCTCCGGCGAGCGCGTCACCGCCCGGCACGCCGTCCGCCGCACCCTCGGCCACGCCGTCCGGCACGGCCTCCGGTACGGCGGGTGCCGCGCCCGCCGCCGAGGTCCAGGCGGACACCCACCCGGCGAAGATCAACCAGGCGTACGCGGACGGCGGCCCGAAGCTGACCGTCCGTACCGTCGAGCAGCTCACCGGTGTGCACATCGACCACTACCTGGAGGTCGACTTCACGAGGTTCATGAAGACGGTCGACGTCATCGGCGGCGTCCCGGTCTGCACGACGCGCCCGCTGAAGGACTCCTACACCGGCCTCGACCTGCCGGTCGGCACCACGAAGCTGGACGGCGGACAGGCGCTCCAGTACGTGCGCGCCCGGCATCTGGACGCGGCGGCGGATCTGGGGCGGATGCAGCGGCAGCAGCGGTTCGTGGCCCAGGTCATCCACAAGATCACCAGCGGCGGGACGCTGGCCAACCCGCTGGAGCTGAGCCGGGTCGCCTCGACCGTGCTCGGGTCGGTGCGCGCCGACCAGAACCTCAAGGCGGGTGACCTGATCGCGCTCGCGGAGGGCATGAAGGGCCTCACGGCCAGCTCGTCGGAGTTCGGCTCCGTGCCGCTGAGCGACACGGACTACTCCGTCCCGGGCGTCGGCTCCACCGTGAAGTGGGACACCGCCAAGGCCGGGAAGATGTGGGCGGCGATCCGCGCGGACCGGCCGCTGGCGGTGCACCACAAGACGGCCAGGAAACACAAGGGCGTCAAGGTGGACGTCGACCCCGCGACCATCAGGGTCTCGGTCCAGAACGGCACCGACACCAGCGGGCTGGCCGCCGCCGCGCAGAAGGCGCTGGCCGCCACCGGTTTCTCGACCGTCGGCACCCCCGGGACGTCCGAGCACCCCAGCGCGCGGACCGTGATCCGCTACGACCCCCGTTGGGACCGCTCCGCGCAGTCCCTCGCCACCGCGCTGCCCGGCTCCGAGCTGGTGGCCGTGCCCGGCCAGGGCAAGACGATGAAGGTGGTGCTCGGCTCCGACTACAAGGCGGTCACGCCGGTGACGGCGGACGACGGCGGGGCGTCGGGAACGATGGACTCCGCGCTGACGGGTGACGAGGTCGGGTGCTGACCGGATGAGGCGCTGACCGGATGGGGTGCTGACCGGATGAGGCGCTGATCGGACCGGGTGCTCAACTGACCAGCTGCTGACCCGATCGGCTGCTCAACGGCCTGAGGGCCGGACGGCCGGGGGTCTCGGGGTGCGTCCCCGGGGCCCCCGGCCGTCTTTCCGAACCGCTCAGGACACGCCCTGGTCGTCCAGGCCCTCGGCCGCGCGGCGGCGGCGCAGCTCCACGATCGCGCGGCGGCGGGCCAGGCGGTGGGTGCGGCGGATCTGGGCCTCCTGCCAGCGGCGGCGGTCGCGGTCGGTCTCGGGCAGGACGGGCGGTACGTGCCGGGGCTTGCCCTCGACGTCGACCGCGACGAAGACGAGGTAGGCGCTGGCGACCTGCTTGGCGACGCCCGACTCGTTCCAGCGCTCGGCCATGACGCGGACGCCGACCTCCATGGAGGTGCGGCCGGTCCAGTTGACCTGGGCCTTCACGGCGAGGAGGTCACCGACCCTGACCGGTTCGAGGAAGATCATCTCGTCCATCGCGCCAGTGACGGCGGGACCGCCCGAGTGCCGTCCCGCGACGGCGCCCGCCGCGTCGTCCACCAGCTTCATGACGACGCCGCCGTGGACGGTGCCCAGCAGATTGGTGTCGTGCGCGCTCATGATGTGCGAGAGCGTGATGCGGGACGCCGAGGTCGGCTTGCCCGGGAGCGCCGCGCCGTCGGGAGCGGGGACGTCGGACGTGGCCAGGGCCTCAGGCGCCCCCAGGGCCTCAGGCGTGGCCGGGGCTTCGGGGGCGGCTGGGCTCTCGGGGACTGCCGGGCTCTCGGGGGTGGGGCGATCGATCATGACAGCAACCTTATGTCCGTTGCGAAACGGTCGCGGCCGGTGGCCGAATGCATCGGGTCTGCTACAGAACCGCCGTGGATTCCCGGTCGTCGCCCGAGGCCGGGCACACTTTCCACCATGAACGGTTGGAGCGATGACACCGAGCAGCGCCGCGGCGCCGAGCCGCCGCTGCCCCCTGAACTGTCGCCGCGCCGGGCCGCCGCCGCGGCGGGCGGGGTACCGCCGCAGCCCGTCCGACGTCCCGGCCCCGCGGGGCCCGCGGGCCCCGGCCGAGGCGGCCAGGGCGGAGGCGGCTTCGGCCCGCCCCCGCCCGGCGGGACCGCCACCGGCCCCCGCAGGCCCCGCTGGAGCACCCGCAAGAAGATCGGCATCACGGCGCTCGGTCTGGTCGTGGCGCTGCTGGTGGTGTCCGTCTCCACGTACTTCTGGGCCGACTCCAAGGTGCGCCGCGAGGTCGACCTGAGCAAGGTCGAGGACCGCCCGCCGACGGGCAAGGGCACCAACTATCTGATCGTCGGTTCGGACAGCCGTGAGGGGCTGACCAAGCAGGACGAGAAGGACCTGCACACCGGCGCCGCGGACGGCCAGCGCACCGACTCCATGATGATCCTGCACACCGGCGGCAACGGGACCACCATGATGAGCCTGCCGCGCGACTCGTACGTCACGATCCCGGCCTTCACCGGCCAGAAGTCGGGCAAGCGGTACGCGGCCTCCACACACAAGCTCAACCGCGCGTACTCCGACGGCGGCCCCGAGCTGCTGACCCGCACCATCGAGTACAACACCGGCCTGCACATCGACCACTACGCGGAGATCGGCTTCTCCGGGTTCGTGAACCTGGTGAACGCGCTCGGCGGCGTCAACATGTGCCTGGACAAGCCGCTGAAGGACAAGGCGTCGGGCGCCGACTTCGCGGCGGGCTGCCAGAAGCTCAACGGCAAGCAGTCGCTGGCCTTCGTCCGGCAGCGGCACCAGGAGGCCGACCAGGACCTCGGCCGGATGCGCAACCAGCAGAAGTTCCTGTCGACGCTGGCCCACCAGGCGGCCTCGCCGACGACGATCCTCAACCCGTTCAAGCTCTACCCGGTGATCGGCTCCGGGCTCGACACGCTCATCGTCGACAAGAAGATGAGCCTGATGAACCTGGCCTCGATGTTCTGGGCCATGAAGGGCGTCACGGGCGGCGACGGCAACTCCGTCACGGTCCCGATCGGCAACGCCAACTACATGACGCCCAATGACGGCGACGCCGTGAAGTGGGACATGACGAAGGCGAAGACGCTCTTCGACGAGCTGAAGAACGACCAGAAGGTGACCGCCACCAAGTAGGTACCGGGCGGGCACCGACGGGACGGCACACACCGAAGGCCCCGGCCCCCGCAGCGAATCGTCGCTGCGGGGGCCGGGGCCTTTGGTGACGGTACGGAGTCTGCTGCCTCGGGATCTGATCCTCGAAGGTCTGACACCTCGGGCTCAGATGCCTCGGGCTGGACGCCTCGGGCTCAGACGGCGGCCGGGGCTCCGGTCACGGCGGGCACCCACTGGTCGAGCTCGGTGCGCCAGTAACGGGCCACGTTCAGCCGGGTCGGCTTGGGCTCACCGGGGAGCTGGAACTTCAGCGAGCTCCACAGGGCGTTCCGCTTGACCTCGGACACCAGGCCCGCGGCCTCGGCGCGCGGTATCGCGGCGACGAGCTCCTTCGGGCGGGAGCTCATGCGGCCCGCCTTGTGGAAGACCACGGCCTGCTCGGTGACCGTGACGAAGTAGTACTTCACGAATGCCTGGGCGATCAGGCCGAGCGAGTTGATCAGCCACGGGCTCGGTCCGGTGACCGTGTGGATCGTGGCGATCGGACGGTCGCTCGGGTTGATCTCCGCGATGGCCTGAGCCACCTGCTCCTGCATCGTGGACTTGCGAATGGCCATAAAGGGTCCCCCTGCTTCAGGTGTGTGGACGATTGCCGCGACGCCGTCGGATGACGACGGCGTCGCAGCGTATCGCCTGCTGCCTGTCAGGTACGCGCAGGGTTTGCATTGATACACGCCGGTGACGAACGAGACCTCAGCGACGCGTAGTTGGCCGGATCGTGACCTTAGTGACGCGCACCGGCCGTACGACGACGCAGGCCGTAGACGGCGCCGCCGCCGACCACCACGAGCGCGCCGGCGACACCGGCGATCATGCCCGTGTTGCTGCCGCCACCGGTCTCGGCCAGGTCGGTGGTGCCACCGGCCGCGGGCGAGGGAGCGTTGGTGTCGTCAACCGCCGCCGCGCCGCTGGTGCTCGGCGTCGCGGTGGGGGTGTCGGACGGGGCCGTCGAGGGCGTTTCGGTCGCCGGCGTGGTCGGCGTGTCCGACGGAGTGTCGGTGGCCGGCGTGGTCGGCGTGTCGGTCGCGGGCGTGGTCGGGGTGTCGACCTTGCACGCGGTCTCCGGCGTCTTCACGTCCGTGGTGCCGACCTTCTGGCCGGAAGCCTTCACGACGGTGACCGTGTACGTCGTGGACGGCGACCAGTCGACCGGGAAGTTGACGGTGACGCCCTGACGCGTCCCGGTCAGGTTCTCCTGGTGACCGACCTCGGTCTGCCCCTGCGACACGGTGATGTTCACCAGCGTGTGGGAGTAGTCCTTGTTGGTGACGTCGATCGAGCCCTTGCCGTTGTCGCACGAGGCTTGGGCGGAGAACTCGGAGATGTTGCAAGCGAACGCGTTGCCTGCAACGCCCAGCGCGAGCGCGGCTGCGGCGGAGGCAACGCCGATGGTACGCACCGCGATTGCGGTACGGCGGGATATGGACACGTCTTCCCTTCACGGGATCGGATCACAAGCGCGGAAAGGGCACACAAGGGGCGGGATCGAACTCCCGCGCCACCTGTGGCCCTCAAACCTCTACAAGCCGCCGCGTCCGCTTGTCAATTGATCGCAAACCGCCCGCTAAACGGCGCCGGGTGACGATCCCCCCCGCCCGAACCACCGGACTACACCGGATAGTCGGACATAGCGATCTTCCCCCGATCGTTGTACTGAACCCCCCGAACCGCCCTCCCCCGTCACCCACTTCACCCCCGTCACCCGCCTATCACCACCCCCCGCCCTAGGGGAGGTTTCGCGCCATCACGATGCGCTGGACCTGGTTGGTGCCCTCGTAGATTTGGGTAATTTTGGCGTCGCGCATCATGCGCTCGACGGGGTAGTCGCGGGTGTAGCCGTAGCCGCCGAGGAGTTGGACGGCGTCGGTGGTGATGTCCATGGCGACGTCGGAGGCGTAGCACTTGGCGGCGGCGCCGAAGAAGGTGAGGTCTTCCTCCTTGCCGCCGGCCGAGACGCGTTCTGACCTGGCGGCGGCGGCGTAGGTGAGCTGGCGGGCGGCTTCGAGCTTCATGGCCATGTCGGCGAGCATGAACTGGATGCCCTGGAATTCGGCGATGGCCTTGCCGAACTGCTGGCGCTCCTTGACGTAGCCCTTGGCGTAGTCGAGGGCGCCCTGGGCGATGCCGATGGCCTGGGCGGCGATGGTGACGCGGGTGTGGTCGAGGGTCCTCATCGCGGTGGCGAAGCCGGTGCCCTCGGCGCCGATCATGCGGTCGGCGGGGATGCGGACGTTGTCGAAGTAGACCTCGCGGGTCGGGGAGCCCTTGATGCCGAGCTTCTTCTCGGGGGCGCCGAAGGAGACGCCCTCGTCGCCCTTCTCGACCACGAACGCGGAGATGCCCTTGGAGCGCTTGTCGGGGTCGGTGACGGCCATGACCGTGTAGAACTCGGAGACGCCCGCGTTGGTGATCCAGCGCTTGACGCCGTTGAGCACGAAGGTGTCGCCGTCGCGTACCGCGCGGGTCTTCATGCCCGCCGCGTCCGAGCCGGCCTCGGGCTCGGACAGCGCGTACGAGAACATGCCCTCCTTGCGCGCCAGGGCGCCGAGGTACCTCGTCTTCAGCTCCTCGGAGCCGGAGAGCTGTACGGGCAGCGAGCCGAGCTTGTTGACCGCGGGGATGAGGGAGGAGGAGGCGCAGACCCGCGCCACCTCCTCGATCACGATGACCGTGGACAGCGCGTCCGCGCCCGGGCCGTCGTACGCCTCGGGGACGTGGATCGCGTGCAGGTCGTTGGCCTCCAGCGCGTCACGGGCCTCCTGCGGGAAGCGGCCGTGCTCGTCCACCTCGGCCGCGAACGGCGCGATCTTCGCCTCCGCGAGGGAGCGGACCGCGTCCCGGAGCATGTCGTGCTCCTCGGACGTACGGAAAAGGTCGAAGTCGGAGGATCCGGCCAAGGTGTCTCACTCCCCGAGTGCAGCGCTAACTACCGTTAAGTAACCCAATGATCCTAGGCCCGCACCCGCGGCGCCACCTACGTGACGTTCATGACACCCGCGGAACACCGCACGACACACCACAACGCCCCGCAACGCCTCACGACACCTTGTCGCCGAGCCGGTCGACGGTGTTGTTCGCGAGGTAGTCGCTCATCGTGTCGTTGCGGAGCGCCTGCCACAGCTCGGAGGAGCCGTTGGCGTCCAGCAGCACCACGGACTGCTTCTTGATGGTGTCGAAGCCGGAGATCGGCGCGTTCATGAACACCATGTCCGAGGAGCGCACATCGCGCATGTTCCACACCAGGTCGCGCAGATCGCCGTTGGACAGCCTGTCGTCCACGCTCACCACGGACGTCACCTGGTCCAGGGTCCGCTTCAGCTTGAGCGGGTTGGAGAAGGTGCCGCCGGAGAGCATCTTGGACAGCACGGCCCGCAGGAAATTCTGCTGCCGGTGCGTACGGTCCAGGTCGCCGCGCGGCAGGCCGTAGCGCTCGCGCACGTAGTCGAGGGCGTCGTCGCCGTTCATGTGGTGGGGGCCGGCCGTCCAGACGCCGCCGGGGCCGTTGCGGCGGTCGACCGTCTTGTCGACGGTGATGTCCACGCCGCCGACCGCGTTCGTCAGATTCTTGAAGCCGCTCCAGTCGATCACCGCGAGGTGGTCGACCTTCACCTTGGTGAGCCGCTGCACGGTGTCGATCAGCAGCGGCGGGCCGCCCCAGGAGAAGGCCGCGTTCAGCTTCGCCTGGCCGTGGCCGGGGATGCTCACCCAGGAGTCGCGCGGCAGCGAGACGACGTACGCGTGTTTGTGGTCGGCGGGCAGGTGCACCAGCATCATCGTGTCGCTGCGCTGGGCGCCCGGCTTCCACTCCGGCGCCTTGGCGTTCTTGCCGGTGGTCGGCAGGTCGGACCTGGCGTCCAGGCCGACCAGCAGGAAGGTCTGGCTGCCGCTCTTGGACGCCTGCGGCTGCGCGGCGGCCGGTACGTCGGTCGGGAAGGCGTTCGGGATGCGCTCGACGCGGCCGGTGTAGTGCTGGAAGGCCCAGTAGGCGGTGCCGACGACCAGCAGCACACCGGTGCAGAGCAGGATCACGGCCGCGTACAGCACGCGGCGGGTACGGCGGCGCCGCCGGGTCTTGCGCGCCGGGCTGTCGGGGCCGTCAGGACCGTCGGGCGCGAGACCGTCGTCCGCATCCGGCTCAAGTGCCGACTCCGGCTCCGGCTCGGACCCCGGCTCGCGCTTGACGGCCGATATCCGCCCCGATATCCGCCCCGGTATCCCCTCCGGTTCCGGCGACCGCCCCTCGTCCGGCCCCCGGTCCCGCCGCTGATCCGGCGTCGTCACGTCCGTTCCGGTCGGGACCGTCCCCTCGTCCGTCCCGCCGCCTCTGCCGCTCGCGTCACCCACGATTGCACCCCACCCCTCGACCCACCCCTTGGATATCTGCACGCATTGTGGACCCCCGGCCCCCCGACCACCCACTATTTGGTCCGCGCGGTCCCTACTATGCTCTGCGCATGCCTCTGAAGCTCACCGTCATCGGCACCGGTTATCTCGGCGCCACCCATGCCGCCGCGATGGCCGAGCTCGGTTTCGAAGTGCTCGGCCTCGACATCGTGCCGAGCAAGATCGAGATGCTGTCGCAGGGGCGCGTCCCCATGTACGAGCCGGGCCTGGAGGAACTGCTCGCGAGACATGTGGCCGGGATCGAGGGCTCCAGCGGGCGGCTGCGCTTCACCACCTCCTGGGAGGAGGTCGCCGAGTTCGGCGATGTCCACTTCGTCTGCGTGAACACCCCGCAGAAGCACGGCGAGTACGCCTGCGACATGAGCTACGTGGAGAACGCCTTCTCCTCGCTGGCCCCGCATCTGCGGCGCCCCGCGCTGGTGGTCGGCAAGTCCACCGTGCCGGTGGGCAGCGCGGCCGGGCTGGCGGAGCGGCTGCGCGAGACGGCCCCGGCGGGCGCGGACGCGGAGCTGGCGTGGAACCCGGAGTTCCTGCGCGAGGGCTTCGCGGTGCAGGACACGCTGCACCCGGACCGGATCGTGATCGGCGTGACCAGCGAGCGCGCCGAGTCACTCCTGCGGGAGGTTTACGCCGGACCGCTCGCAGAAGACACGCCGTTCATCGTCACGGACTACCCGACGGCCGAACTCGTCAAGACCGCGGCCAACGCCTTCCTCGCCACCAAGATCTCCTTCATCAACGCCATGGCCGAGGTCAGCGAGGCGGCGGGCGGCGATGTCGCCAAGCTCGCCGAGGCGATCGGGCACGACGACCGGATCGGCCACAAATTCCTCAGGGCCGGGATCGGCTTCGGCGGCGGCTGTCTGCCCAAGGACATCCGCGCGTTCATGGCGCGCGCCGGTGAGCTGGGCGCCGACCAGGCGCTGACGTTCCTGCGCGAGGTCGACTCCATCAATATGCGGCGCCGCACCAGCATGGTGGAGATGGCCCGCGAGGCGGTCGGCGGGAGCCTGCTCGGCCGCCGGATCGCCGTGCTGGGCGCCACCTTCAAGCCGGACTCCGACGACGTCCGCGACTCCCCCGCCCTCAATGTGGCGGGCCAGATACACCTCCAGGGCGGCCAGGTCACGGTCTACGACCCGAAGGGCATGGAGAACGCCAAGCGGCTCTTCCCGACCCTGCGTTACGCCCCCACGCCGCTGGACGCCGTCCGCGGTGCCGACCTCGTACTGCACCTGACCGAGTGGCGGGAATTCCGCGAGCTGGACACCGCCGCCCTCGCCGACGTGGCCCGCGAGCGGCACATCCTCGACGGCCGCAACGCGCTCGACCCCGCGGTCTGGCGCAAGGCCGGCTGGACCTACCGCGCGATGGGCCGCCCCTCCGCGTAACCGACGACACCCGCGGGGCCCGTACGCGACACCACCGCGTACGGGCCCTCGTCCGTATGCGCGTGTCTCGTACGTGCGCACGTCAATGACCGGCCGTACGGGCCGCCATACCGGAAGGGAACGGCCGGGCGGCACGCGCCTCAGCGCGTACGGCTGCGGTACGCCCGCATCTTGGCGCGGCTGCCGCAGATCGCCATCGTGCACCAGCGGCTGCGGCCCGAGGGGCTGCGGTCGTAGTAGACCCACCGGCAGGTGTCGGCCGCGCACGCCTTGAGGCGGGGCCAGGTGCCGTCCGCGACGGCCGAGACGACGGCGGCGGCGACGCGGGCGGTGAGGGCCGGGGGTCCGGTCAGGCCGGGGGCGGGGCGTACGGCTGCGGCGCCCTCGGCGTCGACGGTCAGACGCAGCGGCGCGCGGGACAGCAGGCGTTCCAGCGCCTCCAGGGTGGCGGGCGGTATGTCGACGCCCGCGTGGGCCTGGCAGACGTCGCGCAGCGCCTCGCGCAGGACGAGGACGTCGGCGAGCCCTCCGGGGCCGAAGCCGGGCCCCTCGATGCCGCGCTCCCCCGCCCAGGCGGCCAGCTCCGCCGGGGTGTGCAGCGCGTCGTCGCCGCTCTCCAGGTCGACGGTGTTGACCAGGTCCTGGACCAGCCGCAGCGGTCCAGGCGCGGGACTGCGTTCTCCGGGCTGCTCCACCCTTGAAACGTTACCGCCACTCCGCCATGATGAAGTAACCGTTACCGGCTGAGACCGCTGTACTGGTAACCGCTGTACTGGTCACCGCTAACCGCTGTCCGGTGACCACGGCACCGGCCGGTGGCACGGCAGCCCACCACGAGAGGAATCCGTCATGATCGGCACCTTGGGCGCGGTCGTCCTGGACTGTCCCGACCCGCGCGCGCTGGCCGCCTTCTACGCCGAGCTGGTCGGCGGCACGGTCGACGCGTCGGAGGACGACTGGGTCGACCTCAACCGCGAGGACGGCCAGCGCCTGTCCTTCCAGCTCGCCCCGGCGCACCGGGCGCCCCGCTGGCCCGACCCCGAGCGCCCCCAGCAGTTCCACCTCGACATCGCTGTGGAGCGCGCCGCGATGGACAGCGCGGAGAAGCAGGTGCTCGCGCTGGGCGCGACGCTCCTGGAGGGCGACCTGGACGGCGCGCGCAACTGGCGCGTGTACGCGGACCCCGCCGGGCACCCGTTCTGCCTCTGCGCCTGCTGAACGGCCGCCGTCCCCCGGCGGCCCCGCCGCCGTCGCCCCGCGGTCACCGCTCCGCCCCCTGGTCATCGGCCGTCCGACGCCCGGCCGTATTCCGGCCGTTGCATCCTGCTCGCGGTACTACGATCCGGTAGGCGCGTGACTGGCGGGGACGACCGAGAGCGGTGGCCATGCTCCGAACTCCACTGCGGCTGCGGGCATCCCTGCGACGACCACCGGGGGAAGCCGCACCACTGGAGCAGCGAGAACGAATACATCAGGGGGACGAGGGGCGGGAAGAGCGGGACGCCGACGAGGGGGACGCCGGGGAAGCGGCCGGGCGACCGGCTCGCAGGCGTACGCGGGTGCCGTGGCGCACCCTCGCCGGGCTGATACCCGTGCTGCTCGTCGGCGGCTGGGTGTCGCAGCACTGGTCGCTGATCGAGACCGGCTGCCGTGACCTGCTGGCCGCCAACCGAGGCTGGCTGCTGGCCGCGCTCGCGGCGACCGGCCTCGGCTGGGTCGCCAACGCCGTGGCCCGGCAGGGCACGGTGCTCGAACCGCTGCCGCCCGCCCGCCTGTTGGCCACGCAGTTCGCCGCCTCGGCCGCGGGACAGCTCGCCCCCGCCGGGATCGGCGCGAGCGCGGTCAATCTGCGCTTCCTGCGCACCCAGGGGCTTCCGCTGCTCCGCTCGTCGGCCGCCCTCGCGCTGTACTCGCTGGCGGAGTCCGTCGGCCGGGTGACGCTGCTGCTGGTGCTGCTCGCGCTCTTCCCGCACGCGCTGCACCTGCGCGGCCTGCTGCCCGACGGCAACGCGCTGCTGCTCCTCGGGCTGCTGGCCGTTCTCGTGCTCGGCGCGGCGGCGCTCGCGCTGGCGCTGCTCCGGCCGCTGCGCCGTACGATCCGCGACTTCCTGGCGGCGGCGCTCACCGACGCCCGTACGCTGCACACCCGGCCGTCCCGCGCGCTCGCGCTGTGGGGCGGCTCGCTGGCCTTCCCCGCGCTCCAGGCCGCCGGTCTCGCCGCGGTCACGCTCGCGCTGGGGATACCGGTCTCCGCCGCGCACGTCGCGCTCGCGTATCTGCTCGCCACGTGTCTGGCGGCGGCCGTGCCCACGCCCGGCGGGATCGGGTCGGTCGACGCGGCGCTCGCCCTGGCCCTGGTGGCGGCGGGCGCCTCGACGACCGCCGCCGCCTCCGCCGTGCTCGGCTACCGCATCGTCACGGTCTGGCTGCCGCTGGTGCCCGCCGCGCTGACGCTGGGCGCGCTGGTGCGGCGCAAGGTCCTCTGAGCGGGCGCCTTCGCCTCCACGGGGTCAGGCGCGCGGGCCGTCCAGGGCCGCGATCGTCGCCGTCGAGGGGCCGCGCCGGGCGCGGATCGCCGCGGCGGCCGACTCGGCCTCGCGCAGCACCCGTACCGCGTTCTGCCAGGTCAGCTTGGCGATGTCCGGGTCGGACCAGCCGCGGGTGAGCAGTTCGGCGATCAGGTGCGGGTAGCCGGAGACGTCGGCGAGGCCGTCGGGGGTGAAGGCCGTGCCGTCGTAGTCGCCGCCGATGCCGATGTGGTCGACGCCCGCGACGGCCCGCATGTGGTCGAGGTGGTCGGCGACGGTGGCCGCGGTGGCGACCGGGCGCGGGTGGGCGGCCTCGTACGCGCGCTGCACGGCCATGCCGTCCGGGGTGGTGTCGAGGTGGTGCAGGCCGTGGGCGCGCATGTTCTCGTCGGCCGCCGCGGTCCACTCGATGGCGGCGGGCAGGATGAACTTGGGCACGAAGGTCGCCATCGCGACACCGCCGTTGGCGGGCAGCGCGGCCAGTACGTCGTCGGGGATGTTGCGCACGTGGTCGCAGACGGCGCGGGACGAGGAGTGCGAGAAGAGCACCGGGGCCTCGGCGACCCGCAGCGCGGCGCGCATGGTGTCGGGCGAGACGTGGGAGAGGTCCACCAGCATCCCGAGCCGGTTCATCTCGCGCACGACCTCCTCGCCGAAGGCGGTGAGACCGCCCGCGACGGGCTTGTCGGTCGCCGAGTCCGCCCACGGGGTGTTGTCGTTGTGCGTGAGCGTCATGTAGCGGACGCCGAGGTCGTACAGGCCGCGCAGCGTCCCCAGCGAGCAGTCGATGGAGTGGCCGCCCTCGGCGCCCATCAGGGAGGCGATCCTGCCCTCGGAACGGGCGGTCTCCATGTCGTCGGCGGTCAGCGCGAGCCGCAGGTCGGCCGGGTAGCGGTCGGCCAACCGCCGTACGACGTCGATCTGTTCGAGCGTCGCGGTGACGGCCTCGCCGCCGGTCAGCTCCACCGACACGTACACCGACCAGAACTGCGCGCCGACGCCGCCCGCCCGCAGCCGCGGGATGTCGGTGTGCAGCCGGTCGCTCTGGTCGGCGGCGATGTCGAGCCGGTCGAGGTCGTACGCCACCTGCTCGCGCAGGGCCCACGGCAGGTCGTTGTGCCCGTCCACCACGGGGTGGGCGGCGAGCAGTTCGCGGGCGTGCGTCAGGTGGTCCACGTCGTACCTCCGGGTGGGGAGCGGGTGTTGGCGTCGGCGGCCGGGAGCCGAGGGCGGCGCGCCTTGCGGGGCTACGGGCCTACGGGCCTGCGGGCCTGCGGGCCTGCGCGCCTTGCGGGTCAGAAGCCGAAGCCGCCCGCGCCCTTCGCCTTCGCGCGCAGCCGCTTGCCCTTCTCCGTCGCCTGCTCGTTGAGCGACTGCTGGAACTCCCGCATCCGGGTGAGGAGTTCGGGGTCGTGGGCGGCGAGGATGCGGATGGCGAGCAGCCCGGCGTTGCGGGCGCCCGCGACCGAGACGGTGGCGACCGGGACGCCCGCGGGCATCTGGACGATGGACAGCAGCGAGTCCATGCCGTCGAGGTACTTCAGCGGCACGGGCACGCCGATGACCGGCAGCGGGGTGACGGAGGCGAGCATGCCGGGCAGGTGGGCGGCGCCGCCCGCGCCCGCGATGATGGTCTTCAGGCCGCGGCCGTCGGCCTGCTCGCCGTACGCGATCATCTCGTGCGGCATGCGGTGCGCGGAGACCACGTCGACCTCGTAGGGCACCTCGAACTCGTCGAGGATCTGCGCGGCGGCCTCCATGACCTCCCAGTCGGAGTCCGAGCCCATCACGACGCCGACCAGCGGGCTCCCGGCGGAAGCGGCGGGGTTACTCATCGATCGTTCCTCGCAGATAGTCGGCCGCGTGCCGGGCGCGCTCGCGCACGTCCGCCAGGTCGTCGCCGTAGGTGTTGACGTGGCCGACCTTACGGCCGGGCTTCACGTCCTTGCCGTACATGTGGATCTTCAGACCCGGGTCGCGGGCCATGCAGTGCAGGTAGGCCGCGTACATGTCGGGGAAGTCGCCGCCGAGCACGTTGGCCATGACCGTCCAGCGGGCGCGCGGGCGCGGGTCGCCGAGCGGCAGGTCGAGGACGGCGCGCAGGTGGTTGGCGAACTGCGAGGTGACGGCGCCGTCCATGGTCCAGTGGCCGCTGTTGTGCGGGCGCATCGCCAGCTCGTTCACCAGGATGGCGGAGCTGCCGTCGGCCGCGCGGGTCTCGAACAGCTCCACCGCGAGGTGGCCGACCACGCCCAGCTCGCGCGCGACGGTCAGC
The DNA here is from genome assembly GCF_055558595.1 of Streptomyces sp. NPDC025721. Classification (NCBI taxonomy): domain Bacteria; kingdom Bacillati; phylum Actinomycetota; class Actinomycetes; order Kitasatosporales; family Streptomycetaceae; genus Streptomyces; species Streptomyces sp. NPDC025721. The sequence goes on along the minus strand of NZ_JBVHMF010000001.1, from coordinate 884,534 downwards.
GCGAGCTGCTGGGCCCGCGCGGACAGGGCGTCGGACAGGCCGGGCGCGGGCGCGATCACGGTGTCGCACACCCCGTCGACCTGGACGGACTCCACGACCGGGTACGCGACGGCCTGGCCGTGCGGCGACCTGACGACATTGGCGGCCAGCTCCCGTACGAAGTCCACCTTCTCCTCGGCGAGCACCGGGACGCCCGCGCGGAAGGGCTCGGCGGCGTCGGCCTCGGAGCGGGCGATCCACACGCCCTTGCCGTCGTAGCCGCCGCGCACGGTCTTCAGGACCACGGGGTAGCCCCCGGCCTGCTCCTCGGCGAACCGGGTGACGTCGGCGGGGTCGGTGACGATGCGGTTGACCGGGCAGGGCACGCCGATCTCGGCGAGGCGGGCGCGCATGACGCCCTTGTCCTGGGCGTGCACCAGCGCGTCGGGCCCCGGGCGTACGACGACGCCGTCCGCCTCCAGGGCGCGCAGGTGCTCGGCCGGCACGTGCTCGTGGTCAAAGGTCAGCACGTCGCACCCCTGGGCGAAGGCCCGCAGGGTCGCGAGGTCCCGGTAGTCACCCACGGTCACGTCGGCGACCACCTGGGCCGCCGAGTCCTGAGGGGTGTCGCTGAGAATCCTGAACCTGACGCCGAGCGGGATGCCCGCCTCGTGGGTCATGCGGGCGAGCTGGCCGCCGCCGATCATGCCGACTACCGGGAATGTCACGTTTTTTCCTGCCGGAGGTGCGCGGGCTGGTACTCGTAGGGGGTGCCACCAGGGTATCCGCCACGCGGGGACACGAATGACCGGCTCCGATCGACGTAGCTCCGTACGGCACGGTTAACATGTGGTGGAGACAACACGGAGACACGGGGCGACACGCAGGGGCACCGACCGTGCCCCCTCGGCACCCGGTTTCTCAGCGGATTCCACCCCGTTCCCACCCATGACGGCACCCGCCCCCCACCTTCCACAGACAGGGCCGAGCGATCACCATGAGCGGACTGCGAGAGCTGCGTTCCCGACTGCGGCTGTTGTACCGCGAGATCGCGAAGTTCGGGGTCGTCGGCGCCGCCGGTGTGCTGGTCAACATCGGGGTGTTCAACCTGGTGCGGCACAGCACCGAGCTCCAGACCGTACGGGCCAGCATCCTGGCGACCGTGGTGTCCATCGCCTTCAACTACGTGGGCTTCCGGTACTTCACCTACCGTGACCGCGACAAGGCGGGCCGCACGAAGGAGCTCAGCCTCTTTCTCTTCTTCAGCGCCATCGGCCTGGTGATCGAGAACGGCGTGCTCTACACGGCGGTGTACGGCTTCGGCTGGGACAGCTCGCTCCAGGCCAACATCTTCAAATTCGTCGGCATCGGCGTGGCCACGCTCTTCCGCTTCTGGTCCTACCGGACCTGGGTCTTCCGGGCGCTGCCCGCGCGCGAGGCCGTGGAGCAGGCCGAGGCGTTCCTGGCCGACGGCAAGGGGCCGAAGGCGTCCGGTGCGACCGCCAGCGCCGCTGTCAGGGCCCGGCAGGCCGCGGCGGCCAGGGAAGACGACCGCTTCAACTGAGCCGCTTCTTTTCCGGCCGCCTCAGCTCACGACGTCCGCGCGGGGCGGCGGTGACGGGATCTCGCGGGACAGGAAGAGCGCGAAGACCGGGGGCCGCTGCTGGAGCAGTTCCAGCCGTCCGCCGTCCGCCTCCGCCAGGTCGCGAGCGACCGCGAGGCCGAGCCCGGTGGAGTTGCGCCCGCTGACCGTCCGCTCGAAGACCCGCCCGCCGAGGTCCGGCGGCACGCCCTGCCCGTCGTCGGTGACCTCCACGACGGCCTGGTTGCCGGTGACGCGGGTGTGCAGGGTGACGGTGCCCGCGCCGTGCATCAGCGAGTTCTCGATCAGCGTGGCGAGCACCTGCGCGACCGCGCCGGGGGTGCCGACCGCGCGCAGCCCCCGGGTGCCGGAGCGCGCGATGGTCCGGTTCTCGTTCTGGTACGCGGGCCGCCACTCCTCGACCTGCTGCTTGATCACCTCGTCGAGGTCGAAGTCGACGGCGGAGCCGCTGCGCGGGTCGCGGGCGTTGGTCAGCAGCCGCTGCACGACGTCCGTGAGCCGCTCGACCTGGCCGAGCGCGATCGTCGCCTCCTCCTTGACCGCCTCCTGGTCGTCGGCGGTCGCCACGATCTCCTCCAGCCGCATGGACAGCGCGGTCAGCGGCGTACGGAGCTGGTGGGAGGCGTCGGCCGCGAGCCGTCGTTCGGCGGTGAGCATCCGGCCGATCCGGTCGGCGCTGGCGTCCAGGACGTCGGCGATCCGGTCCAGTTCCGGGACGCCGTAGCGGCGGTGCCGGGGGCGCGGGTCGCCGGAGCCGAGCCGCTCGGCGGTCTCGGCGAGGTCGGTGAGCGGGCTGACCAGCCGGCGGGCCTGGAGGACGGCCAGTATCACGGCGGCCAGCACCGCGAGCAGCGCGACCGCCAGGATCACCAGCAGGGTGCGGCCGATCTCCTGGCTGACCTTGGAGCGCGGCTCCTCGACCAGCACCTTCTCGCCGTGGCCGCCGGACTGCCGGGACGCCAGCACCCGCCCCTTGGGCTTGTCGCCGAGCGTCACCTCGGGGTGGCCGGGCACCTGCACCACCGCGTAACGGTCGGCGGCGATCTGCCGGTCCAGGCCCTTGGCGGTGATGCTCTCCCCCGCCAGGATGCGGTTCTCCACGATGCCGACCAGGCGCACCGCCTCGGAGTCCACGCTCTCCTGGGCGCTGCTCTCGATCGTCCGGGTCTCCACGATGACCAGGGAGATCCCGAAGACGGCGATCACGACGAGCACCACGGCCAGCGTGGAGGAGATCAGACGGCGGCGCATGGAGCCAGCGTGTCAGTTCTTCTCGAACCGGAAGCCGACGCCGCGCACGGTGGAGATGTAGCGGGGGCTGGCCGCGTCGTCGCCGAGCTTCTTGCGCAGCCACGAGATGTGCATGTCCAGCGTCTTGGTCGAGGACCACCAGGTGGTGTCCCAGACCTCGCGCATGAGCTGCTCCCGCGTGACGACGCGGCCCGCGTCGCGTACGAGCACGCGCAGCAGGTCGAACTCCTTTGCGGTGAGCTGGAGCTCGTCGTCGCCCATCCACGCCCGGTGCGACTCGACGTCGATCCGGACGCCGTGCGTGGCGGGCTGGGTGGACTCGGTGGTGCCGCGGCGCAGCAGCGCCCGCACCCGGGCCAGCAGCTCCGCCAGGCGGAACGGCTTGGTGACGTAGTCGTCCGCGCCGGCGTCCAGGCCGACGACGGTGTCGACCTCGTCGGCCCGCGCGGTGAGGACCAGCACCGGGAAGGTGTGTCCCTCGGTACGGATCCTGCGGCACACATCGAGGCCGTCCATGCCGGGCAGGCCCAGGTCGAGCACCACCAGATCGACGGCGCCGAGCAGTGCCGTCTCCAGAGCGGTGGGTCCGTCCTCGCGCACCTCGACCTCGTAGCCCTCTCGGCGCAGTGCGCGCGCGAGCGGTTCCGAGATGGATGCGTCGTCCTCGGCGAGAAGTACGCGGGTCATGGGCTTGATGGTAGTCCGCACCGGGCGCCGGGGAGGCGGTGGTACGAAGAGCCGCCCCACGCCACCCGCCGCGCCCCCTGCGGCGGCCGGATTCCGGGGGCCGCAGGAGGGTTTACGACGAGGGGCGAAGACGACAGAGGAACGCGTGAGCGGGACCGCATCCCATCGGAAAAGGCCGGCGCTCCCGGCCGGTGGGCCTCGCCCGCTGGTTTCAGCCCTTCGCGTTGTGCGATATTGGAACAATGGATGAGTGGACGTGGGCCGACGTAGGCGCGAGAGTCGCAGAGGCACGGTCCGTCCGTGGCTTCAGCCAGGAACAACTGGCGGAGACCACCGGCATGGACCGGTCCGCCATCGCGAAGATCGAAGTCGGCGGGAGAAAGCTGAACTCGCTTGAACTGGCGGCCATCGGTACCGCGCTGGACCGGCCCCTGTCATGGTTCGTCACTCCACCCGCGCCGGTCGTGGCCAGCAGGCGTGCCCAGCCGACGCAGCGGGACGACAGAGCAGGCGAGTACGAACTGGAGGACTGTCTGCGTGATCTGCGTACGCTGGTCGACGCCGCGGCCCTCGGGACGGCCAGCCGCGGTGAACCGGTCGATCCCTTCACCGCCGACGACGCCCCGGCCGTCCTCGCGGCCGCGAGCGATGCCCGGTCCCGGCTGGGAGCAGACCCCGGCAAGCCGCTTTTGAACCTGGCCAACTGTGTGGAGCGGACAGGTCTTTACGCCTGGTCCGCCCCGATCGGGCCGCAGGGGGTCGATGGGTGCTACGCGGCCCTGGGCGACCTCGGAGTCGCCGTCATCAACAGCACCCTGGACGCGGGCCGACGACGCAGCACCCTGGCCCATGAATTCGGGCACCACATCCTCGCCGACGCCTACTCCGCCGACTGGGGCGTCGACACCAGCGACCACGAACGTGCCATCGACGCTTTCGCCGCAGCACTCCTCTTCCCGCCTGGTGCCACCGGCCGCTACCGGCAACTGCGCGAGGAGCACAGACTGCGTCCGGCCGTCATCGTCCTGGCAGCCGAGTACCGGGTGAGTTGGTCCGTGGCCCTGCGCCAACTGCGCGGCTACGAAGCGATCGACAGCGACGAGTACCGCAGCCTCGATCGAAGCTCACCCACGCGCGCCGACTACATGGAGGCGGGGATACAGGTCGTGGAAGAACTGCCCGAGGGCCATGTGCCCACCGGTGTCAGAGCGGCAGCCGTGCACGCCTACCGGACCTACAAGATCTCCGCCACCCGCTCCCTTGAGATCATCCGGGACAAGCAACTGCACAGGGAAGACCTCGGCCAGCCCCACCCGGTTCCGCTGGAGGCGCTGCGCGGGGAAGTCGGAGCCTTCCTGCCATGACGGACACGAGCCTGGTGTTCGACAGCTCGCCGCTGAACTATTTCGCCCGTTCCGGTCAACTGGAGGTGCTGGCGAAACTCGTCGAAGGCCGAACCTGCCTGCTGACCAACGCCGTCGCGCACGAGATCCGGCGCGGAGCCGCCCGCCACAGCCGTCTGCACCTGGTGGGAGCCCAGGTGTGGCTGACCGAATCCAACGACGACTCGCTGGAATTCCTCGCATTGTTCAGTGCGTTCCACAACCGTCTCGGTGGCGGCACGGGAGACACCAAGGACCTTGGTGAAGCAGCCACTCTCGCTTACGCCCAACTACACGGGTGCACCGCCGTCATCGACGACCGGGCCGGTCGGAACGTCGCGATCGCCCATGGGGTACCGGTTTCGACTACGCTCCAACTGATCTGCCACGGTCTGCGCGGCGGCCTCCTCACGGAGCACCAAGCCTGCGCGGTCGTCGACGCGTTACGGGACGCGGAGGCGTTTCTGCCGTGCGACGGCTCGGACTTCATCGAGTGGGCCAGAGCCGAAGGACTGCTTGATCCCACCTGACCGGGACGAAAACTCCAGCGGGCGCTCCCGCGGAACCTCGCTTGACGGGCAGTCACAACCGAATCGGCCGGATTGTTCGACGCCCTGTCCGCACAGTCGTGTTCCCAACTGTCCGAGCACCGCCTGCGACACACTCGCCGCTGAAGCCGTACTCGACGGCGCGCTCACACAGCCGCGCGTAGCGCCGGTCCGGTGTTCACGTCGGCCGACGCTACGTGATCCCGCGGGCCGCGACAACAGCCCGTCGTCCGGCTGATGTCGCGGGCCGTCCTGCGCGGGTCAGCGGCGGAGGAAGCGGCGCCAGGGGGTGAAGGTGAGGACGGCGGCGCCGAGGAGGAGGGCGGTGGCGGCGACGTAACCGAGGGCGCGGAGGGGGCCGTTGGCGTCGGAGCCGGTGGCGGCGAGGTCGCCGCCCGTGGTGGAGCCGGTGGTGGAGCCGGTCGTGCTCGAACCGCCGGTCGTGGAGCCGGTCGTGCCGCCGCCGGGGGCGGCGGCGGTGTCGAGGGTGAGGGAGACCGGGGCGGCCTTCGTGGGCGTGCAGGTGGCGACGGCGGTGCCGCCGTCGGTGAGTTTGATGACGAGAGTGCCGGGGCTCAGCCCGACCTTGCCGGTTTTGCCGGGCACGAAGCGGCCCTTGATGTCGTCGATGGTGATGGGCGCGTTCTGGGCGAAGGCGGTGCTGTTCGGGGAGCCGGTGAGGGTGAGGGAGCCGGTCTGGGCACCGCTGAGCAGCACGGTGATACTCGGTGTGATCATGCCCTTGCTGATCGGACTCGGGCTGTCCATCACGCTGTTGCCGAACTTCACGGTGAGGTCGTAGCCGGAGGACGCCTTCGCCGCGTCGATCTCGACCTTCGAGGTGGCCGACTTGTCACCGATCAGCGTCTTGCAGGCGTACGGCACGTCCACGGACGTCCCCTTGAACGAGGTGCCGCCCGTCCCGCCGCCTGTCCCACCGGACGTGCTACCGGACGTGCCCCCGGTGGTCGTACCGCCCGAGGTTGTCGTGCCGCCCGTCGTCGTACCGCCGGAAGTCGCGTCCCCCTCCGTCACCTTGATCGTGGTGGCGACCGGCACGGCGGCCGTGGGGGTGCAGACGGTGTCGGTGGAGATCGGGTAGCTGACGTTGATGGTGTAGGCGCCCGGGGAGAGGGTGATGTCACCGGCCTTGGTGAGCTTGAGGGTGCCGGTCATGTCGGAGAGCTTCATTTCGCTGTTCTTGGGGATGGCCGGATTCCGGCGCGGTCCCTGGACGTCGAGGGTGCCGGTCTGGGTGCCGCCGAGGGTGACCTTGCCGGACGGCTGCACCTTGTCGGCGGGCAGGTCGATGATGTCGGGGTTCTTGGAGGCGGCCTGGACGGTCTTCCAGGTGACGGTGACCGTGTCGCCGACCTTGGCGGTGGCGGGCGCGGTGATGTCGGCCTTGGTGGTGCCGTCGATGGGGCCGAGTCCTGACGCGGCCGGGGGCACGCACCTGGTCGCGAAGTCGGATTCCGCGGCGTGCGCGGCCCCCGCGGTCATCAGCACCGATCCGCCGCCGAGCAGCAGGGCGGCCACGGCCGCGGACGCGCTTCGTCGTATGGTCACGGGCTTCCTTTCGAAGGGGGGCTCGGGGCGGGGCTCTCGTCGGAGCCGGAGCCGGACCCGGGCCCGGAGCCGGACCCGGAGCCGGACTCCGAGTCGAAGTCGGAGTCGGAAGAGCGCGGCGGCACGGAGCCGCGCAGGGCGGGCAGGGCGCCGTGGGTGAACCAGGGCAGCGGGCCCGCGTCCGGCGCGTACGAGGGCCGCGGGGGTGCGGAGGCCGATGGCGGCGGTCCGGGCGGCGCGTGGCGTCCGAGCGGGACGGCGGCCTTCAGCGGCAGGTGGGCCAGTACGGTCGCCGGGTGCCACGAGGGCCGCCCGCCGGGCACGGCGGCCACCGCGCCGGGCCTGAGCCGGTCGACCGCCAGCATCCCGAGCCGGAAGACGGCGGCCGGGACGACCAGGAAGAGCAGGATCCAGAAGAGGGTGACGCCCCACGGCCGCCCGACCGACCACGCCTCGGTGACCAGCACCTTTCCGCCGTAGCGCAGTTGTACGGTGTACGCGCCGTGCGCGCCGGAGCCCAGCTCCACCGGGAAGCCGATCCGCTGTTTCCCGCCGGGCGCGACCGTGCCGTGCCACTGCTGGCGGTCCCACCGGGGTGCGTAGACGCCGTGCGAGGCGCCGATGTCGAAGGCCGGGTCCTTGACGGCGCCCGAGCCCAGATTGCCGACGGTGAACACGAGCGTGCGGTGCGCGGGCGCGCCGAACCAGGTGAGCAGTCCGCCGCCGCGCAGCCGCGCGGTCAGTACGGCGAGCCTGCCGGTGCCGGTCCGCGCGGGCAGCGGCGCGGTGGGGTGTCCTGTGACGGTGAACGGCGCGTCCACGGTGAGCTGTTCACCGGTCACCGTGGACACGTGGATGACGCAGGGGCACGGCTTCGGCGGCGCCACGACCGGCAGCCCGCGGCTGAACTTCCCCGCCGCGTCGGTGGTGACGGCCCGGCCGGAGGCGTTGGCGCAGGAGTTGGTGCCGCCGATCGCGTCCTGGCCGCAGAGCAGGATGGCCAGCAGGGTGCCGGGTTTCCAGCCCGCGCCGACCACGGTGACGTCGCCGCCGGGGCGGGCCGCGCCGGGGTGCGCCACGACGGTCGGCGCGGCGGCGGGCGCGCGGAGTACGGCGGAGTCGGCGGGCGCGCCGAGCGCTGCCGGTGCCGCGACGGCCGAACCGGCCGTCAGGACAAGGGCGGTGACGAAGGCGAGGACCGGCCGCCGGAGCCGTGCCCGCCGCCCGAGGCCCAACCGCCGTCCCAGGAGCCCGCTTCGCGTCGCCCGCACGTCAACTCCCGCCCGTCGGCGCGCCGATGACGGCGGTGCCGGGCCCGGAATCCGCACCCGTATCCGCACCCGAGTCGGTATCCGTATCCGCGCCCGCACCCGCACGCGGACCGGGGCCCGTGTACGTATCCGAAGCGTCCGGCCCTGCGCCAGATGCCGCCGCCTCAGCGGCTTCCGCCGCCGGGTGCCGCGACCGCCGGCGGCGTACGTACCAGGCGGCCGACACCGCGAGTCCGGCCAGGACGAGCGCCACCGCGAGCCAGGGTGCGACGAGGTACGAGGCGGTGCCGCGCTCGTCGACGCCGCCGGCCGCGGTGCTGACGGTCAGCCGGACCGAGACGCGGTCGAAGGCCGGGGCGTCCGCCCACTTCTCGGTGAGGCTGACCTGCTGTCCCGGCAGGAGTTCGAGGGGCAGGTCGCGGGCCGGGCGGTTGAGCAGGGTGCGGCCGAACAGGCCGGTGGCCTTGACGGCCAGGCGCGGCGAGAGGGTGACATTGCCGCGGTTGACCAGCGTGTAGTGGATGGTGGCGGCCGTGCTGCCGGTGCCGGGCAGCAGCGGGTCGCCGTGGCTGACGGTGAGGTGTTCGACGGAGAGCGCGGCCAGGCTCGGCCCGCCGACCCGCAGGTAGACGCGCGCGCCGACCGCCCGGCGCACGCCGACCGCGACCTTGCCCGAGCCCTCGTCGGTCCGGGTGTCCAGGGCGACGATCGCGCCGGGGTGGTCGCCGGGCGAGGCGTTGGCCGGGACGGCGAGGGTGAACGGGATGTCGGCGCGGGTGCGCGGCGGCACGGTCAGCGTGGTCTTGGCGAGCCGGATCCAGGTGCCGACGTCGCGGTTGGTCTCGTCGGGGCCCCGGACGGCGAAGCCGCCGTCGCGCGGGGTGTTGTACGCGTCGGCGCCGTAGAGCCTGAAGGTCATCGGCGCGGTGGAGAGGTTGGAGACCGACACCTTGTCCTTGACGGTGGTGCCGGGGTCGGCCTGGAGGGTGAAGAACTGCCGTTCCTGGCCGGTGGCACTGGGGTCGGCGGCGCCCGCGGCGGGGGCGGGGAAGACCGACCAGCGCCCGTTGTCGGCGGCGCCGGCCGGTCCCGCCGCCGGACCGAGGAGAGCGGCGAGGCCGACCGCCACGACGGCCCCGGTCGCGGTGAGCGCGCGCAGGCCCGTGGCCGCCGCGGACCGTGCCCGCGCCCGCGCCCGTCCGCGAGGAAGTACGCCCGGAGGTATGCCCGCGGGTGTCCCCGCAGGTGTGCCCGCGAGCACGTCCGGAAGCGGCGGACGGGGCCGCACGCGTATCCGCGTACGCGTCCGCGCGTCGGCCCCGACCCGGGCGGCGCGCGGGCGGGACCGGGACGGCGGCGGTGACCACGACCGTGCTCGCGACCACGACATCCTCGTCAACTCCCTCGGTCGGCAGCAGTATCTGACTGTGCGTCAGGTCAGGGTCAGGGTCAAGACTCCCGAGTAGGTTCCGGCGGGGCTGAACCGCGGAATGTCGAGTGAGAGACCGGCGTCGACGGTGAACTCGCCGCCGGTCGCCGCGGCGTCGGGCGCGGAGGCCAGGGTGGCTCCCGTACTGCCGACGGAACCGGCGCTGCCCGCCACGCAGTTGCTCGGGCTGCCCGTCGCGGTCGCGCAGGCGGGTGTCCAGCCGAGCTTGTCCGCGCCGATCCGCGACCCGTCCGGGCCGGTGAAGTCGCTGACCTTGCCGGTGAGCGACCAGCCGGTGGAGCCGCCGCGGAAGTCCGTGACGGTGACGGTCCTGAGCGTGCCGCTGGACGTGCCGCCCGTGCCGAAGTCGACGGGCGTCATGGTGACCGTGTCACCGGCCTGCGTCATCGACAGCGTGCCCGGGACGACCGACGCCGTGACCTTCTGCGCGCCGGGCGGTACGGGAGTGTTGTCATTGACGGTGTACGCGGCGGGTCCGGCGGCGGTCGCGGGGTCGTACGCGCCGCCCTCGTACGCCACGATCCCGGTGGTCGCGGGGTCGTTGACGGTGAGCGACGCCGTGAAGCCGCCGTAGGAGTCGGCGGTGGCCGTCGTACGGTCGGCCGTCTCGTCGGCGCCGGAGCGGCCCGCGATGGTGACGGTGGCGCCCTCGGTGAAGTGGCTGCCGGTCACCCTCACCGCCGCACCCCGGTCGCCGGACGCCGAACTCAGCGCGATGGCACGGTTGTTGGTCGGCACCGAGCCGCTCGCCGTGACCGTCTCGGAGACCGGCGCGGGCGGATTCGTCACGGTGCAGACGGTGTCCAGCTCCAGGATGTAGCTGGTGTGGATGGTGTAGTCGCCGGGCGACAGCGTGATCGTGCCCGCCGCGGTGGCGGTGAAGCTGCCGTGCATGACCAGCGCGGGGAAGGCGCCCTTGCCGGGGATCGGCGGGTTGCTCTTGGGGCCGTCCACCGTGACGGCGCCGGTCTGCGCGCCGCCGAGCACCACGACGGCGTGCGGTGTGACCACGTCGGCGGGCAGGGCGATGTCGGTCGGGTTGCTCGCCGCGGCCCGGCTGAGCGTGTAGGTGAGGTGGACGGTGTCGCCGACCTTCGGCGTCGCGTCGTCCACGGTGACCGTGGCGGTGGACGTGCCGTCGATGGGCGGCAGCCCGGCGACGGCCGGCGGGACGCAGTGCGTGGCGAAGTCGACCGGGGTGTTGGCGTGCGCCGAGGCGGCGAGCACCGTCCCGCCGCCGACGACGAGCGCCGCCGTACCGACGACCGCCACGAGCCGGCGCGCGACGGTGGCTGGTCTTCGTGGACCTCGGCGGCCCGGCGCCCTGCGCGAATGAGCGTTCATATCGTCCCCTTGATCCGTGTTCATGACGCGGCGTCCCATTTCCCGCGCCGACGGTGGCCATTGAGGCCGGGCGGTCAGGAGAAGTCAATGGAGAGCGCCGACCGTATGTGACGATCCGTCAGGTCGTCAGACGCGGCGCCGGGTGCGGCGGGTCAGCCAGAGCGCGCCACCGGCCCCGAACAGCAGCACCGTGCCGCCGAGGGTGCCGAGGGCGACCACGCCGTCGTCGGAGCCGGTCTGCGCGAGGTTGCCGCTCGAACCTCCGCTCGTACCGCCGGAACCCGACGAGCCGCCGGAGCCCGTCGTACCGCCGGACGCGCTCGATCCGCCGGAACCGCTCGACCCGCCGGAACCGCTCGATCCGCCCGCCGCCTTGACGGTGAGGGTGAGCGACACCCCCGGCTTGGGATCGGCCGTGCAGGTCGTCGTCGTGCCCAGCGCCAGGATGGTCAGCACGCCGGGCGTGAAGGTGACCTTGCCGCTCGCCTTCGGGGTGTACGTGCCCGACAGATCGGTGATCTTGATCGGCGTGTTGGCCGGGATCGGGGCCGGGTTGGACGGTCCCGTCACCGTGAGCGAACCGCTGTCCGCGCCGCCGAGCAGGATCGTCGCGTGCGGGTTCATCGCCCCCTTGCCCAGCTCGATCGGACTGGACGAGACGCCCTTCTGGAAGGTCATCTTCAGGCGGTACGACGAGCCGCTGGGCGTGGCCGCGATGTCGATCGGCGAGACCGCGCTCTTGTCGCCGATCGGCGTCTTGCAGTGGTAGTTGACGTTCACCGTGGCCGCCTGCGCGGCTGGGGCGCCGGTCATGACGACCGCCCCCGCCGCTATCCCGGCCACCACGAAACCCGCCCTGGTCCTGCTCATCGGCCCATCTCCCTCCGCCGCCACCCGCACCGGCAGATCTGACGGCACATCAGATTTGGCGTGAGGGTACGCCGGTGAGGTCGGAGAGGGAAGAGAGGCGTCGCACCGACGGAAACCGGGCGCGCGAAGGCGGACCCGCAGGCGCGCGAAGGCGCGCGTGGGCGTACGGGAGCAGGCGTGCGTGCGCGTACGGGAGCACGCGTGCGCGGAGGAAGGCGAGCTCGGGCGCACAGACGGCGAGCGTGGGCGTACGGAAGCACGCGTGCGCGGACGGGAACGCGTCAGGGCGGGCGCGTACCGGTGCGGGCGTACGGGCGCGGCCGTACGGAAAGGTCGCCCTGACCGGGAGGGGTCCGGTCGTGGCCGCCGGGCGGCGGCCGTCGCGGTTACGCCGGTGCGGCCAGTTCCGCCCAGACCGTCTTGCCCGGCCGGTCGGCCTCGCGGATCACGCCCCAGTCGAGGCAGAGCCGCTGCACGATGAACATGCCGTGGCCGCCGGGGCGGCCCGCGCGGTGCGGGGTACGGGGCGACGGCTCGCCGGGGCCGCTGTCGACGACCTCGAGACGCAGCGACTTGGGGTTGCGGCGCAGCCGCAGCTCGTCGGGGCCGCCCGCGTGCAGGCAGGCGTTGGTGACCAGCTCGGAGACGACCAGCAGCACGTCCTCGGCGGCGGCTCTGCGGTCCGCGCTCGCGGCGGGCAGCCAGCCCCAGTCGCGCAGTGCCTGCCGGGTGAAGTCACGGGCGCGCGGCACAATGCCGCTCTCGCCCGACAGCGCCAGCTTCCGCACCGGTTCGTCGGGACCGGCCCGCTCGGGCGCCGACACGTCGGACTCACCCTCGCCCGAATCCGAGCCGCGGTCGTCCGCAGCGTAAGGCCGGGTGGTGCTCATCAGCGCCTCACCTCACGGATGTCCAACAGGTGTCCGTCGGTCTTCTTCCCGGTCGATCTCCGGGAACACGTCTGGGAGCCCACCAAACATCGTCCCGCAGGAAATCGCCACTCACGTCCCATGGCCCCCGTACGCACCCCGCTACTCCTGAAGCGCCTGGTCCAGCGTGGCGTGCACGGTGAAAACCGTGTCCGCCCCGGTGATCTCGAAAACGCGGGCGACCGTCGGCTGCATGGCGGCCAGATGGACGGCCCCCCCGGCGGCGTCCGCCCGCAGTCGCGCGCTCAGCAACACGTTCAGCCCCGTGGAGTCGCAGAACTCCAGGCCCGAGCAGTCGATCACCAGCCGGGTGGTGCCCGCGTCGAGAGCCGCGTCGAGCGGCTCGCTCAGCAGGTCAGCGGTGTGGTGGTCCAACTCGCCCGTGGGGGCGAAGACCGCGGATCGGCCGTGGTGTCCCACCTCGACACGCAGCCTTCCCAGGTCGGCCGTGCCGACCACATCGCGGTCCATGTGCGCTCCTCTGTGCGTCCGTGTTGACACGCCCCCCGACCCTACGCTTTTCGCAGATGGCGCGGTAGTCGGAGGTCGCGGGCCCGGCAGGAACGGTCCAGCGGACCGTACCTCACCCGTTCGAGGGAATTTGCGACCGGCCGGGGAATCGGGGTAGGGGTGGAGATACGGCACCGCTCCATCCATCGCCGCGAGTGGTCGCGAAAGGTCTCAAGAGAGGGAGGAGCACATGACACCCCGGCTGAGCCTGGATCATGCGCACGAGCAGCTCAAGGGCCTTGAGGGACTTCCCGAGATCCCGCCGTACGACCGTATAGGACCGGTCGACGCCCGCGCTCTGTCGAAGACGCTCTTCGCCCGCCTCCAGTCGCTGGAGGAGGGCACCACCGAGTACTCGTATGTCCGCAACACCCTGGTCGAACTCAATCTGGCGCTGGTGAAATTCGCCGCCTCGCGCTTCCGCACCCGCAGCGAGCCGATGGAGGACATCGTCCAGGTCGGCACGATCGGCCTGATCAAGGCGATCGACCGGTTCGAGCTGAGCCGCGGTGTGGAGTTCCCCACGTTCGCGATGCCGACGATCATCGGTGAGATCAAACGTTTCTTCCGTGACACGAGCTGGTCGGTACGGGTGCCGCGGCGGCTCCAGGAGCTGCGGCTCGACCTCGCCAAGGCGGGCGACGAGCTGGCCCAGCAACTGGACCGCTCCCCGACCGTGCGGGAGCTGGCCGAACGCCTCGGCCTGCCCGAGCACGAGATCGTCGAGGGCATGGCGGCGAGCAACGCGTACACCGCCAGTTCGCTGGACGCCCAGCCCGCGGAGGACGACCCGGAGGGCGCGCTGGCCGACCGGATCGGCTACGAGGACCACGACCTCGAGGGCATCGAGTACGTCGAGTCCCTGAAGCCGCTGATCGCCGGGCTCACACCGCGCGACCGCACCATCTTGTCGCTGCGCTTCGTCGCCAATCTCACGCAGTCCGAGATCGGCGAGGAACTGGGCATCTCGCAGATGCACGTGTCACGGCTGCTGTCGCGCACGCTGGCGCGGCTGCGCCGCGGACTGATGGTCGAGGACTAGGGCCTGTCCGGCGGATCACGAACGGCCCCTTCGCCCCCTGGCACGCCCGCCCGCCGCACAGGCCCTAAGCAGCCTCCCCAGGGCGCTCAGGCGCGCTCCTCGGCGCTTCAGAGGCGCTTCCCGGCCTGCCACACCGCCGCCGTCAGGGGGACTCCAGGGCGGTAGGCGAGGTGGACGTGGCTGGGGGCGTCCAGCAGGTGCAGATCGGCGCGGGCGCCGGGCGCGACCGTGCCGACGTCCGTACGGCGCAGCGCCCGGGCGCCGCCGAGGGTGGCGGCCAGGACGGCCTCGTCGGGGGTCATGCCCATGTCGCGGACCGCGAGGGCCACGCAGAAGGCCATGGAGCTGGTGAAGGACGAGCCCGGGTTGCAGTCCGTGGACAGCGCCACCGTCGCGCCCGCGTCCAGCAGCCGCCGGGCGTCCGGGTAGACGGCCCGGGTGGAGAATTCGGCGCCGGGCAACAGCGTCGCGACCGTACGCGGCGCGCTGGCGAGCGCGTCCACGTCGGCGTCCGTCAGATGCGTGCAGTGGTCGGCCGAGGCCGCGTCCAGCTCGACGGCGAGGCGCACGCCGGGGCCGTACGAGAGCTGGTTGGCGTGCACGCGCGGGATCAGTCCGCGGGCCGCGCCCGCGGTGAGGACCGCGCGGGCCTGGTCGCCGTCGAAGGCGCCCTCCTCGCAGAAGACGTCGATCCAGCGGGCGTGCGGCGCGCAGGCGTCCAGCATCTCGCCGGTCACCAGGGCGACGTACGCCGCCGGGTCGTCGGCGAACTCCGGGGCGACGACATGGGCGCCCAGGTACGTCACCTCGTCGGTGTGACCGGCCGCGATGCGCAGCGCGCGGGCCTCGTCGTGCGTGGTCAGGCCGTAGCCGGACTTGGTCTCCTGCGTCGTGGTGCCCTGCCGCAGCGCCTCCGCGAGGTAGCGGGCGACGTTCGCCGACAGTTCGTCGTCGGTGGCCGCGCGGGTGGCCGCGACCGTGGTGCGGATGCCGCCCGCGGAGTAGGGGCGGCCCGACATCCGGGCGTGGAATTCGGCGGTCCTGTCGCCCGCGAAGACCAGGTGCGCGTGGGAGTCCACGAAGCCGGGGAGCAGCGCCCGGCCCCCGGCGTCGTGGTGACTGTCAGTGGCGGGTGCTTTGCTGTGGGTACCGGTCCAGACGACGCGGTCGCCCTCGATGACGACGGCGGCGTCCTGGATCAGGCCGAGGGGGTTTTCCGGGGTGCGGAGGGAGGGATCGTTGGTGACCAGACTGCCGATGTTGGTGATGGCCGTGCTGTGCGCCGGGCCGCTCGGGGCGCTGGTCGCCGGGCTGCTGGTCGCCGGGCTGCTGGTCATCGCGCGGGGGTTCTCCTTCGGACGCGGGCACGGGGGCGGGGGCGGTGTGCCGGGGCTCGGGGACGGGCTCGGGCTCGGTGGGCGCCCCGCGAGGGGGTTCGGATTCGGGCTCGGGTTCCGGCTCGGGCTCAGCGGGTGGCCGCGATGGCCGCGGCCAGGGCGGCGGGCACGTCCTCGACGAGCTGATGCCGCCCGTCACGGACGATCTGCCGGCCGCCGACCACGGTGGACGTCACATCCGCGCCCGTGGCCGCGAATACGGCGGTCTCCGCGCCCAGCCGGGGCAGGGGTCCGGCGGTGCGGACGGAGTCCAGCGCGATCGTGGTGAAGTCCGCGGCGCAGCCCGGTTCCAGGCGGCCCGCGTCGGGTCGGCCGAGGCTCGCGTGACCGTCCTCGGTGGCGGCGCGCAGCAGTTGGGCCGCGGTCCAGTGGCCGCGGGCGCGGGTGCGCAGCCGTTCGTTCAGCTCCATGGCGCGCGCCTCCTCGAACAGGTCGATGACGGCGTGGCTGTCGCTGCCCAGGCTCAGCGGGCTGCCCGCCGCCTTGAGCCGGGGCGCCGGGCCGATGCCGTCGGCCAGGTCGCGTTCCGTCGTGGGGCACATGCAGACGGTGCTGCCCGCGCGCCCGATCAGGCCGATGTCCTCACCGGTGAGGTGCGTGGCGTGCACGGCGGTGGCGGTCGGCTTCCAGAAGCCGGAGTCCGCGAGCAGCCGGGCCGGGGTGCGGCCGTGCACCGCGACGCACGCCTCGTTCTCCGCGGGCTGCTCGGACAGGTGGATGTGCGTCGGCACGCCGTCGGTCCAGCGGGCGAAGGCCGTGTAGCCGTCGCTCGCCGAGAAGGCCCGCACCGAGTGCAGCGCGGCGCCGATCGTCGCGTGGCCGCCGCCCTTGAGCTGCGACCAGCGCTCGTACCAGCGGTCGGCGGTGCCGTCGCCGAAGCGGGTCTGCGGTCCGGCCAGCGGCGCGTAGCCGTTCCGGTTCAGGCCGCCGTGCAGGTAGACGGTGTCGAGCAGCGTGATCCGGATCCCGGCCGCGCCCGCGGCGGCGATCAGGGCCTCGCCCATGGCGTTGGGATTGTCGTACGGGGTGCCGCCCGGCTGGTGGTGCAGGTAGTGGAATTCGCCGACCGCGGTGATCCCGGCCAGCGCCATCTCGGCGTAGACGGCGCGCGCGAGGTCGAAGTACGTGTCGGGGGTGAGCTTCTGCGCGACGCCGTACATGAACTCGCGCCAGGTCCAGAAGGTCCCGGAGCCGACTTGCACGGTGCCGCGCAGGGCCCGGTGGAAGGCGTGGCTGTGGGCGTTGGCCAGGCCGGGCAGGGTCAGGCCGCGCAGGACGGTCGCCCCGGCGGGCGGCGCGTCCACGCCTGTGCTGACCTCGGTGATGCGTTCGTCCGCGACCGTGAGCGCGACGCCCGGCTCGACATGGGTGCCGAGCCAGGCGTGCTCCAGCCAGTACGTCACCTGCACGCGAGACCTTCCAGTACGTCGGCGAGTGCGGTCACACCGGCGACGCAGTCGTCCTCGGCCGCCGATTCGGCCGGGGAGTGCGAGACGCCGGTGGGGTTGCGTACGAACAGCATGGCGGTTGGGACGGTCGCGGACAGGATGCCCGCGTCGTGTCCCGCGCCGGTCGGAAGGACCGGTACGGGCGCGGCGCCGCCGAGCAGCGCGGTGAGGCGGTCGCGCAGGTCGTGGGCGAATTCCACCACCGGGGTGAAGGACTCGCGGACGACCCGCACGTCCACGCCGTCGCGGGCGCCGCGCTCGGTCGCGGCCTGCTCGATGGCGGTGACGACCTCGGCGAGGGTCGCCTCGTCCGCGGCGCGCGAGTCGAGCCAGCCCCGAACGAGTGAGGCGATGGCGTTGACGCCGTTGGGTTCCACGCTGACCTTGCCGAAGGTCGCGAGGGCGCCCGCGAGGCGGGCCTTCTTGCGGGCGGCCAGCACCGTGTTGGCGTAGGTGAGCATCGGGTCGCGGCGGTCCTCCAGGCGGGTGGTGCCCGCGTGGTTGGCCTCGCCGGTGAAGTCGAACCGCCAGCGGCCGTGCGGCCAGATCGCCGAGGCGACGCCGACCGCGTCGCCCGACAGGTCCAGGGCCCGGCCCTGTTCGATGTGGAGTTCCACGAAGGCGCCGATCCGGGCGAGGCGTTCGGCGTCGGGGCCGATCGCCTCCGGGTCCTGGCCCGCCGCCTCCATCGCCCGGGCGAGGCTCACGCCGTCCGCGTCGCGCAGTTCCCGGGCGCGCTCCGGGGTCAACTGGCCCGCGCTCAGCCGGGAACCGGCGCAGGCGACGCCGAAGCGGGCGCCTTCCTCGTCGGTGAAGTTGACCAGGGCCAGGGGGCGGGTGGGGGTCGCGCCGCGTGCGCGGAGTTCGTCGAGGGCGGCGAAGGAGGAGATGACGCCGAGCGGGCCGTCGAAGGGGCCGCCGTCGGGGACGGAGTCCAGGTGGGAGCCGGTGACGACGGCGTCGCCCGCCGTCGGGTCGCCCTGCCAGGCCCACTGGTTGCCGTTGCGGTCGACCTCGTAGGTCAGGGCGCGGGACTCCGCTTGGGCGCGGAACCAGGCGCGGCAGTCGGTGTCCGCCGGGGTCCAGGCGTAGCGGCGGTAGCCGCCGGTTCCGGTGTCCCGGCCGACCGGGAGGAGGTCGCGCCACATCGCGTGGAAGGACGCGCCCGCGGCGGGCTGTTTCGCCCCTGAGCCGTTCTCCCCTGGCCCGTTCTCCCCTGGCCCGCCCCTTCCCGGAACGGGGGGCTCGGCCCCTGGACCCCGCTCCTCGAACGCCGGAGGGGGTGAATTGTGTGGGGGCGCGAAGTCATTCACCGGAGGTGCCCTCCCGCATCGGGACGCGCACGCCGCGCTCGGCGGCCACCTCGTCGGCGCGGTCGTAGCCCGCGTCGACGTGGCGGATGACGCCCATGCCGGGGTCGTTGGTGAGGACGCGGCGGATCTTCTCGGCGGCGAGGGGGGTGCCGTCGGCGACGGTGACCTGGCCGGCGTGGATGCTGCGGCCGATGCCGACGCCGCCGCCGTGGTGGATGGAGACCCAGGAGGCGCCGGAGGCGACGTTGACCATGGCGTTGAGCAGCGGCCAGTCGGCGATGGCGTCGGAGCCGTCGAGCATGGCCTCGGTCTCGCGGTACGGGGAGGCGACGGAACCGGCGTCGAGGTGGTCGCGGCCGATGACGACGGGGGCGGCGAGGGTGCCGTCGGCGACCATCTCGTTGAAGCGCTCGCCCGCGCGGTCGCGTTCGCCGTAGCCGAGCCAGCAGATGCGGGCGGGCAGGCCCTGGAACTGGACGCGTTCGCCCGCGAGGCGAATCCAGCGGGCCAGCGACTCGTTCTCGGGGAAGAGTTCGAGGATGGCCTTGTCGGTCTTGTGGATGTCGGACGCCTCGCCGGACAGCGCGGCCCAGCGGAAGGGGCCCTTGCCCTCGCAGAACAGCGGCCTGATGTAGGCGGGGACGAAGCCGGGGAAGGCGAAGGCCCGCTCGTAACCGGCGAGTTGGGCCTCGCCGCGGATGGAGTTGCCGTAGTCGAAGACCTCGGCGCCCGCGTCCTGGAAGCCGACCATGGCCTCGACGTGCGTGGCCATGGACTCGCGGGCCCGCTGGGTGAATTCGGCGGGCTTCTCGGCCGCGTAGGCGGCCATGTCGGAGAAGTCGATGCCGAGCGGGAGGTACGCGAGCGGGTCGTGGGCGGAGGTCTGGTCGGTGACGATGTCGATGGGAGCGCCCATGGCGAGCAGTTGGGGCACCAGTTCGGCGGCGTTGCCGAGGACGCCGATGGACAGCGGGCGGCGGGCGTCGCGGGCCTCGGTGGCCAGCCGCAGCGCGTGCTCCAGCGAGTCGGCCTTCACGTCGAGGTAGCGGTGCTCGATACGGCGCTCGATGGCGCGCGGGTCGACGTCGATACAGAGCACGACGCCGCCGTTCATGGTGACGGCCAGCGGCTGGGCGCCGCCCATGCCGCCGAGTCCGGCGGTGAGGGTGATGGTCCCGGCGAGCGAGCCGCCGAAGCGCTTGGCGGCGACGGCGGCGAAGGTCTCGTAGGTGCCCTGGAGGATGCCCTGGGTGCCGATGTAGATCCACGAGCCGGCGGTCATCTGGCCGTACATGGTCAGGCCCAGGGCTTCGAGGCGGCGGAATTCCTCCCAGTTCGCCCAGTCGCCGACGAGGTTGGAGTTGGCGATGAGGACGCGCGGCGCCCACTCGTGGGTCTGCATGACGCCGACCGGGCGGCCGGACTGGACGAGCATCGTCTCGTCCTGCTTGAGGCCGCGCAGGGTGCGGACCATGGCGTCGAAGGAGTTCCAGTCGCGGGCGGCCTTGCCGGTGCCGCCGTAGACGACGAGTTTGTCGGGGTGCTCGGCGACCTCCGGGTCGAGGTTGTTCTGCAACATGCGCAGCGCGGCTTCCTGCTGCCAGCCCAGCGCGCTCAGTTCCGTACCGCGCGGTGCGCGTACCGGCCTCGGTCCCGTCATCGGTGCGGCCTCCTCGTCGTCGGCGCACCCGGTGTGGGTGCATCCATTCACATCCTGACTAGCTGAATAGCTCTAGTCAACAAGGTGCGGTCGCGCGGCCCCGGTGAGATCGGCGCGACCACTCCTTGAGCCGGGTTGGCGGGCGCGGGCGGGGAGGTGGTGGGATGGATGTCATGACGGATGAACTGGGAATACGGCGGGGGCACGCGCTGCGTGCCGCGGTGGAGCAGGGACTGGTCGGCGAGGCGGAGCCGGTCGTCGGCCTGCTGGACGTCACCGGCATCGAACGCTCGGCGACGGCGCTGCACGCCGCCTTCGCGACGCCGGGCGTGGCCGTCACCCACACCTTCGCCGTCAAGGCCGCCTCTCTCGTCCCGGTGCTCGCGCTGCTCGGCGAGTGCGGGCTCGGCGCGGAGGTCGCCAGCCCCGGCGAGCTGGCGCTGGCGCGCGCCGCGGGCATCCCGGCCGACCGGACCGTGCTGGACTCCCCCGCCAAGACCGTGGCGGAGCTGCGCGAGGCGCTGGAGCTGGGCATCGCCGTCAACGCGGACAATCCGCAGGAGCTGGCCAGAATCGACGCGCTGCGCCTGGCCGGGGCGGAGTCGGCCTCCCCCGTCGGGCTGCGGGTCAACCCGCAGGTGGGCGGCGGCACGATCGGCGCGATGAGCACCGCGACGGCCACCTCGAAGTTCGGCGTGGCGCTGCGCGACCCGGGCGCGGAGGAGTGGGTGCTGCGCGCGTACGCCGAGCGCCCCTGGCTCAACCGGCTGCACACCCACACCGGTTCGCAGGGTGTGCCGCTCGAACTGATGGCGGCGGGCGTGCGGGCCGCGTACGAGCTGGCCGAGCGGATCAACGCGGCGGCCGGGCGGCAGCAGGTGAGCGTGCTCGACATCGGCGGCGGCCTGCCGGTGAACTTCCGCTCCGACGACGTCGCGCCGTCCTTCGCGGACTACGCGCGCGTGCTGCGCGCCGAGGTGCCCGGCCTCTTCGACGGGCGCTACGGCATCGTCACCGAGTTCGGGCGCTCGCTGCTGGCCAAGAACGGCACGGTGCTGGCGCGGGTGGAGTACGCCAAGTCCGCGGGCGGGCGGCCGATCGCGGTGACGCACGCGGGCGCGCAGGTGGCCACCCGTACCGTCTTCGTCCCCGAGGCGTGGCCGATACGGGTGCTGGCGCTGGACGGGAAGGGCCGCGAGAAGGACGGCGAGCCGGTCGTGCAGGACGTGGCGGGGCCGTGCTGCTTCGCGGGCGACCTGGTCGCGCAGGGCCGGGCGCTGCCGCTGCTGGACGCGGGTGATTTTGTCGCGCTGCTCGACACCGGCGCGTACTACTTCTCGAACCACTTCGCGTACAACTCGCTGCCCCGGCCCGCTGTCCACGGCTACACCGCGGACAGCACGGGCTCGGTCACCTTCGCCCGGGTCAGGACCACCCAGACCCTGGACGACCTGGTCGCGGAGAGCGGCGGCGCCCTGCCGCCCCTGCGCCGGGGCTGACGGCGACGACCGGGCTGCCCCTCGCTTAGCGCGGGGCAGCCCGGTGCCGGGCCGACCGCCGTCACCCGGCGGTCACCATCCCTCAGGTCAGGACCGCCCGGCGGCACCCACCCGGCGGTCGCCTTCCCTCGGCTCAGGACCGTCCGGTGCCGGGCCGACCGCCGTCACACGGGTCAGCACCGCCCGGCGGCAGCCACCGGGCGGTCGCCTTCGCCCAGGTCAGGACCGCCCGGTGCCGGGCCGACCGCCGTCACACGGCGGTCACCATCCCTCGGCTCAGGACCGCCCGGCGCGCGGACGGGCCGGGCGCGCGGAGCGGCGGCGCGGCGCCGGGGCCGCGACGGGGTTGGCGGCGGTCACCGGGCCGCGGCGGCGACCGCCGCCGGGGGCCGCGTCGCCCGCGGCGATCCCGGTGAGCTGGTAGGCGGCGCCGTCGCCGTCCGGGCGGACCCACAGCAGGGCGTCCTGGGAACGCTCGATCCGAGCGATCCTGCGGGACTTGGCCCACAGCCCGGCGCCGATGCCGCCGAGCAGCATGCCGCCCGCGCAGGGCAGCGCGAGCGACGAGGCCGCGGCCACCACGAAGGCGGCGAGCAGCCACCACCTGCGGCGGCGCAGCCAGGCGCGGGCGGTGACCCTGCGGTCCTGGAGGAAGACGCTCTTCGCCGCCTTGGTCGCGGCGCTCGCCCGCTCGGCGTACCGGCCGCCGCGTACCGCGTAGGCGGTCACGGCGGCGACGATGAACGCCACCGCGCCCGCCATGACGCCGATCCGGCGTCCCGTCGGGCTGAAGGTCACCGCCGTGCCCGGCACGGCCGCGATCACCCCCGCCCACCACAGCCAGCACGCCGCCGCGCGCACCGTCACTGCCACCCGTGCCAATGTGTAGGCCCCGCGCACCACGTCGCGCCTCCTCCTTCGCTGCCGTCCTTCGCCACGGCATCACCCAGCAAGTGGTGGGGAGGGTACTCAGTGTTTCTCAGATTTTCGTTAAGAAGTGCGGCTTCCGGCCCGGAATCATGCGGATTCGCCGCGGGCGGGGCGACGCCGGACCCATGAGACCGGCGCCGGGCCCATGAGAACGGCACCGGGCCCTGAGAACGGTGCCAGGCCATCAGAACGGCGCCCGAGGCGCTACTCGGTGAAGACGCCCCGCGCCGCCGCCCGGGCGTCGAATTCCTCCAGGCGCGCCTGGGCGTCGGGGAGGGCGTCACACATGGACTCCAGGAGGACGCGGCCGAGGAGCATGGGGGCGCAGGCGGTGTCGAAGGCGAGGCCGGTGCCGACGGCGGCGGGGAGGAGGAGGTCGGTGTGGGCGGCGACGGGGGCGAAGGCGCTGTCGGCGACGGTGACGACGGTCAGGCCGGCCGCGCGGGCGTGGGCGAGGGCGTCGACGACCTCGCGGGGGTGGCGGGGCAGCGCGAAGCACAGGAGTGCGGTGGCTCCGGCGCGCACGGCCGCGTCGAGCCGGTCGGCGAGCATCGTGCCGCCCTCGTCGAGGAGCCGCACGTCGGGGTGGACCTTGGCGGCGAAGTACGCGAAGCCGCGGGCCTGGGCGCCGGCCGCGCGCAGGCCGAGGACCGGGAGCGGCCGGGACGCGGCGAGTACGGCGCCCGCGCGGGTGGCGGGCCCGGTGTCGCCGAGCAGTTCCGCGAGGTGCCGCAGATTCTCGATCTCGGCGTGCACGGCCTGCTGGTACTCGTTGTACGCGGCCGTCTCCGGCTCCGCGGGCGCGGGCGCGACCTCGCGCAGGTGGCGGCGGAGCGCCGGGTAGCCGTCGAAGCCGAGGGCGACGGCGAAACGGGTGACCGACGGCTGGCTGACGCCCGCCAGTTCCGCCACCTCCACGCTGGACAGGTACGGCGCCTGCGCGGCCTTACGCACCAGGCAGTGCGCGATCCGCCGCTGGGTGGGCGTGAGGCGGTGCGCCTCGAAGAGTTTCAGCAGCCGGGCCGAGGCGCCGCCCGCCGCGTCCCGCGCCGCCGCGTCGCCGCCCGTCACCACGTCGCTCTCCGTCACCGCACCGGCCCTTCGCCGTCCCCGACCTTCGCCGCCCAGCCCATCGTGACCCCGTCCACCGGCTCTTATTCACTGGGACAAGACTCTGCATGACGATATGCAGTCCGGGCAAGGCTACGGTGCCTGGGCGCCCGGCAGGTCGCGGTTCTCCTCGACCCGCAGGGGGCGCTCCTCGGTTCGGTGCGGGCGCTCTTCGGCCCGGAGGGGATTCTCCTCGACCCGGCGGGAGTGCTCCTCGGCGACGGAGCTGCGGATCACGCGCGAGGCCGACAGCGCGTGGCGGCGGTGGACGACGGCCAGGACGATCGCGGTGGCGATGGCGATCAGGTGCTCGCGGCCCGCCAGATTCGGCTTGATGACGGACTCCATGACCATGGAGCCGCCAGTGAAGAAGAAGACGATGGGCGCGCGCTGCGTGATCGACAGATACGTGAAGAGCCCGACGACGGCGGCCGACGGCCCGGTGTCGAGGATCGCCCCGGCGTCGGGCGGCAGCCCGAGCCCCCACCAGCCGGTGCCCATCGCGATCATGGCGCGCGCCATCAGGGTGCCGACCAGCGTCGTGGTGTACGCGATCACCAGCGTCCTGGCCCGCCCGAGTACCAGCTCGGCGAGCGCGAAGGCGAGGAAGAGCTGCGTCATGCCCGCCCACACGGGCAGGTCGAGCGCGGGGACGTACAGCGAGACCGGTGTCCGCAACAGGGCCAGCGGCAACGGCAGATCGGCGTAGACACCGCCGACCACGCGCACCACGGTCGCGCCCGCCCTGCTCTGCGCTATCCCGTGGAAGAAGATCACCCCGAGCCCGGCGAGGAACGCCAGGGACAGCCCGGGCAGCCCGCGGCGCAGCAGCTCACGCACCGGCGCGACGACGATCCCCTGCCACTCGCCGCGCACGGTCCGCCAGATCAGCCGCAGGGCTCCCCGCAGCGCCGTCCCCACCCGCTCCGCGGCGCCCCGACTCCCCTCGCGGACCTTGCCCGGCACCCGACACCGCCCCCTCTCCCGCTCCCAAACTCCGCCCACAAGCGTATAGACGCGTCTATCCGCCGGACATCCGCCCCATGCGGACCATGACGTAGGACGCCGTCAGGGTTTGCGAGGTTTACCCACCCGCGTCCTCGACCGGCACGGCGAAGGGGCCGGGCAGGCGGTGAACACCTGCCCGGCCCCTTCAGAAGCCGGAGCGAGTCGGACATAAAGGACGAATGGTGCGGACCGAGCGGACCGCACCGCGCGGGGTCAGCGGTGGCCGGACTCGTCCAGTTCGCGCTCGGGAGCGGGACCGCCGGGTGCGGCCGCGCGGGTGCGGTCGGCGTGGCCGGGCCACCAGGCCGCGTGCCCCATCAGGGCGGTGAGGCTGGGGGTGAAGAACATGGCCATGACGAAGGCGGCGACGATGATGCCGAAGGCGACGGCGAAGCCCATCTGGGTCAGGAAGGCGTTGCCGGAGAGCATCAGGGTCGCGAAGGTCGCGGCCAGGATGAATCCCGCGGCGCCGATCGTCGGACCCGCGTGCCGCAGCGCCATGCTGGCGGCCTCGCGTGGCTCACGGCCTTCCTGCGCCTCCTCCCGCAACCGGGCGATCATGAGGATGTTGTAGTCGGTGCCGATGGCGACGACGAACAGATACATGATGATCGGCAGCAGGAAGATCAGCCCGTCGCCGCGGCCGAAGATGAGCACGGTCGCGCCGAGGGTGGCGCCGAAGCCGAGAGCGACGGACGCGATGAGGTACCAGGGCGCCACGACGCTGCGCAGCAGCAGTCCCAGGATGATCATGATGAGGATCGCGGCGACCGGGAAGACCGTCTTGTAGTCGTGGTTCACCGCCGCGTTGATGTCCTTGAAGATCGAGGACGAGCCGCCGACGAGGGCCTCGGTGCCGGGCGGGGCGTTGTCGTGCGCGACCGTGCGCACATCACCCACCGCGGCGATCGCCTTGTCGCTGGCCGACTCGTACTTCAGGGTCACCGTGAAGTTCGCGGTGGTGCCGTCCTTGTTGAGGTCGTTCTTCTGGTCGAAGGAGACGTCCGCGACGCCGTCGACCTTCTTCAGCTTGTCGGCGTACGCGGTGTAGTCGACCGAGCCCAGCGGCTTGTTCGAGGTGCTGGTCAGGAAGACCGAGGTCGGCTCCGCCGCACCGGCCGAGTACGCCTTCTGGAGGGTGTCCTGGACGACCATCGACTCCTTGGTCTTCGGGATCGACCCGGACGCCAGGTCGTAGGACGCCTTGTAGCCGAGGGTGCCGAGCGCGAGCAGCAGCATGACGAGACCGGAGACGATCGCCACCATGCCGGACCTGCGGCCGACGACCCGGCCGATGGCCGCGAAGCGCGCGTCGGAGGGCTCCTGCTGCCACTTCTTGCCGGGCCAGAACAGGGCGCGCGGCGGGATCAGCGAGCAGATCGCGGGGAAGAGCGTGAGGCCCGCGATCAGGGTGACGGCGACCAGGATGGCCAGCGCCGGGCCGAGCTGGGTGAGGAAGCCCAGGGTGGACAGCGCCAGCGCCAGGAAGGAGATGATGACCGCGCCCGCCGCCGAGGCGATGGCCTCGCCGACGCGGGTGACGCTGTTGATCATCGCTTCCTTGGGTTCGTCACCCGCCCGCAGCCGTTCTCGGTAGCGGAACATCAGGAAGAGGAAGTAGTCGGTGCCGACGCCGAGGACGACCACGATCAGCAGCGCCGAGATGGAGCTGTTGGCCTGGAGTCCGAAGATCTTGGTGGCGTCCGCGATCAGCGCGTTGGCGACGGTGAAGACGACGCCGGTCAGGATGACCAGCGGCATGATCGCGATGAGCGGCGATCTGAAGATGATCGCCAGCGTGATGATGATGATCAGCAGAGAGCCGACGAGCGCCACGGCGTCCGACGTCTTGCCCGCGTCCTGCTGGTCGAGGGCCTGGGCCGCCTGCCCGCCGACCTGCACCTTCAGATCGGTGCCCTTGGCGAGCGCCGTGGAGTCGTCACGCAGCGCCTTGGCCGCGTCGGCCTGTTTGGGCTGACCGGCCGTCTCCTTGTTCATCTGGACCAGCGCGGTCTGGTACTTGCCGTCCTTGGACGCGCTGCCCTCGACGACCTTCTGGACCTGGTCGATCTTCTTCTTACCCAGCTCGTCGGTGATCTTGGTGATCTCCGACTTGTCGGCGTCGGTCAGCGCCGCGCCGTCCGTGCGCTGGTAGAGGACGATCGCGGCCGGGGTGAAGGCGGCGGGGAACGCCTTCTCCTGGACGTCCATCGCCTTGATCGACTCGTAACTGCTGGGCAGGAAGCTGCTCTCGTCGCTGTTGGACGGGAGACTCGGTGCGGTGGCGATGATCGCGACGGCGGCGATCAGCCACGCGACGATCGTCCATACGGGATGGCGGACGACGGTGCGTCCGATGCGGTGGAACATGCGGTGCTGCCTCCATGGCAGGGCGTATCACCGCCACCCTTTGGAGCGGGGCCCGGGTATCGGCGACCCGGGCGGCGTGTACCGGCCGCCCGGTGGTGTGCAAGGGGGTGGACTTATAGGCCAGGAGCCTACTTGCCGCCCGGCAAGCGGCAACTCCGACCCCCGTATCCCTACCTTTTTCATACGGGCGGCAGCAACTTCTTTTGCGGCTTCCCCATCGCGTTGCGCGGCAGTTCAGGCAGGAACCGGACCATTCTGGGCCGCTTGTGGACCGACAGCCGGGTGGCCACGTAGTCCGTCAGTTCGGCCGCCGTCACCCCGTCCGCGACGACGTACGCGACGATCTGCTGGCCGAGGTCCGCGTGCGGCGCGCCGACGACGGCGGCCTCCCGTACCGCCGGGTGGTCGAGCAGCGCGTTCTCCACCTCGCCCGCGCCGATCCGGTAACCGCCGGACTTGATGAGGTCGGTGGAGGCCCGGCCGACGATCCGGTGCGTGCCGTCCTCGTCCACGCTCGCGATGTCGCCCGTACGGAACCAGCCGTCGGCGGTGTACGAGGCCGCCGTCGCCTCGGGCCGCCCGAGGTAGCCGTCGAAGAGGGTGGGCCCGGTGAGCTGCAACTCGCCGACGCCGTCGGCGGATTCGGCGATCCGGGTACGGATGCCGGGCAGCGGGGTGCCGACCGCGCCGGGGCGCCGCTCCCCCGCGGCCCGCGCGCTCAGGGTGATCAGCGTCTCGGTCATGCCGTACCGCTCCACCGGGGCCTGGCCGGTGAGCGCCAGCAGGTCCCGGAAGACGGGCGCGGGCAGCGGCGCGCTGCCGGAGACCAGCAGCCGCGCCCCGGACAGCGCGCGGGCGGCGGCCTCGTCCCGCACCACCCGGTGCCAGACGGTCGGCACGCCGAAGTAGAGGCTGCCGCCCGCCGCCGCGTACGCCTGCGGGGTCGGCCGTCCGGTGTGCACCAGGCGGCTGCCGGTGCGCAGCGCGCCGAGCACACCGAGGACCAGGCCGTGCACATGGAAGAGCGGCAGGCCGTGCACCAGGGTGTCGTCGGCGGTCCACTGCCAGGCGGCGGCCAGCGCGTCCAGGTCGGCGGCGACGGCGGCCCGTGAGATCAGTACGCCCTTGGGCGGGCCCGTGGTGCCGGAGGTGTAGAGGATCAGGGCCGGGCCCGGCGCGGGCGTCCCGGTGAAGTCGGCGCGCTCGGCGAAGTCCACCGGCAGCGTCCGGGCGCCGGAGTCGCGCAGGACGTGCTCGCGCTCGGCCGGGCCCGCGTCCGGCGCGAGCGGCACCACCGGCACCCCGGCGAGCAGCCCGCCGACCACGGCCGCCACCGTCTCCAGCGACGCCGTCGCCTCCACGACGAAGGCCCCGGTCCCGCCCGCCCGCCGCGCGACCGCGCCCGCGGCGCCCAGCAGTTCCTCGTACGAGCAGGACCGGCCGTCCACGGTCAGCGCGTCCGCCCGGTCCCGGCCCTCGTACAGCGCCGTGAGCAGGGGGACGGCGGGCGGCTGCGGCACGGGGGAAGGCATACGGGAATCTCCTCGCGGACGGCTGGCCCCCGGCGCATTCGGGGGCTAACCCCAGTGTCGCCCACCCCCCGCTGTCCGTACGGTGTCCGCATGGACGCCCGCGACCCGGAACTCAACAAGGAACTCTCCGCCACCTTGCAGGCACGCAAGGACCTCGGAGCGGAGTACGAGTCGGAGCTGGTCGACTCGTTCATGGAGAAGGTGACAGAGCGCGTCGACAGCCGCGTGGAGCAGCGCGTACGGCGTGAGCTGGCGCAGCAGCAGACGTCGTACGCCCGCGCCGACCGCCGCCCGATCGGGCCCCCGCAGCCCAGCGCGCGCTTCGCCCGCTACGGCTTCGCCGGGTTCACGATGATCGCCGCCATCCCGCTGTCCGCGATCGGCGCGGTCAACGCCGGTACGGCGGGCCTGTTCATCACCTGGGCGGGCATCGTGGGCGTGAACGTCGCCCAGGGCCTGAGCAGCTTCCTGGTCCCGCGCTCGAAGCGCGACGACGACAAGGACGATTGGGCCTAGGGCCGGACAGGCCCTGGCCGGCCGGGCCCCGCGCCGAAGAACCCGCACCCGTACGGTGCGCCCTAGCGATCGGGCCGGCGAAAGAGTTAGCGCGGGAACCGCCGCACCCCCGGAACAAGGCCGGAGGGCGGGACGACGGCGGTTCCCGCGGTGGACGCGGGCTGGGTCAGGGCCGAGCACTCGCGTCCAAGGGTCACCATGGAGTCCGGGAGCCGCTCCGGAAGTCCTTGGCGCCACATTCAGTTGTGCCGACCGGCCGGTGTCCCGTGCCTTTCGACATCCCCTAATGTGCCGGACGCTTGTTAAGCCCGTGCTGCGCGGACGTGTCGCGGGTGTACCAGTTTCCGCGAATCCCCGCCCGCGCCGCGGACACCCGCCGCACACGGCCCCCCGGCGGCTCAGACGCCGCTGTGCCCGGCCAGGAAGGTCAGCAGGTCCTGCCTGCTCACGACGCCGGTCGGCTTGCCCTCCACCAGCACGATCGCGGCGTCGGCGCTCTCCAGCACCGTCATCAGATCGGCGACCGGCTCGCCCGAGCCGACCTGCGGCAGCGGCGCGGACAGGTGCTTGTCCAGCGGGTCCTCCAGCGTGGCGCGCTTGGTGAACAGCGCGTGCAGCAGGTCGCGTTCCACGACGGAGCCGATCACCTCGGCGGCCATCACGTCCGGGTGCCCGGCGCCGGGCTTGACGACGGGCATCTGCGAGACGCCGTACTCGCGCAGCACCTCGATGGCCTGGCCGACCGTCTCGTCCGGGTGCATGTGGACGAGCTGCGGCAGCCCGCCGTCCTTGTGGGCGAGGACGTCGGCGATCCGCTGGTTGCCGCCGCTCTCGTCGAGGAAGCCGTGCGAGCTCATCCACTCGTCGCTGAAGATCTTGGAGAGGTAGCCGCGCCCGCTGTCCGGCAGCAGGACGACGACCACGTCGTCGGGGCCGAGCCGCTTGGCGACCTCCAGCGCGGCGACGACCGCCATCCCGCAGGAGCCGCCGACCAGCAGGCCCTCCTCCTTGGCCAGGCGGCGCGTCATCTGGAAGGAGTCCTTGTCGGAGACGGCGACGATCTCGTCGGCCACCTCACGGTCGTACGCGGTCGGCCAGAAGTCCTCGCCGACGCCCTCGACCAGGTAGGGCCGCCCGGAGCCGCCGCTGTAGACCGAACCCTCGGGGTCGGCGCCGACCACCTGGACGCGGCCTTCGCTGGCGTCCTTCAGATAGCGCCCGGTGCCGGAGATGGTGCCGCCGGTGCCGACGCCCGCGACGAAGTGGGTGATCCGCCCCTCGGTCTGCTCCCACAGCTCGGGGCCGGTGGAGTGGTAGTGCGACAGCGGGTTGTTCGGGTTGCTGTACTGGTCCGGCTTCCACGCGTTGGGCGTCTCGCGGACCAGCCGGTCGGACACGTTGTAGTACGAGTCCGGGTGGCTGGGGTCGACGGCCGTCGGGCAGACGACGACCTCGGCGCCGTACGCCCGCATGACGTTGATCTTGTCGGTGGAGACCTTGTCGGGGCAGACGAAGACGCAGTGGTAGCCCTTCTGCTGCGCGACGATGGCCAGACCCACGCCGGTGTTGCCCGAGGTGGGCTCCACGATGGTGCCGCCGGGCTTGAGATCGCCGCTGCGTTCCGCGGCCTCGATCATGCGCAGCGCGATGCGGTCCTTCACCGAACCGCCGGGGTTGAAGTATTCGACCTTGGCCAGGACTGTCGCCTGGATCCCCTCGGTCACGCTGTTGAGCCTCACCAGCGGGGTATTGCCCACGAGGCTGATCATCGAGTCGTGAAACTGCACCGTATGTCTCCGGGTTCTCCGTGATGGTGGGGCCAAGCCTAGGGCGTGTCCGCAAGGTCTCGTCTGGCTGGCGGTACCTGGCGGGCAGGTCCAGGACGGGGGAAGCGAACCGCGGGCGAAACGTGGACGACGCGGACAGCGTTGACGTTGCTGATGGTCCCTGACGGGGCACCAGGTTCATGTACCAAGTAACCAGGACCGATACGCGTGCGTACACGCAGTAGGCCGGTGGAGTCAGTGGGAGGTGACCGGCTCGATGTCGAGGGCGAGGGTGGCACGGCGGATCGCGACGGCGGCGGCGTTCGGAGGCGGCGGCATCAGCCTGCTGGGCGGGGCCGCGATCGGGGTGCTGCTGACCGAGGCGCGGCTGGCCAAGCGGATGGTCGGCGGATCCGGCGCGGTCGCGCCGCGGGCGGACGGGAGGTACGGCTCCGCGTTCGCGCACCGGACCGGCGAGACGCCGCTGCGATTGGGCTTCCTGGGTGATTCCACGGCGGCGGGTCAGGGCGTGCGCCGGGCCAGGGAGACGCCGGGCGCGCTGCTGGCCTCCGGGCTCGCCGCGGTCGCCGAGCGGCCGGTGCAGTTGGTGAACGTGGCGCTGCCCGGCGCGCAGTCGGACGACCTGGCCCGTCAGGTGACGCTGCTGCTGGAGTCGGGCGCTCCGGTGCCCGAGGTCGTGGTGATCATGATCGGCGCCAACGACGTGACGCACCGGATGCCGTTGGCCACCTCGGTCCGGCTGCTGTCGGACGCGGTACGGCGGCTGCGCGAGGCGGAGTGCGAGGTGGTCGTGGGCACCTGTCCCGACCTGGGCTCGGTCGAGCCGGTCTACCAGCCGCTGCGCTATCTGGCCCGCCGGATGAGCCGCCAGCTCGCCGCCGCGCAGACCATCGCGGTGGTGGGCCTGGGCGGCCGTACGGTGTCGCTGGGCGCGCTGCTCGGCCCGGAGTTCGAGGCCAGGCCGCGCGAGCTGTTCGGCCCCGACAACTTCCACCCGTCGGCGGAGGGCTACGCGACGGCCGCCATGGCCGTACTGCCGACGTTGTGCGCGGCGCTGGGGCTGTGGCCGGACACCGACGACGAGCGGCCGGACGCGCGCCGCGGCGAGGGCTTCCTGCCGGTGGCCCAGGCGGCGGCCGAGGCGGCCTCCGAGGGCGGTACGGAGGTCACGGCGGCACGGGGCGCGGTGTCCGGTCCCCGCGGGCGCTGGGCGCTGATCAAGCGGCGCAGGCGGCGCGGACTGCCGGCGGAGGACGAGCGGCACCCGGAGGCGGCGGCCGAAGGGGTGGGAACGGGCGGAGCCGGGTAGGACCAGCCACGGAGCGGGGTAAGCAAGCGCTCAGAAAGAGGCCCGCATCACAGGCGGTCTCTGATGACTCGCTGCGCTACGTGGCGGTAGCTTCCCCAGGAGTCCCGAGAATCCCGCAGCCTCGACGAGGAGTGTCGCGATGCCAGAAGCCGTCATCGTCTCTGCCGCCCGTTCGCCCATCGGGCGCGCCTTCAAGGGGTCGCTGAAGGAGCTGCGGCCCGACGACCTGGCCGCCACGATCATCAGGACCGCGCTGGACAAGGTCCCGCAGCTCGACCCGCGCCAGATCGACGACCTGATGCTGGGCTGCGGTCTGCCCGGCGGCGAGCAGGGCTTCAACATGGGCCGGATCGTGGCCGTGCGGATGGGCATGGACCACCTGCCGGGCTGTACGGTCACCCGCTACTGCTCCTCGTCGCTCCAGACCACGCGGATGGCGCTGCACGCCATCAAGGCCGGCGAGGGCGACGTCTTCGTCTCGGCGGGCGTCGAGATGGTCTCGCGCTTCGCGAAGGGCAACTCCGACAGCCTGCCCGACACGATGAACCCGGTCTTCGACGAGGCCAGGGCCCGTACCCAGCAGCGCGCCGAGCAGGGCAGCGCCGAGCTGGGCGACTGGCACGACCCGCGCGAGGACGGCGCGGTGCCGGACGCGTACATCGCGATGGGGCAGACGGCCGAGAATCTGGCCCAGCTCAAGGGGATCACCCGGGAGGACCAGGACGAGTTCGGCGTGCGGTCGCAGAATCTGGCCGAGGAAGCGCTGAAGAACGGCTTCTGGGAGCGCGAGATCACGCCCGTCACGCTGCCCGACGGCACCGTGGTGTCCAAGGACGACGGTCCGCGGGCCGGGGTGACGCTGGAGGGCGTACGGGGCCTCAAGCCGGTCTTCCGCCCCGACGGCACGGTCACCGCGGGCAACTGCTGCCCGCTCAACGACGGCGCCGCCGCGCTGGTCGTGATGTCCGACACCAAGGCGCGCGAGCTGGGCATCACGCCGCTGGCGCGCGTGGTCTCCACCGGCGTGTCCGGGCTCTCCCCCGAGATCATGGGCTACGGCCCGGTCGAGGCGTCCCGGCAGGCGCTGTCGCGCGCGGGCCTGTCGGTCGGCGACATCGACCTGGTCGAGATCAACGAGGCGTTCGCGGCGCAGGTCATCCCGTCCTACCGCGACCTGGGCATCGACCTGGACCGGCTGAACGTCAACGGCGGCGCCATCGCCGTCGGCCACCCCTTCGGCATGACCGGCGCCCGCATCACCGGCACCCTCATCAACAGCCTCCAGTTCCACGACAAGCAGTTCGGCCTGGAGACGATGTGCGTCGGCGGCGGCCAGGGCATGGCGATGGTCATCGAGAGGCTGTCGTAACGCGCCGTCGAAGCCCGTCATCCGGCCATTTTGTGACCTTCCGTGATCACTCGGCTTCGTAACGCACAGTTGTGACGTAAGTCGCAATCAAATCGCCCCCAGGATGTGATTTTTCCTGGGGGCGATGCGTTTTCGCAGGTCAGAACGGTCATACCCGGATGGCCTAGGACGACAGACCCGGCCAATTCGTGACTTTCCGCACTGCAAAGGCCAGGGGTTTACCGGCAGAGTGTTGGGAGGGGAAAGTTTCACCCACCGCTTCGGTGGGCATTGCTCGGGTCGCGCGTCAGTCGGGAGAACGTCAGTGAGCGCCAACTTCACCGTCCTGCTGGTCGCCGCGGGTATCGCCGTGGCCGCGGGTTCCGCCGCCCTGCTCTCCGCTCGTGGCATGCGCCGCGAGCTGTCCGCCCTGCGTCAGGACCTCGCCGGTCTGAGTGTGCCCGGACCGCGCGCCTCCGCCGGGGACATCAGGTCCGCCGTCGCCGACGCGCTCGCCGACGAGCGGGAGCGGGAGCTGGCCGAGGCCCGTGCCTTCTGGGCCGAGCAGGAGGCCCGCGAGACCGCCACCGACGGCACCTTCTTCCGCGGCGGCGTCTACGGCGCCGGCGCCGAGGGTCCCGCGGCCGGTGACTACGAGGTCCCGCCGGTGCTTCCCTACCTGCCCCGGCAGGCCGACCTCGCGGGCCTCGAGGCGGCCGGAATCGAGACGGGCGGCCTCGAAGCGGCCCACGAGCCCGAGGCGTCGGAGGCGACCCTCCCGCTGCCCGGCACCTTCCCGCACCCCTCGGGTCCCGACTACGCGCCGTCCCCGGTCGTCGCGTCCCAGGACCAGACCGCCGAGCGCCTCGCCGACCTCGCCGACGGCCGCGTCCCGCTGACCGACGTGCGCCCCGGACCGCTCGGCACCCTCGACGTGTACGTCTTCGCCGACGGCACCACCTTGTGCATGACCCCCGGCCACCGCGAGACCGCGGTACAGCTCTCCGACGCCCTCGACCGCGGCGAGGTGCCCGTGCTGCGCGGCGGCTCCGCGATAGCGGGCGCGTACGCGCTCACCTTCGCGTACGGCGACGAGAGCGTGTACGTACTGGCCGACCGGGTCGTGGCCTCGCTCTGAGGCGGACTCGCTCCAGGGCCGGACCCGCTCCACAGCGGGACGCCGGTTTCCGGCCCTGACCGGCTCAGCCGATCGCCTTCGCCGCCGCCGACACCCGCTGGAGGGCCGCGGCGCACACCTCCGCCGTACCCGCCGGGTCGGCTTCCAGGGCCGCCGCCAAGTCATTGCCCGCGACGGCCAGTTGATCACCGACGGTGAAGACGCCGTCGTCGGGCAGCTCGTACGGCTCCCGGCCGGGGAACTCCAGCGCCTGCGCCTGCCGCGCCAACCACCGTGCCAGCGCGAGCCCTTCGGCCGCCGCGCCCGCCTGGAGGCGGCGCTGCGGAAGCGCCCGCAGCCGTCCCGCGAGGCGTTCGACGGAGGGGCGCAGAGGAGTGCGATCGGCCATGGTCGTGACCCTACCGGCGCGCGCGGACCGGCATCGCACCCATATCCGCACGTCCGGGGTGGTTGCCAACGGGGGAAGGCTCGGGCACGGTGGGGTAACCGGACCACCTACCGGAGGCGCCGATGTCCCAAACGCACTTCTCCGCCGAGACCCACCGCAATCTGCTGGACCGCATCCCGCACTGCACAGGCCGCGAGGTCAGCGACTGGCTGAGAGACCTCGCCGACGGCCCTTCGTTCTTCCGCTTCGACGACAAGGTGAGCTGGCTGCGCAGCGAGCACGCCCTCTCCTACGGCCACGCGAAGGCCCTCGTCCACGAGTACGACCTGCGGCGGGCCGCACGCAATCTGATGTAGCGCCCGCCAGGCCCCGCCCCCTCCCTCCACAGACGCCGACGGGCCGCCGGGAAGCGGCGCTTCCGGGCGGCCCGTCGCGAGGACGCGGACCGTGTGCGCTAGTCGCGCAGGATCGAGAGCAGCCGCAGGATCTCCAGGTAGATCCAGACCAGCGAGATGGTCAGGCCGAAGGCCGCGAACCACGACTCGTTCTGCGGGGCGCCGAAGCGGATGCCGTCCTCGACCTGCTTGAAGTCCAGGGAGAGGAAGAAGGCGCCGAGGCCGATGCCCAGCAGGCAGAAGACGATGCCCAGCGGGCCGGTGGTCAGGCCCAGGCCGTTGCCGCTGCCGAAGGCGTAGAACAGCAGGTTGACCACCATCGCCAGCAGGAAGCCGACCGCGATGGCCATGCCGATCCGCGCGTAGCGGGCGGTGACCCGGATCAGCCGGGTCTTGTACGCGAACAGCATGCCCGCGAAGACCGCCATGGTGCCGAGCACGGCCTGGACGGGCGCGCCCTGCCACCGCTCGTTGTACATGTTGCTGATCACGCCGAGGAAGACGCCCTCGAAGATCGCGTACCCCAGGATCAGGGCCGGCATCGGGGTGCGCTTGAACGACTGGACCATCGCCAGCACGAACGCGATCAGCGCCGCGCCGATGGCCAGGCCGTAGCTGTCGGGCAGCGCGAACCAGCCGAGGATCGCGCCGAGCACGACCACGCCGAGCGTCATCGCGGTCCGCATGACGACGTCGTCGATCGTCATCCGGCCGGTCTGCGCCGGACCCGCGGCGGGACCGGCGTACATCTCCTCCATCTGCTCGGGGGTGAGGGGCTGCCCGTCGGCCGCGTACGGGTTCCCGCCCTGTTGGGGCTGGGCGGCATACGGGTTCCCCGCTGGCTGCCCGTAAGGGTTTCCGCCCTGCTGCCGGGCACCCTGGGCGCCCTGCGCACCGAATCCGGCGTACGAGTCCCCACGGGTGAATCCCCGCCGGGAGAAGACCGGGTTGCTGCTCCTCATTTCACTCCTCCAAGACCGCGTGCTGCGGCTCCGCTTGCGTCAAGAGTAATGGCTTGGCAAAAAGCCGAGCTACGCCTGGAGGAGGATCTTCCCCCAGGACGGACCCTCAGTCACGTCGGCGCCGGAAGAGTCCGCGGCGGGGCGGACCCGCGGCGGCGGTTTCCGCGGCCGTTTCCCGCACGGCTTCCGCTTGTTCGCCTTGCTCGCCCTGTTCACTGTGTCCGGCTCGTTCGGCTCGTTCGCCTTGCTCGGCGTGTGCGTCCGAGCGGCGGACGGCGGCCAGCAGGTCACGGGCGAGGCTCGTATAGGTGTCGTCCAGCCAGGGGCAGAGCAGCACCAGGCGGCACAGCGAGCCGAGGACGGTCACCTCGCGGGTCTGGTACGCCTTCGCCGCGTCCAGCATCCGTTCGGTCAGGCGCAGGCCGACGTCGGCGCGGACGGCCGGGTCGCCCCAGGCGGTGGCCACCATGGCGAAGGCCGCCGTCTCGTTGACCCAGTCCTCGGGGCCGTGCAGCAGGTCGAGCAGGACCGCGCGGCGCCGGGAGTCCTCCCATGGCTCGTCGGCGCGGTGGTGGGCCACGCCCAGGCAGGCGAAGGTCTGCACGGCGCGAATCCACAGCTCGGGGCGGTGGTCGCGCAGGAAGCGGCCCTGGTCGTCGTCCGGCGGCTGCGGCGGGTGGGCGA
This sequence comes from Streptomyces sp. NPDC025721, assembly GCF_055558595.1. Classification (NCBI taxonomy): domain Bacteria; kingdom Bacillati; phylum Actinomycetota; class Actinomycetes; order Kitasatosporales; family Streptomycetaceae; genus Streptomyces; species Streptomyces sp. NPDC025721. Next base: position 847,305 of record NZ_JBVHMF010000001.1, on the reverse strand, counting down.
GGACGCCGAGCAGGTCGTCGAGGCCGAGCCCGGCCAGCCGCACCGCGTGGTCGTACGCGGCGGGCAGGTGCGGCCAGCTCACCGAGGCGGTGTCCTGGACCAGCCCCGCGGCCTCGGGCGACGGCGGCGCGACGGCGGGCAGCGCGGCCAGGCCCTCGTACCGCCAGATCCGGACGGCGACCTCGGCGGTCGGCTGCCGGGGGTCGGGGTCGCCCGCCGCGTCGTTGACGAGCGTGCCGCCGGGCAGCGCGAGGGCGAAGGCGAGGGCGGCGCTCGGCGGTTCGACCGCGGAGGCGGACAGCTTCGCGCCGCCGCCGGACCGGATCGCCTGCGCGTCGGGGCTCTCCAGGATCTGGTGCAGGACGTTGACGGTCGCCTCGGTGGCGCTGTCGACCACGCCGAGCCACGGCTGCCACTCGCTGTGCCGGGCCAGGACGGTGCCCGCGTAGGGGTGGTCGGGGTGCTCGCGCAGGTGGTCGGTGAGCGCGACGAGATGGGCCGGGTCGCCGTCGGCGGCGTAGCGGACGCCGTGCACGGCCGGGGCGGCCTGCGGGTGCCGCGGGTCCGCGGTGACGGCCCGCTCGGCCCACGCCAGGCCCTGCTCGGCGCGGCCGGTGACCGCGTACAGCTCGGCGATGTCGACCATCAAGGAGAGGTCGGAGTCGTCCCTGGCCATCTCCTCCTCCCAGACCCGCAGCGCCTCGTCGGGGCGGCCCGCGGCGCGCAGCGCGTAGCCGAGCATGACGCTGGGCACGTGTCCCGGCTGGACCCGGCCCGCCTGCCGGGCCCAGGCGATGGCGCGGTCGTGGTCCTCGAAGCGGCGGGCGAGTCCCGAGCCGATGGCGGCGAGCTGCGCCTCGTCCGGGTGGCGTTCGACCACCGCGCGGGTCAGGTCGTAGAAGGGCCGCAGCGCGTCGCGGGCGTGCTCGGGCACGGGGTCGGGCAGCGCGCCGCCGACCGCGCGGGCCAGCGCCTGCGTCATGACCTGCGGCGGCAGCAGTTCGGGCAGCCGGTCCTGGGTGAGCCAGGCGACGTGCGACCACGGCCGGTCGTACTCGGCGCGTACGGCGGCGGCGATCAGGCCGACCGCCTCGGCCCACTCGCCGCAGGCGGCCTGGAGGTGCGCCCGGCAGACGACGGCGCCGATGTAGGGGTGGTCGAGCGGGAAGAGGTCGAGCGCGGCGCGCGGGCCGCCCGCGCGGGTGGCGAGTTCGGTGAGCGCCTCGTGGGTCTCGGGGAGCAGCGGGTCGATGGCGACGGCGTTGCCCAGATGGCTCGCCGCGTGCGGCAGGTCGCCGCCGTCCATGATCAGCCGGGCCAGTGCCGTCTCGCCCTCGGCCGCCAGCCGTTCGTCACCGCCGCCCGCGCACAACTCGGCGTCCCCCGCGTGCAGTTCGTCCATCTCTCCCGCCCCTCCGTCGCGGCGCCGGCCCGCCTGGGGCCGGACTCGGACAGCTACGACCTGTCCGCGCCCGACCGTAGTACCCGCGCGTGTCGAACACGGTCACCGGGGTGTCACGGGCGTGACGCGGAACGCACCGCCACACCGGCTCGCGCAGTGGACGGTGGGCGCCGCGCGCGGTATTACTTGAGGGTGCAGACGAACACACGTTCGAACGTCAGGGAGCAGGCCATGCCACGCCCCGACCACACCCGCGCGCTGCACGCCGCCCTGCTCACCGCGGCGCGCGGCCTGCCGGTGATCCCGCTGTCCCGGACCAAACTGCCCGCCATCCGCTCACCGCACCGCGACGAGCCCCGTACGAGTGACTGCCGGGGCGCGTGCGGGCGTCCGGGACACGGTGTGTACGACGCGAGCACCGACCCGGCCCGGATTCGCTCCCTGTTCGCCGCCGCGCCCTGGGCGACGGGGTACGGGATCGCCTGCGGCCGGGCGCCGCACCATCTGATCGGCCTCGACCTGGACGTCAAGCACGGCGCCGACGGCGTCGCGGCGCTCACCGCCCTGGCCGCCGCCCACGGCTTCGCCGTGCCCGACACGGTCACGGTGCTCACCCCCAGCGGCGGACGCCACCTGTGGCTGACCGCGCCGACGCAGGTCCCCAACTCGGCGGGCCGCCTGGCGCCGGGCATCGACGTGCGCGGCGAGGGCGGTTACGTGGTCGGCCCCGGCTCGCGTACGGTCGCGGGCCGCTATCTGCTGGCGCCCGGCACCGCGGGCCATCCGCTGGCGCCCGCGCCGTCCGCGCTGCTGCTGCTCGCCGCGCCGCCACCGCCGGTCGCGCCGCCCCGCGATGCCTCCGCGCCGCGCCACCCCGCGGAGAAACGTGCCGCCGCGCTCGTCCGCTTCGTCCTGGATTCACACGAAGGAGAGCGCAACGGCCGGTTGTTCTGGGCCGCGTGCCGGGCGTACGACGCCGGTCTCGGCGAAGCGCTGGCACCGGCGCTGGTGACGGCGGCGGTGCACACCGGGCTGAGCGAGCGCGAGGCGGCGGCAACGGTGGCCTCGGCGGCCCGCCCGCGTACCTCCCCGCACCCGTAACCCCGGAACGAGGCACCCCGACACCCCGACGCCCCGGCACCCCGGCGGCTCCATGTGCCCTCCGGCACCCCGGCACGGGGTGCGGACCTCGCACCGGTCGGGTCGTACGGCTGCCGACCGGCTGCCCGCGACCGGGGTACGCACCGGCCTTCCCGGGCATGACGTGTACACCAGCTCACACCATGGGGGCCCGCATGCTGCACATCCTGATCGTCGCCGCGGTCATCGCCGCCATAGTCATCGCCATAGCCCTGGCCGTCACCGGCCGCCGCGGCCGCATCCGCTGAGGCCCGCCTCACGCGGAAGGGGGCACCGCCCGTCGGCTCCGGGGGGCGTGGGGGCACCGTGCTGGCACGGTGCCCACCGGGCGGTCCTCTGGGTGGAGCGGGGTCACCGCCGGTGAGGGCGGTGGTGCCCGGAGCCGGACTTGAACCGGCACGCCCCCGAGGGGCAGCGAGGTTTAAGCTCGCCGTGTCTGCGTTCCACCATCCGGGCCGGCGAGGCGCAGTGAAAAGCGTATCGGGGTTGGAGATCCCGAACAGGGCGCCCAACCGGCCATGTTGTCTTATTTTAGGGGTTACTGACGGGGTGTTAGTACGAGTTCCAGGGTTCTTGGGCTGAACAGGCACCGTTCACAGCAGTATCAGTCGCCACGCACAAGTGACGCGAAATCGCTCTCCGCGACCGGATCTCGCCCTCCGCGCTCAGCCGGGCCCCGCTCAACTCGCCTCAGCACCGCCCAAACCCAGCACAGCCCAAACCCAGCCGGCTCGGCGCAACGGGCTCGGGCCCAACCGGGCTCAACGCAACCGGGCTCAGCTCAACCGGGCTCAACTCAGCCACGCCGTGCGGGTCGCGGGCATGCCGGGGTCGCCGTCGGGGGCGGTGCGCACCGCGAGGACCTGGTTGACCCCGATCCGGTTGCGCTCGAAGGCCAGTGCGGAGGCCGCCATGTAGACCCGCCAGACCCGGGCGCGCCCGGCCGACGTGGCCCGCGCGGCGGCGCCCCAGGCGTCCTCCAGATTGCGCACCCAGGCGCGCAGCGTGCGCCCGTAGTGCTCGCGCAGCGCCTCGACGTCCCGCACCTCGAACCCGGCCTCCTCCAGCCGGGCCACCGTCGACCCGACCGGCGCCAGCTCCCCGTCGGGGAAGACGTACCGGTCGATGAACTCGTCGATGCGGTACGACTCCTCGTCGCGCAGCGGGCGGCGCGCGATCTGGTGGTTGAGCAGCCGCCCGCCCGGCCGCAGCAGTCCGTACAGCGCCTGCGCGTACTCGCGGTAGCGCTCGCTGCCGACGTGCTCGGCCATGCCGATGGACGAGATCGCGTCGTAGGGGCCGTCCTTGACGTCCCGGTAGTCCTGGACGCGGATGTCGATACGGTCGGTGAGCCCGGCCTCGGCGATCCGCTTGCGGGCGAAGGCGGCCTGCTCGGTGGAGAGCGTGACGCCCGTCGCGTGGACGCCGTAGTGCTCGACGGCGTGCAGCACCATCGACCCCCAGCCGCAGCCGACGTCCAGCAGCCGCATCCCCGGCCGGAGGCCCAGCTTGCGGCAGACCAGGTCGAGTTTGGCGGACTGCGCCTCCTCCAGCGTGGTCTTCTCGCCCTCCCACACCGCGCAGGAGTAGACCATCGAGGGGCCGAGGACCAGCGAGTAGAAGTCGTTGCCCACGTCGTAGTGGTGGGCGATGGCCGCCTTGTCGCGGGGCCTGCTGTGGGCGATCCCGGTACGGCGGCGGACCTCCTCGGGCGGCGGCGGGGGCGGCAGCCCGGGCCCGGCCAGCGCGAGGGCCGCGCGGGCGACGCGGTAGTTCGCCGGGTCGCGCAGGACGCCCGCGGTACGGCGCACGGCGGCGGCCGTACTCTGCGCGGGCCCTTCCTCGCGCTCCCAGAACAGCCCGGACAGCAGGCCGAGCGCCTCGTAGAAGTCGCCGTCGACATCGAGGTCGCCGGAGACATAGGCGCGGGCCAGGCCCAGCTCGCCGGGCTTCCACAGCAGTCGGCGCAGCGCGCGGCGGCGCCGGATGACGAGGACGGGGGCGCCGGGCGGCCCGGCCTCGCTGCCGTCCCAGGCGCGCACGCGCAACGGGAACGGAGTCGAGAGGGCGTGGTCGGCGAGTTCGACGATTCTGTGAGCCGCGTCAGCCATGCTTCCGAGCGTACGACTGAAAGACAGTCTCCGCTGACGAATCTACGTTGCGGATACATGCATTTTTTCCGGGGCGGTCACCGGGGGCGGCGCGGGCGCCGCGCGGCGGAAGCGGAGGACGCCGCGCGGGTGCGCGGGACGGGCGGCGAGGCGCCGCCCGACCGGCTCTCGGCGGGGCGTCCGGCGGCTCGGGGGCAGACCGCGCGGGCAGGTCCCGGAAACGGCGCCGGGTACGCCGAAGGGCGCCCGCACCACGGATGGCGGGCGCCCTTCGGACGGTGCAGCGGGTGCGGCGCGCGCGCCGCGGCGCGTCAGGACGCCTTGGCGGGTTCCGCCGTCTTCTCGGCGGGAGCCGGCACCGCCGCGGCCGGAACCGGAGCGGGGCGGGCGGCCTCGTAGAACTCCTCGCGCGGGTTCTCGATCGCGCCGAGCGAGACGACCTCGCGCTTGAGGAACATGCCGAGCGTCCAGTCGGCGAAGACCCGGATCTTGCGGTTCCAGGTCGGCACGGCCATGCCGTGGTAGCCACGGTGCATGTACCAGGCCAGCCGGCCCTTGACCTTGATCTTGGCCTTGCCGAAGACGATCATCGCGACGCCCTTGTGCAGGCCGAGACCGGCGACGGCGCCCTTGTTCGCGTGCTTGTACTCCTGCTGCGGGAAGCCGCGCATCCCGGAGACCACGTTGTCGCCGAGCACCTTCGCCTGGCGCAGCGCGTGCTGGGCGTTCGGCGGGCACCAGGCGCCCTCGCCCGCGGCGAGGTCGGGGATCTGGGCGTTGTCGCCCGCGGCCCAGATGTAGTCGCTGCCCTGCACCTGGAGGGTGGGGGCGGTGTCCACGTGACCGCGCGGGCCCAGCGGCAGACCGAAGCGGGCGAGCGCCGGGTTGGGCTTCACACCGGCCGTCCACACGATGGTGGAGGCGTCGACCTCCAGGCCGTTGGCGAGCACCACGTGCTTGTCGACGCAGGACTTCATCGACGTGCTGAGGTAGACCTCGATGCCGCGCTCGCGCAGGTGCTCCAGGCCCCACGTGCCGAGCTGCGGGCCGACCTCGGGGAGGATCTTGTCCGCCGCGTCCACCAGGATGAAGCGCATGTCCTCGCGCTTCACGTTCGGGTAGTACTTGGCCGCGTCGCGGGCCATGTCCTCGACCTCGCCGATGGTCTCCGCACCCGCGAAGCCGCCGCCGACGAACACGAAGGTCAGCGCCTTGCGGCGGATGTCCTCGTCGGTCGTGGAGTCGGCCTTGTCGAGCTGCTCCAGGACGTGGTTGCGCAGGCCGATGGCCTCCTCCACGCCCTTCATCCCGATACCGTTCTCGGCCAGGCCGGGAATCGGGAAGGTACGGGAGACCGCGCCGAGCGCGATGATCAGGTAGTCGAACGGCAGCTCGTAGGACTCGCCCACGAGCGGCTCGACCGAGGCGACCTTGCGGTCCTGGTCGATGTCGACGACCCGGCCGGTGAGCACCTCGGCCCCGGGCAGGACGCGTCGCAGCGGGACGACGACATGCCGCGGGGAGATGCTGCCGGCGGCAGTCTCAGGAAGGAAGGGCTGGTACGTCATGTACGAGCGCGGGTCGACGACTGTGACGGTCGCCTCGCCGTACCGCATCTTCTTCATGATGCGACGCGCCGCGTACAGGCCGACGTAACCGCCGCCTACTACGAGGATCCGTGGACGCTCCGTGGTGCTCATGGCGACAAGTATTCAGCACGTCCCAGGGGGGTGCTCGTGAGCCCCTTCACAAGGTACTGGACACCCTGTGCTATCCTGCCCGGCTTCATGACCAGGGCCTATCTGACCTGCGCGGACTCCTCCGCACCGCCCGCTCCGGCCACCGCCTCTGAGCAGCGCTGATCGATCACCGCTCATCCGTCGTTCCGACGCCCGTCACACCGCCGAAACACTCTCCCGCCAAGGATTCAGGGGGTTTGACACGCGGTCACCTTGGAAAATTTGGGCCGCGGGGCGGGAACTTCATGTGAAGAGTTTCACAAAGCTTTTCCGGAGGAGGGTCCTCCGGCCGGGTCATCCGGCCCCCGTGCGGGTGAAGACGTGGGTCGTCCGGGTCCCCGGCGCGGCCTCCATCGTATGGGTCCAGTGCAGGAAGCCGGCCTCCTGAAGCTGCTGGTCGAGCCCGTCGTCGCCGTGGGAGTAGAGCCGGAATTCGGTCAGCGCGGGGAAGCACTCGCGGAGCCGTTTGAGGTAGTCCGCGACCTCGCCGACGCCGAACACCATGTCGGACCTGACCGCGAGGACGGACAGCCCCGGAAAGCGCTCCGCCAGCAGCCGCGGATCGAGCGTGGCCGGGGCGGCCCGCACCGACAGCAGCCATACCGCGCGCCGCGCTTCGGCGGGCCACAGCCCCGCCATGCGCCACGCGCTCAGGCCGCAGTCGGGACAGGCGCAGTCGTCGAACCACAGCTCCTGGACGCCCGGCGCCGTCGGCGCCGGGAAGCGGTCGTGCCGGACGGAACCGTCGAGGGACAGCACCAGCAGGGCGGGCGGCAACTCGAGGCCGGACAGGCCCGGCTCGGGGTCGACCAGACGCAGTGAGCGCAGATTCCGCAGCCGCCGGACGACCGCGTAGCTGTCGGCGGCGCCGTCGACCGTGAGGTCCGTGACGCCGGTCAGCCGGTGGAGATGGGGCAACTCGTGCGGCCCCACCGTCAGGGGCCCGAGCCAGGACAGTTCGGAGAGCACGACATGGGCGAACTCCGCCGTGTCGAAGTCGGGCCACATGCCGACCAGCCGCCGCTCGGTCTCCAGGTCGGGGACCGCGGCGAAACGGGCCAGCAGCCGCATGGCGGAGGGCCCGCCGACCAGGCGGCAGGTCTCCAGGATCGCCCGCACCACCCCGGGCGCCAACTCGGGCCGGGGGCCGGGCATCTGATCGAGCACCACCTCGCCGAGATTCGCCAGCGCCGCGGCCTGCGCCGGATTCTGCGGGGGGATCAGCTCCGCCGCCCGCCGTCTCGCCTCGTCGACGACGCGCGGGTCGATCGCGGTGCCGTCGCCGACGCAGTCCACGGCGAGAACGGTCAGCCGCAGCCGGTGGGCCTTGTCCCGACGGGCCCGTTTCAACAGGGACTTGATCAGGTGATCGCGCTCGGAGTCCCGCGCCCGCCCGGACACCATCACCACGACGTCCTGCCACTGGTCCTCGTGCGCGTGCTTGATCAGCAGGGCCAGATCGCCGTCGTTGAGCAACTGGTCCGCCGCCAGGTACTCCTGGAAGGTGCGGTGCACGAAGTCCACCGAGTCGTGCGCCGGGGCGCGCAACAGCCCCGACCGCTCCAGCAGTTGGCGGGCCACGGCGGCGGATTCCTCGGGGTACTGCGCCGAGTCCGCGAGGTACGCGGCCACCCGCCCGGTGAGCTGGGCGAAGGAGATCTCGGTCAGGTCGTTGCGGATCATCCAGTACGCGAGCCTGCGCAGCAGCATCTCCTGGACTCCGCTGCGCAGCCGCGGGCCCTCCACCGCGATGTTCCGCTGCTGGTCGCGGCGGACCAGCAGCATCTCCAGCGCCGCGTCGTACACCTTGACCCGGTCGTCGGGAAGCTGCATGTCCCGGTCCCAGTGCAGCGCGCAGAGCAGGGCGCACAGCAGCGGGTTCCCGCCGAGTCTGCGCAACTCGCGCCGCTCGGACAGGCTGCGCACGAGAGCGTGCTCGTACGTCGTCAGGCGCGCCCGTTCCTCCGCGTCCTCGGCGGTGGACCGCATGGTGGTGTGCCAGTGCTCGATGAACTGGTTCTGGTCCGACGGACTCATCGGGGCCAGTTCGAAGGAGGCGAAGCCCATCGGGGCGAGCCAGCGTTCGGTCACGGCCGCCTGCCGCGAGGTGACGACATACCGGCAGTCCGGGTATCCGCTGGTCAACTCGCGCAGCCAGTCGCGGACTTCGTCGCGGCGGCTCGCGGGCAGTTCGTCCACGCCGTCGATCAGCACCAGGCTGTGCGCGGAGTCCAGCGCGTCCCGGACGAAGCCGTCCGGCGCGACGTCGGCGAGCGTCCTGGCGGCGTAGGTCAGGAAGTCCTCGGGGGCGGGCAGCGGCCGTTCGGCGAAGTGCCGCAGCGGGAGGAAGAACGGCGTCGCGCCGTTCCACCGGCCCATCGGCTCCGGCAGATCGCCCCGAATGGCTCCCACGGCAAGCCACTTGAGCAGCGTGGTCTTGCCGGAACCGGCGTCTCCCCTGATCAGCACCCGCTTGGCGGCGTGGATCGCCTCCTGCACGCGCTGGGCGCTGCCCTCGCCCTGGACGGTGAGGCTGATGTACGACGTGCTCATCCGGTAGCGGAAGTCCGAACGGCGCAGTGTCACACCGAACAGCTCCATCGTGTCCAGCAACGTCTCCACGCACGGGTGGTACTTGGCGAGGAACGCCTGCTCGGCCGCGGTGCGTACGGCCGCGGCCGACGGCGCCGGTTCCCCGTCCGCCGCGGCCTTCGCCGTCAACGTCGCTTCCCGCTCGGCCGACTTGGCCCGCACCCACCGCTCGCGGCACTCGCGCCGGACGGCCTCCGCGCGCTCCCGGCCGCCGCCCTCGTGGAGGACGCAGGCCACCGCGATCGAGACGGCGTCGTCGACCGAGGGCAGGCTCTCGCCCTGCAACGCCCGGCCCAGCGTGGACTTCGGTACGGGGCGGCCGCGCGGTACGGCGCCGGTCAGCCGGGCCAGGACGGCCAGCGACGGGTCGCCCGCGTGGGCCCGTAATCGTGCCAGCCACACCGCGAAGTCGGCCGCCGCCGACAGGTCCTCCGACTGATCCATGCCCCGCCGTTCCGGTCTGCCCAACCCTGTCCAGCCCTGCCCGACCCCGTCCAACCCTGTCCAACACTGTCCAGCATCTTCCCGCGTGCTGGAGGCGGTGTCCGCGCTCCGGCTCAACTCGTCACGTACACAGAGAAGAAGGGGAAGGACATCGTGACGGTCATCGAGACGGCGGCGGCAGCCGCGCGGACGGAATTCAGCTGAGAAAGTGTGCCGGCGCTCGCCCCGGGAGGCCCTTCGCCGGGCTTCCGCGGGGCCGCCGGGGACGTGCGGGCGGCCCCCCGGCGGACTCCCCCAGCCGGGTCGGGCCAGGCCCGCAGGCGGCGCGTGAAGGGGTCGCCACAAAGGCTCTGACCTGGGCTTTCATGCCCGATGGGCCTAGCGTTCTCCCTGTCGGAAACGCCGGAGAAGACCGGAGAAGAGGGGGCTGGCGTGGAGCGGGACATCAGGTCGGTGGAGGACGTACTGAGGCTGCTGGACGGGCTGTTCGCCGCGGACGCGGACCGGTGGACGGCAGGGGCCGCCGGGTGGTGGGACGGGTTCTACGGGGACCGGGAACGCGGAGTGCCGTTCTTCGTGGACAAGCCGGACGAGAACCTGGTGTCCTGCCTGGACCGGGAGGTGGTGCGGCCGGGACGGGCGTTGGACCTGGGGTGCGGGCCGGGGCGCAACGCGGTGCTGCTGGCGCGGCGCGGCTTCGAGGTGGACGCCGTCGACCTGTCACCGGCCGCCGTGCGATGGGCGCGGGAGCGGGCGCGCGCGGCCGGGGTGGAGGGAATCCGCTTCCACGAAGGGGACGCCTTCGCGCTGAGCGAGGGCGGCGACGGCGACGGCATGGGCGCGGGCGCGGGCGCGTTGAGCGGGCCGTACGACCTGGTCTGCGACTCCGGCTGCTTCCACCATCTGCCGCCGCACCGCAGGATCAGCTATCTGGCGCTGCTCGACCGCGTGCTCGCCCCCGGCGGCCATCTCGCGCTCACCTGCTTCGCCGCGGGGGCGATGGGCTCGGAACTGCCCGACGCGGACTTCTACCGGGACGCGCGGCTGCACGGCGGCCTCGGCTACACCCCCGAGTCGCTGCGCTGGATCTTCTCCGGCCTGACCGAGGTCGAACTGCGCCGCATGCGCGACGAGCCGAAGGACTCCCCGTACTTCGGGGAGCCCTTCCTCTGGACGGCCCTGTTCCGCAGGGACGGCTAGGGCCTGTCCCGACCCGCCGACTCCGCCACCGCGTACGCGATCCCGTCGAGGATGTCGTGTTCGCTGACCACGACCTCCTTCGCGCCCGTGCGCTCCATGATCCGCAGCAGCACCAGCGCGCCCGCGCCGATCACGTCCACGCGGCCCTCGTGCATCACGGGGATCGCGGCGCGCTCGGCGTGGGTGGCGGCCAGCAGCCGCGCGGTGATCTCCGCGACCTGCTCGACGGTGATACGGGAGTGGTGGATCGCGGCGGAGTCGTACGCGGCCAGGCCGAGCGCGATGCCCGCGACGGTGGTGACCGACCCGGCGAGACCCACGAGCGTACGGGCCCGGTCGAGGGGGACGGCGCGGGCCGCCTCGTCCAGGGCGGCGTCGATGTCGGCGCGGATCGCGGCCACCCGGTCGCCGGTCGGCGGGTCGACGACCGCGCCGTCCGCCACCAGGTGCCGTTCGGTCAGACGGACGCAGCCGATGTCGACCGAGCGGGCGGCGGTGACCGTGTCGTCGCCGAGGACGAACTCGGTGGAGCCGCCGCCGATGTCGACCACCAGATACGGCGTGTCCAGGGCCTCGGCACCGGTCAGGCCGCGGGTGGCGCCGGTGAAGGAGTAGGCGGCCTCCTGGTCGCCGCTGATCACCTCGGGCTCGACGCCGAGGAGGGAGACGACTCCGCGTACGAAGTCGTCCCGGTTCTCCGCGTCGCGGGACGCGGAGGTCGCCACGAAGCGGACGCGGTCCGCGCTGACGCCGTGCTCCGCGATCACCTCCGCGTACTCGCGGCAGGCCGCGAAGGTCCGCTCCAGCGCCTCGGGGGCCAGCCGCCCCGTGCGGTCCACGCCCTGGCCGAGCCGGACGATCCGCATCCTGCGGTCGAGGTCGGTCAGCGCGCCGGTCGCGGGGTCGACGTCGGCGACGAGCAGCCGGATCGAATTCGTCCCGCAGTCGACGGCCGCCACGCGGACGGTCGTGCCCCGCGGCCCGTCGGTCGCCGTACCGGTCGTCACGCGGACTCCTCCGTCTCGGGGGCGGTCCCGGTCCCGGTCGCGGTTCCGTTTCCGGTCCCGGTCGCGGTTCCGGTCTCCGTCGCGGGGGCGACGCACGGGCCCTTCGCCCACCACTCGGGCAGCATGGCGATGGCCTCGTCGCCGAGCGGGTTCACGCCGGGGCCCGCGGCCAGGGAGTGGCCGACGAGCACGTGCAGGCACTTGACGCGGTCCGGCATGCCGCCCGCGCTGGGGAAGCCCTCCAGGACCTCGATGGCGTCGCGCCGCGCGATGTAGTCCTCGTGGGCCGCGCGGTAGGCCGCGGCCAGCTCCTCGTCCTCGGCGAGCCGGGCGGTCATCGTCTTCATCACGCCGTCGGCCTCCAGCGTGCCGATCGCGGACGCGGCGCGCGGACAGGTCAGGTAGTACAGCGTCGGGAAGGGCGTGCCGTCCTCCAGCCGGGGCTGGGTCTCGACCACGTCCGGGTTGCCGCAGGGGCAACGGTGCGCGATCGCGCGCAGGCCGCGCGGCGGGCGGCCGAGCTGCGCCGTGAACGCGGCGACGTCCGCGTCGGTGGGCGGGGTGGGGGCGGTGGGCTCGGGGTGCTTCGTCATGGGCCGTTCTAGGTCGGGGGCGGTACGCGGGGAGCGAGGGGTCAGTGCCGGGGCGCGGCGGCGGCGTCGGCGTGGTCGAGGCTGTCCCACAGATTGTCGTACCAGGGGCGGTGTGCGGCGGCCTCGTTCGTCGTCCGGTGGTCGGCGGCGGCGTCCCCGGTCGGGGCCGGCGCCGCCACGTTGTAGCCGGTCTCGCCGGGCAGGACGAAGTGCAGGTGCTCGCGGGCCTGCGTCCGTACGTACTGCGGGTCCTGCCAGCGCGCCTTCTCCTCGCGGAGCTCCTCGACCCGCTGGCGGGCCTTCTGGGCCTCGCGGCGCTGGTCGGCGATGTCGGAGCGCTGGGCGATGTACTGCCGTGTCGGGTAGGCGAGCGCCACGACCAGGGCGCACAGCACCAGGGCGAGCAGCGCCGCGCGGCCGGTGAGCTTGTTGCGCCGCGGCGGGCGCCGCTTGGCCGCCGCCCGGTACACCCGGGCCTGCGCCTCCTGGCCGATGGCCTTCAGCCGGGCCGAGGTGGAGAACCGATCCGCCCCCACGCCGTGTCTCCCCTCGCCGTCCTCGCACGCCGTCGCGTCCACACGCTGCCGTACGGGCGCGCACGCCAGTACGTCCCCGCCCACGGTACGGGACCGGGTGCGGGGACGTACGGAGGCCGGGGCCCGGAAACGGACGGCTCAGTGCTTGAAGCGGGGGAACGCCGAGCGACCCGCGTACACGGCGGCGTCGTCCAGGATCTCCTCGATCCGCAGGAGCTGGTTGTACTTGGCGACGCGCTCGGAGCGGGCCGGGGCGCCGGTCTTGATCTGGCCGCAGTTGGTGGCGACGGCCAGGTCGGCGATGGTGACGTCCTCGGTCTCGCCGGAGCGGTGCGACATCATGCACTTGTAGCCGTTGCGCTGGGCCAGCTCGACGGCGTCCAGCGTCTCGGTCAGCGAGCCGATCTGGTTGACCTTCACCAGCAGCGCGTTCGCCGTGTCGTTGTCGATGCCCTTCTGCAGGCGCTCGGGGTTGGTGACGAACAGGTCGTCGCCGACGATCTGCACCTTGCTGCCGAGCTTCTCGGTGAGGACCTTCCAGCCCGCCCAGTCGTCCTCGAACAGCGGGTCCTCGATGGAGACCAGCGGGTAGGAGGCGACCAGGTCCTCGTAGTACTCGGTCATCTCGGCGGCCGAGCGCTCCTTGCCCTCGAACTGGTACTTGCCGTCCTTGTAGAACTCGGAGGCGGCGACGTCCAGCGCGAGCGCGATGTCCTGGCCGGGCGCGTACCCGGCCTGCTTGATGGCCTCGATGATCAGGTCGAGCGCCTCGCGGTTCGAGCCGAGATTCGGCGCGAAACCGCCCTCGTCGCCGAGGCCGGTGGACAGGCCCTTGGTCTTCAGCACGCCCTTGAGCGTGTGGTAGACCTCGGCGCCCCAGCGCAGCGCCTCGGAGAAGGACTCCGCGCCGACGGGGGCGATCATGAACTCCTGGATGTCGACGTTGGAGTCCGCGTGCGAGCCGCCGTTGAGGATGTTCATCATCGGCACGGGCAGCACATGCGCGTTCGGGCCGCCCAGGTAGCGGAAGAGCGGCAGGTCGGACGCCTCGGAGGCGGCGTGCGCCACGGCGAGCGAGACGCCGAGGATCGCGTTGGCGCCGAGCGAGGACTTGTCGGGCGTGGCGTCCAGGTCGAACATCGCCTGGTCGATCAGCCGCTGCTCGGTGGCGTCGTAGCCGACCAGCTCCGGGCCGATCTGCTCGATGACGGCGAGGACGGCCTTTTCGACGCCCTTGCCCTGGTAGCGGTTCTTGTCGCCGTCGCGGAGTTCGAGGGCCTCGAATGCGCCGGTGGAGGCGCCGGACGGGACCGCCGCGCGGCCGGTGCTGCCGTCGTCGAGGCCGACCTCGACCTCGACGGTGGGGTTGCCTCGCGAGTCGAGGATTTCCCGGGCTACGACGACGTCGATGGACGGCACGAGTGTCTCCTTCAGTCCTTCTGAGATGTCTCTGTCTTTTTCGACCTGAGCCTAACCGTCTTCGGTGTCGCGCCCGGTACCGAGCCCGGACCCTGAGACGGAAAAAGGCCCCGGCCGGGCACGCTCGGGGGAGAGTACGTGCCCGGCCGGGGATCACATCCCGTGGCCTCAGCCCAGGTGCAGGTGCTGGCCCGGGTAGATCAGGTTGGCGTCCTGCACGATGTCCTTGTTCAGGTCGAACAGGTGCTGCCAGCCGCCGGAGACGTGGTGCGCGGTGGCGATCTTGGAGAGCGAGTCGCCGGAGACGACGGTGTACTCGCCGTTGCCCTTGCCGTGGCTCTTGTGGTGGGTGACCGGCGCGGAGGTCTCGGCCGGGGCCGGGGTGCTCTGCTGCTGCGACGGCTGCGAGGAGCTGTCGGAGGAGCCGGTGTTCGAGGAGTCCGAGCTGCTGGAGCCGGAGGAGCTGGAAGAGCTGGAAGACGACGACGAGGAGGACGACGACGGCGACGAGGTGTCGACGTTCGCCGCGGAGCCGCCCGAGGTCAGGTTGCCGGCGCCGGCGCAGGCCCAGGCACCCGGGCCCTGCATGGCGAGCAGCTTCTCGGCGGTGGCGATCTGCTGGTCCTTGGTGGCCAGGTCGGCGCGCGCGGCGTACTGGGTGCCGCCCGCGGCCTCCCAGCTCGACTGCGAGAACTGGAGGCCACCGTAGTAGCCGTTGCCGGTGTTGATGGACCAGTTGCCGCCGGACTCGCACTGGGCGACGGCGTCCCACGTGGAGACGGAGGCGGCGGAGGCGGAGGTGGCTCCGAGGAGCGGTACGGCGATCGCGGTGCCGGTGACACCGGCGAGCGCGGCGATGCGGACGAGCTTGGACGTACGGCGGTGCTTAGCCATGGTTCGTGTCCTCACCGACGCCTGCGAGGTGAGCTGTCGGGTTCGGGCGTGAGTTGCCCGGCCGGATCCGCGACCGCGGATTCCGTGCTTAACCCCGAGCCGGTGCGTTCCGCAGGCTGCGTGCCGTACGAACGTGACCGGCGAAAGACCTTGGGTCCCCCGCTCCTGCCTACGGCGCTTTCGCGTCGACTGTTCCCGTCGGTCGGCGGCAGGACTCGGCGTTCCTGACCGGCGGGGCCCGCTGTGGCGAGCGATGACGACGCTAAGCACAGGCGCCGGAAAGGACAAACATCCGCGTTCCGCCCCCGCACCGCTCCCGCCCCCAGAGCGGGTTCAGAGAATCGCAGGTCACAGGGGCCGGTTTCAGCGCTCTGCGAGCGGGCGGTCACAGGGGCGGGCGAGAGGCTTGTCACACGGGCCGCGGAGGACGTCGTACGGTTCGTCCGGTTTGCCCCCGCGGCCGTGACGGACAGTCAGAAAGACGCGGAGCCCTCAGCCGAGGTCAAGTGTCAGGATCTGACCCGGTTTGATGAGGTTCGGGTCCTGGCCGATCACCTGCCGGTTGGCGTCGTAGAGACCGCTCCAGCCGCCCTGGACGTGGTGGCTGGAGGCGATACCGGCGAGCGAGTCGCCGTACGCGACGGTGTAGTCGTGGCCGCCGTCGGCGCTGTGTCCGGTGTCGCTGGCGCCGGTGGCTCCGGTGCTGCCGTCGTCCGAGCCCTTGCCGGTGTCCGTACCGCTGTCCGCGCCCGCGTCCGTGACGGCGGTCAGCTCCGTACGGGTCGCCTGGTCGGCCGCGGCCAGCTCGGCGTCGGTGGGCACGTACGGCTTCGCGTGGCGGCCCGTGCCGGGCGTCGCGGGCGCGTCGGCGGTGGGCGAGCCCGGAGTGTTCCGCGAGCCGTCACCGGGCGACGTGGGGGTGACGGGGGCGGTGGTGGGCGCCGTGGGCGTCACCGGGGTGACCGTCGAGCCGTCGGCGGGCCCGGTGGGCGTGTCCGTCCCCGGCGCGGTCGGGATGATCGTCGGCAGCGACGGGTCGGTGTTCGAGCCACCGGTGCCGCCGGAACCGCCGGTCGTGGCGTCGCCGGAGGGCGGGGTCGAGGCGGACGGCGCCGGGGTGGTGGGGGTGGCCGCGGGCGTGCCGCCCGCCACGGGCGGCGTCACGGCGTCCAGCAGCCCCGTACCGTCCTCGCAGCCGGGCCAGGCGTTCGGCCCGAGGTCGGCGAGCATCCGCTCGGCGACGGCGATCTGTTCCGTCCTGGACGCGAGGTCGGGGCGTGGCGCGTACGCCTGGCCGCCGTAGGCGTTCCAGGTGTCCTGGGTGATCGCCAGGCCGCCGTAGAAGCCGTTGCTCGGGTCGGCGCTCCACAGGCCGCCGGTCTCGCATATCGCGACTTTGTCCCACGTGCTGGAGTCCGCGGCGTGCGCGGCCCCCGCGCCGAGGAGCGGGAGTGCGATCCCCGCGCCGGTCGCCGCGACGGTCACCATGGCCGCCGGGGCCTGTCGCGGTCGGCGGTGCCGGCCGTTCCCGGACGAGAGCATGCGGTCGCCTTTCTCGTAAGCCTTACGCGCCGGAGCGCGGTGCGTGACGTGACGGCGGCGGGGAGCGGGCCGGAGCCCGCCGACGTTGCTGGTGCTGTTGCTGCTGTTTCCGCTTCCGCTTCCGTGACGTCCGCCGCGTCTGGCGCGAGCCGTCCGCGAGAGGTGGCCGTCCGTACGCACCGTGCCCGTACGAGCGACCGCGCTTCTCGCGTTGACCGCAGAACGTAGCGGTGTTGGCCAACGGATCACAAGTCGGTGTAGCGATCATCACGTCGCGATCACGACCGTGACGCGACGTCACTTCTGTTGTGCGGCCTCGGCGGTGAACGACACCGGCAGCGTACGCAGTCCGCGCATGATCAGTCCGCCGCGCCAGCGCAATTCGGCCGGATCCGCCGCGAGCCGCAGGTCGGGGAGGCGGGTGAGAAGGGACGCGAGCGCCGTCCTGGCTTCCAGCCGGGCCAGCGGCGCGCCCAGGCAGTAGTGGATGCCGTGGCCGTAACCGAGGTGGGGATTGTCACGCCGGGCCAGATCGACGGTATCGGGCGCGTTGAAGCGCGCGGGGTCGCGATCGGCCGCCGCGAGTACCACCAGTACGGGGTCGCCCGCCGCGATCGACTGACCGCCGAGGCTCAGGTCGCCGGTCGCGTAACGCCAGGTGGCCAGCTCCACCGGGCCGTCGTAGCGCAGCAGTTCCTCCACCGCGGTCTCCAGCAGGCCGGTCTCGCCCGCGGCCAGCGACTCCTGGAGGCGGGCGCGCTGCTCCGGGTGGCGGAGCAAGGTGTGCACCCCGTTGCCGATGAGGTTCACAGTCGTCTCAAAACCGGCGAAGAGCAGGATGAAGGCCATGGCGGCGGCCTCGTTCTCCGTCAGGTGCTCGCCGTGGTCGCTCGCCCGGATCAGACCGGAGATCAGGTCCTCGCCCGGGTCTTCTCTCTTACGGTGGATCAGCTCGACCAGATACGCGCGCATCCGCTTCACCGACCGCGCCACTCCGCCGCGCGGGCCGCCGCCGTGCCGGATCATCATCCCCGCCCAGTCCCGGAAGTCGTCCTGGTCCTGCGGCGGCACGCCCAGCAGGTCGCAGATCGCGTAGATCGGCAGCGGGAAGGCGAAGTCGTGGATGAGGTCCGCCTCGCCGCTCGCCGCGAAGCCGTCGATGAAACGGTCCGTCAGTTCCTGCACCCGCGGCCCGAACTCCGCGACCCTGCGCGGGGTGAACGCCTTCGACACCAGGCGGCGCAGCCGCGTGTGGTCCGGCGGATCGATGTTCAGCAGATGCGTCATCAGATCCGCGCTGCGCTCCCCCGGAATCCCGGTCTTCCCCTTCGCCCCCGCCGACTCCGCGTGATGCACCGGATTCTTGCTCAGCCGCCCCTCCGCCAGCGCCTCCCGCGCGTCCGCGTACCGCGTCACCAGCCACGCCTCCACCCCGCTGGGCAACGTCGTCCGCCGCACCGGCGCGTGCTCCCGCAGCCAGGCGTAGGCGGGGTAGGGGTCGGTGGCGAATTCCCACGTGAAGAGGGTGGGTCCGCCGTCGGCCGGGTCGGTGGGGGCGGGGGTGGGGCCGGTGGGCGAGTCGGCGGTGGGGTCGGTGGTGGGGTCGGTCATGCGCCGACGCTATCCGGCCCGGCCGCGTTCCCGGCTCACCGGGACCTGGCCGTTGCGGGGGCGGGGGGGCGGGGGCGGGGGCGTCAGAGGCTCTCTGAGGTTGTGGACGCCAGGGCGACGCGGCTCAGGCGGTCGGACTGGCGGGTGGTTTCGGGGAGGCGGTAGGCGGGGGCGAGGGTCAGGGTGTGGGCGCAGGCGGTGGCGAGGTCGATGCCGTGGCCGGTGGAGACGTAGACGGGCTTGACGCCGGTCCGGGTGCGCAGGGCGCGGCCGACGGTTTCGCCGCCGTCGAGGAGGTCGGCGTACGCGCCGCGCTCCGGGGCGAGGGCGTCGGGGTCGTAGCGGCCGACGAACGGGGTCTTGGCGACTCCGGCGGTCGGCAGCCCGGTGAGCACGCCCAGGTGGCAGGCGAGGCCGAAGCGGCGCGGGTGGGACAGGCCGTGGCCGTCGCAGAGCAGCAGGTCGGGGGTGGCCCGCAGGGTGCGCAACGCCTCGACGAGGACGGGCAGTTCGCGGAAGGCGAAGAGTCCGGGCACATACGGGAAGGTCGTGGTCGCGGTGGCCGTGGCGCGCTCGACCACGTCGAGCGTCGCGGTGTCGATGACGACCACGGCCGCCGCGACGAGGTCCCCGGTGCCGCGTCCGTCGCCCGCGTAGGCGACGTCGAGCCCGGCGACCAGGCGGGGCGCGGCCGGTCCGGGGCCGCGGTGGTCGGCCAGCGGGCGCAGCCGGTCCTGGAGCGCCAGCGCCTCCGCCTCGTCGGCCGGCCAGGCGTGCGGCACGTCGACGCGCATCGGGGCTAGCCCGCCTCGGTCGTACGGGGTGGCTCGGCGGTCCGGGTCCGCTCCGCCGTACGGATCGCGTCGCGGTAGCGGCGGGCCGCGTGGCGCAGGGCGGCTTCCGGGTCGAGGCCTGCGGCCTGGGCGGCGGCGGCCTCGGCGAGGAGGTGGTCCCCGAGGGCGGTCTCGTCGGTGGCGGGGGCGCCGGGGGCGGGGCCGGGGCCGGGGGTGCCGTCAGCCGGGCTGCCGTCGGCCGGGCTGCCGTCGGCCGGGGTGTCGTCGGCCGGGAGCGGGAGGCCGGCCTCCCGGGCGCGGCCCGCGAGCTTGGCGGCCAGGGCGAGGGCGGGCGAGGCGAGGGGCACGCCGTCGGTGACCGAGTCGCGGGACTTCTCGACGCCCTTGAGACGGATCCAGTTCGCCCGCACCTGCTCGGGGGTCTCGGCGACCTCGTCGCCGAAGATGTGCGGGTGCCGGTGGACGAGCTTGTCCACCAGTCCCCCGGCCACGTCGTCGATGCCGAACGGCTCCTCGGGGTCGCCCTCCGCGATGGCCGCGTGGAAGACGACCTGGAGCAGGACGTCGCCCAGCTCCTCGCGCACCGCCGCGCGGTCCCCCTCCTCGATCGCCTCGACCAGCTCGTACATCTCCTCGATGCCGTACTTCGCCAGGTCCTCGTGCGTCCGCAGGCTGCTCCACGGGCACTCGGCCCTGATCCGGTCCATCACCTGGACGAGGTCGAGCAGCCGGGCGCCGGGCAGGTCGTACGAGCCGGGCAGCAGCTCCAGGTCGGGCATGGCGACCCGTCCCGAGCCGCCGAGCCTGGCCAGTTCGTCGGTGACGGCCGGGTCGCCCGCGCCGCCGCCGGGCGGCAGATAGACGACCGTACGGCCGCCCGCCGTCGCGTCCACCAGCTCGCGCCCGCCGGGCGTCGCCAGCTCGACCCGTACCCCCGCCTCGCGCAGATACGGGAGCTGCGGATGCTCGGGGTCGGCGCAGACCACGAGGTCGGCCTCGCGCAGCGTCTGCCAGGCGGGCCAGGAGAGCTGTCCCGGCGCGACCCGGTGGCTGGTCGTGAGCAGCACCAACCGCCCGGGCGCGTTCGCGTCGTCTACGTCGTTCACCCCTCGAACGTACCCCGGACCACCGACATGCCCTGCGGGCGGCTGCTGCACGGACCGCGCGGCCGGGTCCGCTTACGCGCTCGGGTCCGCCGGGGTCGCCGTCTTGGTCACGACCCACGGCTCGTTGGTGGCGCCGACGATGGCCTTCTTGGCGTCCCAGGTGCCGTAGCGCGGGTTGACGTCCACGCCGAGCGACTTCGCGGTCTTGGAGATGACGGCGATGGCCGCCGCGTTCCCGGTGTCGCTGCCGGGCTGGAAGCCGAGGCTCTGGATCAGCTTGCCGACGGCGATGTTGGTCCGCAGGAAGGTGTCGATGCCGGACGGCACGATGTCGTACTGCTGGAGCAGCGCCGCCTCGAACTGGCTCTCGTCACCGCCGAACTGCTGCAACGCCTGCGCGTGCGACTGCTGCACCTCGGCGGTGCTGACCGAGAGCCCGGCGTCGGACACGGCCTTGTCGATCACCTTGTTCTGCACCAGCATGCTCAGCGTCTGCTGCGGCAGCTTGCCGCTCTGCCCGATGAGCTGCGCCGCCTGCGGCGACTTGCTCTGCGCGTCGCGCACCTGGTCGACCTCGTGCTGGAGCGTGGCGATCGAGATCTTCTGGTCCCCGACCACCGCCGCGGCCCCCGGGTGCGCGGGTCCCGAACCGCACGCGGTGAGGGCGGGCGATGCCGCCAGCAGCGCGGCTGCGGCGATCGAGACGGCGGTGCGGCGGCGGACCATGGTGCCTCCCGGCATGGGAACGACCTAGCGGTACTGAAGCGATGATCGAGTACGAGGATATGGACCGGGGCCCGCCGATTTCCAGCACTCGGCGCAAACGGCTCTCCTCGCGGGGGAGAGTACGCCTCGCGGCTGGGCCGCCGCGCACCCGGTGGGCCCCGGACGCTCCCGGGGCGTCCCTGCCGCCCCGCCGCGTCCCTGGCGCCTTTGCCCCCTCTACCGCCGCGCCGCCCGCACCGCCCGCGCCACCCTCACCGCCCCGCCGTCAGACGACGGCGACCGGGCCGTCCCAGGCGTCGCGGTCCACGGTCAGCGTGACGCCGCCGTAGGTCTCCTTGGAGTTGACCAGGAACTGGTGCCCGCGCCGGTGCCCGGTCCACAGATTCGCGGCGAACGGGAAGCCGGAGGTGGTGCTGTTGACGCCGTCGTACTTGGCGTACCAGAAGGCGTCCGGCATGTCGTCCATGGTCGCCTTGGCCGCCGCCACGGCAGCGGCGCTGGACGAGCTGAAGCCGTAGAAGCCCGCCAGGTAACCGCCGGTGTGCAGCGCCCGGTTCCACGCCTGGACGTAGGTGAGGACGGCGTTGTTGCACGAGGTGTCGGAGACGGCGTACGGCTCCATGTCGAGGTAGAGCGCGCTGGCCGGGCGCATACCGAGGGCCGCGGCCTTCTTCACCGCGTCGGCGCCGTCGCGCGCGCCGAGCGTGGCCGCGTTGGCCGCCGTGAGCCGTTCGGGGCTGTTGCCGGTCTGGCAGGGCGGCTGCGCGCCGACGTAGATCGGGATGAGCTTCCAGCCCGCCGCGCTGACGGTCGTCACCCACGAGGACGTCAACTGGGGTTGTGCGCAGCCGCGGTTGGCGCCGCCGATGTAGACCGCGGCGGCGCCGTAGGGCGAACCGCTCTTCCAGGACGCCATCTTGCTCGCGCTGGGCGCGGTGCAGGTGTCGAAGGCGAGGCCGGTGAAGGTGCGGACGAAGCCGCTGAACGGCGCGGCCGGACGGCGGGTCTGGCGGGGTACGGACGGCAGGGAGCCGGGGACCGAGGCGACCGGGTTGCCGGGCTTGGCCGTCTGGGCGGCGGCCGGGGCGTGCGACGCGGAGGGGCTGCCGCTCGGGGTGCCGGCCGGGGAGCCCTTCGGGGCCGCGTTCTTGGCGCCGTTCGGTGCGTTGAGGGTGCTCGTCGCGCCCTGCGGGGCGTTCGCGTCGGCGGACCGGTTGGCGGCCTGGCCGGCCGCCGCCGACCCGCCCGTTCCGCCGCCGGACGTGGCGCCCACGGCGAGTGCGCCGCCGCCCCCGACGACGATCACTGCGGCGACTGTCGCGATGACGCGGTACCGCATCGGCTTGGGCAGGCGACGGCTGTTCGACACGGGGTCCTCTGGGGGCTCGGGCGGCGCGATCCACCAGAGGCGATCGGAGTGATCGCGGTGCGCGCGGCCAGCAAAGTATGGCGGGGCCGCGCGCCGTTGACAATCACACCGCGGCCCCCCGGCGTCACCCTCCGCACTGCGCGAGCATCGTGTCCTTGTCCGCGCTGGTCACCGGCAGTTGGTACTTGATCGAGACCTGTGCGACCCGGACCGCGTACGAGCACCGGATCTGCTTGTTCGGCGGCAGCCAGGACGCCGGTCCCGAGTCGCTCTTCGAGCCGTTGGACGGGCCGTCGACCGGGATGAGGTTGAGCGGGTCGTTGGCGATCGACTCCCGCTTGTCCTTGCTCCAGTGCGCCGCGCCCATCTGCCAGTCGTACGACAGCGGCATCACGTGGTCGATCTGGACGGTGGTGGCCTTGGTCTTGGTCCACTTGATGACCCGGCCGGTGTACGGGTCGTTGAGCGTCATCGTCGCGATCACGCACTTGGACGTGCCCTTGTAGTGGACGTCGTCGCCGTCCCGCTTCAGCAGGTCGTTACGCGTGTCGCAGCCGTTGTGCGCGAAGGGGACGGAGGGCGCGGAGTCCATCCACGCGGCGCCGAACTGCGCCCGCGAGTAACCCGTCTTGGGGCCGCGGCCCTTGGTCTTCACCTTGGCGATCAGGTCGCGCGCCTTCTTCTTGTCGGCGTCCGAGGTGATCGCGGCCAGACCGGCCTTCGTCCCGTCCGGGTTGTCCAGCGGGCTCACCGCCCGCCCGTTGCCGGCCGCGGGGCCCGCCGCTCCCGACGGGTTCGCGCTGCCCGTCGGGTCGGCGCCGAGTGTCGTGTCCTTGCACCCCGCTACGCCGATCACCGCGAGCAGGGTCGCGGCGCAGGCGAGGCGCCGGGATATCCGTCTGTCCATGTACGCACCTCGGAGGTCGTCGTCCGGGGACGCAACGGCACCGCCCCCCTGCCCCTACACAATCACGCCTGCCCCGGCGTGCCCCACTTACGTCGTCCTCATCTCCCCGTCTCCCCAGGCCGCCCGTCGAATTGACCGGCCGCCAGGGCCAGCCAGCGCCGCCCCGCCTCCCGTGACCTCTCGCGGATCGCGCCGTCCGCCGCCCCTGACGTCAGGTCGGCGATGTCCCGCCGCTGCGTCTCGTCCTCCCCGGTCAGCAGATCGGCGCCGCAGCGCCGCCCGAGCCGGAACGCCATGTCGCGCAGGACCGACGAGCACCCGAGGACCGGCTCCGCGCCCATGGCCGTGTGCAGCGCCACAGCCCCCTGATACGCGAACGCCCGCGCCCCCGACGCCCCGTCGCCCTCGACCAGTTCCCGCATCCCCTCGATGCGCCCGCGCCCCTCCGTCAGCGTCCCGGGCGTCCACAGCGCCTCCAACTCCTTTGCGTACGCCTCCAGATCCGCCGTACGCCCGTCCCCGGCCACCACCCAGAACAAGATCGCCGCCGCCCGCTCGGCACAGGCCGCCCCGAACACCGCCGCCTGCTCCCGCGTCGCGCTCCGCGCGAACTCCCCCGTCACCCCTCCGCCCCCCGACCTTCACTCGATAGATTCCCGCCGTGGGCACGGGACTTCACCCCAGATCGCGCGGCGGGTCGTACTCCTCGTCATGGCCGACGTAGAGACGCGTCGGAGGAATGGAGACCATACACACGTCTCCCGCTCGCAGCTCCGATGCCGCCGGGACGACCACTTCACTGGCGACCGTCTCCGTCAGCCCTGTTCGACCCATGTGTACCGCTCCCACACCGTCTGTCGGTCACTGGCCTCCAGGAGGACCTCGGGGCCCGTCGTGGGAGGTAGGAGACAGCCCTTCGGCCAGGTGATCTCCTCCCCTGCGACAGTGATCACCGTGTCTGCGGAGTCGTCGGACGTCTGAAGGTTGTAGAACGTCCGGTCCCGGAACAACGTGACCGTGGAGAACTCCGGCTCCACGGTCACGATGACGCAGTCGTCCTCACCGTCGTCCAACGTCAGACCCATCGACGTGCCCGGCGGAACCGCGCCGACCACCGTTGCGAGGTCCGACAGAGGGACCTTCGAGTTCCGGTAGGACGGGTCCCACGTCTCCACGGTCACGACGCCACGTGTCATTGCGCCGCGAAGCCTCGGAGTACAGCGGCAAGTTGCTCGCTGTACGCGTCGCAGGATGCCTCAAGTCGCTGGCGTACGGCGGACGTCAGGAGATCCGCACCGGCCGGGGCGGCGAGAACGGCGTCGTGACACTCGGCCTCGACGGCGAGGTTCCGGGTGCCGAAATACCCCAGCCCGTAAACACGCAGGGACTCGTCGACATCAGCGAGCCAGCGCTCGCGGGTCTCTTGACCGGCGACCTCGGTGAGCGAGCCGGCCATGTAGTCGTCAAGGTAGACGGCCGTCGCGCGGGCGACGTCGATGATCCGCTCGGTGTCGGCCTCGCTCATCTCGCCGAGAGCGTCCGCGAGCATCAACCAGCCGTTGAGAGCTTCCAGTTGGAAGCTCTCCGCGAACTCCGGCTCGATCTCCGACTCGAACAGCGGGGCGGCGGTCAACGCGGCGACCGCCCGGGCGAACTCCGCACCGCTCCCGCCGTCCGCCACGTCCGCCCCGGCCCGGAGCAGTTCCCCGAGCGCCGCCGGGTCCACTCCCCACTCCTCGGGCATCGCCATACCGACCAACGGCCCCCGCAGTCGCCGCAGGGCGAAATACGCCGCCTGGCAGCGCTGCCCGCGCCCCATGGCCGCGACCTGCGCCGACAGCCCTTCGTTACTCAACCCGTCCGACCGACTCACCGTTCCGCCCACCTACCCGGTCCTCCCGGCACCGACGAAGAATTCCGTCCTTGAGCGCTCGTCACACGATCACCATCTGACATCGAACCCTGGGTACCGAACCGCCCAGTCCTTGGCAACCCGCTTGACGGTCGCCGCATCCACCGCGCTCACGGGTTCACCTCCACTGTCACGTTCACACCTCGCGGTTGATGCAACCTGTGACATCCCCCAGGACCGCAAGCAGGCAACGGAGTCGCGCTAGTGCTCTGACCGCTTAGAATTCGTCACACGATCTTGGCGAGTGCGGTCAGGTCGTAGTGTCCGTCGGCTTCATGCTTGCCTCGGTGCTCTACCAGGACTTCGGACCCGCCCGGTAGGGCTGCTCTCGCTGGCGGCCCGATCGTCTCTGGGTGATGCGCCGCGTGCTTCCGGTACGGTTCGCGGCATGACCGGCGTGTTCGACGTGGCCCAGGCTCTCTACGGCGGAGTCACCGACCAGGGGCGGGCGTGGGCCTTTGTCCGCGGCTTCGCCGCTGCTTGGGACGCACCGTTGGCCGAGGATGACGGCACGCCGGCAGCGGAACTGGCGCAAGCCGAGGCGACGCTCGGCTGCTCCCTGCCGGCCGCGCTGCGCGAGGTCTACACGCTCCTGGGTACGCGGTCCGGCCTGATCGCCAACCAGGATCCGCTGCTGCCGCCCGCCGAGATGTTCGTGCATGACGAGTGCGGCGGTGTCCTCGTCTTCCGTAGCGAAAACCAGGGCTGCGCCTTCTGGGGCGTGCGCCTGCGCGACCTTGAGCAAGACGATCCGCCGGTGTTCGTCCAGGCGCGGCACGGCTGGGTGCCGTTCTTGGACCGGGTGTCTCTGGCCTGCGTCGAGCTCGTACTGAGCGAGGCACTGTTCGGCAGCGGAGGTCGGCTGTACAACGCGTGCGAGCTGCCGGCGGACCTGCTTGGGACGGTGCCTGACCGCTTCCAGCGGGTCGCGCTGCCCGATTATCCGATGTGGACAGGGCCGGAGGACTTTCCAGTGCGTTGGTTCTCCGCCCCGGGAAAGCTGCTGCGCCAGGATGGCTTGGGCACCCACAGCTGGCTGCACGTCCGGGGCCGGACCATGGCCGACCTGGAGGCGATCTGCGAGACCGTCCCCGGCCGGTGGGCCCTGGGATACGCCGAGCCGCCGGACGCCGAGCCGCTGCCCTTCTGAAGCGTCATGATGCGGGTCTGTTAGGACGTCTCCAGCAGATGGGGCTGCGGGCCAGAGATTCGAAGGCGTCGTGAAGTTCGGTGCGGCGTTCCCACCGAACAGCAAGTCCTTTGAAGTGGTGGAGCAGGGCAAAGGTCTGCTCCACGACGCGGTCCGACCCAGTGGGATAATTGAGATTAAATTAGCCGCCAGGAAACCAGGACGGAACAAGGGATATCAGCTCTTGGTCCGTGGTACCACCTTCGGTCCAGCTCAACAATTCAAGCTTCATTTTTACTGACCAGCCATACTCTTTGCCGAGAGCGGATGCCGCGTTAATCTTCCTTCCGCCATTTTCCCCGAACGCCCGAAGAAAGGCAGCGATGTCGATAATCGATGCCCCTTCCCGCTGCATGCGGCCTGCCTCTGCGGCCCAGTCATCGATGGACACCCTTGCACCCCTTAGGTCTCGTAAAGATTGGCTCGACCGTGGAGTGTGCCCCTGGCTCGCCAAACACGTTCAAGAGACCGTAGCGCACCGAAGCCGCTTCTCGTAGCCAATTTCCCCGGTCATGCGTGAAGGATTGCCTCTTCCGCTGGCATGCCTTGACCCGTGAGCGCATGAAAGTGGCCCGATTATCCTCGATAAGGTTGCCGTTGATAGAAAGGACTCGATCACCAGAGTAGCCAAGCGCCCCGCGAATAGGTATAAGAGCCAAGCGTCTCTGGTCAGCGTGCGTTTTGCGTTCCGCTGACGTCCGTGGTTTGCGGGAAAACCGTGGTTGTTGCCTTCACTACTGCCATCATACGATTCAGCCCAGGTACGGCCTCTCGCGCACGCAGAGTTGAGAGATTATCGTGACGTCCGACTTGCCGACAGAGCCCATACGTCAGAGCTTGCGGATCACCACGACTCATCGCCCGTCAGGACGATGACCACCTCATCAGGCTCATCGGTTCCGTCTCCGTAGACGTCGA
Source organism: Streptomyces sp. NPDC025721 (assembly GCF_055558595.1). NCBI lineage: Bacteria > Bacillati > Actinomycetota > Actinomycetes > Kitasatosporales > Streptomycetaceae > Streptomyces > Streptomyces sp. NPDC025721. The sequence goes on along the minus strand of NZ_JBVHMF010000001.1, from coordinate 820,154 downwards.
CCCGATTTTCTACATTCGGAACGGGAATCAGCAGTCTCACCGATTCATTAGGATCCGAAATTTCGAGGGACGCCTTGGGGAGAGTCAGATTCCCTGAGTACACAAGAACCTTTCCACTCGGCTGGTAAGGCCCCTGCATACATTGGACTGACGCCGGACCACTGGCGGCTTGCTGCACCGCGATGAACAAGGAGTCCGGACCGCCGTGCACCACATCAGCAGCCGCGTCCCAGCCTGCGTGGTTGTCAACACTCCCAGGCGCGGCAGCGACAACCAAACCGTGCGCGAATCTTGTCGTGCACGAGGCGAAAAGCATCATTGAATCCACCTACTGTCTCGGCTTCCACACCGGGAAGTCGTAATACTCCTTGATCAGCGTTCGCACGATTCCACCCTGCTGTTTGGAACATGCCTTGCAGTGCGGATAGAGAGTCCACGGACCATTCGGGGAGGACTTGTTCGGCGGGTTGTGGTCGCCAGCCCAGTGCCCATCCTTGTAGCCAGACTTTTCGGCACCGCAAGCCGCGCAACCGTTCCGATCCCCGAATTCATTGATCATCCGCTGCTCGTGAGCGAGAACAGTGTCTCCACGCTCAGCAGTAACCCCCTCCGCTTTCTGCCCCTTCAAGTTGGGCCCGAGAGTCAAATTGCAGAGATCGCCTTCATTTACATTATGAACGAGGACCGGCGTCTCGCCCGCCAGCACATAGTACGTGTGCTACGCGAGCCCCTCGACCTGCTTTTTCGCAGGTCAGGCATGGTTTGCTGGTCCGGTGATGTGCGTGGGTGTCCGTGGTTGTTGCCGTCAGCTACTGCCGTCAGCCGGTTCAGCCCAGGTAGGGGCTTTCACGGTGTTCCAGGAAGTGCTGGAGCCGGAGCCTCTGGGTGTGGTGCATCGGCAGTTGCTCGATCTCTTCGGGCGGCATGAACCGGAGTTCGGTGGATTCGTCGGAGATCTCCAGGTGGCCGCTGGTAATGCGGGCGGTGAAGCAGACGTTGAACTGGCGGCGGACCTCGCCGTCGGTGTAGGCGATGACGTGTTTCGGGTCGGTGTAGGTGCCGACCAGGCCGGTGATCTCAACGTCGAGGCCGGTCTCTTCCTTGACTTCGCGGACGGCTGTGCCGGGCAGGGAGTCGGTGAGGTCCATGCCGCCTCCGGGCAGTGCCCATAGGTCGTTGTCGCGTCGGCGCTGGAGGAGGATGCGGCCGTGGTCGTCGGTGACGACGGCGGAGGCGGCGACGACCATGCTGTTCGGCTTGGGCGCGTTCGGGTCGTCGTAGTACTCGGTGCGGGCCACGGTCAGCCTTCCTCTCGTACGGGCGTCGCCGTCGCCCACACGGCGTCGAAGCTGTCGGCGTAGGTATCGAACATGCCGCCTGTCTCGTGTCGGCGAAGGTGCCATACGGGGGCGGCGTAGGCGTTGACGCCCCAGATGTGGGCGTTGACGAGTTGCTGGTCGTCGGCGCGGTAGAGGGAGTTGTAGAGCGTGGTTTCCTGGGTGCGGACTTCGATGCCGGGGGTGCTGGCGAGGGGTCTGTGGTGCATGAGGGCGAGGCGGCAGCGGGATTCGATGCCGTGGCCGAAGCGCTCCTCCTGGCCGCGGGCTTGGACGTTGTCGCTGTCGGGGTCCCCGATCGCGATGCGGACGGTGCAGCCTTCGGCGGCGCGTTCGCTGAGGAGTTCGTTCAGCCGCGGGTACGCCTCGTGGAGGAAGACGGCCGCGTAGACGAGGATGTCGATCCGTTCCCGGGCCTGGGCCATCAAGTCGGTGAACGCCGAGACAGGGATGTCGGCCCGCTGGTCGTAGAGCGCGACCAGTTCGGGGCTGATGGCGCGGGCGGGGCGGGCTTGGCGGAGCGCCGGCCAGAGTGCGTGCACGTCTTCTCCCAGGGCCTTGGCCGCCTGGAGGGCGGTGGCACGACGTGGGATACGCCCGAGGTTCACCCAGCGCTCGACCGACTTGGGGTCGACCTCGACCTGCTGAGCGAGTGCGGCGTACGTCCAGCCTCCCGCCGCCGTGACGGCTCGTAGCCTCTCGTTCGGCACGAGTCTCCCCCCTTGTCTCAGGACGGCACTAGGGACGTTCTACACGGTGCAGGACGTCCCGAAGTGGGGTTTGGCGGAGGTTCCTTCGTCCCGGTGACCGGCGTGAGGATCGGTGCCGACCCTGTGGCACCAACAGGCCCAGGGGCACGCATCCACGCCGCCGAGGAGCGTCACCGTGCGAAAGAGCGCCACCCCATGTGTTCCTGCCCTGCGACTGGACGCCCGGTCGCGCGCCGCCTCGCCGGGGTGGTCACGATGACGGCCTCCACCCCCACCCCTGATGCCGACGGGCACACCGTCTCGCCCGATGCCGGCGCCCTGGTGGTCGACCGGCGGAGCGGCAAGGTGGGCGTGGTGATGGGGCATGTGGGGCCGCACGTGCAGCTTCGGCCGCCGCGCGGTGGCCGGGAGTGGGACGTGCCGCCCGAGGACGTACGTATGCCGACTCCGACGGAGGAGTTGAGCACGAAGGTGGCCGTGGCCAACCGGAGGTGGGGACGGTGACCCCTCGCTCGGTCCTGCGCTACGAGACCTGGACGCTCCAGCCCGACCGCGAGCCGGACGCGGAGCCGGTCCTGTACGCGATGCAGTAAAGAAGAAGCTCGCCAAGCTCGCCGCGAAGGACGTGCGCACCTGGCTGAACGGGCTGCGGACCGTCTGCCAGTGCTGCGCTCGCGGCATCGACGCCCGGCGCAAGCCCGATGCTCAGGCCGACCGTCGGCCCCGCTGCTGCGCCATTGGGAAGTGCTGCCGTAAGTACCTCTCACCGCTGACGCTCGCCTACATCCACTCCGTCCTGAAGTCGGCCCTGGAGCACGCCGTGCGCGAGGAGGAGATCCCGCGCAACGTCGCCCGCAACGTCCGCACCGGCACACCCCGCCCACGCCGCTTCAACCCCCTCACCGCCCACGAGGCCCGCACCTTCCTCGCCTCCGCACAGGGCCACCGCCCGCACGCGCTGTTCGAACTCGCTCTCCGCACCGGACTCCGCAAGGGGGAACTCCTCGGCCTGCGCTGGGAAGACCTCAACCACGACGCCGGCACCGCCAGCATCCGCCGCACCCTCCAGCGCACCCGCACGGGCGGCCTCACCACCCTGCCCACCAAGATCATCTGCTCGGAACGCCGCATCGTCCTCCCAGCCGCCTGTGTCGCCTTGCTGCGAGAACACCGCGACCGGCAGACCCAGGAGAAGCAACAGGTCGGTGCGGAGTGAGTGGACGCCGGTCTCGTCTTCACCCGCCTGGACGGGCACCCCATCGAACCCGCCACCCTCAGCCGCCACTTCAACGCCCTGCTCCGTCAATCCCGTCTGAGGGCGATCCGGTTCCACGACCTGAGGCACTCGACCGCCACCCTCCTCCTGGAACAGGGCGTGGAACTCGTCGTCATCAAGGAGCTGTTGGGTCACGCACACATCGGCGTCACCGCCACCGTGTACGCCCACGTCCGCCTCCGCCTCCAGCGCGACGCCATCGACCTCCTCGGCCGCACCCTCGGCAAGTCCTCCGAGGCCGCCACCAACCCCGACGACGGCGACGGCCCGCCGCTTTGTGCAGCACCCGTCCGCTGACGTTGCCGTCAACTACTGCCGTCAAGACGCCATGTCGCCCTCCCCGGAACAGCTCCGGGAAGGGCGACATGGGTTTTCAGATACTTACCTTATGACGCGGACTCTTGAGTTAAGATCGCCTCTCAAATTTCCCAGTTGTTTAGTTCGGCAAACGCCTCGATAGAAGGAGTCAGTTGCACGGAAAATGCGCTTGCTGATACCTGCGCCTGGGTTGCCACCGAGCGTCCAATCACACCTTGAGCGGAATCTTCTGACCCCTGAGAAAGAAGCGCAAGGACCTCACGCTCGGCGTCAATCTCCATTTGCACTAGCAGCCCTGGAGGAGGAGGCTCTTCTCCGTATCTTACAATTACGGGATTTTCTCCTGACAGCTTGAAATCGAGCATGGAGAGCAGTGACCTGAGGGTATTGATAGACATCTCCGCCTTCGGGGCTGAAGGCATCAAGGAGACGGCAAGAGCATTTCCCACGAGCCCCACCGCCTGAGCCACATAGAACTCTGGGCGATAAGAATCACCCTCGCCGTCCTGAGGTTCCATCTCCAGCCCATCCAACGCCTCGGCGCATTCGTCCTGGACAGACTCGCCGGCAGCTGCCGCCCAAGCAAGCTCAAGCGAGGCATCGACCCACGTCAAGTACTCCGAAGGGCCTAGGGCTCGACAGAAAGTCACCCCCCGTTCCGCGGCTGCAGCACAGATCAGCATCAGCTCAGAGTCCGAAGCGTTCGAAATTGCCTGAATTTCTGACGGAATCTCCATGCCCCTCTAGCCTCCAGTGGCCCAGAAGATTGTGAATGGGGAGCTTTGTGCAGCATGACCGCGGATTCCTGCGCCACCCAACGTCACCCCGCGAACGTTCAGCATGGGCGAACAGATGGCAACGCAGAAGTTTCGCGATGCCGCACCGAACACTGCATGCTCATTTGGCCCCAAGCTGTTAAGGATCCCTTCCTCTGCCTGTCCAGCCGCCTGCACGAATTCCTCTCCCGGTCGAAGCGTCCACCCGGAAGGCATTGCGCCGCCCCCATTGATTCCGATCCGAGTGGTGAACGTCTTCGTCTGAGAGTTGAAGACACCAATTACCGCCGTGGTGCCCTTCACGTCCGCCATGAAGTAATCATTGCGGGACGCCTGCAACTCTTCCGCACGGTTGAGAGCAAGCATCGCATCGCCTTCAGTTGCAACCCCAGGACCACAGTTGTGAACCAGGACCGGCGTAATCCCTGCCAGCACATAGTACGTGTGACACTCCACCCTGCTCTACGTGCGTTTTGGCAGGTGGGCGGGGCTTTGGCGGTCCGTCAGGGTCCCTTGTCGTGCGCCGATGCGTGGTTGTTGCTGGCACTACTGCCGTCAGTGGTCTAGACCTGTATGGCTACTTGAGATGTTCAGTGAGGTCGTCCACGGTCCAGTCGGCCTGGCGGAGGAGGGGCCCCGACGGCAACACCCACCCCCCGCCCTCGTACGCCAACGCCGCCGTACTCACCGATGCCATCCGCACCGCCGCACCGTGCGCCCGCATCTCCGTCGACTCCGCGGTCGGGGAACGCGACCTCGCCTGGGGCCAGCAGCTCGACGTACGCGAGATCGCCACCTTCGGTACCGACAGCGAACTCACCGACCAGGCGGTCGCCGCCTACGTGGCCAAGTACGCCGCCAAGTACGCCGCCAAGTACGCCGCCAAGTCCGCCGACGCCTCCGGCACCCTCGACCACGCCCTGTTCTGCCGCCCCTGCCAGGGACGCGGCGCCACCCTCCTGCCCCACGGAACCCCGCTCCCCTGCACCGCCTGCGACGGCGCCGGACAGGCCCGGCCCCTGCCCCGCCTCGCCGTCACCCGGCACGTGCGGCAGATGATCCGCACCTGCTGGGAGCTGGGCCGCCTGCCGGAGTTCGCCGAACTCAAGCTCTGGAAGTGGGCGCACATGCTCGGCTTCCGCGGCCACTTCTCCACCAAGTCCCGCCGCTACTCCACCACCCTCGGCACGCTGCGCGACGCCCGCCGCACCTGGCGTACCGAACAGGCCCGCGCCACCTCACCCGCACCTTCATCGCGCTCCTCCAAAAGGCCGGCCTCCGCCACTCCACCGCCACCCTGCTCCTGGAACAGGGCGTCGAACTCGTCGTGATCAGCACCGCACTGGACAGCCCGGAGAACACCAAGACGGCACGCTCCGACGGCGACGAACCGCCACCCTGCGCCGCCCTCGTCCGCTGACGTTGCCGTCAACTACTGCCGTCACCCCACACAGACGCCTCGCCAGGCACCGCCTGACGGGGCGTCAAATTCGCTTGCGCACATCGAAAGGCAAATTGAAGTTCAACAAACAGCGACATCAACGCAACATTCGCGCATAACGTCCATATTCGAATGATAAATACCGTCTCACCGAAAGGGAGATTCCAACTTGCACGAAGCGCCACCGAGAACCTTACTCAGTGCAATGGGTGCCGTGTACCCGAGTCTCTGCACCACGGATCCTGACAGTAGGAAGGTGTCACGTGCGCCAGCCCATTCAGAGAGTGGTACGTGCCAGAGTCACCACGATCCCAGCAAATCGCCGTTGGCCTCTGACCGCTTCTTAGTTCGCAAAATTCCTCGACGGCCGCACGAATATCAGCTACCGGCAGCGTATTGCGGGGCTCGAACAGCCTCCAATCGCCCAAATCAGCAACAACGTTTTGATTCAACACCGGCGGTTCCGGATTCCTAGAGGTCCATACACTCCTCGCAGTCTCCTGATCCACTCGGACTACGGAATCCTCGGGAACTTGCCACCTCAATGCGCCATACCCTGTAAGCGGATTTGTCGAGACTTGAAGATAGCTGTCAAAGTACCGATCTGATTTCATCGGATCCCTATGTGGTGCCAAGAGCACAAACGTTGCAAAAATTCCACCCTTCGGCCGTCCAGCCACGTCTGGCCCTTGGTCGGGCCCGCCGGTCACCAACTCGCCAATCAAGCGCCCAAGAATAGCTCCCGATGCTGCATGATATGTCGTACCGCCAGTGAAAATAGTCAGAATCATTAATATCCTCCAACGTTCGCAGGTGAGGCGATGCGGAATACCGAAATTAGACCGGCCCCACCCCGGAGGATTCTACCCCAGGGCAGGGCCGGCCAGATATTACACCTCTTGAGATTAACCGCCGCCCAGCATAGTTACCCCGTGCCAGCCCTCTTCAGTGCGCCAAACGGATGTCAGGCTAGACCCTCTTGGTAGAATTGCAGACACCCCAGTCATGCATGAATAGGGACCAGAACAAACGCCGTCAGAATTGTTGATTACGACTGTCGCCCTCTGAACGCCATTGCTTCTCATGGCCAAAGCGATCTTGGTTTCTACATGAGATGCGGCCGCGAACCCACCTGCAGCGTCGTGAGGCACGCCAGATTTTTTGAGTGCGTCCCTTACTTGCGAGAATGAACCATTCTCACCGCTTGATACGGGAGCTCCGACTTTATTTCCAGCATCATCTACGACCTGACCAGTCGTAGTCTTGCTGCCTGCCAACTCGTCCGCAATGCCGTCGAGTGCACCGCAGTTGTGGACCAGGACCGGCGTGGCGCCGGCCTCCACGTAGTAGGTGTGGAGGTCGCCGATGGTCAGGTCGTATGTGGTGGTGTGGGCGTGGAAGAGGCGGACGGTGGTGATCTGGGCGGTGCCGGTGGGGGTTTGGAGGAGGTCGCCCTGGTGGAGGTCCTTGGCCTCGACGAAGGCGGACTGGGTCTCGTCGTAGAAGGGGTGGTGGAAGGTGGTGGTGAGGTGGCCGTTCACCGGCGTCGGGGCGGCCGGGGAGACCGCCGCCACCGGGGCCGTGGCCGGGTGGGAGTCGGCCGCGTGGTGGGTCGCGCCCAGGGCGCCCAGGACCGCCGCGGAGGCCGCGAGGCCGAGGGCCGCGCGCCGGACCACCTTCTTCGCGGCGGACGTCACGGCGTTGGCCGCGACCGGCTTCACCCCGACATCCACGAAATCGTGGTCCGTCGTCGTCACGATCACCGCGGTGACCTTGTGGCTCTGCGTGCCGGAGGCACCCGGCACCGAGTTGACGACGGAGTCGCCCACCTTGATCCGGTCGATGGCCTTGGTGCCGCCGCCCGCCATGAGGACACGGGAACCGGCCGTGAAGCTGTGGCAGGTCCCGCTGTCGGTGGCCGACTTGGCGGCGCCCGACTCGCCCTGGCGCGCCGCGGTCTGGGTGGCGTCGCCCGCCGCCGCCTCCTCGGCCTCGGTGGCGCCCTTGCCGAACAGCCCGCCGACGGCCTCCATCGCCTTGGGGGCGAACTTGCTGAGCACCTTGCCGCCCAGCGACCCGAGCGCCCCGCCGATCGCGCCCGCGACGGCGCCCGTCACGGCGGAGGTCGCGAAGGCGCCCGCGCTGCACGCCGCGCCGCCCGCCTCGGCGCACTTGAAGCCCTGCTCGACCAGTGACCCGGCCGCGCCCGCGACCGCCGCGCAGCCGATGGAGCCGACGCCCGCCGTGACCGCCTCGCAGCCCATGAAGACGGCGGTGGAGACCACGAAGGACGTGATGGCCGCCGCATGGTGCTTGGCGTAGGTGGCCGCGGTCTTCACGGCCTTGACGGTGGCGTGATACGCGGTTCTGGATGCCTTCGCCACCGCCTTGGCGGTCTTCTTCACCGCGTGGACCACGCGTTTCGCGACCTTCTTGACCGCGTGGTAGGCCGAGTGGACGGCGTGCACGGCGGCGTGGACGACGCGTTTCACCTTGCGCGCCGCGTAGTGGTAGACGCGGCGGGTGTAGCGGACGGTGGCGCGGTAGACGTCCCGCACGTGGTGGACGACCTTCTTCACCACGCGCTTGGCGGCGTGCACGACCTTGTGCACGATCGGCGGCGTGTAGTGGTAGTAGGCGTACGAGGCGTAGAAGTTGAAGGAGCTCCAACTGCTGGAGGCGTACGAGGTGGCCGCGTGGTAGGTGCTGCTCACCGCGTGGCTGACGGCGTGGCTCGCCGCGTGCCAGACGCTGCCCAGGCCCCAGTTGCCCGAGGGGTCGGTGCCGTCGAGCGGGTTGTCGCCGACGTACGCGAAGGGGTTGGCCGCCGCCTCGTTCGGCACCGGGTTGACGGACGCGGAGTCCTTGTTCATGAAGGTGCCGGTCGCCGGGTTGTACCAGCGTGACGCGGTGCCGACCTTGCCGGTGTCGGCCTCCGTCCAGCCGGACTGGAAGCCGAGGTGGCCGATGAGCCCGTTGTTGGCGGTGACCTTGCCCATCGGGTCGTACGTCGTGGAACCGGCCAGGGTGGTCGCCCCCGGCGCGAAGTTCCCGATGACGTCGTCGTGGCTGTCGGTCAGGGCCAGTTGGCCGGTGCCCGGCGCGGTGCCGCCGTTGATGCCGATCAGTGAGCCGCCGGGATCGTACGTATAGCTGTAGTTGCCGTCCGCGGCGATGGTGTTGTCGGCGCCCGAGTACTGGAAGGCGCGCGAGGACTGGTCGGCCGAGTTGGCGTCGGTGATGTTCCGGCCCGACGCGTCGAGCGTGTACGAGTGCGTGCCCGCGGTGATCTGGTTGTTGTACGCGTCGGTGGAGTAGGCGACTTGGCCGTTGGCGGTGGAGGTGTCCGAGGTCATGGTGCCGCGCGCGGAGTACGCGTAGCTGTGGACGCCGTCCGAGGTGAGCTGGTCGCGGGCGTCGTAGGTGTAGACGTCGGCGCCGACGCGGGTGCGGTTGCCGGAGTCGTCGTAGGAGTAGTTCGTGGTGGCCGTGCCGTTGTTCCACGAGCTGAGGCGGTCGGCCTGGTCGTAGGTGTAGACGTTGTTGGAGGCGCCCGCGACCCCGACGGTGTTCTTCGACGTCAGGTTGCCGTTCCTGTCGTAGCCGTAGGTGATGGCCGACAGTGTGCTGGCGCCCTGCGTCAGGGTGTCGCCGGTGAGGTCGTGCGCGGTGTTGTACGTGAAGGTGCGGGTCTGGCCGCTCGCGCCGTACTTGACCGACGCGGTCTGGTTCAGCGTGTTGTAGCCGTAGGTGAGCGCGGTGCCGGAGGCCGCGTCGTTGAGCGTGGACAGCCGGCCCGCGGTGTCGTATCCGTAGGAGGTGGTGCCGGCCGCGTCCGAGCGGGTCAGCGGTGAACCGTCGTCGTTGTAGGTGAAGTTGGACGAGCCGCCGGAGCCGCCCGCCGACGTCAGGTCGCCGCGGTCGTCGTAGCTGAACGTCTCGTGGGTGGCGGCCTGGTGGTCCTTGGCGCCGGTGGTGCCCGCCTCCGCGGTGTCGGCGGCGGTCACCTGGTTGTCGTGGTCGTAGGTGAAGCTGCGGGTCGCGGTGGCGGCGTCGGCGCCCTGTCCCGAGGCGGTCTTCAGATTGCCGAGCTGGTCGTACGTCATCGTGTGGGTGACGCCGCCGGGCAGCGTGCTGGAGACCAACTGCCCGTCGAGGTCGTAGACGTTGGTGGTCGTGGAGTCGGCCGCCGAGCCGTACTGGGCGGTGGCCGGCTGCTTCACCGTCTCCTGCTGGCCCCACGGGGTGTATCCGTACAGCCAGGAGTTGTTGCGGCCGTCGGTGAACCGGGTCCTGTTGCCCGCCGCGTCGTACCCGAAGGACGTGGTGATCGAGGTGGTCGCGGTGACCGGCTGGATTTCCTGGGTGACGGTGCCCGCCGCGTCGTACGTGAAGTGGCTGGTGTTGCCGTTCGCGTCCGTGGAGGCGGTGAGGTTGCCGACGCCGTCGTAGACCTGGTGGGTCTGCCTGAGCTGCGTGTTGGCGGCGTCGTACTGGGTGCTCAGCGTCGGGTTGCCCGCGACGTCGAAGTCGGTCTCGGTCCAGGTGTTGTCCGGCTGGATCGTCTTCTGCCGGTTCCCCATGAAGTCGTACGTGTACTTGGTGGTGTTGCCCGCGCCGTCGGTGACCGAGGTGACCTCGCTGGCCCGGTCGTACCCGTAGGTGGTGGTGACCCCGGCGGGCGTCGTGGTCGACGCCAGATTCGCGCCGTACGGATTCCCGGTGGTCACCGCGTACGAGTTGGTGGTGGTCAGCACCCGGTTGGAGGGGAAGCGCTCCAGCGTGGTCGCGGTGACCTGCCGGCCGAGGTAGTCCCAGGTGGCCTGGGTGACGGCCCCGGTGCCGTCCGTCACCGAGAGTTGGTCGCCGTTGGTGTCGTACGTGGTGTGCAGCTTGGTGCCGTCCGGCTCGGTGACCTGCGCGAGGTCGCCGAGCTGGTCGTACAGGAAGCCGGTGGTCTTCCCGCCCGGTGTGGTGGAGGAGATCTGGTTGCCGTCGGAGTCGTACGACCAGGTCGACGTGGCCGCCAGCGGGGCGGACGCGCCCGCCGGGGTGTACGGCGGCAGGGTCTCGGAGACCTTGTTGCCGTTGGCGTCGTAGACCGTGGTGGTCTGGTTGCCGGTCGGATCGACCTCTTCGACGGCCTCGCCGAAGGTGTCGAATCCGCTGGTGGTGACCGGCCGTTGGGTGACCGGCTGGCCGCCGCCGGTCTCGACCTGGACGGCGGGGGCGGTGGTGACCGCCAGATTCCCCGCCTCGTCGTAGGAGTAGTCGGTGGTGAAGTTGTCCGCGTCGGTCATCGACTTCGGCAGCCCGCGCTTGTCGTACGTGTAGCGGGTGGTCTGCTCGGTGGAGGAACCGACGGTGCCGCCGGTACGGCCGTTGCCGTACAGCGTGTTGACCTCGGTGCCGGTCAGCGCGCGCGGGTAGACCTGCACGTTGGAGACCGCGCCGGGCAGGAAGTCGGTCGGCGCGCCGTTGTACTTGCCCGCGCCGATGGTCAGCGGGCCGTTCGCGGACCACGGCGCGGTGTTGGTGCCGCTGCCGGACAGCGCGCCGTTGACGTAGATCTGGCTGGCGCCGTTGGCGACGTTGTACACGCCGACCACGTGCGTCCAGGTGTTGGTCTTGGGCACGGCGGTGGAGTACGCGGACGGGAAGGTCGGCGCGGCCGTGTCGGCGCTGGTCTGCTCCATGCTCCACAGCGGCGCGCTGGTGTGCGCGTAGTTGTACTGGAGGTAGAAGGCGCTGGCCGTGGTGCCGCCCTGGGCGACGATCGTCGCGTTGTGGGTCGGCAGCGACGCCATGTTGACCCAGGCGGAGACGGTGTAGGACCCGGCGGTGTTGAGCACCGGGCCGTTGGTGGCGATCTGCTGGCCGGAGGTGCCCGCGAAGGTCGCCGCGTCGCCGCCCCAGGTGACGCCCGAGGCGGCGCCGGTGTAGCCGCTGCCCGAGGTGTCGGTGACGGTGGAGCCGGTGGTCTGGTCGAGCTTCCACCAGGCGGAGGGGTGTCCCGAGGCGTCGCCGTGCAGCGTCTCGGTCAGGGTGTTGCCCGCCGCGTCGTAGGTGGAGGAGGTGGTGCGGTCGAAGCCCGAGGAGTCATGCTCGTTCTGGGTGGCGACCTGGTCGTCCGGGGTGAAGGACACGCTGGTCACCCGGTCGACGCCGGTCGGGTCCACGGTGGTGCTCGTGGTCCTGGAGGCCGCGTCCACCGTGAAGTTGACGACCGTCTGCCCGTTGTCGGTGGTCTGCGACAACTGGTTCCCGGCCGCGTCGTACGTGGTGGTCTGGAGCACCGTCGAGGCCGTGCCGTCGGCGCTCTTCTTGCTCGCGGTGACCGCCAGGCCGTTGTCGGTGTAGGTGTACGACGTCGTGGCGCCCATCGAGTCGGTCACCGACGCCAGCCGGCCCGCCGGGTCGTACGCCCGCGAGGACTCCGTCAGCGTGGTGGCGGCCTGCGGGCTGACCGGGTCGCCGGTGTACTGGAGCGTCTGGGTCAGCAGGTGCCCGTTGTCGTCGTACGTGTAGTTGGTGACCGTGCCCGACTTGGACACTTCCTGCGTCTTGTTGCCCGACGTGTCGTACGTGTACGTCGTCGTCCCGCCGTTGGCGCCGCCCGCGTTGGCGTTGGCGTCGGTCTGGGTGAGGACGTGGTCGTACGCGTCGTAGGTCTGGGTCTCGGTCCGGGGCGCGTCGCCGCCGCTGAGGTCCTTGACCGTCTGCGAGGTGATGTCGCCGTCGGCGTCGAACACCGTGGTGGTGGCCGCCGCGTGGGTGGCGCCGGTGACCCGGTCGGTGAGCTGCGGGTCGTCCTCCTCGGTGATCTGCCCGGCCTTGTCGTACGTGTAGGACGTGGTCAGACCTGCGGGGTAGGTGTCGGAGACGGCCTTCTTGGTGAGCACCTGCCCGAGGCCGTCGTAGGTGTAGCTGGTGACCAGGCCCACCGCGTCGGTGGAGGAGGCCACGTCGCCGTTGTGGAAGTAGGACACGGAGTTGACCGCGCCGCCGGGCGAGACCGACCGCACCGGCAGGCCCTTGGGCACGTTCCCGCTGTCGGCGGCGGGGTAGGTGGCGGTGCCGTCGCTGAACACGGTGGTCGAGGCGCGCCCGTTGGGGAAGCCCGCGACCGGCGGTCCGGTCACCGCGGTCTCGTCGCCGAACGCGTCGTAGGTGTACGAGGTCAGGTACGTGGGGTCGGTCGCCGAGGAGGAGCGGCCGTCCCGCTCGGTGAGCAGCACGTCGTTGCGCGGGTCGGCGGTGGTGAGCTGTTCCGTCGTGTCGTCGGGGAAGTACGTGTAGTACTCGGTGGAGCAGACCTTGGCCGCCTGATTCTGGCAGGTGGTCGAGGAGACGACGTTGCCGCGGACGTCGTGGCCGGTGACGGTCATCGCGCCGTTGGGGTCGGTGACCGTGTGCTCGTAGCCGCCGGTGTCGTAGCCGAAGCTGGTCCTGTTGCCGAGGCCGTCGGTCTCGGTGAGCTGGCGTTCGTTGTTGACGACGTCGTAGGTGTACGTCGTCACCTTGTTCGCCGGGGAGGTGACCTTGACGGTCTCCACCGGCAGCAGGCCGGTGGAGTTCTTGCCCGCCTGGAAGTGGCTCTCGGCGTCCTGCGCGGTCAGCGCGGTGCGGTAGGTGGCGACGTCGGCGAGCGTGCCGTTGAAGTAGGCGACGGTGCCGTTGGTCAGGCCGGTCCAGCCGGAGCCGGTGGTGCCCGCGCCGATGTAGGCGGTGGTCCTGGCGCTGTTGGACAGCGCGGCCGTGGCCGTCTTGGTCGCGGCCTGCGCGCCGTCGAGGTACAGGGTCTGGCTGGTGGCTCCGGCGCTGAGCAGCACATGGTGCCATTTGCCGTCGGTGACGGTGCCCGTGGTGCCCATCTGCACCGAGCCGGACGTGGTGTAGAAGCCGCCGTAGAGCTTGCCGTCGCTGCCGATCCACAGTTGCGGTGTCGTGGAGGAGACGGTCGAACCGATCGCGGCGCTCTGCGTGTTGAGCAGGATCGCGCCGCCGTGGGTGGTGCTGAACCACAGTTCGGCCGAGGCCGCGGTGTCCCCGGTCACGGTGTCGGGCACCTTCACCCAGGAGCTGGTCCCGTTGAACGTGGCGGCCTTCTGGTCGCTGAACGGCCCGGTCGCGCCGAGCGTCACCGCGTTGTACGTACCGGTCCCGCCGCGCGTCTCGTCCAGCGCCGTGGTGGCGCCCGCGGGTTCGCCCAGCCGGAAGTACGTGGCGGGCGCGCCGCCGAGCACCGCGCCGCGGTAGGTCTGGCTGGAGCCGGTGACGGTCGGCGCGCCGAGCTTCCAGACGCCGCCGTTCTCGTCGGTGAGCTGGGTCAGCGCCGTGGTCGCCGGGTCGTACGTCATGGCGTGGTACGTCTTGGCGGACGGCCGGGTGACCGTGCTCAGCAGGCTCGCGGCGTGGGTGCCGTAGGTGCGCAGTGCGCTGGCGTCGGCGGCGACCAGCGGGCGGTCGTACCAGGCGGCGTCGGCGATCGCGCCGTTGAAGTACGTGGCGTAGCCGGTCTTGTCGGTGGTGCTGGAGTGCGGCTGGTCGGGCCAGGCCCCGCCGAGGAAGCCCGCGCCCAGGGTGTTGTACGGCTGGTTCTTGCCGAAGGCGATGCCGGGCTGGATGGAGATCGAGCCGGACACCGAGCCGACCTTGGCGCCGTCCAGGAAGAGGGTCTGGCTGTTGCCCGCGGCGGACAGCACCATGTGGTGCCACTTGCCGTCGGCGACCGAGGCGGTGGTGCTGATCGGCGCGATGCCGCCGCTGTACCAGAATTCGGCCTTCAGCTTGCCGTCGGTGCCGACGTAGGCGGCCGGGGTGTAGCCGCCGGGCGAGTCGCCCGCGGTGACCGGCTGCGAGGCGTAGGAGTAGAGCACGCCGGGCCCGGCGGAGGTCTTGAACCACAGCGACAGGGCGCCGGAGTCGGTGTTGTTGCCCATGTCGAACGGGAGGGTGGCGTACGAGCTGGTGCCGTTGAACCCGATGGCGGTGGCGGCCGATCCGGTGAGCGGGCCCGCCTGGCCGTAGGTGACGCCGCTGTACGCGAGGTTCTTGGTGCCCTGGTTGGCGAGGACCGCGTCCTTGCCGACGGTGCCCGACGCCTCGGACATCGGCCACACCGCCCGCGGGTCGAGGTCGAGCGCGGCGTTCTGGTACTGCGATCCCGCGGTGTAGTTGTACGCGGTGCACTGCGTGCTGGAGATCGGCGAACAGACCTTCGTGAGCTGGTCGTTGGTGTAGCCGTACGTCCAGGTCTGCGCGGAGTTCGGGTCGGCCGCGGTGACCGGGTCGGTGACGACGGTGGCGACGTGCGCGGCGCTCGCGCCGGTGGGTGTCTGCCAGGTCAGGTGCAGGGCGCGGGCGGAGGTCACCGAGGTCATGGTGGTGACGTGGCCGCTGGTCCAGGTGAAGGTGACGGCGCGGCCGTTGGCGTCGGTGACCGAGGTGATGCCGTACGCGCCGGAGCCCAGCGACTGGGTGAAGGCGTACACGGTGGCGTTCTTGTCGGTCAGCGTGTAGCCGCCGGTGACGGCCTTGAAGGTGGCGAAGCGGCCCGCGGGCGGCGAGTAGCTGCCGTCGCCGTTCTTGCCGAAGCCGACCTGGGAGCCGTCCGGGTAGGTGACGACGTTGGAGACGACGGCGCCCGCCGGGTTGTACTGCTCGGTGGCGCGGGCGTCGAAGATGCTCGACCAGCCCGCGCCGAACGCCCCGGTCCAGCGCGGGTCACGGGAGTTGTAGTCGCGGTCGACGTCGAGGCTCGGGCCGACGGTGGAGACGGTCGCGTCGGTGTCGGAGGTGGTGTAGTTGCCGATCGACGGGTCGTAGCCGTGGTCGCTGCTGTTCTGGGACAGCCCCGAGGTGATCAGCGGCTGCGGGACCTGGATCGCCATCTGGTACCAGGTGGCGCCGGAGTACAGCCCCGCGTCCTGCGACTGCACCGTCCAGGAGTAGGTCTGGCCCCACTTGAGCTTGCCCGCCGGGACCGTCCAGGAGCCGGTGGTGAGCAGTCCGGAGTCGACGACCTTGGTGTTGGTGTTGTCGTAGATCTGGAAGTCGTACTTGGTGGTGGTGTTCGCCTGCGAGTTGGCGCCGCCGGACCAGGCGGTCAGTTGGGGGGTGGTGGTGTACTCCACCTCGTTGTCGTTGGGGTACTGCTGGTAGACCTGCGGCGGGGTGGTGCCGGTGTACGTGACGTCGATGTACGGGCCCTTGCCCGCGTCGGCGAAGGAGCCGAACTGCTTCCAGTGCAGGGCGTCGGTGGTGGCCGCGTAGACCGCGAGGCCGTAGTCGGGGGTGGTGCCGTTCATCCAGCCCTGGATGGAGGCGGTGGTGAGCGGCACCTCCACCGCGTTGCCCTTGGTGGGGTCGGCGGCGGTGTTGGCGCAGGCGATGGGGACGCTGGGCGTGAGGTTGCCGATGGACGCGCCGTGCGAGGGGCCGGGGTAGGTGGTGACGCCGGTCGGGGTCCACGGCGCGGTGATCAGCGCGACGTCGAAGCGCTCGGCGGTGCAGGTGGAGGCCCAGGTCTCGAACAGGTGCAGCGACGCGGCGGTCACGGTGACCTTGGAGCCGTCCCAGCCGCCGTACCAGTGGTTGACGAAGGTGTTGGCGGAGTGCGTGCCGGAGTCGTACGAGCCGATCTTGACGGTCTGCTCGAAGGAGTGGTCGCCCGCGGGGTTGCCGGACTCGGCGTAGGTGGTGGTCCAGCCGTCGACGATGCTGGGGTCGACGGTGACGGGGAAGACCCGCGCGGGGTCGTGCAGCCACGCCGGGTCGAGGGTGACCTTCAGGGCGGTGCCGCCGTGGTCGGCGACCAGCCGGTAGTCGACCGCGTAGGTCGTCGTCGGCTCGCCGGAGCGGCGGTCGACCTTGGAGTCGTAGGCGTAGGCGCGCGGTATCCGGGCGGTCACCTTGCCCGCGGCGTCGCGCAGTTCGACCGAGCCGTCCTTGACCTGGACGGGGGTCAGGCCCTGGAGCCTGAGCGGGAAGAGCCAGGAGTTGGCGGCGCTCGCCGCGTGCAGGACGACGGCTTCCTTGACGCCGGTCGCGGACGGGGCGACGACCAGGTCGGTGCGCGGCAGGGCGTCCGGGTACGTGACCTGGTCGCCCGACACGGCGGCGGTGACGTCGGCCGCGCCGGACAGGCCGTACGCGACGGAGTGCGCGGCGTCGGTGCGCAAGGTGGCGAGGTCCGGCGCGGAGGAGCGCGGCGCGAAGTCGACGCCGAGGGAGTTGGCCGCCTCGTGGAGGCGGCCGTCGGCCCGGCGGTGCACGCTGGTGTCGATCGGCTGCCAGGCGCCGTGCGCGTCCCGGTAGTTGACCGGCGTCTGCGACACGCGGCGGGTGTGCGTGCCGTCCGCGTTGTCGAACACCGTGACGGTGTCGGTCGACTTCGCCGCGTTCCGCTTGCTGGTGCGGGCGGAGTAGCCGCCGACGACACCGCTGCGGCCGGACGTGGACGCCTTGCGGAACGGGTGGTAGGCGTCGAGTTCGCCGGACGCCTTGCCGGGCTTGTGCCCCGCGCCGACGTGCGCGCGGGTGGAGTCCGCGGTCGCCCGGTGGCTGTGCCCGGCGGCGGTGCCGCTCTCCTGCTGCGGCACGCGCCCCCAGTGCGGGTGCTTCAGCCACGCGGTGAGCGAGGCGAGGCTGGGCATCGACAGCGCGGGCAGGGTCGCCCCGTCCGCCGCCGCCTGCTCCGTGGTCAGCACCAGTGCCAGCGCGATCAGCGACAGCATCGCGGTGGCACGCAGCCACCGGCGACGGAGGGTTGTTCTCCGGGACGAACGACGGGCGAAGGATGCGCGCACGGCACAGGCTCCTGACAGGATCGACACAGAAAACTTGCCGATCGTGACCGTTTTCCTCACCCGCGGATAGATCGTGGGGACGATCCGGGGACACTCTTTGCCTGTACATCATCAAGCGCGGCGACTTGTGACCCCTGTCCCGGTTCGTTCCGGGAACGATCTTTACGATGGAGGGGTTTGGTCCGCCTTTCGCCCTGCTTTTGGGCAAGAGAGGTCAAGCCCGCGCGGGCCCGTCGGCGGACCCCCTCAGCGACCCCTCAACGACGCCTCAGCGACGCCTCAGCGACGCCTCAGCGACGCCTCAGCGACGCAGCGCGTCGGTCACGGCGGCCTCGACCGCCTTGCGCGTGCTCGCGGCGGAGCCCCCGGGCACGGCGGTGACATTCGCACCGGGCGTGTCAGCCGTACCGCCCGTACCGCCCGCCTTCTCCCCCACGGCCTTCTCCCCCACGACGACGAAGCGCGTGCCGGGGAACTTCGGTCCCGCCGCCGGGACCGCGCCGTCGGGGGCCGCGCCGACCGTCAGGACGACCGTGCACTTGCGGTCGGCCAGGGTCGCCAGATAGGGCCCGGCCGCCGCCGCGCTCTGCTCCCCCGCCATCGCCAGATAGCTGACCTTCGCGTGCGTCCCGGCCGAGGCGTCCCGCATCCCCGCCCACACCGGCGCCGCAGCCGGGTCCGCCAGACCGCGCTCCCCGGTGAGCAGGCACGCCTGCTGGTCGGTGTACGTACGCGCCCGGGCCGGCGGCAGGGCCCGCTCCTTGCCGGGGCCGGAGGACGTCAGGACCAGGGCGGTCACGGTGGCGGCCACCGCCACGGCCGCGGCGCCCGCGAGGAGTATCCAGAGCCGATGCGCGTTCGTCCACGTTTTCACGGCGGGCAGCATATGCGGCGCGGGCCGCCGGGACAGCGGCGGCCGAGGGGTATCTTTCTCGCGGTGAAGCACCGCATAACGGTGTATACGGGACGGACACCGCGGGGCCGCGCCGGTCCGCCGGGAGCGGCGGGCCCGTGGTGCCGGGGCGCGAGTGGCGGAGGTGAGTGGGGATGGCGGGTTCAGGAGTGCCCCCGGCACAGCCGCGTCCCGTATCTTTTCCGGCAGACCCCGACCCAGCTTCCGCGGGAGGACCGACGATGGACAGGGCCGAGGCCGTCATACCGGCGCAGGACACCAGAGCCGCCGCGCCCGGCGGCACCACGGTCGACGACGCGCCGACGACCGGCTTCAGGCTCGGCGGCATCGGGCCGCGCGTCGACCCGTATCTGCTGGCCACGGTCTTCTTCGCGGCGTTCCTCGCGCTGTCGGTCACCCGCTACCGGCGGATGCTCACGATGTCGTGGGACCTGGGCATCTTCGAGCAGGCGGTCGGCTCCTACGCGCACTTCCACGCGCCGGTCGCCGACCTCAAGGGTCCCGGCTTCAACATCCTCGGTGACCACTTCAGTCCGATCACCGCCCTGATCGCCCCCTTCTACCGGGTGTTCCCGAGCCCGGTGACGCTGCTGGTCGCGCAGGCGCTGCTGTTCGCGCTGTCGATCGTGCCCGTGACCCGGGGCGCCGCCCATCTGCTGGGCCGCGGGCGCGGACTGGCCGTCGGCGTGGCGTACGGGCTGTCGTGGGGCGTGCAGCGGGCGGTCGAGTTCGACTTCCACGAGATCGCCTTCGCGATGCCGCTGCTGGCGTTCTCGCTGGAGGCGGTGCTGCGCAGGAAGTGGGCGCCGGCGATGTGGTGGGCGCTCCCGCTGATCTTCGTCAAGGAGGACATGGGCGTCACGGCCGCCGCGATCGGCGCGATCGTGTGGCTGCGGACCCGCAAGGAGACCGAGCCGGACGCCGGGTCCGAGGCCGTGTCCGGGACGTCGTCAGGGGCGGGGTCGGTCGGCGGGTCCGGGACAGTCGGCGGGTCCGGGTCCGCGCGGGGCGAGGACGTCGTCCCGGCGCCGCGCGCCGACGGCGGCGAGACCCCGGAAGCCCCGGAGGCCGACGGGAGCGGGACGCGGGCCGAGGAGCCGCCGCGCCTCAGCGACGGCATGCGGTACGGGCCGTACGCGCTGGGGCTGGTCAGCCTCGGGGTGCTGGCCTCCGCGCTCGCCTTCGCGGTGATCATCCCGGCGTTCAACAGCGCGGGCGGATACGACTACTGGAACAAGCTGAACGGCAACGGGGCGCCGATGCCGGGGCACATCCCGTTCGGCACCGCCGTGCACACCCTGCTGTGGATCCTGCTGCCGACCACCGGCCTGCTGGCGCTGCGTTCGCCGCTGCTGCTGGCCGCGCTGCCGACCATCGGCTGGCGGTTCATCTCGCACGACGACCACTACTGGGGCACCGACTGGCACTACAGCGCGGTGCTGATGCCGGTGGTCTTCCTCGCCCTCGTGGACGCGGCGGCGCTCTCCCGCAGGAGCCCGCGGCCCTGGCTGCGCTCGTACGCCTCGGGGCTGCCCGCGGCGGCGGCGGGCGCCGCGCTGGCGCTCACCTTGACGATGCCGCTGGCCTCGCTCAGCCACTCCGACACCTACAAGGTCGACGCGCACACCAAGGCCGTGGAGAAGCTGCTCGAAACGGTGCCCAGCGGCTCCTCGGTGGAGGCGAACGTCGGGCCGATCAGCCGTCTCGTCCACCGGACCACGGTGTACTGGGTCGGCGACACGCAGGGCATCAGCCCGGACTACATCGTGATCGACAACTCCTCCGGCTGGGTGCCCGATCCGCTCACCTACGCCAAGCAGCTCCACCCGAACGCCGAATATCAGCAGATCGTCAACGCCGAGGGCTATGTGATCATGCACCGGACGAGCCCGCCGAACGGCTAGGGCCGGGCGCGTCGGGCGCAGCGGGACCGGCTCAGGCCGTCGGGTAGTCGACGTAGGCGAAGCGGCGGCTGTCCGGGGCCCAGCTGTGCACGTTGAGGCTGCCCTGGCCGCCGGGGAAGGCCAGGACGTCACGCGGGGCGCCGCCGTCCGGGTCCATGACGCGCAGGACGACGTCGCGGTCGGCCGGGTGCCCCTCGGTGCCGGGCGGGAAGCTGATGTAGAGGACGTGTCGTCCATCGGGTGACAGGTGCGGGAACCAGTTGACGCGCGCGTCCGAGGTGAGCCGCGTCAACTCGGTGCCGTCCGGCCGCATCCGGAAGAGCTGGGCGTGGCCGGGGACGGTCGCGCCGTGCTCGGAGTTGAAGTAGATCCAGGCGCCGTCGGGGCTGAACTCCGGGCCGTCCGCGGGCGCGGGAGAGTCCGTCAGCCGGGTGTCGGGGCCGCCGGCCGCGGGGACGGTGAAGATGTTGCGGTAGCCCCACTCGTCGCCGCCGTACGGCTCGACGCCCACGTACGCCAGCGTGCGGCCGTCGGGCGAGACGCCGTGCAGGAAGTGCCGGAAGGGTCCGGGGCCGCGGTCGTTGGTGACCCGGCGCGCGGGTCCGCCCTCGAACGGCACGGCGTGGATGTGCCCGTCGCCCGCCGACAGATAGACCGTGCCGCCGTCCGGCGAGAGCACATGGTCGTTGTTGGCGTCCGTGATGCCGCCGGTGTCGATGACCTCGGGCGCCCCGCCGCCGGGGGCGATCCGCAGCAGCAGCCCGTCCTGGTTGAAGACCAGCCAGCGGCCGTCCGGCGACCAGTTCGGCGCCTCCAGCGCGCTGTCCGCCGTCTCGTACACCAGGCGCGGCTCGCCGCCGTCGATGTCCCCGACCAGCAGCCGCGCGCGCTGTCCCGCCGCCAGCGGCCGTACGTTCGTCCCCGCTCCGGTGATCGTCACAGCCGCTCACACTAACGCGCCCCGCTCGTGGTGAGCGGGGCGCGTCGGATGAAGCGTGCGTACGGGCTGGGCGCGTACGGCCTTACCTGTGTACGGCCTTGCGTGCGTACGGCCTTACCCGCGTGCGGCCTTGCGTGCGTCCGTGGGACGACGCCGGGTCAGCAGCTCAGGTTGTTGCCCGCCGGGACTCCGAGGATCGAGACGAAGCTCTGGTAGGAGTTGACCCGGCTCTGCACCTGCGCGGGGTTGCCGCCGTTGCACTCGATGCTGCCGTTGATGCTGCGGATGGTCTCACCGAATCCGGCGCCGTTGACCATGGCGTTGTGCGGGGTCATGGTGCCGGGGCCGGTCTGGGTGTTCCAGTACCACAGGCCGGTCTTCCAGGCGACGGCCGAGTCGGTCTGCACCAGGTTGGGGTTGTGCAGCAGGTCGATGCCGAGCGCGTCGCCCGCGGCCTTGTAGTTGAAGTTCCAGCTCAACTGGATCGGCCCGCGGCCGTAGTACGCGGACTGTCCGGCCGGGCAGCCGTAGGACTGGCTCGTGTCGCAGTAGTGCGAGTAGTTCGCGGTGTTCTGCTCGACGATGTAGACGAGGCCGCCGGTCTCGTGGCTGACGTTGGCGAGGAAGGCCGCGGCCTCCTGCTTCTTCACCGTGTCGCTGCCGGTGTTCGCGAAACCGGGGTACGCGCTGAGCGCCGCGGTCAGGCCGCTGTAGGTGTAGAAGGAGTTCCGGTTCGGGAACATCTGGTTGAACTGGGCCTCGGTGACGACGAATCCGCTCGGGTTGCCGGGCGGGGTGGTCGTACCGCCGCCGTTGCAGCCGAACGGGTCCCAGTACCAGGTGCTGATGGTGGGGTCGTAGCCCGGGTTGTCGTGGGAGGCCTTGTAGTAGTTGCCGTTGCTGTACTTGACGATGTCACCGGCGACGTAGTTGTGGCCCTGGACCCACGCCGGGTAGTTGCAGGTCCCGCCGGTGCCGCCCGTGGTGCCGCCGGTGCCGCCCGAACCGCCGGTACAGGCGCCCTGGTCCGACCAGACGTCGGCGGCGCCGGGCGTCTCGCCCTGGGTCCACCACTTCGCCAGCCAGTTGTGGCTGTTGTACGACGCGCCCATGCCGCCGGTGTACACCGACGACGAGTTCCACGCGGTGGAGCAGCCCGCGGCGGAGGCGGTGGACGCCAGCGGTACGAGGATGGCGATTCCTATCGCGACCGCGAGTGCGGTGAGGAACGCTATGAGCCGTTGTCTCGACACGTGACCACTCCTTGTGGGGGTTCGAGTGGGGTCGGGACAGACTCAAGCGGAATGGTCTGGACCTGTCAAGGTCCAGACCATTGAACGTCCGCCGGGCGGTGGGAAACCGGCTGGAACAGCCCTAGTTGTCCAGCACCGTCGTCAGGAACTCCGCCGTCCACTCCAGCAGTTCGCGGCCCACCACCGGCTTGCCGCCGATCCGCGCCGTCGTCGGACGCGGGACGAGGATCTGCTTCGTCGCGTGCTTGAGCACCGTGCGCGGGTAGAGCCGATTCAGCCGCAGCTCCTGCGACTCGCGCAACTCCACCGGGCCGAAACGGACGTTGGCGCCCTGGAGGGTGATGTCGCTGACGCCGACCTTGCGGGCCAGCATCCGCAGCCCCGCCACCAGCAGCAGATTCTCCACCGGCTCCGGCAGCTTGCCGTAGCGGTCGGTCAGCTCCTCGCGGACCGCCGCGATGTCCTCGGCCGTGTTGGCCGCCGCGATGGCCCGGTACGCCTGGAGCCGCAGCCGCTCGCCCGGCGCGTAGTCGTGCGGGACGTGCGCGTCCACCGGCAGCTCGATCTTGACGTCGAGCAGCGTCTCCTCCGGCTCGCCGCCGCTCTCCAGCGCCGAGCGGTAGTCGGCGACGGCCTCGCCCACCATCCGTACGTACAGGTCGAATCCGACGCCCGCGATGTGCCCGGACTGCTCGCCGCCCAGCAGATTGCCCGCGCCGCGGATCTCCAGGTCCTTCATGGCGACGTACATTCCCGCGCCCATCTCGGTGTGCTGGGCGATGGTGGCGAGCCGCTCGTGCGCGGTCTCGGTCAGCGGCTTCTCCGGCGGGTACAGGAAATACGCGTAGCCGCGTTCGCGCGAGCGGCCGACGCGCCCGCGCAACTGGTGGAGCTGGCTGAGCCCGAAGGTGTCGCCGCGCTCCACGATCAGGGTGTTGGCGTTGGCGATGTCGATGCCCGACTCCACGATCGTGGTGGACACCAGCACGTCGAACCGCTTCTCCCAGAAGTCGACCACGACCTGTTCGAGCTGCGACTCCCCCATCTGCCCGTGCGCCGTGGCGATCCGCGCCTCCGGCACGATGGCGCGCAGCCGCGCCGCCGCCCGGTCGATCGACTCCACCCGGTTGTGGATGTAGAAGACCTGGCCCTCGCGCAGCAGTTCACGCCGGATCGCGGCGCCGATCTGCCGTTCCTCGTACGGGCCGACGAAGGTCAGCACCGGGTGCCGCTCCTCCGGCGGGGTGGTGATGGTGGACATCTCGCGGATGCCGGTGACCGCCATCTCCAGGGTGCGCGGGATCGGGGTGGCGGACATGGTCAGCACGTCCACGTTGGCCCGCAGCTTCTTGAGCTGCTCCTTGTGCTCGACGCCGAAGCGCTGCTCCTCGTCGACGATGACCAGGCCCAGGTCCTTGAACTTCGTCTCGGAGGAGAAGAGCCGGTGGGTGCCGATCACCAGGTCCACGGTGCCGTCCCGCAGCCCCTCGATGGTGGCCTTGGCCTCGCTGTCGGTCTGGAACCGCGACAGCGCCCGCACCTTGACCGGGAACTGCGCGTACCGCTCGGCGAAGGTGCCCATGTGCTGCTGCACCAGCAGCGTGGTCGGCACCAGCACGGCGACCTGCTTGCCGTCCTGCACGGCCTTGAAGGCCGCCCTCACGGCGATCTCGGTCTTGCCGTAGCCGACGTCGCCGCAGATCAGCCGGTCCATGGGGACGGACTTCTCCATGTCCTCCTTGACCTCGGCGATGGTGGTGAGCTGGTCGGGCGTCTCCGCGTACGGGAAGGCGTCCTCCAGCTCGCGCTGCCAGGGGGTGTCGGGCCCGAAGGTGTAGCCGGGGGCGGCCATCCGCGCCGAGTACAGCTTGATCAGGTCGGCGGCGATCTCCTTGACCGCCTTCTTCGCCCGCGCCTTGGTCTTCGTCCAGTCCGCGCCGCCGAGCCGGTGCAGCGAGGGGGCCTCGCCGCCGACGTACTTGGTGACCTGTTCGAGCTGGTCGGTGGGGACGAAGAGCCGGTCGCCCGGCTGACCGCGCTTGGCGGGCGCGTACTCGACCAGCAGGTACTCGCGGGTGGCGCCCTGCACGGTGCGCTGCACCATCTCCACATAGCGGCCGACGCCGTGCTGCTCGTGCACGATGTAGTCGCCCGCCTGGAGGGTGAGCGGGTCGATGGTCTTGCGGCGCCGGGACGGCATCCGGCCCATGTCCTTGGTGGACGAGCGCTGCCCCGACAGGTCGGTCTCGGTGAGCACCGCGAGCTTGAGCGCCGGGTCGATGAAGCCGTGCTCGATGGAGCCGGTCGCCACGTGGACCACGGACGCCGCGAGGTCGGCCAGCTCGATGTCGAGGCGGGCCGCGATGCCCTCGCCGCCCAGCACCTCCACCACGCGGGCGGCCGGGCCCTGGCCCTCGGTGACGTAGACGGTGCGCCAGCCGTCGGCCAGCCAGCCCTTGGTGTCGGCGAGCGCGCGTGCGGTGTCGCCGCGGTACAGCTCGGGCGCGTGCATGCCCAGCTTGAGGGTGTCGGCGGCCAGGTCGTCGGCCTCGTCGGCCGCGAAGGGGCTCACCGACCACCAGGGGACGCCCAGCTCGCGGGCCCGGTCGCGGACGTCGGCGATCGACCACAGCGAGGCCGCGCCCAGGTCGATCGGCGCCTCGCCGCCGCCGGCCGACGCCGCCCAGGACGCCTCCAGGAATTCGCGGGAGGTCGCCACCAGGTCGGCGGCGCGGGTACGGACCCGCTCCGGGTCGCACACCACGGCCATGCTGCCCGCCGGGAGCACGTCGAGCAGCAGCTCCATGTCGTCGACCAGCACCGGGGCCAGGGACTCCATGCCCTCCACCGCGATGCCCTCGGCGATCTTGTCCAGCAGTTCGTGCAGCTCGGGGTGGGCGACCGACAGCGCCGCGGCCCGCTCCTTCACCTGGTCGGTGAGGAGCAGCTCGCGGCAGGGCGGCGCCCACAGGCCGTGCTCGGCGACTTCGAGGGAGCGCTGGTCGGCGACCTTGAAGTAGCGGATCTCCTCGACGTCGTCGCCCCAGAACTCCACCCGCAGCGGGTGCTCCTCGGTCGGCGGGAAGACGTCGAGGATGCCGCCGCGCACCGCGAATTCGCCGCGCTTCTCGACCAGCTCGACGCGGGAGTACGCGGCTGCCGCCAGGCCCTCGGTGACGGTGCCCAGGTCGGCGCTCTGCCCGGTCCGCAAGGCGACGGGCTCCAGGTCGCCCAGGCCCTTGACCTGCGGTTGCAGCACGGACCTGATGGGGGCGACCACGACCTGTACGGGTCCGGTCGCCGCGTCGTCGGCCCGCGGGTGCGCCAGGCGGCGCAGGACGGCCAGGCGGCGGCCGACGGTGTCGCTGCGCGGGGACAGCCGCTCGTGCGGCAGCGTCTCCCACGCCGGGTACTCGGCGACGGCGTCCGGCGGCAGCAGGGTGCGCAGCGCGGCGGCCAGGTCCTCCGCCTCGCGGCCGGTCGCCGTGACCGCCAGTACGGTGCGGTGCGCGCGGGCCGCGAGCGCCGCGATGGCCAGCGGACGCGCGGCGGGCGGCCCCACCAGGTCCACCATCGGCCGGGCGCCGGAGGCGGCGGCCTCCACCGCTTCCGCGAGGGCGGCGTCCTCGACGACGACGTCGACCAGACCGTTCAGACTCATGAGGGGTTTTCCGTCCCGGGGCAGAGGCAACGCGAAGCACCCGACACGTGTCACGGGCCGGGGGTACCTCCAGCGTACGACGTACCGCCGACAGCCACAGGCCATCGCGTGAGCCGCGGGGCCGCGGAGCCCGTGGGCGGGGACGCCCGGCGGGGGGGCGGACCGGGGTGCGGGACGCGCGGGCGGCCCCGGAGCGCGGGGGGTTGCGCTTCCGGGGCCGCGTCTGTGGTGACCTGCGCCACCGGCCGGTGCGACCGGCGGCGTCAGTCCGTGGCGATCGCGTTCAGTACGTTCATCCGCCCGGCCCGGAAGGCCGGGAGCAGCGCGGCCAGCAGGCCGACGACCGCGGAGCCGATGAAGACCAGGATGATCGTCGTCCACGGGATCTGGAGGACGCCGAGCCCCTGGGAGGCCAGCACCTTCTGTCCCGTGGTGCCCCAGCCCAGGCCGAGACCGAGGCCGACCAGCGCGCCGAAGAGCGCGATGACCACCGATTCGAGGCGGATCATCCGGCGCAGCTGGCGCCGGGAGGTGCCGATCGCCCGCATCAGGCCGATCTCCCGGGTGCGCTCGACCACCGACAGGGCGAGGGTGTTCACCACGCCCAGGATGGCGACGATGATCGCGAGGCCGAGCAGCCCGTAGATCATGTACAGGAGCTGGTTGACCTGCTTGTGGATGAGGTCCTTGAAGTCGGACTGGTCGCGGACCTTGAGCTGCGGGTAGTCCTTGACGGCCGCGGTGAGCGAGGCGCCCGCCTCCTTGGCCTGGCCGTCGACGGCCTTGGCGAACATGATCTGGTCGAGCGGCTGCTTGTCCGCCGGGAGGTACTGCTTGGCGGTGGCCAGGTTGGTGTACCAGGCGCCGTGGTCGACCGTGGTGTCGTCGCTGGTGATGACGTTGACGCGGAGCTTGGTCGGCGTGCCGCCGATCATCGTCACCGGCAGCTCGTCACCGATCTTGATGTGGTGGTCCTTGGCGTACGCCTCGTTGACGGACATGCCGTTCTTCGCGTACGCGTCCTTCAGATCGCCCTTGACCGTCTTGAGCCGCAGGTCGTCGGCGTAGGTCGGGCTGACCGCGCTGAACTGCTTGGTGACCGTCTTGCCGTCGGGCAGCGTGACCTTGGCGTTGACGCCCGCGTACTCGGTGAAGTGCTCCATGTGGGAGGCCGACTTGATCGCCGCGACCAGGGCGGGGGTCAGCGGCTGGCCGCCGTCGGGCTGGAGGATGAAGTCCGCGCCGACCGACTTGTCGAGCTGGTCGTCGGCGGAGGCCACCATGGACGAGCCGACCACCGACATGCCGGCGACCAGCGCGAGGCCGATCATCAGCGCGGAGGCGGTGGCACCGGTACGGCGCGGGTTGCGCAGCGCGTTGCGCTCCGCGAGGCGGCCCATCGGTCCGAAGAACCGCAGGATGACCGCGCTGACCGCCCGTACGATCACACCGGCCAGCAGCGGGCCGATGATCACGAAGCCGACCAGGCTGAACAGCACGCCCAGGCCCAGCAGTCCGCCGCCGGAGGACGCCTTGTCCGACTGTCCCGCGCCGACCAGCGCCACGGCGCCGATCGCGCAGACCAGGACGCCGATCGCGGCGCGGATCCGGCCGGACTTCGCGTCGGTGGGGGTGCCCGCGTCGCGCAGCGCGGCCATCGGGGAGATCCGTCCGGCCCTGCGGGCCGGGATGTAGGCGGAGATCACGGTGACGATGACGCCGATGGCCAGGCCGACGATCGGGGTGGTGGCCTTGATGGTCAGCTCGGAGGTGTCGAGCTTCATGCCCGCCTGGCCCATGAGCTTCATCAGGGCGATGGCCAGGCCGATGCCGCCGCCGATGCCGAGCAGCGAGCCGACGACGCCGAGCAGCACCGCCTCGACCAGCACCGACCGGTTGACCTGCTTGCGGCTGGAGCCGAGGGCCCGCATCAGGCCGATCTCGCGGGTGCGCTGGGCGACCAGCATGGAGAAGGTGTTGACGATCAGGAAGATGCCGACCAGGACCGAGATGCCCGCGAAGCCGAGCATCGCGTACTTCATGAAGTTCAGGAAGCTGCCGACGTCGTCCTTGTCCTTCTTCTTGGTCTCGGCGGCGGTGTCGACGGTGTACTTGCCCGCGCCGATGGCCGTCGTGACGTCCGCCTTGAGGCGGTCGTCGGTGACGCCCTTGGCCGCGGTCAGGCCGTAGCCGGTGTACGCGTGGCTGTCACCGAGCAGCTTGGCCTGGGCGGTGGCGGTCTCGATGTAGATGACGGCCGCGCCGGGGTTGGTGGTCTTGAAGGTGACGATGCCGGAGATCGTGACGTGGAAGTCGCCGGGCGCGGCGATGACCCGCAGCGTGTCGCCGATCTTCAGGTGGTGCTTGTCGGCGGTGTCGGCGTCGATCACCGCGTCGGTGGGCCCGCGCGGGGTGTTGCCCGAGGACAGCTCGACGGCCTTGGTCTCGGTCGGGTCCCAGTTGCTGACGATGGTCGGGGCGCCGCTGGTCGGGCTGATGCTCTTGTTGTTCGCGTCGGCGACCGTCACCTGGTCGCTGGTGACGTCGGGGTAGGACTTGGCGACGCCCGGCACCTTGAGCAGGGTCTGCTGGAGCGAGGCGGGCACGGTGTCGGGCCGCCCGGTCTCCTGCGCGTCGTCGACCTTCTTGGCGCTGATGGTGACGTCGGAGGCGGTGGAGCCGAAGAGCTTGTCGAAGGTGGCGGTCATGGTGTCGGTGAACACGAGCGTGCCGCACACGAACGCCACCGAGAGCAGGACGGCGACGGCGGACAGCGCCATGCGTCCCTTGTGCGCGAGGAAGTTGCGCACCGATGTCTTCAGGACGGTCACGAGGTCCTCCCGCGACCGTCGAAGGACTTCATGCGCTCCAGGACGCCGTCGGCGGTCGGGTTCTGCATCTCGTCGACGATCCGGCCGTCCGCCAGGTACAGCACGCGGTCGGAGTAGGAGGCGGCGACCGGGTCGTGGGTGACCATCACGATGGTCTGGCCCAGCTCGTCCACCGACTTGCGCAGGAAGCCGAGGACTTCGGCGCCGGCGCGGGAGTCGAGGTTTCCGGTCGGCTCGTCACCGAAGATGATCTCGGGGCGGGCGGCGAGGGCGCGGGCGACCGCGACGCGCTGCTGCTGGCCGCCGGAGAGCTGCGTGGGGCGGTGCTTGAGGCGCCCGGCGAGACCGACGGTCTCCACCACCCGGTCGAACCAGTCGCGGTCCACCTTGCGGCCCGCGATGTCCATGGGCAGCGTGATGTTCTCCACCGCGTTGAGCGTCGGCAGCAGGTTGAAGGACTGGAAGATGAAGCCGATCTTGTCCCGGCGGAGCTGGGTGAGCTTCTTGTCCTTGAGGGTGGTGATCTCGGTGTCGCCGATCCAGATCCGGCCCTCGGACACGGTGTCCAGCCCGGCCAGGCAGTGCATCAGCGTGGACTTGCCGGAGCCCGAGGGGCCCATGATCGCGGTGAACCGGCCGCGCGCGATGTCGACGTCCACCGCGTCGAGCGCCAGGACGCGCGTCTCGCCGCTGCCGTACGCCTTCGTCACCGCTCGGCCTGCTGCGGCAACGGCCGGACGCTCTCCGCTGCCCCCGGACTTGGGAATCGTCACTGCCGTTGTCACGTGAATCTCCTGTGAGGTCGATGCGGGCCCTGACCAGGCCCTGTTGAGCCGGTGTGCTCAGCTTGTCGGAGCGGCGTCCCCCGGCACGATGGGGGAGGTCTCCGTCTTGTGGGTGGGGCTATCCCCACCCCGCCTCATGACCGTATGGAACGGACGGCCCGGGATCGTCATCCGCCGGTACGAACCGATGGCCACCAAAAGTAGGTACCTCCCCCTAGGGGTCTGCTACCTGAGGCTCATCCCCGTGTCGGGGACGTCGCCGCGACCACGCGAAGGTGTCCTTTACACGTACGGGAGTTGAGGGGTCGTCATGGCCGGGGGGACACCCGCGTCCACGGCCGCGGACGCGGTCGGTCCGTCGTGGACGGGTACGCCGTGAGCCGGTCTTTCGCGGCTCAACCCGGCGAAGGTCAGTGCATCGCGGCTCAACCCGGCGAAGGTCAGTGCTTCGCGGCTCAACCGGGCGAAGGTCAGTGCATCGTGAGGCGCACCGGGCGTACGCCGCCGATCAGGGCGGTCAGCGCGCGGTCGATGTCGGGGCCCACGTACCAGTCGCCGGTGTGGTCGACGGTGTAGACGCGGCCCTCGGCGTCGATCGCGAGCAGCGCGCCGGACGCGGGCTCCTCGCCGAGCGGGCTGATGTCGGTCTCCAGGGCGCGGCCGAGATCGCCGAAGGTCCGCGCCAGGTGCAGGCCGCGCAGCGGGTCGACGGCGATGGCCGTGGGGGCGATCTGCCGGCCGGGACCCGAGGCGCCGGGGATCAGCAGGCCGCCGAACTCCGCCCACGCCTCGACCGCGGCGGGGAAGACGGCGTGCCGGTGGCCGCCCGGCGACTCGTACGCCCGCAGCCGGTCCGCCCAGAACTCGGCCTGCTTGATGTCCCAGCGCCCCGGCCGCCAGCCCGCGGCGCGCAGCGCGGCGTCGACGCCGACCGGGAAACGGGTGGTGCCCGCCATCGGGATGCTCATACTCCTTCGGCCGCCGGATCCACCGGCTTGACCCCCAGGTGCGACAGCAGCGGCGCGCACGAGCGGCAGGGCGGGGCGTACGCGCCGTGCGTCGGGTCGCCGTCCTCCCGGATGCGCCGCGAGGTGAGCTTCGCCCCGCGCAGCGCCTTGCGGGCCTCACCCTGGGTGAGCGGCTTGCGGGACGCACGCTTGCCCCGGTTTGCCTCGACTGCCGTCAAGTGGCGTGAAATGAGCACCGGTTCGGGACAGCGCCCGGCGAACCGTTCCCGCTGCGCGACCGGCAGCGCGTCCAGGAAGTCCTGAACGATCGGGTGCAGTACGGGCGGTTGCTCACCTTTGGCACCGGTGCAGGTCAGCACGTCGTCGCGGATCAGCAGCGCGGCGGCGACCGCGGGCATGATGCCGTCCCTGCGGTGCCGCAGCACCGGCGGGCTCACCGGATCGTCCGAACCGCTCCAGCTCAAGCGCGGATCGGCGGCCCCCGCCGCCTGGGTCTGACTTGTCATGATCTGTGTGCGTCCCTCCATCCGCCCGCCTGGGCGGGCGATCCCCCGTATGTCGTTCAGAGTGCCAAACAGGCCATGCGACGGGAAGCCGGACGCGGCACCGCGCCCATCGCGTGTGGGCCATGTCACCGTCGTGTGACGGAGCGTCGGCAGCACGGGCACAGCATGTGCACAAAACCGGCCGCCATACGGTCGCGGGCGATCGTCGTACGGGCGCGGACGGTCGACGCAGGGTGACGGCCGGTCCCCGGCCGGCGCTACCCGAACACATGTCGGCGGCGGGGGCGCGCACCGCGGGGGCGTCAGGCACGCACAGCCGCGACACAGCTTCGGCGCGGCATGGACGCGCGCCCGACATGGCGGGAGTATCGGCAGTCGGTCCGCGCCCGCGGACCCGCTGCCGCCGATCAGGGAACGTGACCCCCCATGCGCAAGACCCGGCTCCGCCTGGCCGCCGCCGTGCTCCCCGCCCTCGTCCTCGCCGCGGCCTGCTCCGGCTCGTCCGACGGCTCCAAGGACGCCGACGGCAAGGGCGGCAAGGCCACGGGCTCCGCCTCGGCCTCCGCTCCGACGAGCGGCGCCGACAGTCCGTCGGACGGCTCGGCGCTCACCAAGGCTCAGCTCACCAAGGCGCTGATCGCCGAGGCCGACGTGCCCGGCTGGACGATCCAGGTCTCGCAGACCGACGACTCCGCCGACACCTCCACGCTCACCGCGGACAAGCCCGCGTGCCAGCCGCTCGCCGACATCACCAGCAGCAAGCCGAAGATCCCGCGCAAGGCGTTCGTCGGCGCGGCCTTCGCGAAGACGACGTCGAGCGCCACCCCCGACGCGATCAACCAGATGCTGGTCGCCAGTCACGCGCCCGGTGACGCCGAGAAGGTCATCGAGTCGGTGAAGACGGCGCTGGGCACCTGCAAGAGCTTCACCGCGACGGACAACACCGGCACCAAGACGCCGTTCACCATCGCCAAGGGCCCCGCGGTGCCGACCGGCGACGAGGCCGTCTCCTATGTGATGGCCGACACCGCGGACAAGAAGTCCGGCGCGGCCCTGGTGAGCGTGGTGCGGACCGGCGACACCATCACCGCGTACCTGTCGGTGAAGTCGGCGGGCGGCGCGGGCACCCTGCCCATCGACGTCGCGCGCAAGCAGAGCGAGAAGCTGAAGGCGGCGCAGGCGAAGTGACCGTCCGCTGAAGGGCCTGCGGGGACCGTCTCGGGGCACACCCCGGGGCCGCTTTCGCGCACCTCTTTGTGAGCGGCCCCACAGGCGAAATCGCGCCCCTGGTGCCGTAAAGTCGCGCGGCAACGGACCGTCGCCCGTGCGATCCCGGGGACGGACACAACACAGGGGAACACCAGATGCCGATACGTGCACGCAGTCGCCTACTGACCGGTAGCCGGGAGTCGGCCGCTGACCTGCGACGCGGCGGCCCGCACACGCGGACCGCCGTACTGGCGGCCGCCGCCCTGGTGCCGGTGCTCGCGCTCACCGCGGCCTGCGGGGGCGGCGGGGGCGGCGACGACAAGGCGAAGAAGGAGCCGGGCCCGGTCCGCGCGTCCGGCGCGGTGTCGACGGCCAGGCTCACCTCCGCGCTGCTCACGTCCTCCGACGTCCCCCACGTCCAGGTGCTGCCCGCGGGCAGCAAGACGCAGCTCCTCGGTCCGGCCACGACGGTCGACAACGCGGCCTGCCAGCCGGTCGCCGACCAGTGGAGCAGCCGGCCCAAGCACACGCGGCAGGTGTACACCGGCGCGATGGTCACCGACACCGCGGACAAGGACAAGAACGCGAAGGCGATCAGCCTGGAGGTGATCGCCTCCTACGCTCCCGGCACCGCCGAGACCGTGCTGGACGAGCTGACCACGGCGCTGAAGACCTGCCGCGGCTTCAAGGCCACCCGCGACGGCGGGGTCACCTCCTACACCGTCCGGCCGGTGGCGCCGCCCGCGGGCCGGCCCGCGCTGGGCGACCAGGAGGTGGCGTACACGATCGCCGACACCGCGCGGGGCGCGGCGGGCGTCGTCCTGGTCACCGTGGTCAGGTCTGGCGGCGCCACCGCCGCGTACGAGACGGTGCGCGCCGACCACAAGACGGCGACGCTGCGGGCGGCGATCGCGCTGAAGCAGGCGGAGAAGCTGCGGGCGGCGGCGACCGGCGACTGAGCCCGGCGGGGGCCGACGCGGGGCCGACGCGGGGGCCGACAGCCGCAGACGCGGAGTCGAGGCGGAGTCGGCGCGGAATCGGCGGCTGCCGACGCGGGCCCGGCGGCAGGCGGATCAGGCAAGTTATCCACAGGCCCTGGCTCTGCCCTGGTGGTGAGGCCCTAGGCTGTGGTCATCAGCCAGACGCAGCAGGGGGCAACCGCCATGACGACAGGTCGGCAAGGGCTGGGCGCACCTCCCGGTCCGCGGGCCGGGGGACGTATCGTGCCGCCGCCGAACGCGGCCTACGCCGGACAGGTCGTGCATTTTCCCGACCCGGTACGCGCCGCCCGCCATCCCCAGGGTGTCTGGGTGGACGACAACGGGATCCCGGACTTCGCGCCGTACGCGCGGGCGGTGGCGGAGATCGCCGAGCCCCCTGAGGGCTTCGGGATAGACGAGCTGCGGCTGACCGACTACGTGTCGGCGAACGCGGCGCTGCACGCCTCGGGCCACGAGCTGTGGGGCAGCCTCTCCCCCGTCGCGACCCCGCACGGCTGGACCTGGCACCACGTCATCGGGACCCGCCGGATGGAGCTGATCCCGGTCGAGGTCAAGGCGCTGCTGCGGCACCACGGGGGCCTCGCCGCCTCCTCCGCCGACCACGCCAAGCGCGGCACCCGGCCGCTCCAGGAGACCCGCCCGGTGCACTTCGGACTGCCGAAGGACCCGGTCGCGGTCACCGAGTCGCAGGTCCGTGACGTCGAGGAGGAGCTGGGCTACCGGCTGCCCGGCGGCTACCGCACCTTCCTGAAGGCGGCGGGCGGCTGTGCCCCGAGCGGCGTCGCGCTCGACCCGGACCTCGGCCTGCTGATCGACCAGCCGTTCTTCACCGTCCGCGACGACGCCGCGGTCAACGACCTGGTGTACGTGAACAAGTGCCTGCGCGACCACCTGACCAAGGACTTTCTGGCGATCTCCTACCTCCAGGGCGGCCTGCTCGCGGTCAAGGTCAAGGGCGAGCGGACCGGCTCGGTCTGGTTCTGCGCGTACGACGACGTCCGCGACGGCGACCGCTGGGCCGCCCCCGCCGACCGGGTCGCCGAACTGCTGCTGCCCTGCGGTGAGTCACTCGACGCGTTCCTGCTCCGGCTCGCGGGCAATCCGCCGGAATTGGAGACCGTCGCGAACCTGATGGTGGACGGGGGCTTCGCCAGCGCCGTCCCGGTGGAGGGATGAGGCCGGACATGGTCACTTTCGCGCAGGCCCAGGAGCGGGCGGAGCGCTGGATCAACGGCGACGTCCCCGCGTACGAGGCCCGGGAGATCCGGGTCCGCGAATTCGACCTCGGCTTCGTCGTCTGGTCGGAGCCGCGCGAGGGCGGCCCGTCCGCGGGCGACGGCGGCGACGTCCGCGTCGTCATAGCCAAGGACAGCGGCGAGGCCACCTTGTGGCCCGGCCTGCCCGTCGGCGAACTCATCAGGCGTTACGAGGAGGAGTACGGCCCGGTGCCGAACGACGCGGTGCCCGACCCGCCGCAACGCATCGACCTGGAGGCCACGTCCTTCCTGTTGAGCCCGCCGCAGTGGCTCCAGGACGCGGCCGACAAGATGGGCATCCCCGACAACCGCCGGTCGAGCCGGACCAACGGTGCCGGTATCGCCGCGGGCGCGGGCGCCGACGCTCCCGCGTGGCACGCCGCCGCCCCCGGGTCCGACGGCGCCCCGGCCGACCGTGCCCCGGCGGCCGACGCCGACGGCGGGTACGGCCTGGCGGCGGCCTCGGGACCCGCCTCGGGACCGGGCGACGGTACGGGCTCCGCGCCCGGCTCCGGCTCCGGCTCCGGCTCCGGCGGGATCGACTACCGGCGGCCCGCCTCCTCCGGCGCCTCGACGCCCTCCCCCGCGCCCGCTGACAGCGCTCCCGTCGCACCGGCCGCGTCCGGCGGGATCGACTACCGGCGCCCGGCCCCGGCGGCCGACGCGCCCGCGGCGCCCGCGGCGCCCGCGGAACCGGCCGTGCCCGGCGGCAGTTGGGCGGGCAAGACGACCAGCGACAGCGGCGAGGGCCAGTCGGTCCCGGTGCCCGCGACCGTCTTCGCGCCGCCGATCAGCGGCTCCGACCAGGTGGACCTCGCGCAGGACCCCGAGGCCGAGCAGGCCCGCACCGAACTGCTGCCGAGCGGCAGCGGGTTGCCCAAGACCCGGATCGCCCCGCCCGTGGAGCCGCAGGCTCCCGTGCCGCCCGCCAGGCCCGGCGTGCCGCACACCGTGGGGGGTTCGGAATTCCCGCCGCCCGGCGGACCCGCGGTGCCGCTGCCGCCGCCCGGCGGCCTCGGCGCCGGATCCGTGCCTCCGCCCGGTGGCCCCGGTCGCGGTGCCGCCGACATCGCCGACCTGGAGACGGCGAAGGCCGCCCGCGGCCATGTGCCGCCGCCCTCGGGCGGTCCGGTCCGCAGCCCGGACGCGCCGCCGCCCCCGCCGGGAGCCGCCGCTCCTGCGGGCGGTTACCTCCCGACGCAGCTCGTACCGCAGAATCCGCCGGGTGGTCAGAGCCCGCAGGGACCGCAGGGACCGCCGCCGCCCGGCGCCGGTCACCCCGGCGGCAACGACCCGCACTACGCGGCGACCATGCTCGCGGGCCCCGGCGGCCCGCCCGGACCTCCCGGCCCCACCGGTCCGACGGGACCGCCCCCGCCGCCGCCCGGCCCCGGCATGTCGCCGCCCCCGCCGCCCGCGGGGAACAACGACCCGCACTACGCGGCCACGATGCTGGCGGGGCCTTCGGGGCCGCCCGGACCCCAGGCGCCCGGCGCGGGCCCCGGCGCGCCCGGCCGGCCCGGCGGCAACGACCCGCACTACGCGGCCACGATGCTCGCGGGTCCCGGCGGCGCGCCCATGGGTCCGCCGCCCCCGCCCGGTGGCGGCGGCATGGCCCCGCCCCCGCCGCCCGGCTACGGCTACCCGCAGCCGACGGCGGTGCCCACGGTCGGACCCGGCTACATGGCGGTGCTCCGCTACCGCGGCCAGGACGGCAGCGAGCAGCAGCTCATCCGGCGTTCGGCGCCCGGCACTCCGCACCCGGAGTGGCAGATCCTGCACGAGCTGCGCTCGATGGGCGTGCGGCCCGAGCAGGTGCTCGAACTGCACACCGAGCTGGAGTCGTGCGACCTGCCCGGCGGTTACTGCACGCGGATGATCCGCGAGACCTGGCCGCAGGTGCGGATCAGCCACACCGCGCCGTACGGCAGGGACCACGCCAGCCGCCAGCAGGGCGTCCAGCATCTGCTGACGCACCAGGGCGAGCTGCACCAGGTGGCGGGCGCGCCCGCGCGCCCGCAGCCGCAGCGGGTGCCGATGCCCGACCCGCACAGTGTGCTGCGGGTGCCGCCGGTGCCGCTCGACGTGATCGGGCAGGAACTGGCGTCGGCCTTCGGGCCGCAGGGCCTGTTCCGCTTCGACCAGCGGGCGGTGTCCCGGCAGGGCGTGCCCGACATCGTGGCGCAGACCCTGGTGTGGGCCGGGCTGCCGGTGGACTTCGGCCCGTTCTTCTGGGCGCAGGCCCAGCCGGGTCAGCCGGTGCCGACGCTGGCGGAGCTGGCCCAGCAGCGCGGCGTGCAGGCGGCGTCGGACGCGGGCTCGTATCTGGTGATGGGCAATGACTTCGGCCGTCAGCTCTGTGTGCAGTACGGCACCGCGCACATCGTGGCGGTGCCGTTGGAGGCCGGTCCGGGCGGACAGCCCGCGCCGCCGCAGTTCGTCAATTCGAGCCTGCCGGAATTCGCCCGCTGCCTGGCGCTGCTGGGCCGGATGTGGCGGCTGCGGATCGGGCTGACGCCCGATCAGGCGGGCCGCTGGACGGTGGACTTCCAGGCGCAGCTCGCCGCGCAGGACCCGGCGGCCATCGCCTCGCCCGACCACTGGTGGTCGGTCCTCATCGAGCAGATGTGGGACGGACTGCTGTAACGGCCCCGCCAGGGCCCGGCCGACAGAAGTTCCGTCCCGCCGGGTCGTAGCAGAGGCGTCAGGGAACGGCCCCGCCGCGGCGGGGCCGTCCGCTGTGCCGTTCAGGCGGGCCGGTCAAGCGCTCGGCGGTGCGAACAGCGCCTGGACGGTTTCGGTGGCCAGGTCGCGCAGCCAGATGTGGGCGCGGTCCTCGTCGTACCGCTGGTGCCACAGCAGGTACAAGGGGACGTCGGGCAGCGGGAGCGGCGTCGGCAGGGTGAGCAGGCCGAGGTGGTCCCTGGCCTCGCGGGTGACCGCGTCGGGCACGGTGACCACGAGGTCGGTGTCGAGGACCAGCCGCAGTGCGAAGGCGGCGGTGGGCCCGGCGGCGGCGACGCGCCGTTCGAGGCCGTGCGCCGCCAGGGCGTCGTCGACCGAGTCGCGCAGGCTTCCGCGCCGGGAAACGGTGAGGTGTTCCGCCGCCGCGTAACGCTCGGGGCTCAACGGGCCCTCGGCCAGCGGGTGGCCGGGCCGGACGGCGACGACCAGCCGGTCCCTGCCGACGAGGCGGTGGCGGATGTCGGGAAGCGCCGACCGGCCGGAGCTGGATTCGAGGTCGACCTCGCCCCGGTGCGACTCGGGCGTGTCCGTGCCGGGTTCGGCGGACAGCCGCAGCCGGGCGCCGGGCGCCTGCTCGCGGACGGCCGTGGTCAGGGCGGTGCCGCAGGCCGCGGTCAGCGCGTCGTGCCAGCGCACGGTGAAGACCCGGTCCAGAGCCGCCAGGTCGAGGCTCTGCCGCGCGGACAGCAGGCGGTGGGCCTGCTGCACGAGGGCGTGGACTTCGGCGCGCATGGCCAGCGCGCGAGGGGTGGGGAGCATGCCGCGCCCGGCGCGGACCAGGATCTGGTCACCGGTGACCTTGCGGATACGGCCCAGGGACCGGCTCATCGCAGGCGCGGTCACATGGAGGCGGGCCGCGGCGCCGGTGACGCTCCCCTCCTCCAGCAGCGCGTCCAGGGCCGTGAGCAGGTTCAGATCCAGTTGCATGACAGTAAATCTACAAGTGAAAAGCATGCACTTGTTGTTAATCCACGGGCGACCTACCGTCGAAGTGCGGGCGCGAGAAGAACCGCCCCGCGGCCATCGACACCAGGGAGCCCCCCATGAGCACAGCCATGCCTTTCTCCGCCGGCACGACCCTCCTGTCCGACGTGACGGCCGCGGTGCGGACCGCCGGTCGCACGTTGCGCGACCGCCACACCACGCACGCCCGCGGCGTGAGCCTGGACGAGGTCGTCGCGGAGATCCACGCCAACGACGACGCGGTGCTGAGCGTGCTGCGCGAACCGCTGCTGCGGGCCCGGCCGGGATCGCGGTGGGCCGAGGACGAGTTGGCGGGCGGCGCGCTCCCGCCCGGGGAGTGGTGGGTGGTCGACCCCGCCGAGGGCAACATCAACCACGTGCACGGCATGGACGACTGGGCCGTCACCGCCACCCTGGTCCGCGACAACCAGCCGGTGCTCACCGTCGTCCACCTGCCGCTGACCGGTGACACGTACACCGCGGTGGCCGGCGGCGGCGCCCGCCTCAACGACCGGCCCCTGTCGGTGTCCGCCAAGACCGGTCTGGCCGCCTCGCTCATCGGCACCGGTCAGGCCAGGCCCGGCGAGGACGAGCGCACCTTCCGGCGGATCGGCGACTCCGTCACCGCCATGCTCGTCAACGGCCTGGTCGTACGCGTGTCCGTGCCCGCCACGATGCAGCTCATCCACGTAGCCGCCGGACGGATGGACGCCTTCTGGCAGTTCTCCGACGTCCGCTCGGGACTGGTCGCCGGCGCCCTGCTGGTCTCCGAGGCCGGAGGCACCGTCACCGACCTGGCGGGCGAGCCCTGGAGCACCCGCAGTCGCGACTTCCTGGCCGCGGCCCCCGGCGTCCACGCCGCCGCCCGCGAGGTCCTGTCGCCGATCGTCTGACCGGACGCCCGCCCTTACCCGCTCGACACCGCAAGGAGCATCACTTCATGACCACCATCGGCATCCTGGGCGCGGGCCGCGTCGGGACCCACCTCGCCAACAAGCTCTCCGCCGCGGGACACCAGGTCACCCTCGGCGGCCGGACCCCGGTGGAGACCGCCGCCCGCGCCGCCGGGGCCGCCCCGACGGTCGCCTTCGCCGACCAGCCCACCGCCGCCCGCGGCGCGGACATCGTGATCAACGCGACGCCCGGCGACAGTTCGCTGGAACGCCTCACCGGCCTGCGCGCCGAACTCTCCGGGAAGATCCTCGTCGATGTCTCCAACGCCACCCGCGATGCCGAGGACGGGCTGCCCGGCGACCTGTGCTACCCCGGCAGCAGCCTCGCCGAGCACCTCCAGGCCGCACTCCCCGACACCCGTGTGGTCAAGACCCTCAACACCATGCTGTTCATGGTCATGACCGCTCCCGAGATCCTGGCCACCCCGCCGACCGCCTATGTGTCGGGGGACGACGAGGACGCGAAGAAGACCGTCACCGGTCTGCTCGCCGACCTGGGCTGGCGGCCCGCATGGATCGAGGACCTCGGCGGCATTCGCACCGCCCGCGCCGCCGAGGCCATGATCCTGGTCGTGCCCCACGTCCTGCGCCGGAACGGCTTCACGCCGTTCGCCGTCTCCCTCGCGCGCTGACCCCCACCCCGCACGCGGCGAAGAGCCGGGTGACGAAGGGCACTTCCCTTCTTCACCCGGCCCGTCTGCGTTCGGGGCCATCGGGAAGGGAGTGGATGGGTAGGAGACAGGTCGGAGTGTCGCAGCCCGTACAATTCGGACATAAGCCAAAAATAGGCAGGACGGAACGGCCGACGGCGAGGGGCAGGGCATGAGCAGCAACACCGCATCGTCAGCCCGCAACATCGACACCGCGCGCGGACGCGGCTATCGGCCGGAACAGGTCGACCGTTTCCTCGACGAGTTGTCGGAGGACCGGGACGCCGCCTGGGAGCGGGCCGCCCGGCTGACGGTGCTCGCCAACGAGATGGACGCCGAGTGCGCCTCGTTGCGGCACCAGGTCGAAGCGCTCGGCGCCACCTCGTTCGACGCGCTCGGCGACGGCGCCCAGGAGTTGCTGCGGCTGGTCGAGGAGGAGGCCGCCGCCGTACGCGACCGCGCCGAGGCCGAGGCGCAGCACGCGCGCGACACCGCGGAGACCGCCCGCCGCACCCTCCAGGACGAGGCCCGCGCCGCCGCCTCCGCCCGGCTCGCCGCCGCCGAGGAGCAGGCGGAACGGCTCCTGGACGAGGCGTGCGGACGCGCCTCCGAGATCCTCGGCCAGGCCCGCGCGGAAGCCGAGGCCGTACGCGGCGAGGCGGGCCGCGCCCTGGACGCCATGCGGCAGGACGTCGGCCGGACCCTGGCCGAGGTCGACAAGGAGCGCCGCGAACGGCTCGACACCCTCGAACACGAGCTCGCCGAGCGCGAGGCCGGGGTCGACAGCAGGCTCGCCGATCTCCTCGGCGACGCCGAACGGCGCCTCCACGAGGCGCACCAGGAGCGTGCCGACGCCGAGGAGGCCCTGCGGGTGCAGCAGCAGGAGGCCGAGGAGCGGGCGTCCGAACTGCTCGCCCAGGCGCGCATGCACGAGGAGCGCACCCGCCGCGAGAGCGAGCGCTCGCTGCGCGAGCACGAGCAGCACCGCGACGAGATTCGCGCGCATCTCGCGCACGTACGGGCCACCCTCGCCTCCCTGACCGGCCGCCACCTCCCGCCCTCCGGGCCGGACCACCCCGAAGCACCGGGCGCCCCCGGCCTCCCCGAACAAGCCGACCCGTCCGACCCGGCCTGACCTCCAGGGCGCGCTGCCATTGCGCAGGGCCGTGTTTTTAGGGGCGCGGGGAACTGCGCGGCCAGCCCCCACCGGGCTGTCAGCCCGGGAACAACCGCGTCTGCCCCGCTGGGGCCGGTGGCCAATGGCCGCGCCACCGTCGGTGGCTGAGCGCGCAGTTCCCCGCGCCCCTCAAGGATCGGCCAGCCGCCTTGGGAGAAGAACCGCGCAGGGCCCCGCCCCCGAAGAGCGGCTTACCGTCCGGCGCCAGGCGGGCGTCAGATCGGGCGGGCTGCCAGGGGCAACAAGGCGGAGACGCGGAAACCGCCGTCGGGGGTGGGGCCCGCGGCGAAGCCCCCGCCGTGGGTGGTGACACGTTCCTTCATGCCGACCAGCCCGTGCCCCCCGCTGGGAAGCGGCGTGGCCGGGGTGCCGTCGGAGGGCCCGTTGAGAACGAGGACGGCGATCTCGAGCTCGCGGTAGGCGAGCCGGACATGGGCCCTGGCGCCCCCGGCGTGCTTGTGGACGTTGGTGAGCGCTTCCTGCACCACGCGGTAGACGGTCTGTTCGACGCGGGCGCCGCAGGGCCGCTCCTCGCCCTCGACGGTGAACTCGACGGTCATCCCGGCGGCCTGGGACTGCTCGACGAGTTCGCCGAGCTGGTCGATGCAGGGCCCCTCGGGCTCCGGCTCCGGCTCCGTATCCGTATCCGTATCCGGCTCGGGCTCAAGAACCCGCGGCGCGGGAAGCCGCGGCGCGGGCGCGGGCGCCCGCTCGGGCGCCGCCGTACGCAGCACCCCGAGCATCTGGCGCAGTTCGGTCAGCGCCTCGCGCCCCATGTCGCCGAGCAGCTCCGCGGTGCTGGACGCCTTGGCCGGGTCCTTGAGGGCGACGGCCTTGAGGGCCGCCGCGTGGACGACCATCAGGCTCACCCGGTGGGCCACCACGTCGTGCATGTCGCGGGCGATCCGGGTCCGCTCCTCGGCGCGGGCCCGCTCGGCGCGCTCGGCCGCCTTCTCCGCGAGGAGTTCCAGCTCGCGTTCCAGGCCGTCGGCCCGCTCCCGCAGGCTCTCCACCAGCCGGCGCCTGGCCCGTACGTACAGACCGAGCAGGACCGGCGGGGCGGTGAGGCCGAGGGCGAGCAGGAGTGAGGTGCTCAGGACGATCGGCAGGGACATCGAGCGGTTGTCGTCCGCGTTGCGCAGGCTGTCGTGGAGGCGGATGAAGGAGACCAGGAAGGTGCCGAGGCCGTTCATGGCGGCGAGCGCGGCGGTGATCCGGCGCGGCACCTCGGAGACGGTCAGGGAGTAGAGGCCGACCACCGACAGCAGGAAGCCCAGCTCGGCCGGGCTCAGGGCGATGCCCACCAGGACCACGGCGATCGGCCAGCGGCGGCGCAGCAGCAGGGTGCCGCCCGCGAGCAGCCCGATCAGCGCCGCCACCGCGGGTGTCACCCCGGTCTTGTGGGCGAAGGTCACGCCCTCGAAGGCGCACTCCACGGCCGAGGCCACGGCCAGCGCCAGGTCCAGGAGGAAGCCGCGCCGCCGCGTCCACCACCACCAGCCGGACCCGGGCCGTCCTCCAGCCCCGTCGTCCGGTACGTGCGCCCCCGTCGTACTCATGGCGTCCAGACTAGGCGGTGCCCGAGGCGGCGTGGCGGCCGTGTCAGCCCCGTATCGGCGCGGTATCGGCCGGCGGGACCGGTAAGGGTCTCCAGGGGTAAGCGCGACCGGGTGCCGTGTCCGCCAGATGGGCGGGCCGTCTCGCCGCGGAGGCGGCCACCTATCCTGGAGCGGTCGGACAGCGCGGTCCGCAGCCACGTCTTTCCCTACGCCTTGTAT
Organism: Streptomyces sp. NPDC025721; assembly: GCF_055558595.1. NCBI lineage: Bacteria > Bacillati > Actinomycetota > Actinomycetes > Kitasatosporales > Streptomycetaceae > Streptomyces > Streptomyces sp. NPDC025721. Next base: position 776,993 of record NZ_JBVHMF010000001.1, on the reverse strand, counting down.
GCCGTCGTCCACTTCCACTGCACAAGGAGCCGCACCTGTGAGCAGCGCCGACACCGCCCCGGAGAGCAGTACCGCCCTGCGAGCCGACATCCGCCGCCTGGGAGAACTGCTCGGCGGCACGCTGGTAAGACAGGAAGGCCAGGAACTCCTCGATCTCGTCGAGCGGGTACGTGCCCTGACCCGCACCGACGGCGAGGCAGCCGCCACGCTTCTCGGCGACACCGACCTGGAGACCGCCGCCAAGCTGGTACGCGCCTTCTCCACCTACTTCCATCTGGCCAACGTCACCGAGCAGGTGCACCGCGGCCGGGACCTGCGCGAGCGCCGCGCGCAGGAGGGCGGCCTGCTCGCCCAGACCGCCGACCTGCTGAAGGACGGCGACCCCGAGCACGTACGCGAGACCGTACGGAATCTGAACGTGCGGCCGGTGTTCACCGCGCACCCCACCGAGGCCGCGCGGCGCAGTGTGCTGAACAAGCTGCGCAGGATCGCGGAGCTGCTGGACGACACCACCGGGCAGGGCACGGGCGACCGGCGCCGCGCGGACCTGCGGCTCGCGGAGAACATCGACCTGCTGTGGCAGACCGACGAGCTGCGGGTGGTGCGCCCTGAGCCCGCCGACGAGGCGCGCAACGCCATCTACTACCTGGACGAACTGCACGCGGGCGCGGTCGGCGACGTCCTGGAGGACCTGGCGGCCGAGCTGGAGCGGGTCGGCCTGCCGCTGCCCGCGGGGACCCGCCCGCTGACCTTCGGCACCTGGATCGGCGGCGACCGCGACGGCAACCCCAATGTGACCCCGCAGGTCACCTGGGACGTGCTGATCCTCCAGCACGAGCACGGCATCACCGACGCGCTCGACCTGGTGGACGTGCTGCGCGGCGCGCTGTCCAACTCGATCCGCAACTGCGGCGCGAGCACCGACCTGCTGGACTCGCTCGCCACGGACCTGGTGGCGCTGCCCGAGATCAGCCCGCGCTACAAGCGGCTGAACGCCGAGGAGCCGTACCGGCTGAAGGCGACCTGCATCCGGCAGAAGCTCGTCAACACCCGCGAGCGGCTGGCCGGCGGCACCCCGCACGTCCCCGGCCGCGACTACCTGGGCACCGGCGGTCTGCTGCACGACCTCCAGCTCATCCAGGACTCGCTGCGCGTCCACCGCGGCGGCCTGATCGCCGACGGCCGCCTGGACCGTACGATCCGGACCCTGTCCGCCTTCGGTCTCCAGCTCGCGACCATGGACGTGCGCGAGCACGCCGAGGCGCACCACCACGCGCTGGGGCAGCTCTTCGACCGGCTCGGCGAGGAGTCCTGGCGGTACGCGGACATGCCGCGCGACTACCGGCGCAAGCTGCTGGCCAAGGAGCTGCGCTCGCGCCGCCCGCTGGCGCCGACGCCCGCCCCGCTGGACGAGGCGGGCGCCAAGACGCTCGGGGTGTTCCACACCATCCGGGAGGCGTTCGAGCGGTTCGGTCCGGAGGTCGTGGAGTCGTACATCATCTCGATGTGCCTGGGCTCGGACGACGTCTTCGCGGCGGCGGTGCTGGCGCGCGAGGCCGGGCTGATCGACCTGCACGCCGGGATCGCCAAGATCGGCATCGTGCCGCTGCTGGAGACCACCGACGAGCTGAAGATCGCCGACCAGCTCCTGGACGAGATGCTGTCCGACCCGTCCTACCGGCGGCTGGTGTCGCTCCGCGGTGACGTGCAGGAGGTCATGCTCGGCTACAGCGACTCGTCGAAGTTCGGCGGCATCACCACCTCGCAGTGGGAGATCCACCGGGCGCAGCGGCGGCTGCGTGACGTCGCGCACCGGCACGGGGTGCGGCTGCGGCTGTTCCACGGCCGCGGCGGCACCGTCGGCCGCGGCGGCGGCCCCTCGCACACCGCGATCCTCGCCCAGCCCTGGGGCACCCTGGAGGGCGAGATCAAGGTGACCGAGCAGGGCGAGGTGATCTCGGACAAGTACCTGATCCCGTCGCTGGCCCGGGAGAACCTGGAACTGACGGTCGCCGCCACGCTCCAGGCGTCCGCGCTGCACACCGCGCCCCGGCAGTCCGACGAGGCGCTGTCGCGCTGGGACGCGGCGATGGACATCGTCTCCGAGGCGGCCCACGACGCGTACCGCAAGCTGGTCGAGGACCCGGACCTGCCGCCGTACTTCTTCGCCTCCACGCCCGTCGACCAGCTCGGCGAGCTGCACCTGGGGTCGCGTCCCTCGCGCCGCCCGGACTCCGGTGCGGGCCTGGACGGTCTGCGGGCCATCCCGTGGGTGTTCGGCTGGACGCAGTCCCGGCAGATCGTCCCCGGCTGGTTCGGGGTCGGCGCCGGTCTGAAGGCCGCCCGCGAGGCGGGGCTCGGCCCGGTGATAGACGAGGCGTTCGGACAGTGGCACTTCTTCCGCAACTTCCTGTCCAACGTCGAGATGACCCTGGCCAAGACCGATCTGCGGATCGCCCGGCACTACGTGGACACCCTGGTGCCCGACGAGCTCAAGCACGTCTTCGCCACGATCGAGGCGGAGCACGCGCTGACGGTCAGCGAGGTGCTGCGGATCACCGGGGAGTCCGAGCTGCTGGCGGGCAGCCCGCTGCTGGCGCAGACCTTCCACATCCGTGACCAGTACCTGGACCCGATCTCGTATCTCCAGGTGACGCTGCTGGCCCGGCAGCGGGCGGCGGCGGAGCGGGGCGAGAGCCCCGACCCGCTGCTGTCGCGCGCGCTGCTGCTGACGGTGAACGGTGTGGCGGCGGGGCTGCGCAACACCGGCTGAGCGATAGGAGAAAGGCGCCCGGCGGACCGATGATCGGTCCGCCGGGCGCCTTCTTCTGTACGCCTGTACGTCTGTATGCCTGTACGTCTGTGCGCCTATGCGCCTGTACGTCGTCGGCCGCCTCAGTTCTTGCGGTGGCCGATCAGCCGCGGCTTGGGCTCTATGCCCGCCAGGCCGTTCCAGGAGAGGTTCACCAGGTGGGCGACGACCTCGGCCTTCTTCGGCTTCTGCGCGTCCAGCCACCACTGGCCGGTGAGTGCCACCATGCCGACCAGCGCCTGCGCGTACATCGGGGCGAGCTTGGGGTCGAAGCCGCGGCGCTTGAACTCGTGGCCGAGGATGTCCTCGACCTGGGTGGCGATGTCGCTGATCAGCGAGGCGAAGGTGCCGGTGGACTGGGCGACGGGTGAATCGCGCACCAGGATGCGGAAACCGTCGGTGTACTGCTCGATGTAGTCCAGCAGCGCGAAGGCGGCCTGTTCCAGCAGCTCCCTGGGGTGGCCGCCGGTGAGGGCGCCGGTCACCATGTCGAGCAACCGGCGCATCTCACGGTCGACGACGACGGCGTAGAGCCCTTCCTTGCCGCCGAAGTGCTCGTACACCACCGGCTTGGAGACGCCCGCCTTGTGGGCGATCTCCTCGACCGAGGTGCCCTCGAAGCCGCGTTCGGCGAAGAGCGTGCGGCCGATGTCGAGAAGCTGCTCGCGCCGTTCCTTGCCGGTCATACGGACCCGGCGGGCGCGCCGGGCGGTGGGTCCCGCCACGCCTGAGGCCGTGGCCGGACGTGAGCCCGACTTAGCACCCGAATCCGTACCCGAGGCCCTGCCGCTTCCGCCGTCGCCGTTCGATCCGCTGCCGTCGCTCACGCGTCAATCATGCCGCTTCACTGATGTTTTCCTTACGGCGGGCCGCGATACGGTCCGCGCTCGGCCAGCGGACGTCGGTGGCCCAGCCGAGCTGTTCGCACCAGCGGATGATCCGGGCGCTGGAGTCGACCTGGCCGCGCAGCACACCGTGCCGGGCGGAGGTGGGGTCGGCGTGGTGCAGATTGTGCCAGGACTCGCCGCAGGACAGCACCGCCAGCCACCACACGTTGCCGGAGCGGTCACGGGACTTGAAGGGGCGCTTGCCGACCGCGTGGCAGATCGAGTTGATCGACCAGGTGACGTGGTGCAGCAACGCCACCCGAACGAGCGATCCCCAGAAGAACGCGGTGAACGCGCCGTACCACGACATGGTGACGAGGCCGCCGACCACCGGCGGGATGGCCAACGAGATCACGGTCCACAGCCAGAAGTCGCGCGAGATGCGGCGGATCGCGGAGTCCTTGATCAGGTCGGGCGCGTACTTCGCCTGCGAGGTCTGCTCCTCGTCGAACAGCCACCCCATGTGGGCCCACCACAGGCCCTTCATCAGCGCGGGCAGCGTCTCGCCGTACCGCCACGGGCTGTGCGGGTCGCCCTCGGCGTCGCTGAACTTGTGGTGCCTGCGGTGGTCGGCCACCCAGCGCACGATCGGGCCCTCGACGGCCATCGATCCGGCGATGGCGAGCGCGATCTTCAGGGGGCGGTTGGCCTTGAACGAACCGTGGGTGAAGTGCCGGTGGAAGCCGATGGTGATGCCGTGGCAGCCGAGGAAGTACATGCCGATCATGAGGCCGAGATCCAGCCAGCTCATGCCGCGGCCCCAGGCGAGCGGGATGGCCGCCACCAGCGCCACGAAGGGGATGCTGATGAACAGCAGCAGCGCGATCTGCTCGATCGACCGCTTGCTCTCACCACCGCGGGTGGCGCTGTTCAGCGCGTCTTCCTGTCCCGAGGGCCCGGGTTCCCGGGACTCGGGCCTCACGTCCGTGTGCGTGGTCATGTCTGTCCCTTGGGGATCTGAGGGGGCTGGTTTCAGCCGGTCAAGCCCGTAACTTACGCCGCCGTAAGTATTGCAGCGGCCGACGACGAGCGACAGAACCACTTCATGCGGCCCGTCGTGCGATCTCTACCCCGGATCTACGTCGCGTCCACCCCGGCTCGTACGGCATGATGGTGAAGTCCAGCCCGCCCGGCTCGCCAACGGGTCGAAAGCGCGGCTTGATCCGCCGTGGTGTAATTGGCAGCACTGGGGCTTTTGGTGCCTTATGTCCGGGTTCGAGTCCTGGCGGCGGAGCACCTCACCGGGGCCCCGGCCGGTCCGGCCGGGGCCGCCCGGCGTCCATCCGGGAACCCGTCGGTATCCTGCGGATGTCCAGCACCCGAAGCCGAGGAGTCTCCTCACGTGAGCCCGAACCGTCCGGCTGCCGTCGTCGTCCTCGCCGCGGGTGAGGGCACCCGCATGAAGTCGGCCACCCCGAAGGTCCTCCACCCCATCTGCGGCCGTTCCCTCGTCGGCCATGTGGTCGCCGCCTCCCGCGAACTGGCGCCGCAGCACCTCGTGGTGGTCGTGGGCCACGCCCGCGAGCGGGTCACCGAGCACCTCAACGGCATCGACCCGCAGGCGCTCACCGCCGTGCAGCACGAGCAGAACGGGACCGGGCACGCGGTCAGGATCGGCCTGGACGCGCTGTCCGCGCAGGGCGTCGTCCTGGACGGCACCGTGGTGGTCACCTACGGCGACACCCCGCTGCTCACCGCCGAGACCCTGCACACCCTGGTCGGCGCGCACGAGGGCGACGGCAACGCCGTGACGGTCCTCACCGCGAAGGTGCCCGACCCCACCGGCTACGGCCGGATCATCCGCTCCTCCGACGACCGGGTCACCGCGATCGTCGAGCAGAAGGACGCCGGACCGGCCCAACTGGCGATCGCCGAGATCAACTCCGGGGTCTACGCCTTCGACGCGGCCCTGCTCGCCGACGCGCTCGGCAAGATCACCACGGACAACTCGCAGGGCGAGGAGTATCTGACCGACACCCTCGGCATCCTGCGCGAGGCCGGCCACCGCGTCGGCGCGTACGTCGCCCCCGACCACCGCGAGATCGCCGGGGTGAACAACCGGGTGCAGCTCGCCGAGGCCCGCCGGGTGCTCAACGACCGGCTGCTCCACCGCGCCATGCTGGACGGCGCCACGGTCGTCGACCCCGCCTCCACCTGGGTCGACGTCGACGTCCGCTTCGAGCAGGACTGCCTGGTGCACCCCAACACCCAGCTCCTGGGCGCCACCAGCGTCGGCGCGGGCGCCGAGGTCGGCCCCAACTGCACGCTCACCGACACCGCGGTCGGCCCCGGCGCGCGGGTGTCCAACACCGTCGCCGACCAGGCCGAGATCGGCGAGCAGGCGACCGTCGGCCCGTACGCGTATCTGCGCCCCGGCGCCAAGCTCGGCCCGAAGGCCAAGGCGGGCACGTACGTGGAGATGAAGAACGCCTCGATCGGCGAGGGCACCAAGGTGCCGCACCTCAGCTATGTGGGGGACGCCACGATCGGCGAGTACACCAACATCGGCGCCGCCAGCGTCTTCGTGAACTACGACGGCGAGGCCAAGCACCACACCACCATCGGCAGCTACTGCAAGACCGGCTCCGACAACATGTTCGTGGCGCCGATCACCGTCGGGGACGGCGCGTACACCGCCGCCGGATCGGTGATCACCAAGGACGTTCCCGCGGGGTCGCTGGCCGTCGCCCGCGGTCAGCAGCGCAACATCGAGGGCTGGGTGGCGCGCAAGCGTCCCGGCAGCGCCGCCGCCGAGGCCGCCGAACGCGCACAACGAGGAGACACGCCGCAGGGCGAGTGAGGGACGTCTCATCCGGGCCTCTTGAGGTGCACAGATGCGCCGGTTGGGGCGTACCGTGTGGCTTGCACACAATTCCGCCAGCACGCCTAACCGAAGGCGACGCTGTGCCGAACACCAGTCGAAAACTCCAAGGAGACGGTGCAGTGACCGGGATCAAGACGACCGGTGAGAAGAAGCTGATGCTCTTCTCCGGCCGCGCCCACCCCGATCTGGCGGAGGCGGTGGCACACAGTCTCGGAGTCGGCCTGGTGCCGACCAAGGCTTTCGACTTCGCCAACGGCGAGATCTATGTGCGGTTCCAGGAGTCGGCCCGCGGCGCGGACTGCTTCCTCATCCAGAGCCACACCGCTCCCATCAACAAGTGGATCATGGAGCAGCTCATCATGCTCGATGCTCTCAAGCGGGCCTCCGCCCGGAGCATCACCGTGATCGTGCCCTTCTACGGCTACGCCCGGCAGGACAAGAAGCACCGCGGCCGTGAGCCGATCTCGGCCCGGCTGATGGCGGACCTGTTCAAGACCGCGGGCGCCGACCGCATCCTCACGGTCGACCTGCACACCGACCAGATCCAGGGCTTCTTCGACGGCCCGGTCGATCATCTCTTCGCCCTGCCGGTGCTCGCGGACTACGTGGGCGCCAAGGTCGACCGCGCCAAGCTCACGGTGGTCTCCCCGGACGCCGGCCGGGTACGGGTCGCCGACCGCTGGTGCGACCGGCTCGGCGCGCCGCTGGCCATCGTCCACAAGCGCCGCGACCCCGACGTCGCCAACCAGGTGAAGGTCCACGAGGTCGTCGGTGACGTCAAGGGCCGGGTCTGCGTCCTGGTCGACGACATGATCGACACCGGCGGTACGATCTGCGCCGCCGCCGACGCGCTGTTCGCCAACGGCGCCGAGGACGTCATCGTGACCGCCACCCACGGTGTGCTCTCCGGGCCCGCCGCGGACCGGCTGAAGAACTCCCGGGTGAGCGAGTTCATCCTCACCGACACCCTGCCGACCCCGCGCGAGCTGAACCTCGACAAGATCACCGTGCTGTCCATGGCGCCGACCATCGCCAACGCGGTGCGCGAGGTGTTCGAGGACGGCTCGGTCACCAGCCTGTTCGAGGACTCCGAGCACTGAGCTAGATCGATTTCTCCCGGGGCCTCCCCGCCGGTTACGCTGTCCGCGTTGCTCGGCGAGGGAGGCCCCGGTTTTTCCGGCGGACCTCCGTTATCGGCGCGCTCCTCGTAACGGTCTCCGCGCAAGCGGGGGTGAGTCGTGGAACGGCCCGTCGTGGGTCGGGCGACCGTATGACCCCCCTTTCGCGTACCGAGTTTTCCGTATCGAGGAGTTGAGCATCATGGCCGAGGTCAAGATCGCCGCAGAGCCGCGCACCGAGTTCGGCAAGGGCGCCGCCCGCCGCGTGCGCCGCGCCCACCAGGTCCCCGCCGTCATCTACGGTCACGGCGCCGACCCGCAGCACGTCACCGTCCCCGGCCACGAGCTGCTGCTCGCGCTCCGCACCGCGAACGTGCTGATCTCCCTCCAGCTCGACGGCAAGACCGCGCTGGTCATCCCCAAGGCGGTCCAGCGCGACCCGCTGCGCGGCACCATCGAGCACGTCGACCTGCTGTCCGTGAAGAGCGGCGAGAAGGTCACCGTCGAGATCCCGGTGCAGACCGAGGGCGAGCTGGCCGTCGGCGGCAACCTGCTGGAGCACGTGCTCAACACGCTGCCCGTCGAGGCCGAGGCGACCCACATCCCGACCGCGGTCACCGTCTCCATCGAGGGCCTGGAGGCCGGCGCCTCCATCCTCGCCAAGGACATCACCCTGCCCAAGGGCTCCACCCTGGCGATCGACGAGGACGCGGTCGTCATCCAGGTCGTCTCGGCCCAGGCCGAGGCCGCCGACGAGGCGGGCGACGAGGCCGCCGAGGGCACCGAGGACGCCGCCGCCGAGGCGTAGTCCCCCGCGCTCCCCCGGTCCTCGCGCGCTCGTGTGTTGACGTGCTCATGTGCGTACGCTCACGTGCCCGCGCGCTCGCGTGCTGACGTGCTCGCGTGTGACCCCGGCCGCCGCCGCACCCTCACCGAGTGCGGCGGCGGCCGTTTTCCCGGTACGAAGTCGGCGACACGGAGTCGGAGACGTGGATGAGTGACACCTCAGGGCCCTGGCTGGTCGCGGGCCTCGGCAATCCGGGCCCCGAGTACGCGGGGAACCGGCACAACATCGGCTTCATGGTGGCCGATCTGCTCGCCCAGCGGGTCGGCGGCAAGTTCAAGCGCGCGCAGAAGGCGCAGGCCGTGGTCGTGGAGGGCCGGATCGGCCCGCCCGGTCCCGCGAACCAGCGGGTGGTGCTGGCGAAGCCCCAGTCGTACATGAATCTGTCCGGCGGCCCGGTGACCGCGCTGCGCGACTTCTACAAGGTGCCGACCGAGCGGATCATCGCCGTCCACGACGAGCTGGACATCGACTTCGGCACGCTGCGGCTCAAGCTGGGCGGCGGCGACAACGGCCACAACGGCCTCAAGTCGATGACCAAGTCGATGGGCCCCGACTATCTGCGGGTGCGCGCGGGGATCGGCCGTCCGCCGGGCCGGATGGACGTGGCGGCCTTTGTGCTCAAGGACTTCTCGTCCACCGAGCGCAAGGAGCTGGACTGGTTCGTGGACCGGGCGGCGGACGCGGTCGAGGCGCTGATCACCGAGGGCCTGGAGCGCGCGCAGAGCACGTACAACACCTGACCGGACGCGCGACCGGTCAACCGCCGGACACGGCGCTCACCCTTGTCGAGGGCGGGCGCGTACCGAGGTTGACCGGACGGCATGCGATGGCCAAAGATCGCCCGCATGGTGAAACGCAGCCGTTCCCGCCGGATGGCCGAGGGCACCTGGGGGCTGGTCCTGCTGGCCCGGGTGGTGGGCGGGTGGGCGCTGGTGCTGCTGCTCCTGGCGTCCGGCGCCTGGGACTCGTGGAAGACCGCGCAATACGTGGTGCTCACCAAGGGGCACGAGCACGGCACGATGACGCTGACGAACTGCGGCGACTCCACCTGCACCGGACCCTTCGCGCCGAAGGGGTCGGCCGTCGCCCGCCCGAAGGTGGTCATCAGCCTGCCGGTCACACACCATGTCGGCGACCGTGTGCCGGTCGTGGTGAAGCCCGGGACGAACACGGTCGTACGGTCCGACTGGGGCGGCCTGTTCTTCTCCTGGGTGCCGCTGGCCGGAGCCCTGCTGCTGGCCGCGGTCGTGGCCGGCGGGGCGTTGCGGATGCGGCGCACGGCGTGGACGCTGGCGGCGCTGGGGGCGGCGCTTATCGGTGCGGCCTTCTTGCTGCTGTAGGACGCGTGGGGGCGTCGGGCACGCTCGCCCGACGCCCCCGCGCGCGACCGTCAGGCTCTCATCGCCGTCGGCTCCAGGAACTCCAGCCGGTTGCCGACCGGGTCCTCGGAGTAGAAGCGGGAGTGGCCCGGCAGGTCGTCGTCCCAGACGACCTTGGCGCCGCGCGCCTGGAGCTCCTTGCCGAAGGCGTGGATCCCGGTGACGCGGATGCCCGGGTGGGCCTTGCGGGCGGGCCTGAAGTCCTCCTCGATCCCTAAGTGCAGCACCGCGTCCCCCGCCGCGAACCAGCAGCCGCCGCGCGCCGCGAGCACCGGGGGCTTGGTCAGCTCGGCCATCCCCAGCACCCCGACGTAGTACGCGCGCAGCGCCTCCTCGCTGCCCGGCGGCGCGGCGAGCTGGACGTGGTCGACCCCCGCGATCCCGAAGCCGTCGGCGCCCCCCGCCGTCCCCCCTGCCGCTCCCCGCGTCACGCCGCCGCCTCCTGCCCCTGTTTGCGCGCGACGGTGAAGATCCGCCGGAAGGGGAAGACCGTCCCGTGCGGGCCCGGCGGGTACGCCTTGCGCAGCAGGTCGCGGTACTGGCCGACGAATTCCGTCACCGCCCCCCGGTCGCCGTCCAGCGCGGTCAGCACCGGCCGCAGCGCGGTGCCCTTGGTCCACTCCAGCACCGGGTCCTCGCCCTGGAGCAACTGCACATACGTCGACTCCCACACGTCGGCCGCGCAGCCCAGTTCGGTCAGCCGCTCCAGATAGTCGGCCGGGCTGAGGATGTGGACGTAGCGGCGGCCGTGTCCGTCGAGCCGGTCGCGCCACCGCGGGGTGTCGCACAGCTCGCCCAGCAGCGCGTGGCTGGGCGCGGTGAAGTTGCCCGGCACCTGGAAGGCCAGGGTGCCGCCGGGCGTGATGTGGTCGAGCCAGCCGGGGAAGCGGTCGGCGTGGCCGGGCACCCACTGGAGCGCGGCGTTGGAGACGATCAGGTCGAAGGACTCCTCGGGCACCCAGTGCGCCGCGTCGGCCTGCCGGAAGTCCAGCTCACCGCCGCCCGCCGTGGGTCCCGCGTACCGCGCCGCCGCGTCCAGCATCTCGCGGGAGCTGTCGAAGCCGGTGATCCGGGCTCCGGGCCAGCGGTCGGCGAGCAGCGCGGTGACATTGCCCGGACCGCACCCGATGTCGGCGATCCGGGGCGCCTCGCCGCCCGGCAGATCCTGGATACGGGTGAGAAGGTCGAGGAAAGGGCGGGTGCGGTGGGTGGAGTGCCGGAGATACTGTTGCGGGTCCCACGTTGGCGCTGCGTGCATCGTCGTACTCCCTGGCTTTTCATAGCCGGCTGCGCACAGCCGCTACCGAAACGGAGGGCGAGGTTCTGCCCTCTGGTCGGTGTCCAGGCTCCTCCGACATATCTCTTGAAGTCAAGAGGCTTCATATCAAGAGACTTCATATCGACAGACCTACTACACTGAGCGCATGGAGGACGAGGTCGACCGGCTGGTCGCTGCATGGCGCCGAGAGCGCCCCGACCTCGACGTGGAGCCGCTGGAGGTGCTCAGCCGGGTCAGCAGACTCGCCCGGCACCTCGACCGCGCGCGGCGGCTGGCCTTCGCCGAGCACAGTCTCGAACCGTGGGAGTTCGACGTGCTCACCTCGCTGCGCCGCGCCGGACCGCCGTACCAGCTCTCGCCGGGCCAGCTCCTGACCCAGACGCTGGTCACCTCCGGCACGATGACCAACCGGATCGACCGGCTCGCCCAGCGCGGGCTCGTCGAGCGGCTGCCCGACCCCAGCGACCGGCGCGGCGTGCTCGTCCGGCTCACCGTGGAGGGCCAGGAGCGCGCGGACCAGTCGCTGGCCGGACTGCTCGCGCAGGAACGCGCGATCCTGGGCGAGCTGTCCGCCCGGCAGCGCGGTGAACTGGCCGGGCTGCTACGACAGTTGACCGCGCCTTTCGACAACGTCCCCGGCTGACGGCACCAGCTCCACCGGCCCCACGCCCGCCCTGCGGGCCAGCGCGACCGCCGCCAGCGTCGAGTGCACGCCGAGCTTGCCCAGCACATTCTGCATATGGGTGCGGACGGTGTGCGGCGACAGGAACAGCCGCTCGGCGACGGCTTTGCGGCCCAGGCCCGCGACCATGCAGCGCAGCACCTCCTGCTCGCGCGGCGTCAGCGACTCCACCAGCCGTTCGCTCTCGGTGCGGTGCCTGCGGGCGGCCGTCAGCTCGCGCAGCACCCCGGTCAGCAGCGCGGGCGGCAGATGCGTCTCGTCGCGCAGCACGCCGCGTACGACCGCGAGCAGCCGTGACAGCGAGCAGTCCTTGGCGACCCACCCCGACGCCCCGGCCTGGAGCGCGCGGGCCGCCCTGCGGGCGTCGTCCCGCTCGGCCAGCACGACGGTACGGGTCCCCGGATACTCGGCCCTGACCCGTTCCACCAGCGCCAGGCCGTCCAGGACCGGTTCCTGCTCGACCGGGATGCGCGGCACCGCCGCGAGCGTCACCGGCGGTCGCGGACCGTCCCCCAGATCGGCGTCCACCAGCAGGACGTCGTAGCGCCGGTTGTCGGCCGCCGCGCGGTCCAGGCAGCGCTGAGCGGCCGGGCCGCTCCCCGCGGCCGAGACGTCGACGTCGGGCTCCGCCGCGAGCGCGGCGGCAAGCGACTCGGCGAAGATGCGATGATCATCGACGACGAGAACGCGGATTCGTCCCACGGGTACCACTCCCGGTGTTGGGCACTCCCCCAGTGGCGGGGCGGCATTCGCGCGGGATCCGGCACCCGGATCGGGACCGCCGCCCCTCCCCGGGTGCCGAACCCCTTGCGTCTCGCCCCCTGATGCACGCCGGCCCCCACCGGCGCTGTCTCAAAAGCGTAGGGCGTCGCGCCCCCGTTAACACCGTCTTGACGGAAGTTCTCCGTCGCGGAATTCCGGATTCCCCCGTCTTGTGGTACCGGAGTGACCACGGTGACGGGAGCGGCCCCGCACGCGCCGAACGGGCCGGTCCGCGCGTGCCGAGCTTCACACGGACCGACCCGTCCGACAGCGGGGAACGGGAGTGGGGAACGGGATTTGAGCACGGGGTCGGAGAACGGGGTCTGGGAACCGGGTATGAGAACCGGGTTTGAGATCCGGGCCCCGCTAAACCAGCCGGTGCGCTCCGGGGCCCGCCGTCGTCGGGAAGAGCCGGGCCGCCGGGAGGGCGGCCTGGATGGTCGCGGACAGCGCCGGGATGTCGGCAGCCTCCGCCAGGACGATGGCGGAGCCGCCGAAGCCGCCGCCGGTCATACGGGCGCCCAGGGCGCCGTTGGCGAGCGCGGTGTCGACCACGAGGTCGAGTTCGGCGCACGAGATCCGGAAGTCGTCGCGGAGCGAGACGTGTCCCGCGGTCAGGACGGGCCCGATCTCGCGGGTGCGCCCGGCGTCCAGAAGCGCGATGACCTCCTCGACGCGCCGGTTCTCGGTCACCACGTGCCGGGTGAGCCGGCGCAGCCGCTCGTCGGGGAGGGCGGCCAGCGCGGCGTCGAGCCCGTCGTAGGGGACGTCGCGCAGGGCGGGGACGCCGAGGGCCGCGGCGGCGGCCTCGCAGCCCGCGCGCAGTTCGCCGTACGCCCCGTCGGCGTGCGCGTGCTTGACGCGGGTGTCGACCACCAGCAGTTGCAGCCCCTGCGCGGCCAGGTCGAACGGCACCTGGCGCTGCGTGAGCCCGCGCACGTCGAGGTGGAGCGCGTGCCCCTGCGTACAGCAGGCGGACGCGGTCTGGTCCATGACGCCGACGGGCGCGCCGACGTAGGTGTTCTCCGAGGACTGGCAGAGCAGGGCCAACTCCTGGCGGGGCAGGTCCAGGCCGTGCAGTTCGGTGAGGGCCAGGGCGGTGACGACCTGGAGGGCGGCGGAGGACGAGAGCCCGCCGCCGACCGGCACATTGCTGTCGTAGTGGATGTCGGCGCCGCCGATGGCGTGGCCCGCCTGCCGCAGCGTCCACAGGACGGCCGCGGGGTAGACGGCCCAGCCGCCGGTCGTACCGGGAGCCAGTTCGTCGACGCGCAGTTCGACGATGCCGCCGTCCATGTCGGCGGAGTGCACGCGCAGCAGCCCGTCGTCGCGGCGGGCGACGGCCGCCCGGGTGCGGTGCGGGAGCGCGAACGGCATGACGTAGCCGTCGTTGTAGTCGGTGTGCTCGCCGATCAGATTGACCCGGCCGGGCGCCGCCCATATGCCCTCGGGCGCGCGCCCGAAGATGTTCTTGAACGCGATCTCGAACGCGGCTTCCGTCGTGGCTTCCGTCATCGTCCGTCCTCCCCCTGCGTCGGCGAGTGGTCCTGCGACAGCGACCGGGTGAAATTCCATGCGTCGCGGATGATCTCCGCGAGGTCGGTGCGGCTGGGCTGCCAGCCGAGCCGCTGCCTGGCGCGCTCCGCGGAGGCGACCAGTACGGCGGGGTCGCCCGCGCGGCGCGGCTCGTCGGTGGCCGGGATGGGGTGGCCGGTGACCTGGCGGGCGGTCTCGATGACCTCGCGGACCGAGAAGCCGTTGCCGTTGCCGAGGTTGCAGATCAGGTGCTCGCCCGCAGGCGCCTTGTCGAGCGCCAGCAGATGCGCCTCGGCCAGGTCCGCGACGTGGATGTAGTCGCGCAGGCAGGTGCCGTCCGGCGTCGGGTAGTCGTCGCCGAAGACCGAGACCGCGCGGCGGCGGCCCTGCGCGACCTGGAGGACCAGCGGGATCAGGTGCGACTCGGGGTCGTGCCGCTCGCCGTGGCCGCCGTACGCGCCCGCGACGTTGAAGTACCGCAGGGAGACGGCGGACAGGCCGTGCGCCGCGCACTCGCTGGTGATCATGTGGTCGACGGCGAGCTTCGTCGCGCCGTACGGGTTGGTGGGCGCGGTCGCCGCGTCCTCGGTGATGGGGATGGCGGTGGGCTCGCCGTAGGTGGCGGCGGTGGAGGAGAAGACGAGGGTGCGTACGCCGGAGTCCCGCATGGCGGCGAGCAGTTCGAGGGTGCCGCCGACGTTGTTGCGCCAGTACTTCTCGGGTACGGCGACGGACTCGCCGACCTGCGAGGAGGCGGCGAAGTGCAGCACCGCGTCATAGGTGCTGTCGAGCACCTTGTCGGCGTCCTGGACGCGGCCCTCGACGAAGTCGGCGCCCTTGGGCACGCCCGCGAGGAAGCCGGTCGACAGGTCGTCCAGCACCGTCACCCGGTGCCCGGCCTCCAGCAGATGGGCGGCGACGACCCCGCCGACGTATCCGGCGCCGCCGGTGACCAGGACCTTCTTGGGCCGGGCGGCCGTCTCCCGCTGGGCGGTCGTCGACTCGGTGCCCGCTCGCTCGGTGCTCACTGACTCGCTACCTCTCGCAGTCGCAACGCCGCGGACTCCGGCGGCACATCGTTGATGAAAGCGCCCATTCCGGACTCGGAGCCCGCGAGGAACTTCAGCTTGCCCGATGTGCGCCGGATAGTGAAAAGCTCCAGATGGAGCGCGAAATCGCGGCGGTCCGGCGCGTTGAACGGCGCCTGGTGCCAGCCGGAGATGTACGGGGTACGCGGCTGGCCCTCGCCGAAGATCCGGTCGAAGCGGCGCAGCAGCTCCAGATAGACCCGCGGGAACTCGGCGCGCGCGTCCTCGTCGAGGCCGAGCAGGTCGGGCACCCGCCGGTGGGGATACAGGTGCACCTCGTACGGCCAGTGCGCGGCGTACGGCACGAAGGCGGTCCAGTGTTCACCCGTGAGGACGATTCGGCGGCCGTCCGCGCGCTCGTCGGCGAGGACGTCGTCGAAGAGGTTGCGCCCGCCGGTGCGCTCGCGGTGCTCGGCGAGCGAGCGCAGCATCAGGGCGGTGCGCGGTGTGACGAACGGATAGGCGTAGATCTGGCCGTGCGGGTGGCCGAGGGTGACGCCGATCTCCGCGCCGCGGTTCTCGAACGGGAAGACCTGCTCCACGCCGGGCTGCTGGCCCAGGTCGCGGGTGCGGTCGGTCCAGGCGTCCAGCACCAGGCGGGCGGAGCCGGGGCTCAGGTCGGCGAAGGACGCGTCGTGGTCGGGGGTGAAGCAGACCACCTCGCAGCGGCCCGCGTCACCGGCCAGCGAGGGGAAGCGGTTCTCGAAGACGACCACCTCGTAGTCGCTGTCCGGGATCTCGCTCAGCCGGCCCTCGCGCGAGGGGCACAGCGGGCACTCGTCGGCGGGCGGGTGGTACGTACGGCCCTGCCGGTGCGAGGCGACGGCGACGGTGTCGCCCAGCAGCCGGTCGGCGCGCAGCTCGGACTCGGTGGCGACGGGCTCCAGCGGACGGCGGTCCACGGCGTCGCGCACGACGTCGTCCCTGGAGTCGTAATAGATCAGCTCACGGCCGTCGGCGAGCCGGGTCGTCGTCTTCTTCACCCTTGAGGCCCCTCATCACAAGCACTCAACATAATCAAACACAAGGAACCACAAAATAACAGCCCGGTCAATGGGGACTCCGGGAAGATGCTTGAAACAGGTTGATTGTGGTGGTAAGTGTCCGCGCACGCGAGAGCGGGGCGGCACCTCCTGTCGGGAGGTGCCGCCCCGCGTGCGGAAGACGTGCGGAAGACGTGCGGAAAACGTGTGGAAAAAGGGGGGTGCTGGGGTCGGTGCGTCAGCCCGCCGCGCCGGGACCGGCCGCGGAGGACTGCGGGAACGCCGCGGACGCCGGGGCGCCTTCGGCCGCCGCGCGGTCCAGCAGGCCGGTGCGGGCCGCCAGGGCGGCGGCCTCCAGCCGGGAGCCGACCCCCAGCTTCATCAGGACGCGCTGCACATGCGTCCGCGCGGTGCTCGGCGCGATCCGCATGCCCGCCGCGATCAGCCGGGTGTCCTCACCCTCCGCGACCCGCACCAGGACCTCGATCTCGCGCGGTGTCAGCATCTCCAGCAGCCGCGCGCCCTCGTCGTCCGGCTGCCGCGCGGGGTTGAGCAGCTCCGCGAAGGCGCCCTGGAGGAGCGTCTGCGCCACCGCGACCTCCCCGGCCCGCGCCTTGGCCATCGCGCGCTCCACGCCCTCGATGCGCTCGTCGTGGCGTACGTAACCGGAGGCGCCGGCCGCGAAGGCCGCCGCGATGCCGCGCGGGTCGGGTACCGGTCCGAGGACGACCACGGCGACCGCCGGGCGCTCCCGCTTGATCCTGGCCACCGCGTCGAAGGCGCCCGGCTCGGCCGGTGCGGCCGTGCCGTACAGGCACACCTCGGGAGACCTGCTCAGTACCAGTTCCGCCGCGCCCGCCGCGGGCGCCGCCGCCGCGAGCACCCGGTGCCCGCGCAGCTTCAGTGCCGAGGCCAGCGCCTCGGCGAGCAGGCGGTGGTCGTCAACGACCACGAGCCGTACGCCCATGTCGGGTATCCCCTATCCCCCCGGGGTCCGGACCACTGCCGACCCCGACCCCTACGCATACCGCCCTAGGCGGCGAAGCTACACGCATCCACCACCGGCCGCGCCCCCTATCGAACAGAAGGTTCCGGCGAATCCGGAATTACCGTAGCTCGTCAGCCGAAGGTCACCAGATAGGTCTGGTCGGACGAGGAGGCGTACACCGTGCGCGTCGCGATGATGAAATGACCGTCGTGCCAGACGGGGTAGCTGCGCATCGCCGACACGTTCAGCTTCTGCGAGGCGTCGGTGTCGAACTGCGCGTAGGTGGTGAGCGCGCCGCTGGCCGGGTCCAGGGTCACCAGACGGCCCTGCACGTCGTAGTCGGCGGGCTCGTACGCGAGCAGCTTGCCGTCCTCGATCGCCAGGCCCTGGATGTCGTGCTTGCTGTCGGGCTTGGCGATCCACTTCTGCTTGCCGTCGCTCAGGTTGAACGCGACGATCCCGCTGAGCACCTGGCCGTTGCTGTCGTGCTTGCTCGTCAGCGACAGATAGAGGGTGTCACTGCTGACGATCACATTGTGCACGGCCTGCATCTCGGTGCCGTCCGTGCTGATGTCGTACTTGTCGGTGCCGAGCGAGACCCGCGACTGGAGACGGCCGTCGACGATCGTCGCCACGTCCGTCTGCCTCTCGCCCTCGGTGCCGAGCACCACCACCACCGGGTCGGTGGAGACGACGGCCGAGACCTTGGTGCCGACCGGCGCCGTCCACGACCATTTGGCGCTGCCGTTGTTGTCCGGATCGATGACCTGGACCTTGTACGTCTTGTAGCCGCAGTTGACGATCGCCACGAACTGCTTGCCGCCCGCGTAGCCGTCGTCCTCGCAGTCACCGTTGCCCGACCGCCACAGCACCTTCTGGGTGCTCAGCCGGTAGCCGATCGAGCCCTCCAGCCAGTCCACGCCGAGCGTGTCGCCGCTGATCGCCATCTCGCTGTAGTCGAAGTCCGCCTTCTCCGAACTGCCGACCGGCAGCTTCGCCGTCCACACCGCCCTGCCCGCCGCGAGATCGATCACCATGACCTGCTCGCAGCTGGCGCCGAACTGGACGGCCGTCAGGTTGTTGTTGGAGTCGCGCGCGGCCGTGCAGTCGCCGCTCGACGGTGTCGGTACGGTCCACGCCACCGCGCCGGTGCCCAGGTCGTAGCCGACGACCTTGTCGATCTCGTTCTTCACCACGTACTTGTCGGTGAACCAGACGCCGAGGACGCTCTTCAGATTGTCCTTCGACGCCACCGGGTCCGCGGGCTTGTCCCACTTGTACGACAGTGTCGAATTGTGCGTCTTGGCGGTGTTCGTACCGCCGTTGGCGCCACCGGCGTTGGCCTGCGGCTTGGGCGCCGGGTCGTCGCCGCCGCCGCTCTTGGTCGCGAAGTACACACCGCCGCCGATCACCAGCACCGCGGCGACGACCGCCGCGACGATCACGATCAGCTTGTTGTTCGACGAGCCGCCTGAGGGGGCGGGATAGCCCGAGGGTCCCGGCCCGTACGGCGGCTGTTGCTGCTGCGGATAGCCGTACGCCTGCTGCTGCGGCGGGACCTGGCCGGGCTGCGGGTAGCCGTACTGCGGGGGCGGTGTCTGCCCCTGCGGCACCTGACCGGGCGGCGGGGGCGGGGGCGGCACCTGGCCGGGCGGCGGCGGAGGTCCCTGCCGGCCGCCGTACTGCTGCTGCGGGAAGGCCGGTTGGGTGGGCGCCTGCGCGTACGGGTTCTGGCCGGGGGGCACCGGCTGCGCGTACGGGTTCTCGTTACCGGGAACCGGGCCCGCCTGGCCCGGGTATCCGTAACCACCGCCGGGCGGCGGCGGGTTTCCGGGGGGCGGCGGGGGCGGCTGCGACATCAACAGGTCCTTCGGGCACAGGTGAATCAGGGACGGATGAACGGAAATTCTTTCTATCACCCGCCCCCACCACCCCCTCGGGGAGCGGCCCGACCGTTACCTGGCCGCTACACGTCTTCACACGTCGAGGGATTCTGCTTCACCTGCGAAGGGGTGTTACCCGCCCCAGGTGAAGGGGTCTTACCCGCCCCAGGTGAAGGGGTCTTACCCGCCTCATGTGAAGGGGTGTTACGCGTCCTCCGCCAACTCCAGCCAGCGCATCTCCAGTTCCTCGCGCTCCTCGCGCAGCGCGCGCAATTCGGCGTCCAGGGAGGCGACTTTCTCGAAATCGGTCGCATTGTCGGCGATGCCGGTGTGCAGCTTCGCCTCGCGCTGGCCGAGTTTGTCGAGCTGCCGCTCGATGCGCTGGAGTTCCTTCTTCGCCGCGCGGGTGTCGCCCGTGGGCTTGTCCTTGGCGGGCGCCGGGGCGGGCGCCGCGGCCTCGGCGACCCGGCGGCGGCGCTCCAGGTACTCGTCCACCCCGCGCGGCAGCATGCGCAGGCTGGCGTCGCCGAGCAGCGCGAAGACGCGGTCGGTGGTGCGCTCCAGGAAGTACCGGTCGTGGCTGATCACCAGCATCGAGCCGGGCCAGCCGTCCAGCAGGTCCTCCAGCTGGGTGAGCGTCTCGATGTCGAGGTCGTTGGTGGGCTCGTCCAGGAACAGCACATTGGGCTCGTCCATCAGCAGCCGCAGGATCTGGAGCCGACGGCGCTCACCGCCGGACAGGTCGCCGACCGGCGTCCACTGCTTCTCCTTGGTGAAGCCGAACTTCTCGCAGAGCTGCCCCGCGGTCATCTCCCGGCCCTTGCCGAGGTCGACGCGCTGCCGCACCGACTCCACGGCCTGGAGCACCCGCCAGTTCGGGTCCAGCTCGGCGACCTCCTGGGAGAGGTAAGCGAGCTTCACCGTCTTGCCGACGACCACTTTGCCGGCCGCCGGCTGCTGGTCGCCGCCGGTCGCCGCGGCCTCGGCGAGCGCCCGCAGGAGTGAGGTCTTGCCCGAGCCGTTGACGCCGACCAGGCCGACGCGGTCGCCGGGGCCGAGCTGCCACGTCAGGTGCTTCAACAGCACCTTGGGGCCCGCTTGGACCGTCACATCCTCCAACTCGAAGACCGTCTTGCCGAGGCGGGAGTTGGCGAATTTCATCAGCTCCGCGGTGTCGCGCGGCGGCGGCACGTCGGCGATCAGCTCGTTCGCCGCCTCGATGCGGAAGCGCGGCTTGGAGGTGCGGGCCGGGGCGCCGCGGCGCAGCCAGGCCAGCTCCTTGCGCATCAGATTCTGCCGCTTGGTCTCCTCGGTGGCCGCGATCCGTTCCCGCTCGGCGCGCGCGAACACGTAGTCGCTGTAGCCGCCCTCGTACTCGTACACCGAGCCGCGCTGCACGTCCCACATGCGGGTGCAGACCTGGTCGAGGAACCAGCGGTCGTGGGTGACGCAGACGAGCGCGGAGCGGCGGGTGCCGAGGTGGCCCGCCAGCCAGGCGATGCCCTCGACGTCGAGGTGGTTGGTCGGCTCGTCGAGGACCAGCAGGTCCTGCTCCTCGATCAGCAGCTTCGCGAGCGCGATCCTGCGCCGCTCGCCGCCGGAGAGCGGGCCGATGACGGTGTCCAGGCCGAGCGGGAAGCCGGGCAGGTCCAGGCCGCCGAACAGGCCGGTCAGCACGTCGCGGATCTTCGCGTCGCCCGCCCACTGGTGGTCGGCGCGGTCGCCGATCACCTCGTGGCGCACGGTCGCGGCCGGGTCGAGGCTGTCGCTCTGCGTCAAGACGCCCAGTCGCAGCCCACCCTGGTGGGTGACGCGGCCGGTGTCCGGCTCCTCCAGCTTGGCGAGCAGCCGGATGAGGGTGGTCTTGCCGTCGCCGTTGCGGCCCACGACGCCGGTGCGGTCGCCTTCGGAGACGCCGAGGGACACGGATTCGAGCAGCGCTCGCGTGCCGTATGTCTTGCCGACGGCTTCGACGTTGACCAGGTTGACGGCCACTCTCGTACGCTCCAGGGGTTCGCGGGGGTTCTGCTTCAGCGTAGTGCGGCGCGGTGAGGTGCCGGTTCCGGGTGGTGCCCCGGCGGTCAGGGGGCGGGGACGACGGTCGCGCCGGGGGCCGGGGAGGCGGCCGGGCGGGCG
Organism: Streptomyces sp. NPDC025721; assembly: GCF_055558595.1. NCBI lineage: Bacteria > Bacillati > Actinomycetota > Actinomycetes > Kitasatosporales > Streptomycetaceae > Streptomyces > Streptomyces sp. NPDC025721. Next base: position 755,789 of record NZ_JBVHMF010000001.1, on the reverse strand, counting down.
GTGCGGCAGGTGCCGGACGCGGTGAGGGTGACCGCGATCTTGGCGGCGGTGTCGGCGTCCGGCGCGAGGAAGGCGCAGGTGGGTCCCGAGCCGGAGACCAGCGCGGCGAGCGCGCCCGCGTCCGTGCCGGTCGCCAGGGTGTCGGCCAGCGCGGGCCGCAGGGACAGGGCGGCGGCCTGGAGGTCGTTGACCAGGACGGCGGCGAGCGCGTACGGGTCGCCGGTGCGCAGCGCGTCGATCAGCGCGGGGTCGGCGACGGGCGCAGGTACGTCGTCGGTGGTGTCGCCCGCGCCGGACTCGCGGCGCAGGCGGTCGCACTCGCGGTAGACGGCCGGGGTGGACAGGCCGCCGTCGGCGACGGCGAAGACCCAGTGGAAGGGGCCCGCCACCTCCAGCGGCGTGAGGATCTCACCCCTGCCCTCCCCCAGCGCCGCGCCGCCGACCAGGCTGAACGGCACGTCGCTGCCCAGCTCCGCGCAGATCGCGAGCAGGTCGGCGCGCGGGGTGTTCAGGCCCCACAGGGTGTCGCAGGCGAGCAGCGCCGCCGCCGCGTCCGCGCTGCCGCCCGCCATGCCGCCCGCCACAGGGATGTCCTTGGTGATGTGCAATCCCACAACGGGATCGACGCCATGGTGCGCGGCGAGCGCGACCGCCGCCTTGGCCGCCAGATTGGTGGCGTCCAGCGGGATGCTGTCGGTGTCCGGGCCGGACGCGGTGATCGTCAACGCGTCGGCGGGCACTGCTGTCACATGGTCGTACAGGCCGACCGCCAGAAAGACGTTCGCCAGGTCGTGGAAACCGTCGGGGCGGCGACCGCCGACCGCGAGCTGGACGTTGACCTTTGCGGGCACGCGGACGGTGACGGGTGCGGCGGTCACTGCTGGCTCCCTTGCGAGGGTGGTGCGTACGGAGGGCGGTCCGCCGGGCGCGGCGGATTCACGGGCTGGGGATTCGCGGGCGGCGGGTACGGGCAGCGGCAGGTACGGGCGGCGGCAGGTTTACGGTGCGGCGGCGTCAGACCCCGGGCTTGTGTTCGGCCGCGGGCTTGTGCTCGGCGACGGGCTTGTGCTCGGCGACGGCGGCGAATTCCTCCACCGTCAGTTCCTCGCCCCTGGCCTGCGGGGAGACCCCTGCGGCCACCAGCGCGGCCTCGGCGGCCGGGGCCGAGCCCGCCCAGCCGGACAGCGCCGCGCGCAGCGTCTTGCGGCGCTGGGCGAAGGCCGCGTCGACGGCGGCGAAGACCTCTTCGCGGGTGGCGGTGGTCTTCGGCGGGTCACGCCGGGTCAGCGAGACGAGACCGGAGTCGACGTTGGGCGCGGGCCAGAACACATTGCGGCCGATGGAACCGGCGCGCTTGACCTCCGCGTACCAGTTGGCCTTCACCGACGGCACTCCGTACACCTTGTTGCCCGGCCCCGCGGCCAGCCGGTCGGCGACCTCGGCCTGGACCATCACCAAGGTGCGCTCGATGCTCGGGAAGGCGGCGAGCATGTGCAGCAGGACGGGCACCGCCACGTTGTACGGCAGATTCGCCACCAGGGCGGTGGGCGGCGGCCCCGGCAGTTCCGTCACCCGCATCGCGTCGCTGTGCACCAGGGCGAAACGGTCCGCCCGGTCCGGCATGCGCGCGGCGACTGTTGCGGGCAGGGCGGCGGCCAGCACGTCGTCGATCTCGATCGCGGTGACCCGGTCGGCGGCCTCCAGCAGCGCGAGGGTGAGCGAGCCGAGTCCGGGACCGACCTCGACGACCGCGTCCTCGGGGCGCACCCCGGCGGTCCTGACGATCCGCCGCACCGTGTTCGCGTCGATGACGAAGTTCTGCCCGCGCTGCTTGGTGGGGCGCACCCCCAGTGCCGCGGCCAGTTCACGGATGTCGGCCGGTCCGAGGAGGGCGTCGGGATCTGTCGTACTCACACCCGCAAGAGTACGGGGCGGCCGGGGCCGCCCTCGCGGACCGGACCTAGGGCCTGTCCGGCCCTAACCGCCCAGGTGCCGCCCGCAGACCGGCCAGGGGGCCGCGCCGCGCTGGACGTACAGCTTCTTGGCCCGGTAGGTCTGCTCGGCGGCGGGGGCGTCCTGGGGGCGGCCCTGGCCGCCGATGCTGTGCCAGGTGTGCACGTCGAACTGGTAGAGCCCGCCATAGGTGCCGGTCGCGTCCACCGCGTCGGGTCTGCCGCCCGCCTCGCACTGCGCGAGGCCGCCCCAATTGAGGCCGTCGGCGCCCGTGACGGCGGTGGGCGGCGGTCTGGTGCCGACGCGTACGACCTCGGTGACCGGTTCGCGCGCGGTCACCGACTCCACGACGCGCGGGCGCTCCCGGACGCCGTTGACGGTGCGGTAGGCGTAGGTGACGCGGCGGACGCCGTCGCGGCCCGGCCGGTCCACGGCCTCGGTGCCCTGCGCGAGCGTCGCGTCGGTGTGCTTGCGGGTGCGGAAGGGGATCGGTTCTTCGCGGGTCTCCTGGTGGCCGGAGATCCGCAGCACCGAGACGGTCTGGCCGTCGCGGGGGAAGCTGTCGGCGTCCACGGAGGTGGCGTCCTGGCCGCCGAGGGTGACGCCCGCGTCCGCGACGGCCTGCCGGACGGTGGCGGCGTTGGTGCGCACGGTGTGCTCGCGGCCGTCGGCCAGGACGGTGACCGTACGCTCCGTGCGCACGTCGAGGAAGAGGCCGTGGCGGCCGATGGACGCGTCGCGGGAGGCGTTGAGATAAGCGCCCTCGGCCCGTACGCCGAGCTGCCGCAGCGCTTCCGCGACGGTCTTGCCGGTCGTCCACACCCGCTGGTGACGGCCGTCCACGGTGAGCGTCAGCGGACGGCCGTAGCGGACCACCACGTCGTCGCCGTCGTGCAGCGCCTCGCCCGGCGCCGGCGCCACGATGTCGTGGTCGCCCACCTCGACGCCCTGCTCGTGCAGCACGTCGGCCACGTCGTCGGCGAAGGTGTGCAGCGTGCGCGGCCGACCGTCCACGGTCAGCCGTACCGCCTTGTCGGCCAGCACGTACGCGCCGGTGCCGCCCGCCAGGACCGCCATCACCAGCGCCCGCGGCACGATCGCGCGGCCGGTCCGCCGGACGGCGGCCGCCGGACGGGCGGCGGCTCGGTGTGTGCCCTGCGTATTGCTCACGACGGCTCGCTCCACGGCTGCGGGGTTCCGGTGCGGGGAACCGGGAACGTAGCCGACTTGTCGCCACCGGCCAAGCCCTCGCCGTCACGTGGCGTCGTCACCTCCGGTCGCGCGAAGTCACCTGTCCGGGTGAGCGCGTGGAAACGTCAGTAGGCGAACGCCCTGGCGGTGTTGGCCGCGATGGCCGTCGCGAGGGTGTCCTCGTCGATGCCGCGGGCCGCGGCCATCGCACGCAGCGTGACCGGAATGAGGTATGGCGCGTTCGGCCGTCCGCGGTAGGGCACCGGGGTGAGGAAAGGCGCGTCGGTCTCCACCAGGAGGCGGTCGAGCGGGGCGACGGCCACCGCGTCGCGCAGATTCTGCGCCGACTTGTAGCTGACGGTGCCGGCGAAGGAGAGGTAGAACCCCTGCGCCGCGCAGACTTCGGCCATCTCGGCGTCGCCGGAGTAGCAGTGGAAGACGACGGTGTCCGGGGCGCCCTCCTCGTCGAGGATGCGCAGGACGTCGGCGTGCGCCTCGCGGTCGTGGATGACCAGCGCCTTGCCGTGCCGCTTGGCGATGTCGATATGGCGACGGAACGAGTGCTGTTGGGCGGCGACACCGTCGGGCCCGGTGCGGAAGTAGTCCAGGCCGGTCTCGCCGACGCCGCGCACCTGGGGAAGGGCGGCGAGCGCGTCGATCTCGTCGATCTCCCGGTCGAGCCCCTCGATGCCGCGCGGCGCCTGCGCGCCCCCGTAGGAGCCCTCGGGCGCTCCGTGGACGATGCGGGGCGCCTCGTTCGGGTGCAGGGCCACGGTGGCCCAGATCGCATCGTGGGCGGCGGCCGTCTTCGCCGCCCAGCGGGAACCCGCGAGATCGCACCCCACCTGGATGAGGGTGTCGACGCCGACCGCGGCGGCCTGGGCGAGGGCCTGGGGAACCGTGCCCGGCTGCATGTCGAGGTGGGTGTGGGAATCGGCGACCGCGACCCGCAGCGGCTCGGGCGCCGGCGGGGCGGACTTCTTGTCGTCGGCCTTGGCGTTCTTGTCGGGCATGGCCCCGATCCTAAGGACGCGGGGCCGTCGTCCTGTCAGGCGGTGTCGGCTCCCCCGGACTGCTCATCGCACTGGAGGCCGGGCTGCGCTCCGGGCTGGGCGTCGGGCCGCCCGCCGTGCTTGCCGCGCTGCTTGGCGTGCTTGCCGCGCTCCCCGTGTTTGCCGCGCTCCCCGTGCGGCTTGCGGTGCAGGAAGTGCAGGACCGACCAGTGGTGCTCGCGGCGCACACCGCGGTCGCCCCGCGGGTGTGCCCATACGGAGGCGACGCCGGAGACCTGCCCCGAGCGCATGATGCGTACGTGCGTACCGCCGCAGTTCAGGCACGCCGGACGGGTGAGCGGTGACGGCACCCTCGCGCCGTCCGCGAGGTAGACGACGAAGGCGTGGCCGGACGCGTCCACATGGTGCTCGATCTCGTACGCCTGCTCCCAGCCGTGGCCGCAGTTCAGGCAGGCGAAGGCGTACGCCTCCGCCGCGTTCCGGCCCGACTCCTCGCGCGCGGCGGCCGCGCGGTCGGGTGCGGGAGCCGGGCCGTCGGGTGCGGGGGCGGTGACGGTCACCGTGACGGGTACGGCGGGCGCACCCGGTGCGGCGGCGGCGACGGGACGGGGATCGCTTCCGATGGTCTCGCTCATGGCAGCTCCTGCGTGCCCTCCGGACACGGTGTCCGGAGCGGGACTTTGCACCTACCAGCGAACGCCCGATTTGCCCGCTCCGCAGGAGATGCGCCCGACTCTTGAGTCAGATTTGGGCCCGTATGTGGCAGATGGCGGATATTGCTTTGCCATGCATACGGTTTAGGTTCTTACGGCGTCAAAAGGGCGGCCCGTCGGGATTGTGCGCCCGGGAATCAGGGCATCAGGCGGCGGATTCCGCGAACGGCGGTCGCCGGGCCGTCAGAAAACGGTCCTCGGACCGCAGGCCGCCGCGCCGTCAGAAAACGGTCCTCGGGCCGCACGCCGCCGGGCCGTGCGGAGTCCCGGTCCTCAGGCGCCCGGGGGCAGTTCGCCGGTCCGCTTGGCGGCGACGACGGCGTCGAAGACCTCCCGCTTGGGCAGGCCCGCCTCGGCGGCGACCGCCGCGATGGCCTCCTTGCGCCGCTCGCCCGCCTCTTCCCTGGCCGCCACCCGGCGGACGAGTTCGGCCGGGTCGAGGTCGGCGGGGCCGGGTTCCGGCGCGCCTTCCACCACGATGGTGATCTCGCCGCGCACCCCCTGCGCCGCCCACAGCGCGAGCGCCTTCAGCGGCCCGCGCTTGACCTCCTCGTACGTCTTGGTCAGCTCCCGGCAGACCGCGGCCCTGCGCTCCTCGCCGAACGCCTCCGCCATCGCCGCCAAGGTGTCGTCGATCCGGTGCGGCGCCTCGAAATACACCAGGGTGCGGCGATCGGCGGCGACCTCGCGCAGCCGCGACAGCCGTTCGCCCGCCTTGCGCGGCAGGAAGCCCTCGAAACAGAAACGGTCCACCGGCAGCCCGGAGACCGCCAGCGCGGTCAGTACGGCCGACGGGCCCGGCACCGCGGTCACCTTGATGTCGCGCTCGACGGCCGCCGCCACCAGCCGGTAGCCGGGGTCGGACACCGACGGCATCCCCGCGTCCGTCACCAGCACGACCCGGGCGCCGCCCTCCAGCGCCTCGACCAGCTCCGGGGTGCGCCCGCTCTCGTTGCCCTCGAAGTACGAGACGACCCTGGCCGTCGGGTGCACGTCCAGCGCGTGCGTGAGACGGCGGAAGCGGCGGGTGTCCTCCGCGGCGATCACATCGGCGGCGAGCAGTTCCGCGCTGAGGCGGGGCGGGGCGTCGGCGGGGTCGCCGATGGGGGTTCCGGCCAGAACGAGGACGCCGACGGCTGAGGTGGTCACGCCCCCAGCCTCCCACCTGCCCGCCGTATCCCCTCAATCGCGCCCAGCGCCCAGCGCCCCCCGCCCACCGCCCCGCGCCCCCGCCCCGCTCCTCGGAGCCGGCCGCACGGCGCGTGACCAGGATCACGCCGGGGCCCTCGCCCGCCCCCGCGGCCCCGCACGAACGGCATCGGCCCCGATCCCGGCCGCCCCACCGCCCGGAAACCGCCCGGAGACGGCCCGCGCACCCCTGGTTACCGGCCGGGATTGCGGACAAACCCGGGCGGTGAGCCCGGACCTCATCGCTTTCTCAGGGGGTTTCCCTACGATGGGCCGGTGACAAGTGAGACCGCGACGCAGGACCGGGCCGACGAGGGCTTTCGGGTGGAGGCGGAGTCGAGCGCGTGGGCGCGACGACTGCGCCGGTTCGGCTATGCGGAACGGACTCGGATCGACACCCGCGACCGCCTCGTACCGCCGTTCCCCGAGCCGGGCACCCGGATGTGGGAGGCGCTCGGCCTCGGCCCCGTCGCGGCCCACCGGGTGGCGAAGTGGAGCGGCTGGCTCGGCCCGCTGCTGGTCGCCGTCTTCGCCGGGGCGATCCGCTTCTGGCACCTGGGCAACCCGCGTGACGTCGTCTTCGACGAGACGTACTACGCCAAGGACGCCTGGTCGCTGCTGAAGCTCGGCTACGAGGGCACCTGGCCCGACGGCAAGGTCTCCAACCCGCAGATCCTGGCCCACCCCCAGGTGATCCCGCTCTCGGACGCGCCCGGCTATGTCGTGCACCCGCCGATGGGCAAGTGGGTGATCGCGGTCGGCGAGTGGATGTTCGGGCTCAACCCCTTCGGCTGGCGCTTCATGATGGCGCTGATCGGCACGCTGTCCGTGCTGATGCTGTGCCGGATAGGGCGACGGCTGTTCCGCTCCACGGCGCTCGGGTGTGTGGCGGGCACCCTGCTCGCGGTCGACGGACTGCACTTCGTGATGAGCCGGATCGCGCTGCTCGACCTCGTCATCTCCTTCTTCGCGCTCGCCGCGTTCGGCTGCCTGCTGATCGACCGCGACTGGTCGCGGGCCCGCCTCGCGCGCGCCCTGCCCGTCGACGAGAGCGGTTACGCGGGACCCGACCGGCAGGTCGGCGACCGGACGGGCATGGGCTGGCGGCCCTGGCGGATCGCCGCCGCCGTCTGCCTCGGCCTGGCCTGCGCCAGCAAGTGGAACGGCCTGTACTTCCTGGCGGTCTTCGGCATCATGACCGTCGTCTGGGACATCGGCTCACGCCGCCTGGCCGGCGCCCGCCGCCCGTACCTGGCCGTCCTGCGCAAGGACCTGGGCTGGGCCGCGCTGACGATCCTGCCGGTCGCCCTGGTGACGTATCTGCTCTCCTGGTCCGGCTGGTTCCTGTCCGACAACGCCTACGGACGGCACTGGGCGGACGCCCGCGGCGGCACCTGGTCGTGGATCCCGGCCCCGATCCGCAGCCTGTGGCACTACGAGGTGCAGGTCTACGACTTCAACGTCAATCTCCAGACCCCGCACCCCTACCAGTCCAACCCCTGGAGCTGGCTCGTACTCGGCCGCCCGGTCTCGTACTTCTTCCAGTCCCCCAAGAACGGCGAGGACGGCTGCCACGCGGCGGCCGGCTGCTCCCGCGAGATCATCGCGCTGGGCACGCCCCTACTGTGGTGGTCCGCCTGCTTCGCCCTCATCTACCTCGTCTACCGCTGGGCGATGCGCCGCGACTGGCGCGCGGGCGCCATCCTGTGCGCGGCGGGCGCCGGTTACCTCCCCTGGTTCCTCTACCAGGACCGTACGATCTTCTTCTTCTACGCCGTCGCCTTCGTCCCCTACCTCTGCCTCGCGGTCGCCATGATGATCGGCGCCTTCCTCGGCCCACCGAGCGCGAGTGAGGGCAGACGTATGTGGGGCGCGGTCGGCGCGGGCACGCTTGTCCTATTGATCATCTGGAATTTCATCTACTTCTTCCCGATCTATACCGGTATGACGATTCCGTACAGCAGTTGGCAGGCCAGGATGTGGTTCGACTCCTGGGTCTGACCGGGGTCCGGGGCCGGGGGCCGAGCGCCGGGGGGGCCGGACAGCGCTACGGGGCCGGGCTGAGTTTTCCTGGGACGGGTGAGGGTCCCGGGAGGGCTGTTTCCGTACGAACCCGTGCCCGGACTGAGACCTTCCTCCGCACAGGGGTCCCGTAGGGTGCTACAGCGCGCGTTCCTTGAACGCGTTCAAAGGGGAGGGGGAGGTCTCGTGCCCATGTCACGGGGTGTCAAGTCGGGGATCATCGGCACGGTGTTCGTCGGAATGCTCGTGGTCGCCGGGTACGGCGCCTACAACGTCTACGACTCGCTGGAGGGCGGCGGCGGGGGCGGCGGCAAGTCCGCGCGGCCCAAGCCGACGCCGGTCAACACCGCGCCGCCGAGCGCCGCCGAAGTCACCGACGTCGGGGACGACTTCCTGACCGCGTGGTCGTCGGGCGACATCACGCGGGCGGCGGCCCTGACCGACTCGGTGCGGACGACGACGGCCGCGCTCACCGCGTACAAGACGCAGGCCCATGTGACGTCCGTGCAGCTCACCCCCGGCACACCGGCGGCGACGACCACCACGACCATGCCGTTCACGGTGACCGCGCAGGTCACGTACGACGGCGTCACCACCCCCTGGAGCTACCGCTCGTCGCTGACCGTCGTGCGCGGCGCGAGCGGGAAGCCGGTCGTGCGGTGGAAGCCGTCCGTGATCAGCCCGGAGCTGGGCGACGGCGACCAGCTCGTCACCGGTCAGGCCAAGGTGCCCGAGGTGGATGTCGTGGACCGCAAGGGGCGGGTGATGGACCCGGCCGACTATCCGTCGCTGAGCCGCATCATCCCCGACCTGCGCACGCGGTACGCGGACAAGCTGGGCGACGGCACCCCCGGCATCGAGACGTACGTCCAGAAGGCGGACGACTCGGCCGGCAAGACGCTGAACGTGCTCAAGAAGGGCAAGCCCGTACGGCTGGACACCACGCTCGACGCCACCATCCAGAAGGCGGCCGAGAAGGCGGTGGCGGGCAAGGACAAGTCCGGAGTGACCGCCGTCGACACCACGAACGGCGCCATCCTGGCGGTCGCCTACGGCCCGGCGTCCGGCACCGACTACGCGTTGCAGGACAAGGCCGCGCCCGGCTCGACGTTCAAGATCGTCACGGCGGCGGCACTGCTCCAGCGCGGTCTGACGCCGTCCTCGCCCGCGAAGTGCATCAATGGTGCGAACTACGGCTACGGCAAGGCGTACAAGAACGACGGCGGCATGAACAACCCCGGCGCCTCGCTGCAATGGGACTTCATGAAGTCCTGCAACACCGGCTTCATCCTCCAGGCGAAGACGCTCGGCGCGACCGGACTCGTGGACACGGCCGAGCAGTTCGGCCTGACGCAGGGGTGGAACATCGGCACCGTGTCCCAGGACCCGGTGGTGCCGGGCGGCACCGGGGACGAGCTGACGTCGGAGATGATCGGACAGGGCACTCTTCAGATGAGCCCGCTCATCATGGCGTCCGTCGCCGCGACCGCCAGCACCGGTGACTTCCGCCAGCCGCGGATCGTCGCCAAGAGCCTCATCGAGGGACCCATCGCCACCGCCTCCGGCATCCCGTCGAAGACGACGCAGTATCTGCGGCAGATGATGCGCGCGACCATCACCAGCGGCACGGCCAGCGGTGTGATGAGCGGATTCGGCCCCAACTCCGGTGCCAAGACCGGCTCCGCCGAGACCGACACCTCCGCGGAGGCCAACGGCTGGTTCACCGCGTACGCGGGCCATGTCGCCGCCGCCGCCGTCGTCCACAGCGGCGGTCACGGCAACCAGTCCGCCGGCCCCATCGTGGCGGCCGTGCTGCGCGCCTCCTGACCCGCCGATGCGTCCGTCGCACCGCCCGAACCGCCCCAGCCGTCTGAGCGGTCCGCGCCGTACGAGCAGCCCCGGCCGTTCGAGCCGCGGATGACGCCGCTGGTCGTCGCCGTCGTCCTCACCGCCGCGATCACGCACGCCGCGTGGAACGCCATCGCGCACGGCATCAAGGACCAGGTCCTCGCCTTCACCCTCGTGGGCGGCGGCGGGGCCCTGTGCGCCCTGGCCCTGCTGCCCTTCGCGGCGGTGCCGCACGCGGGCGCGTGGCCGTATCTGATCGCGTCGGTGGTCATCCACCTCGCCTACCAGTACCTGTTGATGCGGTCCTTCCAGCTCGGCGAGTTCGGGCAGGTCTATCCGATAGCCCGCGGCATCGCGCCGCTCGCCGTCACCGTGCTGGCGGCCGTCTTCGTCGCCGAGCGGCCGGGGCCCTGGCAGACCGCGGGCGTCATCACCTCCTGCGCCGGGCTCGGCGGCGTCGCCCTGTGGGGCCTGCGCGGCAAGCGCCCCAACTGGCCCGCGCTGACGGCAGCCGCCGGTACGGGACTGACCATCGCCGGGTACACGGTCGTGGACGGCGTCGGCGTCCGCGCCTCCGGCAGCTCGCTCGGCTACATCGCCTGGCTGCTGCTGTTCCAGGGCCTGGTGATCCCGGCCGTGGCATTCTCTGCGCGCCGCAGAGAATTGGCCGCGCAGCTAAGACCCGTCGCCCTGCGCGGCCTCCTCGGCGGCGCCCTGTCCCTCACCGCCTACGGCCTCGTCCTGTGGGCCCAGACCCGCGCGCCGCTGGCCCCGGTCGCCGCCCTGCGCGAGTCCTCGATCATCGCGGGCGCCGCCATAGGCGCGCTGTTCTTCAAGGAGCACTTCGGCCGTCCCCGTATGGTCGCCGCCGTGGTGGTCGTGACCGGCATAGGTCTGATGCTGCACGCGAGTTGACGCTCACCCGGACAGGCCGCGCAGCTTGTCGGGGTTGACCTGGAAGCGCAGTTCGTGGATGCGGCCGCCGGCGGCGAGTTCGAAGGTGAGGGCGCCGGCGGGCGCGCCATGCAGGGTGAAAAGCACACCCGACCGGCCGTTGACGGCGGCCGGTGCGGCGGTGATCGCGGCCAGTTCGGGCTTGCCCAGAACGCCGAGGACCCACCGGGCCACGTGGTCGGCGCCGCGCAGCGGACGGGTGGCGGCCGTCACCTTGCCGCCGCCGTCGGACCATGCGGTGACGTCCGGGGCGAGCAGCGCCAGCACCGCGTTGAGGTCGCCGCCCGCGCAGGCCGCGAGGAACTTCTCGGTCACCGCCGCGCGGGTGGCGTCGTCGGCGTCGTAACGGGAGCGGCGCGCCTGGATGTGCGCGCGGGCGCGGTGCGCGGTCTGCCGTACGGTCGGCTCCGCGCGCTCCACGGCCGCGGCGATCTCCGCGTACTCGTAGCCGAAGACCTCGCGCAGCACGAACACCGCGCGCTCCAGCGGGCTGAGCGTCTCCAGGACGACGAGCATGGCCATGGACACCGAGTGCGCCGTGTCGGTGCGGTCGGCGGCGTCGGGCCCGGTCAGCAGCGGTTCCGGCAGCCACGGGCCGATGTACGTCTCGCGGGTGGCGCGCGCCGAGGTGAGCCGGTTCAGGCAGAGCCGCGAGACCGTACGCACCAGGTAGGCGGTGGGGTGGCGGACGTCGGCGCGGTCGACGCGCGCCCACCGCAGCCAGGTGTCCTGGAGTACGTCCTCGGCGTCGGCGACGCTGCCCAAGAGGTGGTAGGCGGTGGAGAACAGCAGCCGCCGGTCGCGCAGGAAGGCGTCGTCCTCGCGCGCGCCGCCGAGGTCGCCCTGTGGGCGCTCGTACGTGCCGCCCGTGCGCCGTTCCCCCGTGTCGTCCGTCATCCGCTCAGGCTGGCAGCAGCGGCCCGGCCCCGGCAACCGGCCCGGCGGCGATCGCCCGCACGCCCTGCGCGCTGTCGCGGTACGACGGCCGCCAGCCCAGTTCTGCCGCCGCCTTCGCGCTGTCCAGTTTCAGGCGGGTCCCCATGATCGCGCGCATCAGCGGGGTGGCGCGCAGCACCCAGGCCGGTACGGTCAGCGGGCGCGCCACTCCGTACGCGTCGGCGACCGCGCGGATGTGGGTGGCGAAGCCGAGCGGCCGGTCGTCGGCGATGTTGTACGCCTGCCCCGGCCGCCCCGAGGTGACGGCGAGCGCGACCGCGCGGGCGGCGTCGCCGGCCTCCACCCACGACACCTGGCGGTGGGTGTCGTCGACGACCGGCATGGTGCGCTTGCGGAGCAGCGGCAGCATCAGGGTGTCGGTGACCCCGGCGCCGTAGAAGAGGCCGAAGCGCAGGGCGACGCCCTCGACGCCGTCCGCGCCCAGGACCAGCTCCTCGTTGACGCGCATGGCGGCGACGTGCCGCTCCAGGTGCTTGTCGTCGCTGTGCGGCCCGAAGGGCGTGCCCGCCTCAGTGACCGGACCCTCACCGTGGTCGCCGTACCCGTAGCCGAACATCATCGACTCCGTGACGCAGCGCCACGCGCCGGTCGTGCGGGCCGCCTCCAAGAGGTGCCGGGTTCCGGCCGTACGCAGCGTATTGGTGCCGTCCATGTCCCGGTGCCTGGTCATGGACTTGCCGGACAGCGCGGTCGCCGCGTGCACGACGACGTCGAAGCGGAGCCCGTCGACCGCGCGCAGCAGCGCGTCACGGTCGAGGAGGTCGGCGCGGATGTCGTGGGACGCGCCTCTGCCGAGCTGTACCACCTGGTGCCCGGCGGCTGTCAACTCCTTCGCGGCGGAACGTCCCAGGACGCCGCTGCCGCCCGCCAGCAGAATCCGCAGGCCCCCGCCGCCCGTGCGCCGGTCGCTTCCCGTGTCCTTCGCAGCGTCCATGCCGTCCGTCCCTCGTCCCGTGCCGGGGCCGGACCCACACAGGCCGGCCGCCTCGTCGATGCCCATAGGACAAACGGCCCGGCGCCTGCGTGACAGAAGCGGAGGTGACCTGCGTCACTCTTTCCCGGCGGCGCCGACGGCGGCTCCCGCCGCGGCTCCTACGGCGCCTCGTCGTCGGCGGTCCCGGCCGAGAGCGCGTGGGTGAACCCCGGATTCGCGGAGAGGATGCCGCCTTCGACCGGCAGCGTGACGCCGGTGATCCAGGACGCGTCGGCCGAGGCCAGGAAGGTGACGGCGGCGGCGATGTCGGCGGGTTCGCCGACGCGGCCGAGCGGGTACAGCCCCGCGGCGGTCTCCAGCATGGACTCGCGGCCCGCCCACGCGGGCGTGCGGATGGTGCCGGGCGCGACGAGGTTGACGCGGACGCCGCTGGCCGCCGCGTGCACGGCGAGCGTGCGGGTCAGGGAGATCAGTCCCGCCTTGGCCGCGCTGTAGGAGTGGTTGCCGAAGTACGACATGCCGTTGACCGAGCCGATGTTGACGATCGCGCCGCGCCCGCCGGTCGCGGCGGCCAGGTGCGGCAGCGCGGCGCGGGAACAGCGCATGGCGCCGGTCAGGGTGACGTCGAGGTCGCGCAGCCAGTTCTCGTCCGGCTCCTCGGTGAAGTCCTCGGAGTGATCGCTGCACGAATAGGCGTTGTTGACGAGGACGTCGAGGCCGCCGAAGGCCGCCACCGCGTGTCCGACCGCCGCGTCCACGGCCGTACGGTCGGCGACGTCGCACCCGACCGCCTCCGCCCGTCCGCCGTCCTCGCGGATCGAGGCGGCGGTGCGCTCGGCCGCTTCACCGTTGAGGTCCGCGAGGAGTACGGCGGCGCCTTCCGCGGCGAATCTGCGGGCCGTCGCCTCGCCGATGCCCCGGGCGCCGCCGGTCACCATGACGGTGTAGGTCGCGAATCGTTGCCCTGAATACGCCGCCGCAGCTGTCCCGTTACGCACCATCGGGTCAGCGTAGGCACTCCCGTACCGCCCTGACCAGGGCTTGGGCACGGGGATCCGCGGTGACGTTCTTCTGCATGCCGTTGGTGACGTAGCCGAAGCCGATTCCGCTCGCGGGGTCCGCGAAACCGAGGCAGCCGCCGCGGCCGGGATGCCCGAAGGAGCCGGGTGCCAGCAGCGGGGACGCCGGGCCGTGCAGCATGTATCCCAGGCCGAATCGAGTGTTGACGATCAATACTCGATCCGGCCCCTCGGACTCCACGGTCCGGGCGGCGGTGAGCGTGGCGGGCACGAACAGCCGCGGCCCGTCGGTCAGTTCCCCGATCAGGGCCGCGTAGAAGCGGGCCAGCGAGCGCGCGTCGGTGATGCCGTTGGCGGCGGGCAGCTCACCCGCGCGATAGGCGGGGTCGTTCTCGTCGGGCCGCGGCGAGATCGCCCCGAAGGCGCGCATGGTCAGCGACTCGGGGTCGGCGTACGCGTCCTGCACGGACCGCTTGGGCCGGGCCCGCAGCGCGCCGGAGACGGCCGGTTCCGGCGTGACGGTCTCGGCGGTCCCGCCCACCCGGTGCGCCTGCCCCGGCGGCAGCCCCACCCACAGGTCGAGGCCGAGCGGCCGGGCGATCTCCTCCGCGACGAAGCGGCCGACCGTCCGCCCCGACGCGCGCAGCACCAGCTCCGCGACCAGCCAGCCGTAAGTGTGCGCGTGGTATCCGTGCGCCGCGCCCGGCGGGAACTGCGGCTTCTGCGCGGCCACCGCGCGCGGCCCCGTCGTGCCGTCGAGCGCCTGCTCCGGCGTCAACGGCGTGTCCAGCGCGGGCACTCCTGCCCGGTGCGCCAGCACGTCCCTGACGGTCACCCGCTCCTTGCCGTGTGCCTTGAACTCCGACCAGTACGCGCCCACCGGCGCGTCCAGATCCAACTGGCCGCGCTGGTGGAGCAGCAGCAGACAGGCCGCGGCCACGCCCTTGGTGGCCGACCGGACGATCTGCACGGTGTCCTCGGCCCACGGCTTCCCCGAGGGCTCCCCGGCCGCCGCGGCACCGCCCCACAGGTCGACCACCTTGCGGCCGTGCCTATAGAGCGCGAAAGCGGCGCCGACATCCCCCCGGCGGGTGAAATTCTGGGCGAAAGCGGTACGTACCGGCTCCCAGCCGTCCTCCGCCGTGCCGTGGACGTCCGTGAACGCGTCCATGAATGCCGCCTCCGCCTGCCGCTCCGCCGGTCCACCCGCTGCACCGAACTCTGCGGCACCCATGGTGCACGACGAAGATGCGCGTTCTGTAAACAGGCGGTGGGACGGGCCGTATACGCGGTCGAGCGCGGGCGGCGGGGCGGCACCCGTTCCCCGCGGGCGGCGGCGGGGCGGCACCCGTTCCCCGCGGCATGAGCCGGAAAACCACCCGGGCCCGCGGCGGGCCCGCGACCCCGGCCGGAGAGTGTCCGGCCGGAGCGCGGGACCCGTCACGGGCCCGGTGGGGGGTCCGCTACGGGAGCGGCGGGTACGCGTTCTGCACGAGCTGGTGGAACTGCGCCGAGAACCAGGCACCCGCGAGCGGGGCGTTGGCCAGGGCACCGGTCGGGTTGTTGCCGTTGCGGGCGTTACCGGTGTAGGTCGGGTCGCACATCCGGTCGAAGCCCTTGCCCTGGTCGTTCGGGATCTGGGTGCTCGAACCGTCGGACTCACCCGGAGGCTTCACCCACACGTAGGCGTCGATACCGGCGGCGGGCGCCGCGGTCGGGCGCTCACCGATGCCGGCCCCGGACTGGTTGCACCAGTTGCCGGCGTGGATGCGGCGGTCGATACGGCCACCGTCGACGTAGGTGTCAACGGTCGTGGTCGCCCCGGGACCGGCGGGACGCGAGGCGCCGCCCCAGCCGTTGCGGGAGGTGTCGATCAGCATGCCGATGTTGGAGTTGAAGCCGTCCGACACCAGGAGGTTGCGCAGGGCCTGCGCGTAGCTCTGCTCATCGACGTATTGATTCCAGTCAACCCACTTGGACTGGCGAATGGTGGTGCCGTTCACGCTGTCCGTGACCTTGAAGTTCGGCTCCACGGTGGCGCTGTAGTTGGCCGTGTTGACGATGAAGCCCTGGACATCGTTGACGGTGGCGCCACCGGTCTTCGCGGCCTTCAGGAACTCCTGCGCGGCGGGCGCCAGGTTGGTGTCCCAGCCGAGCCAGGCGTGGTGTCCGGCGTCGATGTAGTTGTACGTGTTGCCGATCGCGCCGAGCTTGGCGAGCGCGTAACCGACGCCGTTCTCGTAGTTGCCGTTGGCCTTCATCGTGGCGCAGGCGTCCGTCGAACCGGCGGTGCCGCCCGCGTTGGTGACCAGGTTGGGCAGCGAGTCGGGCTCGATGATGTTGACGATCCGCAGGCCCGCGTACTTCGGGTCCGACATGATCGCGGCGATCGGGTCGATGTACTCGGTCTTGTAGCGGCCGATCTCCGTCGCGCCCAGTTCGCCGTTGGAGGCGAGCGCGGCGCAGTCACGGCCGGGCAGGTCGTAGATGACCAGTTCGATGGTGAGCGGCTGGCCTGCGGCCTGCTGCACCGCCGCGTCCAGGTGGGCCTTGAGCCCCATGGCACCGTTGGTGCCCGCGATCGCCGCGATCCGGTCCAGCCACACCGCGGTGGACTGGTTGGCGATCTTCGATCCCCCGTCGGCCGCGGCCTTCGCGGACCAGTCCGGGTTCACGTAGCCCTTGGCGCCCGCGTACGGGTTGTCGACCCTGGTGCCGGGCGGCGGCGAGGTGGGCGGGGTGGTCGGCGGCGTCGTGGGGGGCGTCGTCGGCGGAGTGGTGGGGGGTGTGGTCGGGGGCGTCGTGGGGGGCGTCGTCGGCGGGGTCGTACCGGTGCCGCCGCCGCACACGACGCCGTTCAGGGTGAACGACGACGGCTTGGTGTTGGTGCCGCTGTACGAGCCGTTGAAGCCGAAGGTCGCCGTACCGCCGGTCGCCACAGCGCCGTTGTACGACAGGCTCGCCGCGGTCACGGCCGCGCCCGTCTGGCTCACGGTGGCGTTCCAGCCCTGGGTGACCTTCTGATTGCCGGGGAAGTTCCAGCCGAGTTGCCAACTCGTGATGGCCGGGCCGGTGTTGGTGATCGTCACCTGCGCGGTGAAGCCGGAATCCCACTGGCTCACGTCGTAGGCGACCGAGCAACCGGCGGTGGCCGCCGAGGCGGATGTCGTACTCATCGCGGCGACCACGCCGCCTGAGGCGACGACCATCAGGCCGGCCGCGAGCGCGGCGGTTCTGCGTCGGACTGTCGGGACTGCCATGTGCGAACAACCTCCATAGGGGGGATGGACCCCTCGAAACGACTTCGCGGGGTCATGGGAGGTGGTGCGGTGAAGCATGGTTCGGTTACACGCTCTTAACGTGGGAGCGCTCCCATAGTGGGCAGGCGGTCCGCTCCTGTCAATGCTTGGCGCTACGTCCATGGAGTTGGTCCCGGACGGGGGCCGGGCGCCAACACCTCTGAAACGCATGACGGTTGGCGGACCCGCCCGGACGGGCGGCCGGGTGCCGGGGCACGGAGGGAGCGCCGGGGGCGGAACCCCCGGCGCCCGCTCGCGCGTTATGCCGTCGCGGCCGCGGCGGCCCGCCCCGCCGCGCGCCCGGAGAAGATGCAGCCGCCGAGGAACGTCCCTTCCAGCGACCGGTATCCGTGCATCCCGCCGCCGCCGAATCCCGCGGCCTCGCCCGCCGCGTAGAGCCCGCTGAGCACCTCGCCGCGGCCGGCCGCGCCGCCGTCCTCCGCGCCTTCCGACCCGCCGCGCAGGACGCGCCCTTCGAGGTCGGTCTCCAGGCCGCCGAGCGACTTCCGGGTCAGGATGTTGAGCCGCACGGCGATCAGCGGCCCCGCCTTCGGGTCGAGCAGCCGGTGCGGCGACGCGGTGCGAATGAGCTTGTCGCCGAGGTAGTTGCGGGCCCCGCGAATGGCGGTGACCTGCAAGTCCTTGGTGTAGGTGTTCGCGATCTCGCGGTCGCGCGCCTCGACTTCGCGCCGTACGACCGCCTCGTCGACCAGCCCCTCGCCCGTCACGGCGTTCATCCCCCGCACCAGGGCGCCGAGGTCCTTCTCCACCACGAAGTCGACGCCGTGCTGCTTGAACGCCTCGACCGGCCCCGGCGCCCCCGGCAGCGCGCGCTTGAGCACGTCGCGCACGCTCTTCCCGGTCAGGTCCGGATTCTGCTCGGAGCCCGACAGCGCGAATTCCTTCTCGATGATCTTCTGGGTGAGGACGAACCAGGTGTACTCGTGGCCCGTCCCCATGATGTGCTCCAGGGTGCCGAGCGTGTCGAAACCGGGGAAGTACGGGACCGGCAGCCGCTTGCCGGTGGCGTCCAGCCACAGCGACGAAGGGCCGGGCAGGATGCGGATGCCGTGGCGGGCCCAGATCGGGTTCCAGTTCTCGATGCCCTCGGTGTAGTGCCACATCCGGTCACCATTGATCAACCTTCCGCCCGCCGCCTCTGTGATGCCGAGCATCAGGCCGTCCACGTGCGCGGGAACGCCGGAGAGCAGTTTGCCGGGCGGGGTGCCGAGCCGCTTGGGCCAGGCGGCCCGTACGAGATCGTGGTTGCCGCCGATGCCTCCGCTTGTGACGACCACGGCCTGCGCGCGCAGTTCGAACGCGCCCGCCGTCTCCCGCGAACTGGCCTCGCCGCGCGCCACGTCGCTGGCGACCAGGACCTCGCCGGTCACACCGTCCACGGCGTCGCCGGTACGGGTCAGGCCGGTCACCCGGTGCCGGAAGCGCAGTTCGACCCGCCCGCGCGCGACCTCGTCGCGCACCCGCTGCGCGAAGGGCGCGACGACGCCGGGCCCGGTGCCCCAGGTGATGTGGAAGCGCGGCACGGAGTTGCCGGGGCCGGTGGCCAGGAAGCCGCCGCGCTCGGCCCAGCCGACCACCGGGAAGAAGCGCATGCCGCGCTGGTGCAGCCAGGCCCGCTTCTCACCCGCGGCGAAGTGCACGTACGCCTCGGCCCAGCGGCGCGGCCAGTAGTCCTCGGGCCGGTCGAAGCCGGCCGTGCCGAGCCAGTCCTGGAGCGCGAGGTCGGGCGTGTCCTTGATCCGCATCCGGCGCTGCTCGGGCGAGTCGACGAAGAAGAGCCCGCCGAAGGACCAGAACGCCTGGCCCCCGAGGGACGCCTCGGGCTCCTGGTCGACCAGGATCACCTTCCGTCCGGCCTCCGCCAGCTCGACCGTGGCCACCAGACCGGCCAGCCCCGCGCCCACCACCACGACATCCGCGTCCAGCGCCATCCGACCGCTCCTTACTCGCCAGTAGTCCACGTAGTGACGAGCACGTTACGCGAGCGGCGGGCGCGGGTCAGCGGCATAGGGACCCCGCATAATCCGAGGCGCGGGGCGCCGACCCGGCTCGGTAGGATTCACGCCATGTCTGATGCCCCGCTCCGCGTCCGTTTCGCCCCCTCCCCGACCGGTATGTTCCACGTCGGCGGCGCCCGTTCCGCCCTCTACAACTGGGCGGTCGCCCGACAGTCGGGCGGCACCTTCGTCCTGCGCATCGAGGACACCGACGCGGCGCGCAACAAGCCCGAATGGATCGACGGCATCATCAGCGCGCTCGCCGCCATCGGCATCAGCGGCGCCGACCCCGCCTTCGAGGGCCCGTACTTCCAGTCGCACAACGCCGACCGGCACCGCGAGGCCGCCTCCCGGCTCCAGATCGAGGGGCGCGCGTACTACTGCGACTGCACGCGCGACATGCTCAAGGAGCGCACCGGCTCCGAACACCTCGGCTACGACGGCTTCTGCCGCGAGCGCGGGCTGGCGTACGAGCCGGGACGGGCGATGCGCTTCCGCACGCCGGACAAGGGCGAGACGGTCGTGGTCGACCTGATCCGCGGCGAACCCGCCTTCCCCAACAGCTCCATCGAGGACTTCGTCATCGCCCGCGGCGACGGCTCCCCGGTCTTCCTGCTCGCCAACGTCGTGGACGACCTCGACGAGCGCGTCACGCAGGTCATCCGCGGCGAGGAGCACCTGTCCAACACGCCCAAGCAGCAGCTCCTCTGGGAGGCGCTGGGCGCCACCCCGCCCACCTGGGCGCACCTGCCGGTGATCGTCAACGAGAAGCGGCAGAAGCTCTCCAAGCGCCGCGACAAGGTCGCCCTCGAGGACTACCTCGCCGAGGGCTACCTGCCCGAGGCCATGGTCAACTACCTGATGCTGCTGGGCTGGGGCCCCGGCGACGACCGCGAGATCCTGCCCTACGAGGAGCTGGAGCAGCTCTTCCGCATCGAGGACGTCATCGGCTCCTCGGCCTTCTTCGACGTCAAGAAGCTCACCGCCTTCAACGGCGAGTACATCCGCGCCCTGTCCCCCGCCGCCTTCGTCAGCGCCTGCGCGCCGTGGCTGACCGCCCCGCACGCCACCTGGGACCCGCTGTCGTACGACGAGGCCGTCTTCGAGACCGTCGCGCCGCTCGCCCAGACCCGGATCGCCCTGCTGTCCGAGATCACGTCGTACGTCGACTTCCTCTTCCTCGACGAGCCGGTGCGCGACGACGCGTCGTGGTCCAAGGCGATGAAGGCGGGCGCGGCGGATCTTCTGCGCGACGCAGCCAATGAACTGGGCGCGCTTCCCGACTGGTCGGCCGAGCCCCTGAAGGCGGCTCTGGAGTCCATCGCCGCCGCCCACGGCCTCAAGCTCGGCAAGGCCCAGGCGCCCATCCGCGTCGCCGTCATGGGCCGCACCGTCGGGCTGCCGCTCTTCGAGTCGCTCGAAGCCCTCGGCCGCGAGCGCGCGCTGGCCCGCCTGGAGGCCGCCCGCACTCGGCTGGAGTCGGAGACGCCCGCCGAGTCGTAAGACCCGCCACCCTGGCGCGGCGGGTCTTACACCGCCGCGCCGGACCCGGCATCGGGACCGGCCGCCGGACGGCGTACGGTCGCCGCCGTGACCGTTTACGACACCGCCCGGCGGCTCCCCGCCATCCCCGTGCTCCGTGACCACTGCCGCGCGCTGGCCATGCTGGAGGCGATACTCAGCCCGTCGTGGGAGAGCCGCTTCTACTCCTTCGACGCGCACTGGTCGGACGTCGAGGAGATGGCCTCCATGAGCAACGGCTCGGGCGACGAATACTCCATCGTCTTCTCCCCCCTCGGCGCCTACGTCCGCGGCTTCGCCCACGAGTCCCGGATGAGCCCCTACGTCGAGGACGGCCCCTGGCCCGGTGTCCTCGACGACGTGCCCGCCGTCTTCCGCCCCTGCGTCGAAGAGCCCGCCTTCAGCGACGAGGACGGCATGCCCGTCGTCACCGCCTGCCTCTGGCGGCAGGCCGCCGACACCGCGTGGCGGACCGGCGGCGCCATCGAGTTCCCCGACGCGCCCGACGGCGACCCCGACGGCGCCGGGCTCCTCTTCCCGCTGCTCACCGACCGCGACGCCGACGCCTACCGCGCCTTCGCCGAGGACTACTACGAGGTCCCGGTCGCCCCCGCTCCCGTCCACCACGTCCTCGCCCTGCGCCCGCTGACCGCCGAGGTCGTCACCACGCTCAACCCCGACCTCACGCTCCCCGAACTGGCCGACGACATCGCGGCCATCGGCTACCCGCGGCCGTAGCCGTAGCCGTAGCCCCACCACTTGACTACGTACGGCCGTCCGCGCCGCTCTCCGGGGCGGCGTGGGCCAGGCCCGTGCGGTAGGCGATGACGACGAGCTGCGCCCGGCCTCGACCGGGTCTTCCCGCACTACCCCTGGCCGCCCGCGGGCCCGGAAGCCACCCCCTTGAACCGCGCCCACACCACCTTCCCGAACGGCTCCCGCTCCTCGACCCCCCACCCGTCCGCGACCGCCGCGACGATCAACAGCCCCCGCCCCCGTACATCCGCCGCACCGGGCTCGCACACCCGCGGCCTCCGCTCCCCCTCCTCGTCATGACTGTCATGCACCTCCAGCCGTACGCACCCGTCCTCCACCACCACCCGCACCAAAAACCCGTGCCCCCGCCGCGTCCCGTGCGCCAACGCGTTCGACGCCAACTCCGATACGCACAACCGCACGTCGTCAACGACAGGCGACAACCCCCATGCCCTCAGAGCCCCTGCGGCGAATTCGCGTGCCAGCCCGACCGATTCACGTTTCGCGTCGAAGAATCTCGATACGGCCGCGGGTAAGACTCCGGCCTTGAGCGCAGCGCTGTCATCAGTCACGAACGGTTCCCTTCGTGTAGCACAGCGAAGTCATACGCAGACGTGCCGCATGTGCGGCAATCCCGGCCTGGACCCCGCGCGGCACGCCAACGACGAACAAGGGGTGCGAGGAAATCGCCCCCCTTGAGACTGGACCGGTTGACCGGTCCAGTCAAGTGATTGTCAACTATCCGTGACTCATCGGGTAGTTGTCCGTCAGCTCCCACAGGTCGGAAGGAGTGACGCCCTCTTCTGCGACGAGAACCCGGCCGTCCTTGTCGTGCGCGACATGGAGCACGACCGCGACTGCGAGCGGTAGTTCACGTCGCAACTGCTCCGCCTCCGCCGACGTCGCCAGGCGCACTTTCGTGAGGTCGGTACCCCGCGCCGGTGAACGCCCGGTCTGGCGGGCCACGTAATGGGTCGTCCCTTCGGCGATCGGACCCGCCTGAGTCAGCTTCGGACAGGCCGCCGCGATGTCCGCCGGAAACCACGCCGTGACCAGCGACAGCGGAGCACCGTCGTCAAGCAGCACCAAGCGGTCACGCCGCAGAGCGGACACGCCCGCGGCAAGGTCCAAAATCCTTGCGACACGGTCGGGCGGCGTTTCGTGAACAGGCTTGCCCAACCGTCGGAAGGGGTGACCACCGGTCACGCGCGTGGCGTCTGCCCGGCGCCGACCGGCGGGACGCGCCAACGGCGTTGCGAGTACGTGGAATCCCTGCCCCTGGCGAGCCGCCACGAGGCCGTCTCCCCTCAGTACATCCATCGCCTTGATGACCGTCGCCCGCGACACGGACCACTGCTCGCACAGATCCCGCCCCGACGGCAGGACGTCTCCCGAACCGAACTCACCGTCGGCGATCCGGGCCCGCAACGAATCCGCGATCTCTTCGTACTTGAGCTTGGGCATGGCGGGGCACTCCCGTTCGGTGGACAGGTTGACCGGTCAGGGTAGACCATCACAACCATGGCGACCGCACCCCATGTAGCGTCCGAGATTCTGGACTTCTACGGCTCGGTATTCGACGAGTCGACGCGTCTGACCTCCTCTGCCGACGGCGCGCTGGAGTTGGCGCGGACCCGGGAGATCCTGCGGCGTCATCTGCCGCCCGCGCCCGGCGCTGTGCTCGATGTCGGCGGCGGGGCCGGGGTGCATGCGAAGTGGCTGGTCGAGGACGGCTACCGGGTGCACTTGGTGGACCCGGTCGAACGGCATGTGGAGCACGCGAAGTCGGTCGGCTGCACCACGGAGTTGGGTGACGCGCGAGCGTTGAGCGCGGGGGCAGGGACGTACGACGCCGTCCTGCTGCTCGGACCGCTCTACCACCTGCTGGAGCGTGCCGACCGCGATCAGGCGCTAGCGGAAGCCCGGCGGGTGGTACGGCCTGGTGGCATGGTCGCCGCCGCCGCGATCGGACGGTACGCCTCGCTCTTCGAGCACACCGCGACGACGCTGCTGACGAAGGACCGCGTCCGGGACGCCGTCGGTGACATCCTGGCGACGGGCCGCCACGACCCCGGACGCAAGGGCTTCACAGCCGCTTACTTCCATACGGCGGCGGAGCTGGCGGATGAGCTGACCTGCGCGGGCCTCACCGACGTGACCGTCCTGGGCGTCGAGGGCCCGGCCTGGGCACTGCTGAAGGCCACCGAGCAGCACACGGGCGAGTCTCTGACCGACTCACCGATGTTCGCCGCGGCGCTGACCGCCGCCCGGCTGGCGGAGCCCTACCCGGAGCTGCTGTCCGCCGCATCGCACCTGCTGGCGGTGGGGACCGCCTGACGCCGGCCGCCTGGCCAAGGTCTGTGGGACGGGGTCCCCCGGGGCGCCCGGGGCGGGGCGCATGGGCGGCGGACGGGGGCGAGGCGGGGGCGCAAGGTGGCGAAAAGTTGCCGGGGGTTTCCGGGGGCCGAACCATGGGAGGGGTGAGCGACGGCGCGTACCTCCGATTCCCGCACCTCCACGGCGACCTGCTCAGCTTCGCCGCCGAGGACGACATCTGGGTGGCCCCGCTGGGGGCGGCAGGGGGGTCGCCCGGGCGGGCGTGGCGGGTGACGGCGGACCGGACGCGGGTGGGGCCGCCGCGGCTGTCGCCCGACGGTTCGACCATCGCCTTCACGACCTGGCGGAGCCTGGACCCCGAGGTGTATCTGGTCCCGACGGACGGCGGGGAGTCGCGGCGGCTGACGTATTGGGGCAGCTCCGACACGCGGGTGTGCTCGTGGACGCCGGACGGCCAGGTGCTGGCGGTGTCGTCGCACGGGCAGCCGTTCGCCTACCACACGTGGGCGCACAGCGTGCCGGTGGACGGCGGGCCCGGCGGGCCGCTGCCGTGGGGGCCGGTGTCGGACATCGCGGTGTGCGACGAGAACGGGGAGCCGGGCGAGCGCCGCACCCTGCTGTTGACGGGGACGCCGCCGCACGAGCCGCACGCGTGGAAGCGGTACCGCGGCGGCGCGACGGGGCGGCTGTGGCTGCACGGCGAGCGGCTGGTTCCGGACATCGACGGTCACCTGGCGTCGCCGATGTTCGTGTCGGGCCGGATCGCCTTCCTCTCCGACCACGAGGGCATCGGCAATCTGTACTCGTGCCGCCCGGACGGTACGGATCTGCGGCGGCACACCGACCACGCCGAGTTCTACGCCCGCAGCGCCGCCACCGACGGCCGGCGGGTGGTGTACCAGTGCGCGGGCGAGCTGTGGCTGGTGGAGGACCTGGCGGCGCCCGACGCCCGGCCGCGCCGCCTGGACATCCGGCTGGGCGGTGCGAGGAGCGGGCAGCGCCCGTACCAGGTGCCCGCGGCCTCGAATCTGGACAGCCTGGCCATGGACGGTACGGGCCGGGCCAGCGCCGTCTGCGTACGCGGCAGCCTCTACTGGCTCACGCACCGCGACGGCCCCGCCCGGACGATCGCCGACGAGCCCGGCGCGCGGGTCCGGCTGCCGGAGATGCTCGGCGACACCGGGCTGGTCGCCTTCGTCACGGACGCGGAGGGCGAGGACGGGATCGAGCTGGCGCACCTGCCGGGGCGGGCGTCGCGGGCGGCGATCCGCGGCGGCGCGCGGGATTCCGCGGCGGCGGACGCGAAGGCGCAGGTCACGGAGGCGGAGGACGTCACCGAGGTGACGGAGGAGCTGACCGATGTGGTGCCGGTCGCGGGTGGCGACAAGGCGGACGGCGGGGCAGGCGGAGGCGGCACAGCAGGCGGAGGCAAGGCCGGTGGCGGCAAGGGCGACGCGGACGTCAGCCGTTCGAGCACGGTCTACACGGACCCCGCGGCCGGCCGCGGCAAGGGCGAAGGCCCCACCCGTACCCCCGGCTCGGACGGCCAATCGCCCGACACCGATGTGTACACGGACGACGACGTCACCGGCGGCGGCCACGAGCCGGACCGCCCCACCCGCCTCGCCGTCGGCAAGCTCGGCCGCGTCCTGGAGCTGGTCTCCTCCCCCGACGGCGGCACGCTGGCCGTCGCCACGAACGACGGCCGCCTGCTGCTGGTCACGACCGGCGAGGCGGAGGACGACTCGGACGGTGACGAGGGCGATGACCCGTACGGCCTAGGCGACGACGTACGGGCCGACGTACGCGACGTGCGCGAGATGCGCGAGATGGGCAATGCAGGCGACGAGCCCGGCGGCGCGGGTGACGGCACGCGAAACGGCGTGCGCCGCGTACCGCTGGACGATCACACAACCGACGGCCGCACCATGGCGGGCGCCGTCGACGAGCTGATCCGTTCCACCAACGGCCCCGTCCGCGACCTGGCCTTCTCCCCCGACTCGGCGTGGCTGACCTGGTCGCACCCCGGTATCGGCCGCAGTCTGCGCTCGGTGAAGATCGCCCGCTTGTCGGACCAGTCGATCATCGACGTCACCAACGGCCGCTTCGAGGACGAGCAGCCCGTCTTCACCCGCGACGGCCGCTACCTCGCGTTCCTGTCGTGGCGCGGCTTCGACCCGGTGTACGACGTTCATACCGGCGACCTGTCGTTCCCGCTCGGCTGCCGCCCGTATCTGGTGCCGCTGAACTCGGCGACGCCGTCACCCTTCGCGCTGCCGGTCGACGGCCGTCCCATCGGCGGCGGTCTCGACCCGGGCGAGAGCGGCGGCGGCGACGGCCCGGTGGTCGTCGAGGTGGAGGGCCTGGCGAACCGGGTGACGCCCTTCCCCGTCCCCGCGTCGAAGTACTCGGCGCTGGAGCCCGTGCACAACGGCCTGGTCTGGCTGCGCTGGCCGATCTCCGGCGCGCTCGGCGAGACCTTCGCCAACCCCACCGACCCCTCCGCCCGCCCGACGCTGGAGTACTACAACCTGACCAAGTCCAAGCGGACCGAATTGGTCCACCACATGGACTGGTACGCGGTCAGCGGCGACGGCCAGCGCCTGGCGGTCTTCGACGAGGGCGAGTTGGCCGTCCTGCCCGCCACCGAACGCGGCGACGACGACTCGACGGTCTATGTCGACATGCGCCGCATCCTGCACGAGGTGGACCCGACGGCCGAGTGGCGGCAGTCGTACGCGGAGGCCGGGCGGTTGATCCGCGACTACTTCTGGGCGCCCGACATGTGCGGCGTCGACTGGCCCGCGATCCTCGACCAGTACCGCCCGCTGGTCGAACGCGTCGCCACGCCCGACGAGTTCGCCGACCTGCTGCGCGAAGTCCTCGGCGAACTGGGCACGTCGCACGCGTACGTAGCCCCCGCCCGCCGCAACGAGGGCCCGCCGCACTACCAGCGCCCCATCGGCCTGCTCGGCGCCGACTTCCAGCACGGCAAGGACGGTACGTGGTCGGTCGTACGGATCCTGCCGGGCGAGTCGTCGGACTCCAAGGCCCGTTCGCCGCTGGCCGGTACGGGCATCCGCGAGGGCGCGGTGCTCACCCACATCGACGGGCGGCCGGTCGACCCGGACGCGGGACCGTATCCGCTGCTGGCGGGCGCGGGCGGCACCACCGTCGAGCTGACCTTCGTCGGACCGGGCCGCCGCGGCGCGCCCCGCCGCGTCGCCGTCGTCCCGCTGATCGACGAACGCCCGCTGCGCTACCAGCACTGGGTGGCCAAACGCCGTTCGGTCGTACGGCAGTTGAGCGGCGGCCGGTGCGGTTATCTGCACATCCCCGACATGGGCGGCTCCGGCTGGGCGCAGTTCAACCGCGACCTGCGGATGGAAGTCGCCTACGACGCCCTGCTCGTGGACGTCCGCGGCAACGCGGGCGGTCACATCAGCGAACTGGTCATCGAGAAGCTGACCCGCACCATCCTCGGCTGGGACCTCACCCGCAACGCGCAGCCGGTCTCCTACACCGGCAACGCCCCGCGCGGCCCGGTCGTCGCCATCGCCGACGAAGCGACGTCGTCCGACGGCGACATGATCACCGCCGCCTTCAAACTCCTCGGCATAGGGCCGGTCGTCGGCTCCCGCACCTGGGGCGGCGTCGTCGGCATGACCGGCCGCCACCGCCTCGGCGACGGCACCGTCATCACCGTCCCCATGAACGCCGCCTGGTTCGACGCGTACGGCTGGTCCGTCGAGAACCACGGCGTCGACCCCGACATCGACGCCCTCCGCACCCCGCTGGACTGGGCCGAGGGCCGCCACGGCCAGATGGACGTCGCGGTCCGCACCGCCCTCGCCCTCCTGGCCGAACACCCCGCCGCCACCCCGCCCGACCTCACCACCCGCCCCAACCGCCAGCGCCCGCCACTCCCCCCGCGCTGAAGTTCTCGATCACGCCATACCGATGCGAGGAAGTCGTCCACCCACATCAACACAACGCCTGCGCTGCCCGTCAATGAACCAGCGCGTCGGCCCTGGCCCTTCTCGAAGCGCCCTGACGTCTTCCGCCTGGCGGAACGTGTTCCTTGTTCCGCACAGCTCCCCTGTTCAAGGAATCCGGGGCAGTCGGCACATACCAGGTCTGTTCTTGCAGCCCGCGATCTAAATGTGCAGAAGCGATTCACCCTCATCCGAATGACCGGCCAGCCGACCCGCCTCGCGGATTTGCTCGACCGTCATCGATCTGGCCAATTCGACCGCCCCACGGTCTGCGTCCCCGTTACCACGATCCAGCGGGCTCGGAAATCACCGAACCGCCTGGACGGGATCAACAGGCGTGCCAACACCGTGGCGGTACTGACGCGCCACCGCGAGCGTCCCGCGTGCCGCTTCCCCAGGCAAGCCGTGCGAGGAAAGGAAGACCCGCGTGGCGTTGTTCCCAGCGGCACGTCCCGACCTCACCCAATTGCCACCCAGCACCGCCTTGCCATCCAGCACCCCCACACGCTGTCCGAACTCACCTTCCGTACCGAACGCAGCAAGCGTGGCCTCTCCCGTCTGCGAGGCCAAGGCCGCAGTCTGGCCAACGGAACCGTCCGTCATCCGCCGCACCCTCCAGCACACCAGTTCCCTCTGAACAACGGAGTCCTTCAACCAGGTGCCGCTGGCCAGCGGCACCATCGCGACCTGAGCGCCAGGGAACGCGAACGCGACTGGCGCGGGCTGGAATGCGAGCGGTTGCGTCTCTCCCCAGGCCCGACGGCAACCGAGCGGGGAACCTTCTCTCCCCCGCAGCCGGGCCTCGCTCGCCGTCATCGATGAATTGTTGGGCTTCGCCCACATCGGGGTGACCACGACCGTAAACGCCACGTCCGAATCCAGCGCAGGCGACCAACCTCCTCGAACAGGCGCTCAACAACGCCGCCGAGCTCACGACCGGGCCCAATGTCGGCGGCGAGCCGCGCCGGCTTGTGCAACGCTCCTCCGCTGACGTTGCCTCAGTTACTGCCGTCAGACACCACAGCGGCCCCACCGGAAACACTCCGGTGGGGCCTCCGTCATTGTGATAATCCAATACTCGACATATCGCCGAATAGAAGCCTCGCTTAGGATTGACTGAAGGTAGCGGACTTGTTCCGATAGACATTGCCCACGCCTTCCTCGACCCGAATCTCGACAACGAAATCAGGCAGGGCCCCTTCAAGGGGATGGCCATCGGGCCCAGTCGGCTCAGACTCGGCCTTCCAGTCGACCAAATAAACGACCCCTGAATAGCGACCACTGGGCAGCTCGATCCGATTTGCATCCCGCCCTGGAAAGTCGCCCGCCTCCTCAAGACCCCTGATGTAAGAAGACCCGGGCACGTCAACAGGTAGGGCTCAGAAGTAGCGAGAACATGACGCCCTTCTCGTTCGGTGAGTCCGGCGCCTGAGAAGTTCCAGCGGGTCAGTACCTCACATACTCCATCTGCACCCACCACAACGGGGACCACAGCCCCAGCGGAGATGGCCTGGACTAGCAACTCATCGTCCGAGGCCCGGCATCCCAGTCATCAGGATCACCAGTCTCTACGAAGTACTCGGTCTGCCAGAGAGCGCACAGGCCGGCATCAGTACGAACAGTCCTCGAAATGTGCTGAACAGTCGAATCATCAGCACATCCATTCACAATTTCCGCGAGCGGTCATTGGCGGGCACTAATGCGAACTTCGCCAACTACATCCCCCGCCTGGAGCCCAAGCCTCTTGATGTGTCGATCAATTTCAGGGCCCAAGCTGCGATTGACCGATTAGTCGAGTGGCGACAAATTACTTATATTATCCGCACCGCCGAACTGGAGGTCAATCACATGGTACATGTCCATACCTTCTTCGATTGTATTACCTGCGTTCCGCCACAGACCGGCAGCACTAGTACTGCCCCGCGCAGCCTCAGCGTTACTTATCACCAACCTGTCAGCCGCGTTCAGCGAGGCCACCTTCGCATGCGCGGCCCTTAATCTGGTCGGAGTTCGGTGGACTCGTCGGAGATCTCCAGCCGCCCCTGCGCACCGGACTTCGCAAGGGAACTCCTCGGCCTGCACTGGGAAGATCTCGACCTCGACGCTGGCACCGCCACCATCCGCCGCACGCTCCAACGCACCCGTAGCGGCGATCTGACCACCCTGTCGGCCAAGAGCATCAGCTCCGAACGGCGCATCGCACTGCCAGCCTCCTGCGTCACCTCCCTTCGTGCGCACCGCGAACATCGGGCGCAGGAGATGGAGAAGGCGGGCTTGGCCTGGCAGGGCAGGGCAGGGCAGGGCAGGGCAGCGGCCGCGTGTACACGCGACCCGGCGGCCGTCCGATCGAACCCGCCACCCTCACACGCCGCTTCAACGCCATACTCCGCGACGCCCACCTGAGGCCAATCCGGTTCCACGACCTCCGACACTCGACAGCGACCCTCCTCCTAGAGCAGGGCGTCGAACTCGTCGTCATCAAGGAACTGCGGGGGCACACCCACGTCCGCCTCCAGCGCGACGCCATCGACCTCCTCGGTCGCGCGCTGCGCAACCCCTCGGAGGCCACCGACGCCCCGAAGACGGCGACAACCCACCGCTTCGCGCGGTGCCCGTCCGCTGATGTTGCCGTCAACAACTGCCGTCAGACCACCTTACAAGCCCTCCTGCAGGGCTGCAGCAGCCCTGCAGGAATATACTCTACGCAGCCGATATTTAGCGCGGCTGCCACACCAGAGAGCTTTACAGGGTACCCCTCCGAGGAAGTTGACCGTATCGACCCCCTCGGCCAGACTAGAGGCAGATCATGACATAGTGAACACAGAATTATGGACGGTTATGACACAACGGGATGGCATCGTGGATTTGATCAAGCTGTCGGATGGAGAAAACAGCGTCCGCGTTCATGTCCTTGGTCGGCGAGGACCCGGCATTCTGCCCGTACACGACTTGCTCGATGCGGAGATTATCGTGGAGAGCAGTTTCATCAGCGGGCGCCTCAATATCTGCTTCTATCTCTCAGATCTGGAGGAGTGGTCCCTAGCACTGGATGCTCTCGGCGCAGGTCAGGGCACCCAATGGCTGGACAACGGTAATGGCCCAATAATCAGGATCGAATTGCCCAACGATGATTGTGAAACCCCGGCGGTTCTTATCGAGGATGCATCCGGATCTGGTACGTTGGCAACAATCCCGATCCTCCTTGATGACGGGTGGGTCAAGGAACAGCGTGAGCACCTCCGTGAGGTAGTGCGTGCTTGGCCGAGCGAGGTACTGAAGACGTCACCAGGCGCTTACGAATGGCGCCACTGAACGAATCTCTTCGAAGTCGAGTGGCTTCCACCAGGCCGAGAAAAGTACGGGCAGAGCTTCAATAAAAGCTCCGCCCGTACGTCATTTACGTGTTCGACATCCGGATGCGTCGTCCGCAGCGACTGGGATCGCACCAGTCGCAGCCATCAACTGCGGCTACTGTTTGAATGTCCTGCCCATGTACCAGCCGGTATCGTCAAATGCTTCAATCGACACCGCAAATGGAACATTGCTACCCGGGCGATAATGCGGCGTTGCCGAATACATAATGACATTGCCCCTCGAGATATACTCGGCAATTTCTTCCTCAAATTCTCTCATAGAACCATTGTCGATAGCCGCAGTCGTCCTGACGAAGTTTTCCGGCGTATTTCCGGACCCGCCGAGCGCCTTCGGGAGGAGATGTCCACGCGCGTCTCCGTTGGCCCCACTCACGAAGCCCGGGGGGTCCATACTCCTCGACGCCTTCCCCCC
The DNA here is from genome assembly GCF_055558595.1 of Streptomyces sp. NPDC025721. Classification (NCBI taxonomy): domain Bacteria; kingdom Bacillati; phylum Actinomycetota; class Actinomycetes; order Kitasatosporales; family Streptomycetaceae; genus Streptomyces; species Streptomyces sp. NPDC025721. The sequence continues at coordinate 724,285 of NZ_JBVHMF010000001.1, read as the reverse complement.
GGTGCCGAGCATATTCGGAGTAACTTCCGCGACTATTCCAGAGCGGCGCCCATCCGCGTCGATACTTCCGTAGTCGATTTCTCCGCAGGTGTTATGGATCAGGACCGGTATGGTCCCTGCCAGCACATAGAACGTGTGCAGTTCCGCGACCGTCAGGTTGTAGCGGTTGGCGGCGCCGGGGGTGGCGTGGACGTTGAGGACCGTGGCGTGGAGGTTTTTGTCGGTGTTGAGGGCATGGCCGGAGATGAGCTTGCCGGCCGGAGTCCACTTGTGGGTCGTGTCGTCCCAGAAGGGGTGTTTGGAGGTGGTGTGCAGGGTGGCGGGTTTGCCGTCCGTGCCCTGGATCGTGACATCGACGAGGTCGGTGTCGTAGTTGACCCAGGTCGCGGTCACATTATGAGAACCCGCGTGCTTGCCTGTCTTGGGGTCCGCCGACTCGACCTTGTCTCCGACGGTGACATCGCCGATGGGCTTGGTCTTTCCGTCGCCCAAGAGGACGGGGGTGTCAGGGCTGAAGCTGCACCTGCCACCGCTCGAACTGCTTCCGCTCGGTACCTCTTCCGGGGCCGCCTTGGCCGCCACCGGCTTCTTCGCCGTGGCACTCTTGGGGCTACTGGGCGTAGCAGCCTCAGCGGGCGCGGCAGCGCTGGGGTTACCCGGCGGTGGAATTTCCGCTGGCGTGTCATCGACCAGAAGCCGGGCCGCCCCGTTCTCAGCGTCTTCGATCGCCTTCGCTGCCTCTTCGGCCCTGTCCGCCGCGCGCCACGCTTCTCGAACCTTGGTGAACGCCTTATACCCCGCCATCGCCCCCTTGGCGGCACCAAAACCATCGATAAACAGTGACGCGATGTCGGTTCCGTACTCACCCACCTGGTAGTTGATGTTCGTGTGGGGGTTAATCCCAAATACGTGAGCGAAGGGATTATTGCCGACGCGCAGTTGCTTCGGCAGATGCATGTCGAGCGGCCCGGTCACGGAGGTGACGATCGAGTCCAACGCTCCCACCGCTGCGTCGGAGCTAGTGCCTGACGTGTAGCCGTCCTCGCAATGCGTACATACGCCGCCACCGCCCACGTCTGCGAGCATCAGCCCGCTCGGGTCACTCCCGTTGACCGGGTCGTCTCCCGCGTAGGCGTAGCCGCCCATTTGGTTGGGGTCGCCCGCTTCGAAGACGGGGTCGACGGTGAGGAAGCGGCCGAGGACGGGGTCGTAGTTGCGGGCGCCGAGGAGGTCGAGGCCGGTGGTGGGGTCGGCGGGTTGGCCGAGGTAGCCGTGGTTGTCGGCCCAGGAGGTGGGGACTGTGCCGCGGGGTTTGCCGTAGGGATCGTAGGAGCGGCGGGTGATGGCGAGGGAATTGGCGTCGATCTGGAGTTGGGCAGTGTGCTGTGGGTTGGTCGGCTGGTAGGTCAGGGTGCCGGTGGAGGAGCGAGTGATCGCCGTGCCGTCGGGGTTGGAGTAGTAGCGCAGTCCCGTGACGGTGGTGCCGGAGGCACTGAGGGTGAGTTGTTCGGTGCCGCCGAAGAGATAGAGGATGGTGCCGGTCGGACTACGCTGGATGAGCAAGCCGCCGTCGGCGTCGTACAGATAGCCCGTGGCCTTGGGACTGGTGCCGTCACCCGTGGTGACGCTGGCGGTCCGGCCCTCCGCGTCGTAAGTGAAGCTCTGGCCCTGGCCCGATGCGAGGCCGGTGCCGGTGGCAGCCGTCGTATAGGTCTGTCCGGCGAGCCCGCAGGAGTGCAGAGTCTGCTTGGTGCCGGGGGCCTGGTTGCCATCGGTGTCGGTCAGGCACAGACCCGAGCTGACGTTGATCAGATTTCCGGAGGCCGTCAGCTTCCATTGCTGCGTGGGCGCGGTCGAGGAGCAGGTCCTGATCACCACGACCGAGCCGGCGGCCGGAGGATTCGCGGTGTCCATGCACTTGCCGACGACTCTGATCGTGCCGTCGGTCCCGATGGTGTAGTCCTGCCCGACGCCACCGCAGTTCGAGAGGTTCTGGGACGTGCCGTCCGCGGTCAGCGCCGAGGCATCGGTGAGGCACAGTGCCCCGCCGCTGGCGGTCTTGACGCTGGAGATGATCGGTCCGGTGGTGGATGTACTGCGGCTGGTGACACTGCCCGCGTTCACACCGGCGGGATTTCGCGAGGTATCCGTGTAGTTGAGAGCGGAGGTCGCCGTACCCGTGGTGGGGTTGCTGGTGGTGACGCCGGTGGCCTGGTTGGGCAGCACCGCAGGAGCCGCGGTGCTCGGGTAGCCGATGGTCTGCGTCGTGTTCTTCAGCGCGTTGCCGCCCACGTCGTGCGAGGTCTGCCGCGTCCGGTCGCCGAGCAGGTTGTACGTGTAGGACTGCCAGTACGGAACCGGACCGCCGATGGTGGACGGGCTCGGCGCCGCCGTCTTGCACGCGGCGAGCTGTCCAGTGCCCGCGACAGCCGGAGTGGTGATGCCCTTGGTGTCGGTCCACGCCTCAGCGACGCGGCTCATGCCGTCGTAGCTGAAGCACTGGGTGTCCGTTCCGGTGACGGTCGTGCCCGTGGACTGGACGTCGGAGACGGTGTTGAGGTTTCCGGCCTGGTCGTATCCGTAGGTCGTGGAGTCGATCGGCAGGAAGGAGTTGGCCTGGATGCTGACCGTGTTCGTCGCCAGGCGCTGCGTGGCGGCGTCATACGCCTGGGCGGTACGCACCTGCTTGCCGTAGTCACCGTAGGTGGACTGCAGGACTTGTCCGAACGGGCTGTACCAGGCCACGTCCAGGAGAGAAGTAGTAGCGGACCCCGTCTGGGTGAGAAGGCCTTGCAGGTTGTAGCCGTAGCCGATTCTCTCGGCCGGGAGGCCGCCCTCCGTACCGTAGGAGTTGGCGGTCAGCCGCCCGACGTTCGGGGTGTACTCGGCGCTCGAGGTGTAAGTGCCGGCGAGCTTGCCCTCCACCGCGGGAATGATCGTGGTGGTACTGGTCGGCTGATAGGCCGTGTTGTAGCCGTCAACGCGAGAGACGTACTTGCTGCCGCCCGCGCCCCCCGCATACCGGGTGGAGGAGACCGGGAGACCGCTCACCTTGGTGCCGTCGTTCAGGATGTCGAAGTCCCAGGAGGCCAGTTCGGTGGTCGGGTCGTGAACGGCCTTCGTGGGCTCGGCGTATTCAGCGGTCTTCCTGCCGAGCTTGTCGTAGGTGTACGAGAGCACCTGGCCGCGGGGGTCGGTGGTCTGGACGAGATGTCCGTACGTGTCGTAGGCGTACGAGCTGGTACCGGCGTCCGGATCCTTCTGCGAGAGCAACTGGCCTTGCACGTTGTACTGGTAGCTCCAGATGTTGCCCACGGCGTCGGCGATCGTGGAGGTCTTGCCGGAGGGTGTGTACGTGTAGCTGGTCGTCGCGTTCGCGGCGGTGGCCTTGCCGGTCGTGCCCGAGTTCCAGAGCGTCGTGGTGCCAGCCGAGTTGTACATCTTCACGCTGGCGTCGTCGCCGACCATCAGGTAAGCGCCGGTGGAGCCGGCGACCGCCGCGTTGGACGTCCACAGGACGGCACCGGTCGCGCTGGTGACGACCAGGTTTCCGTCGGTATGGACTGTTGCCACCGCGCCCGCGTTGCCGGATGTACCGGAGGACCAGAGGGTGGCTCCGGTGGAGATCGCCGCCAGCACCAGATTGCCGTCGGCCTGCATCGCCAGCCGGACGCTGTTGGACGCCACCGCGGTGCCGGAGAGGATGACCGTGCCGGCCGTCAGCTTGCGGTCGCGCGTGGTGTCCTTGACCTGCGTCGAAGTGGTCTGGCCGAGAGCGTTGGTGAAGGTTGCCGTCGCCTGGCCGCCGGTCGGCGGCACGGTGTCGGTCTCGTCGGCTCCGGGATAGCTGGTGGTCGACTTCCACAACTGCGTTCCCTTGGACCACAGTTGGCTTTCCACCGCTCGGCCGACTCCGTCGTAGACCGTCTTGGACTGCGACGGCACGGTGGTCTCGAGCTCCGACCACATGGTCGTACCCGGGGCATGGTCCGGGTCGTAGTAGCTGCCGATGGTGGAGACGGGCCAGCCATGGCTGTCGTACGACGTGGAGGTGATCACTCGACCGGCCGAGTTGTCCGCGGTGGTCGCCTGCTGCTGCCGAAGCTGGAGCATCCCGTCGTAGATCGAGACCGACGTGCTGTAGGAACCGTCCTCGCGGAGCGTCTGCGTCGTGATGGTGGACGGGTTCGGCTGAGCGCCGGCGCCATTGACCGCGTACGTGAACTTTCGGTCCGGGCTGTCGGGGAAGTCGGACTTCTTCCGTCCGGGCAGCCAGGCCGCGATGCGACGACCGAGCGCGTCGAAGTCGGAGTCGGTGAAGCGGCCGTTGGCGTCCTCGGACTTGGTGACCGCGCCGCGCAACGGGTCGATGGTGGTCTTCGACTCCCAATTGGACGGGTTCACCGTGCTGATGGTGGTAGGCAGAACACCGGTGGCCGGGTCGTACGTAGTGCGAGTCGGCTCCCCGGCTCCGTCCAGGGATTTGGTGATGCGGCCGTAACGGTCGTAGGTGAGGGCACCGGTGAGGACGAAGGACGGGTTCCCGGAACCGTCATACGAAGTGATCGTCTGAACCGCGGTCATGTTGCCGAGCGAGTGCACCTGCGGAGAACTGCCGTCCGAAGGCCAGCCCTGGCCGAGCTTGCCGAAGGTGCCCGGGTTGGTGATGCTGCCGTCGCCGTCGTAGAAGACGCGCTTGTGCGTCAGGGTCTTCGTAGCGCTCTCAGCCGTCCCGCACGGTCCCGCCACGGCGACGATCTCGCTCGGGTAGCTGAGCATCATCGGGTTGCCGGAAGGCGCCGGGGCGTAGCTGGTGGTGGTGCAGTTCTCCTGCGCGGGGACCGAGATGTCGCCCTTGTCGTCGACCCTGGTGACCCGGCCGTACTCGTCGTAGTCCGTGACAGCCTTCGTCGTGCGCCAGTCGCCGTTCGCCAGCAGCGCGAGGGAACGGCCGGTCGTCGTCTTGACGCGGCGGGCGGTGAGGTCGGGCAGCGTCGACAGGTTCGCCGGTGCCGGGTCCTTGGACGTCCATGCCGTACGCGACCGACTCGCCGTACTCACTGTTTCGGGAGCGTCGGTGATCGTCTTCGCGAGCGGCTGTGCGGCGCCGGTGCCGTTGTAGGTGTCGGTCTCCAACGGAGTCCCGGTCAGCCAGTTGCTGTCGGTGACCCCGTTGAGGGTCACCTGCCTTGTGGTTCCGTCGGCCTTGTAATCGCCGTCCATGCCCTGGAGGTAGGTGGAGACCGTCTTGGTGATGGGGTTCGGTGTCGCGCCCGAGGTCGTGGTGACGGTCTGGAAGCCGCGGAAGTCGTTCCAGGTGCGGTACCTGTCGTCGGTCAGGTCGGAGTCGTCACGGTGCCAAGCCGCTTTGGTGTACGTGTATTGAGTGGTCTTCGCCGGTGACCCGGCCTTGGTCGCGTCGTTGTCGTCGATCTGGATGACCAGGGACTTGGTGAACCAGTCCGAGACGGGATCGACGGTGCCCGCCGGATTCCAGTAGACCGGGAAGCAGGCCATGGTGTTGCTGTCCGCGGACGTTGGCATCGTGTGGTTGACGCGGGAGCACTGCGGGCTCGCGTAGGTCACCGCGATGGATTCGCCCGTCTCGGTCTGGATGCTGGAGATCCGGGGACGGAACAGCGCCGGAGCACCGGGAGTGAGTCCGTCGACGCGATTGTCGATCTCGATGCCCTTGAACGTCACCGGGTCCAAGGTGAGTGGACCCGATCCGCCCGCGGATGTGTCGAGGCCCGTGTGCCGAATGGACGCGAGCCACATGACGGCTTGCAACTGACCCGTTTCGTCCGGGTGTTCGGTCTTGCCGGTCACCGGATCGATGACGCCGCCGCCGTTGGGGAACTGCTGGGCGAGGTCGTACGCGTCGACGTCCTTATAGGAACTGCCGACCTTCACCTGGGTGGTGATGGTCTTCAGCCGGTAGGTCGACCAGAAGGTCGGCGCTCCGGTGTGACAGACACCCGTCCCGTCACCGGAGGTGTGGTCACCGGACTCGCAATGGATGTCGTAGGGCACGTCGGGCCAGTTGGTGGCCGTCGAGTCGGAGAGGTTCGACGCCTGGCAGACGGTGTCGGACGTGATACAGCGCTGCGCCGTGGTGAAGAGGATGCGTGCGGCGGAGTCGTGGTCGGCCCGTGCGTCGTCGAGCTGGTAGCCGTAGGAGATCTTCGTCAGATGACCGGCGCGCACGTACGAGGTCATGGTGCCCCCGCCGCCGGACGCCGCGACCTGGCCGTACCCCATGTTGTAGTAGTTCGACTCGGTCGCGTAGTCGTACCGCTGCACGTTGCCGTGCGGGTCGACGACGAAGTCGAGGTTGAACCGGTAGCCGACCGGCTTGTCGCACTGGGACTTGTTACCCTTGGCCGAGTCGTAGCACGGGTCGCCGGACTTGGGGTGGTAGACCGGTATGCCCCAGGCGCTGTTGGTCGAGGTGTCGCTGGTGGTGCCCGGAGTGTGGTCGATGCCGAAGTAGGAAGACGTGCCGTCGGTCGTGGTGACCTTGTAGTACTCGCCCTGCCAGAGGCCGTTGGTGGCGCCGGTCAGCCGCTCGATCTTGGTGCCGTCGTCGGCCTTGAGGTGGAAGGCGCCGTCGCTGTCGCGTACCAGTTCGCCGTTGTGCGAGCCGAAGGAGAGCGTGGCGTTGTAGCCGCCCCAGCAACTGTCCGCGGAGTCCTTGATGCCCTGGTTGTCGCAGGACTTGTAGGACCGTTCGATAAAGCCCGGGTCGTAGGACCACCCGTCGCCGATCCAGGACGACTGCGAGTTGCGCGCCGAGGTCTCACCGTCGATGGCCTGGCTGTTGTAGGCCAGTCCGACCGCCGGTGCGCCTCCGCCAAGGGAAGCGGGAACGGCGATGGGGTAGTTGTACGTGAAGGCCCCGCTGGCGCTGGACGACCACGCGCCGGAGGCCGAAAGGGAGGTCGCGGTGTAGTCGCCCTGCGAACCGCCCGTATCGGATACGGCGGCGACCGCCACACCCATCGGCGCGGCAGCGGAGTCGGTCGTACGCGCGCCGGAGGCAGGGGAGCTGGGGAGGTCCACTGATGCCGAAAGCGTCTGCGCGGTGGTGTCGTTGTCGCTGACCAGCGGCTTGCGCGTCTGGCAGGCTGCCAGCTCAGGAGTGGTCAGCGCACAAGCGGGCATGGCCACCAGATGCAGTCGACTGGCCCAACCCCCTCCATACGCCTTGGCGATGGAGCCGTATTCGATGGTGACCTTGACGTGGGCGGCAGTGTCCCGGCCGTCCGTGCGTGACACGCCGACCAGGACACCGTCGACATCGGCCGCCTTGGCCTGCGTCCGGCCGGCGACTTTGACCCGCACGGCATCCGGAACATCCGAATCGGCCGTGCTGTTCTTCCCCGTTCCGGAGGAGGCCGGCACGGGAGCCACCAGTACCGGCGATGAACCGGCGCGGACGGGACCGGACTTGGACGAGCTCGCCGTACCGGACGGCTTCGCGCCAGCGGACGAGTCCGAAGACCGGGCGAGGAAAACGCTGTTGGTGGCGGCCTTGGGCCACGTAGGATCGGCGGCCCGGTACGGGCTCAACCCACGAGCGCCGTACGGAGTCTTGGCCTGCTTCGCCGCCTGCGTACCGGTCACGGCGTGGCCTGTGACCACCGGCTGCGCCTGGAGCGGGTCACGCTCCCAGAGCTTGCCGTCGTAATGGTATTCGCCCGAATCGGCCTGCGCGAGCGGCACGATCAGTGCCATCGCCGCCAGCGTGGCCGTGACCGCGGTAATACCCCGCAGCCTGGTCCGCGTTCGGACACCAGTGAACAAGCGCAGCTTTGTACGCACGTTGACAGAACCCCCCAGCCCACCCCCGCGACCCGAGTGACGGGTCGCTCACACACAGATCATCTACGCAGGCGGAACGCTATTGCCACATGTGTGCGAATGGCAATAGCCTGCCTCGGCATTCCCTCGTACCCCATCGATCACCCCACGTCAGGGGCGGCCGGTGCGGGCAGCGGACGAGCGGAGTGCGGGGGAAGAGAACCGGGGCCGGACCGACACGAAGATCGTGCTGATTCACGTCGCAGGAGCGTCGGGCCGGCCGTTCAGTACCCTGGAAAGGGGTAGTTGTGGGGGGATCCACACGCATGCGCCGATATCGGCGTCGTGTTTTCGGCAACACAGCGGCGGCCGGAGTGGCCGGCGCGCTCGTACTCGCACTGGCCGGTCAAGCGCTGGCCGACGACGTCCCGCCGTACGACCCGCCGGACGGCGGTGTCGAGGCTCCGCTCACACCCGGCGGCGCACAGCAGGCCGCCCAGCAGCGGGCGATCAGCACGGGCGAGCCAGTGGTCGTGGACGAACTGACCACGCAGACCGACCAGACCGTCGCGGAACCGGACGGCACCTTCTCGCTGCACACATACGTCAAGCCGGTGCGGGTGGAGAAGAGCGGTGGCTGGACGCCCGTCGACGCGACGCTCGCACGAAACGCGGACGGTACGTTCTCGACGACGGCCACCCCCGGTGGGGTCACCCTCTCCGGCGGCGGCACCGGCCCACTGGCAACACTCACCGACCACGCCGGCCATCTGTTGTCGTACGGCTTCCCCGTCCCGCTGCCCGTTCCCGAGGTCACCGACGACAGGGCCCTCTACCGGGACGTACTTCTGGGTGTGGACCTCCAGGCGACGGTCACCGACCAAGGCGGCTTCGGCGAAGTCCTGATCGTCCATGACGCCACCGCTGCCGCCAACCCGAGACTGGCGACCTTGAAGCTCAGCACCGTGACCCAGGGGCTGAGCCTGACCTCGGACGACGCGGGCAATCTCAACGCGGTGACGGCCGACGGCACTCTCGTCTATGCCGGCCCCACGCCTTTGATGTGGGACTCCAGCACCGGGAGCGCACCGTCCTCGGCGGAAGCACCCGCTCACACGCGAGCCACCACGAACGCGGTGGGCGATCCCGATCCCGTCTCCTCCGCCGACGGCCCCGGTCCCGGAGCGCAAGTCCAGCCGGTCGCGGTGACCACCGCACCCGGCGCGGTGACGCTCACGCCCGACGCCGGTCTGCTGACCGGACAGTCGACGACGTACCCGGTCTTCATCGACCCGTACACCAATCCCACCCCGAGCAATACCAGCCACTATGCCGAGGTGACCGAGGGCTGTCCTGGAGCCAAGCTCTACGACGACCCGCAGGACAACGGCCAAGGCGTCGGCTATCAGCAGTTCGCGTCGACCTGCTTCGGGCTCGAGCGCTCGTACTACACGCTCAACACGAACAATCTCGACAGCAACATGGTGATCGACAGCTCGACGCTCTACCTCACCGAGACCTACGGTGCGGATCACGGCTGTTCCAACACGTGGCCCGTCACGCTCAAGGCGACCGGTGCCATCAATGGCAACACCACGTGGAACAACCAGCCCGGTGTCATCTCGACCGTCGACACCAAGGACGTCAAGAGCGCCGCTTCGGGCTGCGGGAACCAGGGCGTCAATTTCGATGTGACCAGCCAGCTGAAGACCGTTGCTCAGGGCAACGCCGGTACCTGGACGTTCAGTCTCACCGGCAACGAGAGCAAGACGTCCAGCAATTTGGGCTTCATGCGGTTCTCGATCAACCCGCAGATCATCACGAAGTTCGACGTACCGCCGAATCCGCCGACCGCTCTATCGACCACCCCCAACAGCATCAATCCCGCCGGGTCCGCCTGTGTGAGCCACGAGCCGGGCTGGATCGGCAAGACGAGCAACAACGGTGCCTACAGCAACATCAATTTCAACGCGACGGTCAGCACGCCGATGTCGAACTACAACGTCCGTGCCCAGTTCAAGGTCGTTGACTCGCAAACAGCCGATTCCCATGGCGATGCGAGCGTCAGCTACCCGGCGAACACTGGCTATGTCGCCTCCAACGGAACCGTCCACACCAACATCGGCCTCGCGGTGAAGGACGGCCATCGCTACGTCTGGGCCGCTCAGACGTCCGACGGCACGCGCGAAAGCGCCTGGGTCTCCAACTGTCAGTTCAACGTGGACCTCACAGCGCCGACACCCGCGAAGTTCACCGACTCGGCCGCCTTCCCGCCGCTCGGAAGCGGTGTCGCCCCCACCAAGCACGCGGGCGACACGGGTCTGACGATCCAAGTGAGCAGCACCGATCCGACGCCGACGGGCTGCACTCTCGGCACCTGTCTCAAGAGCGGCATCCGCCGGTTCGAATACTCGATGGACAAGCCGATCCCGCCCACCGGGGCTTCCTCGATCAGTGTCACTCCCGACAGCAGCGGCAAAGCGACCGCCAACATTCCGATCAGCGTGACCGCACAGCAGTGGGGCACCCACACGCTGTACGTCCAGGCTGTCGACGGCGCCGAAAACGCCCGGCCCGCAAGCTATGCCTTCTACGCTCCGTGGAATCCCGACACTCCGGTGCGGCCCGGCGACCTCAACGGTGACGGCATTCCGGACCTGATCACTCCCGCCGCGGACGGAAACCTGTACCTGACGCCGGGTAACACCGATACGGCCGCCACCCCCGAACGCGCTTCCACCGCAGCGCAGAGTCCCGACCAGACGAGCTGGAACAACTTCCAGATCACCCACCGAGGCAGCACGAACCAGTCGGGCGTGGACGACCTGTTCGCGCTCCGTACGTCCACCGCCACCCACGTGATGTACCTCTACCGCAACGATGCGGGAACGCTCGGCGGAGGCCAGCCCGGCCACTTCACCAACTCCAATGGCCTCACCACCATCCCCACCCCGCCTCCGTGCAATGCCCTCTCGAATTGCACCGGTTACGAGCAGTCGTGGAACTCGGTGAGCCAGATTCTCGCGCCCGGCGGTGTCGGCGGCCCCAATGACCCACCGAGTCTCATCACCGTGGTGAAGGACAGCGGCCTCTGGTACTACCCCGGAAACCGTTCGGGCGACTACCACTTGGGGAACGCGGTGCGGCTCGGAACCGGCGACTGGTCGCACATGACCCTGGTCGCCCCCGGCACCGTCGGCGACGCCCCCACCTTGTGGGCGCGCGACGACGACACCGGTGTCCTGCACAGCTACCCGCTGAGTTTCGGCGGCGACGGACTGCCCACCACCGTGCTCACGCCTCCCGCGGACCAGGCCCTGGTCTCCGGTGTGACCGCCACGGATGGCAGCGCGCTCTGCGCCGACATCTCCAGCTCCAACACCTCCCGGGGCACCGCCATCCAGACGTTCGCGTGCAACAGCACCAACGCGCAGCGATGGACCCTCGGAACCGACAAGAGCGTGCGAGCCCTGGGCAATTGCCTCGACGCCACGTCCTCGGGCACCGCCAACGGGACGCCCATACAGCTCTTTCCGTGCAATCAGACTGCGGCCCAGCAGTGGACTCCCGGTCCTGGCGGCACGCTGAAGAACGTCGGTTCCGGCAAGTGCCTCACCGATCCGAACGCCGACAGGACAGCCGGAACCCAACTCGTGCTGTGGGACTGCACAAGCGGCGCCGCGCACCAGAACTGGGCTGCCGCCACCGCCGGTACGCTCCAGGCGCCCGAAGCGCTGCTTCCGCTCAATTTCGTCAAGGGCGTCTACCCGACGATCCTCTCCCCCGGTGATGTGAACGGCGTGAGCGGCACCGGGCCCTCCGGCAACCCCGACGGCAACCCGGACCTCTACGTCATCACCAACCGCGGTCGCATCGTCGAATACCCCGGAGCCGCGCCTACCGCGACATCGGCGCAGTTCGCCGGCTCCGTCGGGCTCGGTTACCTGACCAAGCCCGCCACGACCGACACGGGAGGTGACCTGAACGGGGACGGCATTCCTGACCTCCTCGCGATCGACAACACGGGCCACCTGCTTTTCTACCCGGGTACCAGCACCAACAGGCCGAGCAACGGGCCTACCGTCGGCGGTGGTTGGGCGGGGTCGGACATCAGTCACCGCGGGGACTGGACCGGTGACGGCTATGAGGATCTGATCGCTCATCTACCCGGCGACAGCACCCATCTGTGGGTGTATCCCGGTGACGGATCGGGCAACTTCGGCGCACGCCGTCCGCTCAACCGTCCCACGGGATCGCCGAGCGCCGACTGGTCGCAGACCACGGCGGTGATCTCGGCCGGGGATGTGAACCTCGACGCCTATCCCGACGTACTCGCGGTCGAGAACGGCGCCCTCTACCTCTTCCCCGGCACGGCCAACGGCCAGCTCGCCGCGCCCACAATGATCGGCATGACGGGCTGGGGCAGCCTGCAACTGCTCGCTCCCGGCGATGTCGACGGGGACGGACTGGGGGACCTCTGGACCCGCAATCGCAGCACCGGGGTGCTGACTCAGTACCTGAACGATGCCGCTGATCCGCAGGGTCCGGGGGCACCGCTCGGACGGGGCGGCAACCGCACGACCATCGGCTCCGGATTCAGCGGAAGCACGCCGGGGATGGCGGCCGTCGGCGACACGGATGGTGACGGCCACCCCGATCTCTGGGTGACCTGGACGTCGGACGATCATCTCCACTTCTACGCCGGTGCCGGTTATCCCACGGCACCGCGCAGTTTCACCGCGCCGGTCGATGCCAGTGGAGGAGGCTGGACCAGCGTGATCGACGCCATCTCGTGACGCGAGCCCGGTCGCGGGCACAAGGGAGAAGGGGCACCCCCGAGGGGGTGCCCCTTCTTTGTCACGGTGTTCGCGTGACGTCAGGCCCAGTCGTCCTGGTCCGCGTCGCTCGACTCGGAGCCGAGGCGGTCCTGCGACGGGTCCTCGACGTCGGAGCGACGGTCCCGCTGCCCCTGGTCCTGCTGGGTGCCGCGCTGCATGTTGTCGCGCGCGTCGTCCGCGGACTCGGCCGCCTTGTCGCGCTGGTCGCCGGCCGCGCCCTTGGCCTTGTCGGCGAACTCGCTGGCCTTGTCCTTGAACTGGTCGAAAGCGCCCATGATCACTCCTCCTGGAGTCTGTGGGGATGGGGCCTCGACCAGACTTACACGGGTGCGCGAAGTGCGCATCTCGGGACGAAAAGCCCAGCGCGGCAAGGGCTTTGGGATCACGGAGCGTGAGGCTCAGGCGTTCGGTCCCGTGGTCGCGCCGGCCGAGCGGGCCGTCTCGTCGGCGGCGCCGCCCCGGCCGACGAGGCCGCGGTGGGTACCGGCCGCGCGGGCGAGGGCGGGTTCGACCTGCCGCATCTGCCGCTGCCCGAGGGCGCCGCCGATGACGGACGGGAGGTAGCCGCGGATGGACTGCATGCCGCGCAGCCACGCCTGCCCGTAGACGTGTGGGGAGCGGCGCACGATCCCGGCGGCGATACGGTCGACGGCGGGTTCGAGCGGATAGGTGCGGTTGGTGGGCCAGGGCAGCTTGGAGCGCAGGTCGCGCAGGACGTCGTCCTCGTCGGCGCCGCGCACCATGTCGGTGTCGGTCCAGCTCAGGTAGCCGACGCCGACCTTGACACCCTTGTGGCCCACCTCCCCGCGCAGGCAGTGCGCGAAGGCCTCGACACCCGACTTGCTCGCGCAGTACGCGGCCATCAGCGGCGCCGGGGTCAGCGCGGCCAGCGAGGCGATCTGGAGGAGATAGCCGCGCGACCGCAGCAGCGCGGGCAGGAAGGCGCGGGCGGTGGTGATGCTGCCCAGCAGATTGACCTGGATGACGCGGTCGAACGCCTCGGGGTCGGAGTCGAGGAAGGGGCCGCCGGTGGCCACCCCGGCGTTGGCGACGACGACGTCGACCCGGCCGAAGCGCTCGGCGACCTCCTCGGCCACCGCCGCCATCGCGGCCCGGTCGGTGACGTCGGCGGTCCACCAGCCCGCCCGCGCCCCGATCGACTCGGCGACCTTCTTCAGCTCGTCCGGCTCCAGGCCGACCAGCGCCAGCGTCGCCCCGCGCGCGGCGAGCTTGCGCGCCAGCAGCGCCCCCACCCCGCGCGCGGCCCCCGTGACCACGACGACCTGCCCGTCGAGCGAGCTGTCCGTACGGCTGCTCATGCGCTCTTCTCCTCTGTCCGTGTGTCGGTGAGCGGGTCAGTAAGTGTGCCGGTACCTGTGCCGGTACGCGGGTCGGTGCGCGGGTCGTCCACCGCGCGTGCGTCGCCGGACGCGGCGCCCACCCGCAGATAAGCCGCGGCCAGCTTCCGTACCGCCGCGACCACCGCGTCCGCGTCCTCGATCGGGGTCATGTGGCCGAGCCCGGGCAGCTCGATCAGGTCGGTGCAGTTCGGCAGGGCGGCGGCCATGCCGCGCGCGTGCACCGGAGGAGTGAGCTTGTCGGCGGTGCCGACCAGCACGGCCGTGGGCGCGGTGAGCGCGGCCAGTTCCGCGTCGAGGTCGAGCGCGGCGAGCACCCGCCCCCACTCGGAGCGCTGCCGCGCACCGCAGGCGTGCACGATACGGGCGGAGAAGGCCACCTGCTCGCGGGTCGAACCGGACGCCAGCACGCCGTACTTGAGCGCCGCGCGCGAGACCGGGGTGACCGGTCCGAGCGGCAGCCGGGACACGAGGAGCTGCCGGTGGAAGGCCCGCCGGACGCGCCGGGAGCTGAAGCGGGGCGGCAGCACCCGGGTCGAGCCGAGCAGCCGGGCGCTGCCGGTGCTGGTCATGAGGACGGCGGCCGTACGCTCCTGGACGGCGGTACGCCCGGAGGCCGCCATGATCGTCATACTGCCCATGGAGTGGCCGACCAGCACGGCCTTCTCACCGTCGTAGCCGTCACCGGTGCCGTCACCAGCGCCGCCGCCGTCTCCGTCGCCGGAAGCACCCTCTCCGGAAGCACCGGCCCCCGAAGCACCGGCCCCCGAAGCGCCCCCCGGCAGCACAGCCCTCACCACCGCCTCCAGATCGTCGGCGAGCTGCGCCGTCCCGTACCCCGCCCGCGACCGCGGCGACGCGCTGCGCCCGTGCCCGCGCTGGTCGTACGCGATGACCCGGAAGTCGGCGGCGAGCGCCCGGACGACCGGGGCCCAGAAGAGGGTGGAGCAGGTCCAGCCGTGGGCGAGGACGAGCGGCGGGCCGTCCGCGCGGCCGTACTCCTCGACGTGGATCCGGGTGCCGTCGGCGGAGACGACGGTCAGCTCGCGGCGGGCGCGTACCGCCTCGTAGGGCACCGTCATGACACGGCCTCCACAGCCTCGCGCCGACCCGCGACCGGGGCCAGCACCTCGTATTCGGAAAGCTTCAACTGCCGGGTGGCACGCCGGAATTCGGCGGTGGTGCCCGGCCAGGCGGTGGTGTTGCGCCCGTTCGCGTCGAGATACCAGCTCTCGCAGCCGCCGGTGTTCCAGACCGTACGGGCGGCGCGGCGCTGCATCTCCTCGTTCCAGGCGGTGACGGCCTCGGGCCTGGCCTGGAGGGCGGCGGCGCCGGTGGCGTCGAGGGTACGCATGAAGTCGGCGACGTAGTTCAGCGACGACTCGATCATCAGGATCATCGAGCTGTTACCGAGGCCGGTGTTGGGGCCGATGATGAACAGGAGGTTGGGGAAGCCGTCGACCGCGCAGCCGCGCAGCGCGGCCATGCCGTCCTTCCAGTGCTCGGCGAGCGTGCGGCCGTCCGCGCCGATCACCCGGTCGCCGATCGGCATGTCGGTGACGTGGAAGCCGGTGCCGAAGACGATCGCGTCCACCTCGCGCTCGGTGCCGTCGGCGGTGACGATCGTCGAGCCGCGGACCTCGCTGAGCGCGGAGGTGACGACCTCGGTGTTGGGCTGCGCGAGCGCCGGATAGTAGCTGTTGGACAGCAGGATGCGCTTGCAGCCGATGGTGTAGTCGGGGGTGAGGCGGGCGCGCAGCTCCGGGTCCTTCACCGACCGCTTCAGGTGGTTGGCCGCGATCCGCTCGGCGGCCTTGAGCAGCTTCGGGTGCCGTACGAAGGCGCCGACCTGGAACTCCCTGATCAGCCAGAGCAGGCCGCGGCGCGCCTTGGCGGTGGCCGGGACCTTGCCGTGCAGCCAGCGCTCGGCGGCGCTGACCCCGCGGTCGACGCGCGGCATCACCCACGGCGGGGTGCGCTGCACGACGGTCAGCCGCGCGACCTCCGGCTGGATGGACGGCACGATCTGGATCGCGGACGCGCCCGTGCCGACCATGGCGACGCGCTTGCCCTTGAGGTCGAAGTCGTGGTCCCAGCGCGAGGAGTGGAAGACGCGCCCGGGGAAGTCCTCGATCCCGGGGATGTCGGGGATCTTCGGGTCGGACAGCGGCCCGGTCGCGGAGACGACGACATCGGCGGTCAGCTCGCCCGCCGCGGTCGTCAGGTGCCAGCGGTTCGCCTCGCCGTCCCAGCGGGCCTGCCGCACCTCGGCGCCGAACCGCAGGTGCGGGCGGAGCCCGAAGGTGTCGGTGACCCGCTCCAGATACGCCCGGATGTGCTCCTGCCCGGAGAAGGCGCGCGGCCAGTCGGGGTTGGGCGCGAAGGAGAACGAGTACAGGTGCGACGGCACGTCGCAGGCGCAGCCCGGATAGCTGTTGTCGCGCCAGGTCCCGCCGACCGAGTCCGCGCGCTCCAGAATCACGAAGTCCGTGATGCCCTCGCGCCGCAGCCGTACCGCGGCCCCCAGCCCGCCGAACCCGGACCCGATCACCGCCACCCGCACGTGTTCGAGCTCGTCCATGGCACCGCCTTCCGCCGAATTGTGCCCCCGTCGATCATGCCAGCAATCACTGGCACGGTTCGGACTGTAGACCATGCCGGGTTACCTCCGGTAGGGGTAGGGGCGGAAGTCGTCCGTACGTGGGGCACGGGGTGGGGCGTGGGGTCCCGGACGACGGGGCGCGGGGTCCCGGACGACGGGGCGCGCGGTGGCGGACGACGGGCGCGCGGTGGGGCGTACGGGCCAGGACACGGGGCGTACGGCGGGGGCGTACGCGTCCGGGCGGCGGGGCGCGCGACGGAGCGTACGGGTCCGGACACGGGGGCGTACGGCCAGGCGCGCGGCGGCGGATGTCACGACGGAATACCTGCCCAGGGGCGGGGTCGGACAGCCCCGAACAGCACATAGGCTGGCCGCGTGGACGACAACGGAAGCGGCGGCGCGGGGGACCACGGCGCGGGCGACGGCTCCGGCAGCGGCTCAGCGGCCGAGCGCGAGTACCGCGTGGAGGAGCTGGCCAAGGCGGCCGGTATCCCCGTCAGGACGCTGCGGTTCTACCGTGAGCGGCGGCTGCTCCCGCCACCGCGCCGGGACGGCCGGATCGCCTGGTACTCCGAGGCCCACCTCGCCCGGCTGCGGACCATCGCGGGGCTGCTGGAGCGCGGCCACACCCTCGGCGGCATCGCCGAACTGATCGGCGCGTGGGAGAACGGCCGCACGCTCGGCGGCGTCGCCGAACTGCTCGGCCTGGAGGGCGCGCTCACCGCGCCCTGGTCGGAGGAGACCCCGGTCCGCCTCACCCCCGAGGAGCTGGCCGACTACTTCGGCGAGGACGTCACCCCGGAGAATCTGACGACGGCCCTCGACATCGGCTACATCGGCGTCGACGGCGAGAACGTCATCCACATCAGCCGCCGCCTGCTCGACGCCTCCGCCGCCCTCGTCCACGAGGGCGTGCCGCTGGCCGCCGTCCTCGCCGCCGGACGCGGCGTACGCGCCCACACCGACGCGCTCGCCGACCTCTTCACCCAGGTCATCCGCACCCACGTCATCGGGCCCATGGACGACCTCCCGCCCGCCGAGGCCCACCGCATAGCCGAGTCCCTGCAACGCCTGCGGCCCCTCGCCAAGAACATCGTCGACGCCGAGATGGGGCTCGCGATGGAGCGGCGGGTACGGGCCGAGATCGACGCCTGGCTGCGGCAGCAGGCGGAGCGGGCGGAGGGCGGCGCGGACTGCGGTACGGACGGTGGTACGGACGGCGGTACGAAAATCGGTACGGACCCGGCCGAACCCACCGCAGGCGCCTGACGTACGCGCCGCGCCCGACGTACCGGCCGCGTCTGACCCGTCACATCACCCCGCACATCGCGAGCGCGCCGCCGCACGACCTGCGAGAGTGGACCACAAGGCCGTACCGACCCGGGAGGTGCCCCGTGCAACAGCCCAATGACTCCTCGGCAGACCAGGCCATTCTGGGCCGGATCAGCGCGATGGTCGCGGACGAGAAGGCGCTGCGCGACCTGCTCGCCGCAGGCAGCATCGACGGCGCGACGGAACAGGAGCGGCTCGCCGCCCTGGAGCGCGAGCTCGACCAGTGCTGGGACCTGCTGCGGCAGCGCCGCGCCCTGACCGACGCGGGCGAGGACCCCGGCGACGCGAAGGTCCGCCCGGCCTCCACCGTCGAGAACTACCGCTCATGACCGACGGCGCCGCCTCCGTCCACGGTGACGTCACGGTCACCGACGCGCCCGAGAGCAAGCGGTACGAGGCACGTATCGGCGACGACATCGCCGGGGTGGCCGCGTATCTGCGCACTCCGGACATGATCGCGTTCATCCACACCGAGGTGAAGGACGCCTACGAGGGCCGCGGCGTCGGCTCCGCGCTCGCCCGCACCGCCCTGGACGCCGCCCGCGCGCAGGGCCTGCGGGTCCTGGCGATCTGCCCGTTCTTCGAGGGCTGGCTCGGCAAGCACCCGGAGTACGCGGATCTGCTCTACGTACCGGCGAGCAACGTCTCCGACTGAGCCCCCGTACGTACGGGCGTCCCCAACCCGCCCGCACCGCCGCGCCCGTACCGCCGCCCCCGCACCGCACGCGCCCCGACGTCCATGTCGGATTTCCGCCAGACCGGAAGCCTGACGACGGGCGATGCTGGTGGTGTGGACACGGATACGGATACGGACAGGGCTACGGCTGGGGCTGCGGCTGGGGCTGCGGTCGCGGCTGCGGGCAGGGCCGCGAGCGGGAACGCCGCCGGGGGAACGGTCCGGGACTCCGGGTCGGCCGCGGCCGTCCCGGACTTCGACACCTGCGTACGCGCCGTCCGGTCGAAGGACGCCCGCTTCGACGGATGGTTCTACACCGCGGTGCTGACCACCGGCATCTACTGCCGCCCGAGCTGCCCCGTGGTGCCGCCGAAGGCCGAGAACATGACCTTCCACCCGAGCGCCGCCGCCGCGCAGCAGGCCGGTTTCCGGGCCTGCAAGCGGTGCCGCCCGGACGCCAGCCCCGGCTCGCCGCAGTGGAACGAGCGGGCCGACCTGGTGGCGCGCGCGATGCGGCTGATCGCCGACGGGGTGGTGGACCGCGACGGGGTGCCGGGCCTCGCGGCGCGGCTCGGCTACAGCGCCCGGCAGGTCGAGCGGCAGCTGCTGGCGGAGCTGGGCGCCGGGCCGCTGGCCCTGGCGCGTGCCCAGCGCGCGCAGACCGCGCGGCTGCTGATCGAGACGAGCGCGATGCCGATGGGCGAAGTGGCCTTCGCGGCGGGCTTCGCCAGCATCCGCGCCTTCAACGACACCGTGCGCGAGGTCTTCGCGCTGTCGCCGAGCGAGCTGCGGGCGCGGGTCGCCAAGGGGCGTCCGGCCGCGGGGACCGGCACCTTGTCACTGCGGCTGCCGTTCCGCCGCCCGCTCACCCCGGACAATCTCTTCGGGCACCTGGCCGCGACCGCGGTACCGGGCGTCGAGGAGTGGCGGGCGGGCGCGTACCGGCGCACGCTGCGGCTGCCGCACGGCACCGGGATCGTGGCGCTGCGGCCCCAACCCGACCACATCGCCTGCCAGTTGTGGCTCACCGACTGGCGTGACCTGGCGCAGGCGATCAGCCGCTGCCGCCGGTTGCTCGACTTGGACGCGGACCCGCAAGCGGTGGACGCGCTGCTGTCCGCGGACCCGGTGCTCGCGCCGCTGGTGGCGAAGGCGCCGGGGCGGCGGGTGCCGCGAGTCACGGACGGGCCGGAGTTCGCGGTCCGCGCCGTCCTCGGGCAGCAGATCTCGACGGCGGCGGCCCGTACGCACGCCGCCCGTCTGGTGCTCGCGCACGGCGAGCCGGTCACCGACCCCGGCGGCGGCCTCACCCACCTCTTCCCCGCTCCCGCCGCGCTCGCCGGACTCGACCCCGCCGCCCTCGCGATGCCGCAGACCCGCAGGAACACCCTCGCCGCGCTCGTACGGGCCCTGGAGAGCGGCGAGTTGGACCTCGACGTCGGCAGCGACTGGGTACGGACCCGCGCCCAGCTCTCGGCGCTGCCCGGATTCGGGCCGTGGACGGTCGAGACGATCGCGATGCGGGCGCTCGGCGACCCCGACGCCTTTTTGGCCACCGACCTCGGCGTGCGGTACGCCGCCCGCGACCTCGGCCTGCCGACGACTCCGGCGGCGCTGGTACGGCACTCCGCCGCCTGGTCGCCGTGGCGGGCCTACGCCACGCAGTACTTGTGGGCGACGGGTGACCACCCGATCAACGTTCTGCCCCCCAACACCACCGATGAGAAAGGGACTTCACCCTCATGACCGCCAACCGCCCCGCCCCCTCGGCGGAGCACCCGGTCCACACCGTCGTGGACAGCCCCTGCGGCGAACTGACCCTCGTCGCCCGCGGCTGCGCCCTCACCGGCCTCTACATGACCGAGCAGCGGCACCGCCCCGCGCAGGAGACCTTCGGCCCGCGCGGCGACAGCCCCGTCTTCGCCGCCGCCCGCGCCCAGCTCGACGCCTACTTCGCGGGCGAACTCACCCGCTTCGACCTGCCGTTGGCGATGTCGGGCACGCCCTTCCAGCAGCGCGTCTGGTCGGCGCTGCGCGACATCCCGTACGGCGAGACCGTCTCGTACGGCGAACTCGCCGCGATCCTCGGCCATCCCACCGCCTCCCGCGCGGTGGGCCTGGCCAACGGCAGGAATCCGATCGGCGTCATCGTGCCGTGCCATCGCGTCGTCGGCGCGGGCGGCGACCTGACGGGCTACGGCGGCGGGCTGCCGCGCAAGCGGTGGCTGCTGGCGATGGAGAACGGCGTCCAGCAGCCGGTGCTGCTCTGAGGTGCGGAAGTCTCCGGTGCTGCTCTGAGGCGCGGAAGTCTCCGGTACCGCTCTGAGGTGCGGGAGCCTCCGGTGCCGCTCTGAGGCGCGGGAGCCGCCTCAGCTCTCGACCAGTGCCGCGGGCACCGGCCGTACCGGTTCGCTGTCGCCGTCCTCCTCGGGGCGGCGCCGCCCGCGCCACCAGCCGAACGCCGCGAGGGCCGCGACGCCGAGCAGTGAGGCGCCGCCGATCGCCTCGCCAAGGTGCAGGCCGGGCGGGGTGAAGGAGCAGGAGACCGAGGTGGCGCCCGCGGTGACGGGCACGGAGATCAGCCCGAGGTAGGAGCGCGCGGGGTGCCTGGAGCCGTTGTCGGTGGCGCAGCTCCAGCCCGTGATGGCCGGGGCCGCGACGACCGCGAATCCGTGCGCGCCGGAGGGGAGTTGGGCGCTGATGCCGTCGTCGGTCACCTGGACGCGGGTGGCGGCGCCCGCCGCCAGCTTCCGCTCGGCGGCGGCGAGCCTGCCCCGGTCGAGGCAGCCGACGCCGTCCGAGGAGAGGGTGCCGGGTTCCAGGGCCCGTACCTTCAGGGCGAACTTCCCGCCGCCGCGCGGCACATCGCCCAGGCGCTCGACGGCGGCGCGGTGGGTGGGCATCCGGCCGAGGAAGTCGACCGGCGCGGCGCCGGGGAGCGTGACCTGACCCTTGAAGTCCGTTGACCAGAAGTACACTTCGCTGCCCGCGGGGCAGGACGTCCGCAGCGAGTACGTACTGGTCCGCGGCTGCCGCACGTACCCGGTGACCCGGTACCCCTTCGGGGTGCGCGGCATCAACCGGCCCTTGCTGTCGCGCAGTTCGGCGCTGGTCGGGGTGTAGACAGCGGAGCCGAGCAGCAACTCCTGGTTCCGGTACGGCGAGAGGCCGTAGCGCCCTGCCGGTGCGGCGTCGCGCATCGTCACCAGCGGCGGTACGTCCTGCCGGGTGACGGTCGGCGGCACGTTCGGCGGCGGGTTCACATGCACCTGGTGCGGGTCGCGGCGCGAGTGGACGCGCGCGCCGACCGAGAAGATGACGTCGGTGACGGGGTTGTCGAGGCTCTGCAACGACCGGCCGCGCGAGGTCCAGCCGCCGCCGAGCGCCATCAGGGTCTTCGTCCACACATCGGCGGTGAGGCTGCTGTAGTACTGCGCGCCCTGGCCTTCGACCATCAACGGGTCGTTCCCGACGGTCTGTTCGCGTCCGGGATCGGTGCGGTAGTCAGGCCAGCCGTCGGCCTTCGCGACGGCGTCGTACTGGTACGTCTCGCGCTGGCCCCACTGCCCGTAGTCGTCCATGGTCGCCAGCCGCTTCCTGACGTCCCAGGCGTTGGTGAACGCCGACTGCCCGATCTGGGCGCCGATCAGCAGCGTCGCGGCCAGCACCACGGGCAGCGTGGCGGTCGCGGAAGCCTTGGCGGGCGCGGAAGCACTGGTGGCCGCGGTAGCCCCGGTGGGCGCGGCACCGCCTTGCGACCGGTCCGCCGCCCAGCGCAGCAGCAACAGGGCGCCGATCGTGGCCACCAGGCCGAGCGCGAGCAGCGGATACGTGCCCTGCCCGGTGACGCCCTTCTCCGCACCGAAGCGCGTGACGGCCACCAGCGCCGCCATCACGCCCGTGGCCCACGCGAGTTGACGCCGGCCGGGCAGACCGTGCGCGAAGGCGAACCACCCGGCGATCACCATCATCCCGCTGAGCACGAACGTCTCGCGGTACGCGCTGCCGTTGGGCGTGGTGAAGGCGTGCCACAGCAGATGCGTCGGCTTCCACTGGAACGACGCGGTGACCACCAGCACCAGCACCGTCCACACCGTGCGCGTGCGGCGCGGCACCGCCGGGTGGAAGGGCAGCGCGAAGGCCAGCAGCAGCGCCGCGGTGTCGATGTACGTGGACGGCGTCGTGAAGCCGTACGTGCCGGGGAGCATCCGGCCGAGCAGGTCCGACCACGGCTTGGGCTCGAACTCCTGCACCAGGCCGGGATAGGCGAGCTTCGTCCCCTTGAAGATGGTCAGCACCAGCGGCGCGGACAGACCGATGCCGAGCACCATGCTGCGCGCCGCCCTGCCGAGCGCGCGCAGCCACTCGCGCGGCGCACGCGTACCGCCGGGGCCGCCGACGCCCGGTGCGGTCCCGTCCTGTGCGGTCCAGTCCTGTGCGGTCCCGTCCTGTGCGCCCGCGTCCGGCGCGGTCCGGTCCGGCGCGGTCGTGTCGCCGCGGTCGGGCTCGGTCAGCAGCCGGGCGATGAGGACGAGCCCGGCGCCGATCGTCGCCATATACGCGGTGTAGAAATTCGCGATCCAGCACAGGGCGACCACGAGGACGCTCAGATACGGCCGCCGCGCGGTCCGCGCCCACTCCCCCACCAGGCACAGCAGCGGAAACGCGATCAGGCCGTCCAGCCACATCGGGTTGTACGACGCGAGCATCACCGTCCAGCCGCACAGCGCGTACGACGCGCCGAGCGCGCCCGCCGCCCACCACCGGCCGGGGCGCAGCGCCAGCAGCAGTACGGCCATCGCCGCGGCGGCGGCGCCGATCTTCAGCACGGTCACGGCGTAGACGGCGAGGTCGATCCGATCGCGCGGGAAGAAGGCGACCAGCAGCGCGAAGGGGCTGGAGACATACGTGCCGAGGTCCGGCAGGAAGCTGCTGCCGTAGCCGGACTGCCAGTTGAGTAGGAGCCCGCCGTCGGCCCTGCCGTGCAGCAGGTCCCACAGGTGCGCGTGGTACGGGACGAACTGATTGCCCAGGTCATTGACGCTGCGCGTGCGCGAGCCGAACGGGTAGCTGCCCGCGACCGCGTCCCCGATACAGAAGGCGACCGCCGCGACGCCCGCGGCGAGCAGCGCCGCCTGTGTGCGCGCGGCGAGGAACCATGACCTCACGCGCCCGACCGCTCCCGGAGGGACTTCTTGAGGTGCCATCGGTTCCCCCGGTACGCATGTTCTGTGAATGTCGCCAGATATTAGGCATCCCCGACAGACAGGAACGCGACATTCCACCGACTCCGAGGTGAACGTCAAACACCCGCCCGGTGCCCGAAGGCAACCGGACGGGTGGAGGATCACACAACGGACGGCGTCACCTGGTGCCGCGTCCGACTGGACGAAGCCACAACCGACGGCGTCACATGATCAGACGCGTACGGGTTCGTGCTCCTCCTCCGAAGCACCGGTCCCCGAGGCGCCGCCGCCGGTAGTCACCGTGTCACCGAGGCTCTTGCGGAGCTGCTCACCCTCGACGTCCACATTGGGCAGCGCGCGGTCGAGCCAGCGCGGCAGCCACCAGGCGGAACGCCCGAGCAGCGCCAGCACGGCGGGGACGATGGTCATACGAACGATGAACGCGTCGAAGGCGACCGCGATCGCGAGGCCGAAGCCCATCATCTTGATCATCGACTCGGAGGAGCCGATGAAGCCCGCGAAGACGCTGATCATGATGACCGCCGCGGCGGACACCACCCGCGCACCGTGGTTGAAGCCGGTGACGACGGCCTGGCTCGGCGACTCCCCGTGGACGTACGCCTCCCGCATCCGGGTGACGAGGAAGACCTCGTAGTCCATCGCGAGACCGAACACCACACCGATCATGAAGATCGGCATCATGCTCATGATCGGCCCGGTCTGCTCCACGCCCATCAGGCCGGACAGCCAGCCCCACTGGAAGACCGCCACGACCGCGCCCAGTGCCGCGAGCACCGACAGCAGGAAGCCGAGCGCCGCCTTGAGCGGCACCAGCACCGACCGGAACACGAGCATCAGCAGCAGGAACGCCAGGCCGACGACCAGCGCCAGGTAGGGCACCAGCGCGTCGTTCAGCTTCTGCGACACGTCGATGTTCATCGCGGTGGTGCCGGTGACCAGGACGTGCGCGCCGGTCGTACCGGTGAACTCACCCTGATGCCCGCGGATCGCGTGCACCAGGTCCTCGGTCTGCGCGCTGCTCGGCTTGGAGTCCGGCACCACCGAAAGGGTGGCCGTGTCGCCCTTGGTGTTGAAGGCGGGCGCGTTGACCGTCTTCACATCGGGGAAGCCGGTGATGGTCGTCTTGATCCGGTCGACCGCCGCCTTCGGGTCGTCGCTCGCCGCGGCGTCGACCACCACCATCAGCGGCCCGTTGAAGCCCGGCCCGTAACCGTCGGACAACAGGTCGTACGCCTTGCGCTGGGTGGTGCTGACCGGCTGCGAACCGTCGTCGGGCAGGCCCAGTTGCATGCTCGTCATCGGGATCGCGGCCAGGCCCAGCGCCACGACGCCCGCGACCAGGACCGGCACCCGGCGGCGTACCACCATGCGCGCCCAGCGGGTGCCCATGTTCGGCTTGCCGGTGTCGACCGCGCGCCCCTTGCGGACCTTGCGGCTGAGCGCCTTCGGTCCCGCGAAGCCGAGCAGCGCGGGAATCAGGGTGAGCGCGATCAGCACGGCGATGGCGACGGTGGCCGCCGCGGCCAGCCCCATCTTGGTCAGCATCGGGATGTTGACCACGGCCAGGCCCGCCAGCGCGATCAGCACGGTCAGACCGGCGAAGACCACCGCGGAGCCCGCCGTGCCGACCGCCCGGCCGGCCGCGTCCTCACCCTCTCGGCCCTCCATCAGCTCATGCCGGTGTCGCGACACGATGAACAGCGCGTAGTCGATACCGACCGCCAGTCCGATCATCGACGCGAGCGTGGACGACGTGCTGGACAGACCGAGCGTGCTGGCCAGCGCGGTGATCGACGCGATCCCGATACCCACACCCATGATCGCGGTCAGCAGCGGGAGCCCCGCCGCGACCAGCGAACTGAACGTGATCAGGAGCACGACCGCCGCGATGCCGACACCGAAGATCTCGCTGTTCCCGGTCTCCACCGACGCCTGGAGCGCCGTACCGCCGGTCTCCACCGTCAGCCCGGCGTCCCTGCCGTGCTGCGCCGCGTCCTCCAGCGCCGTGTGCGTGGCGTCGGTGATGTCGGAGGACTTGGCCGTGTAACTGACCGACGCGTAAGCGGTGGTGCCGTCCTTGCTGATCGCGTCACCGCCGGCGGCGAACGGATCGGCGACCGTCGCCTTCTGCGGTGTGCTCTTCAGCTCGTCGACGACCTTCTCGACCGCCGCCTTGTTCGGTCCCGCGGTGATCTTCTGACCGTCGGGTGCCTGGAAGACCATGCGCGCGCTCGCGCCGTCGGCGTTCGTGCCGGGGAAACGCTCATGCAGCAGGTCGAACGCCTGCTGCGCCTCGGTGCCGGGCACCGTGAAGTTGTCGCTCGGCGCGGACGGCGCGGTCGCCGCGCCGACACCGGCGAGCGCCAGCAGCGCCACCCATATCAGTACGACGAACCGCCGTCGCCGGAAAGCGAGCCGGCCCAGCTTGTAGAGGAATGTGGCCATGGGGGCGTGGGCTCCCGTCAGGAGGATGGAAATGTGGGCGTGAGGAACCAGCCCGACGACGAGAGCGGCGTGTCAGGTGGAGCGGTGGTGCGGGGAATGTCGTGCTGAGGAAGTCGTGCTGAGTCGTGCCGGGGCGCCGAGTCGTGCTGAGTGGCGCGGGGAAAGGTCAGATCACATCAGTGGTCACTGCGCTTCGTCACGACAGACGCAGGGCGGGGACGACCACCGCGTCGATGTATCTGTGTGAGAAGTCGGGGTCGGGGTCGAGACCTTCGATGATGGGCCGCGCCAATGCGGCCCCGAACAGCAGGTGCGGGACGAAGTCGCGTGCCGGATTGTCGGCGGCCAGCTCACCGCGGTCCACGGCGCGCTGCACAAGAGCCCGGAAGCTGACCAGCTCCGGCTCGATGAGCAGCTCCCGCAGGGCGCGGAACAGGTCCTCGTTCCTGAAGGCCGCGTGAGCGAGCCCGCGCATGAGTTCCTGGTCCCGCTTGGTCTCGTCCTGGTCGTGACAGCGGATGAGTTCGTGCAGGTCACCGCTGAGCGAGCCCGTGTCGATGTCCGCCGTGGACACCGACTTGGAGTGCCGCAGCGCGGTGGCCACGAGTTCCGGCTTGCCCTTCCACTGGCGGTAGAGGGTCGCCTTGCTGGAACGCGTACGGGACGCGACCGCGTCCATCGTCAGCGCCTCGTAGCCGACCTCACGCAGCAGCTCGACCACCGCCGCGTAGAGCTCGTGCTCGCGCTCGGGGGTCAGGCGCGTACGACGCGTGGCGGAAACCTCAGCCGTCATGTCGCCCTGCCCTCCGAGTCGAAACGATGTCGTACACATAACCATAGACGGCCCGCGATCGAAACGCCACCGTTTCGATCGTGGGTCGAATCACGTTCACGACGCTCAACCGTGCCCGCGCCCTCGCGCGTACGGATCCGCACCGCCGATCTGCTGCGCCGCGGTCGACGTCGCGCCCCGGTTCAGGCGGGAAGCGCCAGCGTGTGACCGGTGTGCTCGACCTTCGCCCGCAGGTAGCTGACATTCGCCGCCGATACGTGGACGGCGGTCGGAATCCGCTCGACCACGGCCGTCCCGAGCGCGGTGAGCTGCCGCGCCTTGTCCGGGTTGTTGCTCAGCAGCCGTATGCCGTCGACCCCGAGCGCCGCCAGCATCTGGGCCGCCGCGGTGTAGTCCCGCTCGTCCTCGCCGCGCCCGAGCGCGCGATTCGCCTCGTACGTGTCGAGGCCGTCGTCCTGGAGCGCGTACGCGTCGAGCTTCGCGTACAGACCGATCCCCCGGCCCTCCTGCCGCAGATACAGCAGATACCCGCCGGTCTCCGCGATCCGCTCGACCGCCTCGCGCAACTGCGGCCCGCAATCGCACCGCTGCGACCCGAACACGTCCCCCGTCAGGCACTCCGAATGCGGTCTGACCAACGGCGACTCGGCGCCCTCGTAGTCCCCGAGTCCCAGCGCCAGGTGCTCCTTGCCGTCCACCAGACCGGTGAACGTGAACACGTCCGCCGTCGTCCCCCACCCGTCCGAGAACCGCAGCGGCACCCGCACCTTCGTCCGTATCCCGGCGGCCGGCAGCGGATTCTCCCCGCCCCGCGCCGCGTTGACCGCCGTGCCCGACGCACTGGTCGACACCTTCGACGCCATACTGACCCCCTCATAAGATCTTGAAACATCAAGCTCTTTCGGCGGTCGGATTATTTCCCCCACCCCGAGATGTGACCCAGGCCACACGCATAAGTCGCCGTCCCCGCTCCCTCCTCGACCCGCCCGATACGGCCGCCCCCGGGTCCGCCACGCGCACTGACCGTCAGCCGCAAGCTGTTCCGGCACCGCCAGGCCGACCAGGCGATCGGCGCGATGTGCGCGTCCTACGTCAACTCCGCCAACCTCGGCATCCCGGTCGCCGTACACGTCCTGCACGACACGTCCTTCATCGTGTGCGCGGCGCTCTTCCAGATGCTCTTCGTCACCCCGCTGATCCTCGTCCTGATCGACCTCGACACCCACCGCGGCGTCGGCGCGCTGTGGCGGCGCATGCTCCGACTCCCCTTCCGCAACCCGGTGATCGCCGCCTCCACCACGGGCCTGGCGGTGGCCGCCACCGGACTGACCCTGCCCGCCGAAGTGGTCTCCCCCGTCCAACTGCTCGGCGGCGCGGGCGTTCCCTCCGCGCTCTTCGCCCTCGGCATGTCGCTGCACGCCCGTTCCCGCCCCACCCCGGCCGCGCGCACCGAACGCCGTCTGCTGGCCGGCCTCAAGACCGTCGTCCGCCCCCTCCTGGCCTATCTGCTGGCCCGCTACGCCTTCGCCCTCTCCGGCAACGCCCTCTTCGCCGTCGTCCTGTGCGCCGGACTTCCCACCGCGCAGAACGCCTTCATCTTCGCCTCCGAATACCGGCTCCCCACCGACCTCCCCCGCGACACCGTCCTGCTCACCACCCTGCTCTCGATGGTCACCCTCACCCTGATCGCCTACGCGCTCGGCTGACCCCCGCCCCCACCGGCGGACGGCGTCACCGGCTGCCCCACCTCGTACGTGAGGTAGGCGAATTGACCGACCCGCTCCACGTCCGTCAACCGCAGCCGCCCCCCGTCCAGCCGTCGGGGCAGCAGCGGCGCCCCCGCTCCCAGCGTCACCGGCGCGACGCCGAGGATGATGTCGTCCAGCAGCCCGGCGTCGGCGAAGTTCCCGACCAACTCGCCGCCGCCGAGCAGCCACACGTTCTCCCCGTAGCCGCGGCTGCCACCGCTCCCCTCCCGCGCCGCGGCCACCATCTCCGCGTGCACCGGCCGTACGTCGCCCTGGACGAAGCGGATGTCCGCCCCCGGCACGGCGGGCAGATCGTCCCGGTGCGTGAAGACCCAGCACGGCCGGCCCCCGTACCAGCGCCGCCACTCCTCCGGCCGGTCCACCACCTTCTCGTGCTCCAGCACCCAGCGGTACGTCGTCGCACCCATCGCCAGCACCCCGACGCCCGCTATGAAGCGCTCGAACGGCTCTCCGGGTTCGGTGTCCACCTCGAAGAGCCAGTCGAGCGAATTCGCCTCGTCGGCGAGGAATCCGTCGAGCGTGGTCGCTGTGTAGTACTGAGTCCTGGTCACGGTCACAGCCTGCCACCCACCACTGACAATTGCCCCTCAAGCGGACATCGGCGCAGGTCGGCCGCGCTCAACGCCGCGGCAGCGGCGGCCCGTCCCGGTCCCGGGCCCTCACACCCCGAGCTGGCGTGCGGCGGCGTCCACCGTCTGCGCCAGCAGCACGGCGATCGTCATCGGCCCGACCCCGCCCGGCACCGGCGTGATCAGCCGCGCACGACCGCGGGCCGTCTCGAAGTCCACGTCGCCGACATTGCCCGCGTTGTACCCGGCGTCGATCACCACCGCGCCCGGCTTGATGTCCTGACCCCGGATCAGCCGGGGCCGCCCCACCGCCGCCACCACGACGTCCGCTTCCGCGACCACCGCGGCCAGGTCCTCGGTACGCGAGTGGCAGTACGTCACCGTCGCGTCCTTCGCGAGCAGCAGCATCCCGACCGGCTTGCCCAGGATCGCGCTGCGGCCCACCACGACCGCGCGCTTCCCCGCGAGCCCGACCTCGTACTCCTCCAGCAGCCGCATGATGCCGCCCGGCGTGCACGACACGAACCCCGGCAGACCGAAGCTCATCGCGCCGAACGAGCTGACCGTGACGCCGTCGACGTCCTTCTCCGGCGCGATGGCCTCGAACGCCGCCCGCTCGTCGATGTGCGGGCCCACCGGATGCTGCAACAAGATGCCGTGCACCTCGGGGTCGGCCGACAGCGCGCCGAGCGTCTCCACGAGTTCCGCCGTACTGGTCCGCGCGGGAAGCGCCACATGGCGCGACAGGATTCCGGCCTTCGCGCTGCGCGACTGCTTCATCCGCACATACGTCACCGACGCGGGATCCTCACCCACCAGCACCGTCGCCAGGCACGGCGCGAATCCTGTGCGCCGCGCAAGGATCGACGCCTTGGCGGCGGTCTCCCCCATGATGCGCCGGGCAAGACCGGCCCCGTCCATGAGCCGCGCGGTATGTGTCGATGCCACCGTTGCCTCCAGGCGTGTTCAGTCCACTCGCCCAGGCGCACGGCACCGACGTATGCGTCAGGCCGCTCCCCGGTGGTACTCCACCTCAGCGCCAGTCACGGCCCACCCGCACTCTATCCGCCCCCGCCGCCCCCGT
Organism: Streptomyces sp. NPDC025721; assembly: GCF_055558595.1. NCBI lineage: Bacteria > Bacillati > Actinomycetota > Actinomycetes > Kitasatosporales > Streptomycetaceae > Streptomyces > Streptomyces sp. NPDC025721. Next base: position 693,809 of record NZ_JBVHMF010000001.1, on the reverse strand, counting down.
CCCGTGTCGCCGGTGCCGGGCCGGGACCGCAAGCCGCCCTGAAAAACTCCGCCGCCCTGAACCGTCTCGAACGGACCCCGTAAACGACAGAAATCCCGTCCGATCATGAAGACCGGCGGGATTCCGTCAAACGTTCCCGAAATCGCCCAGGAACGGCCTTGTTGTGGGGTGTTGACGAATACCTCTGATCAGGCACACGTGGCGCCCGTGAAGATCGCTTCCCGCGGAAAGGTTGATCGTTTCCCGCGCGAGGTGTCAGCGAGGGGCCTCAGTCCCACCAGAAGTCCCAGTTGTGGACACCGGTGAGCCGCTCAGCGTACGCGCCCAGTGTGTACGGGCGTCTGCCCTGCCAGATGTTGTCAGGGCAGAAGGCGAAGTGCTCCGCAGCGACCAGGAGGGCGTCCTCCTCAGTTGTGGGTGGGGCTGCGACGCTGAGATGCAGGGTGGAGAAGCCGACAGCGACGACACGGGCGCCGAACCGGTTCTCCCAGTCGCCGACGATCGCGGAGAACTTCGCCGTGTCGTTGTCGTAGTTGGCGGGACCGGACCATCCTGCCGTTGTGAGGGCTTCTGCGCCGGATGCGGCGGTGACCAGCCCGAGACGCGACTTGGGGTGGTCGGAAAGGAACACCTCGGCGTACTCGGCGGCCAGTTGGTCAGCGCTCAACACGGCTTCTCGGCTGGGTGCGCGTCCAGGCCAGCTTTGCTCGAAGGGGGCGGTGACGGCGAGGCGCCGATCGGCCGACAGCATGTCGTCGTCTTCATCGACGGCGGTATACGTCGCCCACCACTTCGCGAGAAGGGCGGTTGGGTCGTGGCTCGTGGCAGCGGACATCTGCTGTGGAAAAACCTCGCCCGATCCCCAGGGGCGGAATTCGGCATCCTCGGGGTCGAGCGCGTCCAGCAGCAGGGGCCACTGGCCGGAGCCTCTGTGTTCGGCGTGCATCCGAGCCCACAGCCCGGCTGCGGCCGGCTCGTCGCTGAGCCATAGGGGTTGGGAATCCCCATCGCCTTCACTGGACGTGATCATCCGGCCGGGCGGCATCACTGAGCGGATCCGAGCACACCGTCACGGAACTGTTGGAAGGTGTGCCAGCCCGACGTCTGTCCCGGATTGATCAGGTCCCCTTCGGCGAGATCGAGCACCTTGCACCGCAAAGCCTCTGCAAGGCGGAAGACGGGTGCCAACACGTCGTCGCCGGAGCCCCGAATGTGAAGCATGATCGAGTCCACCGGGTCTTCTGAGCCGATGCTGAGTTCGATGGACCAAGTGGGGCCGGACAGGTCGCCCCACGTGGGGTCCGAGAGATCAGCTTCGGGAGCGGCCCGGGTGACAGCCGCGAGCACGTCGCATTGCCGGCCGAGCGGTTCCGACGAGTAGTCGTCGGGAAGCTCGTGCATCGAGGTGACCTCGTCGGGCAAGCGGAGGAGGAGCACATCCCAGCTCATGGTGGCCTTTCAGGCAGGACTCAAGTAGCGGTCGCGGTCGGTCAGATCAGGCTGAACTGCTCTCCAGGAGGCTGTGGCAGGAGCACGTTCTGCAACTGGCGGACGTTCGCGCGCCAGGAGGCGCCACTCGGCTCGGCCCACAGCTCCATCAGATCGGACGGCTCGGTCATGACACGGCCGAGGGCCTGACGTGCCAGATCGCGCAGGCCGGGGAGATCAGGAAGGAGCTCTTCCGGCCCATAAACGGGATCAGCAGGCTCACCCCCGGGACACTGCGCCGCGACGAGGGCGGCCGCGGCCACGACTACCTCTGATTCTGGCGCTTCGTGGTAGTCCACGGTGTCGATCACACGGGTGAGAGCGCCGCGGACGAGGCCCTCGCGTTCGCCTGCGGCAGCCTCGTCAAGGTCGCCACAGAAGTCCGCTGCGGTGTCGTTGCCGAAGGGGCCGACGTCCCAAGTGCCCATAAGTCTCTTCCCATCACGGTGCTGATCGAGGAATCCTGACAGAGGCCACTGACAGCGGCCGCACGGACCGGACCAGCGTGAAGTACGCCGGGGTCGGGAACGGCTGCCAGACGTGGGTCTGACCAGCACGTCCAACGCCTTTGGAGATCGCTTCCCGAGTGGTGATCGCTTCCCGGGAGAAGCGTGGGCCGCCTATGGGGCGGAAATGTCGTGCAGGTTGCCGCATGCGTCCTCTCGGATGTGCAGCCGACGCAGGTCTTGCAGTGCTGCGGCTGGGAAGGGGTGTTGCACCCACTTTGCTCGGTAGCCCTCTTCGCCGTGAAGCCGCAACACTGACTGCGCGGCCTCGATGACAGCGTGACTCAGGGCGCTACGGCTTTGCGTCGAGGTCCATACGAGCGTGCCGGCATCGTCGTTCGCGTCGAAGCTCGCGGACATGTCTGGGAAGCGGTAGATCGTTATGTCCACGTCCGGCCCCAGACGTCGGAGGACCCACCTGACTTCGGCCGGTTCGAGGTCGAAGGAGAACCGGTGGACGGAGTTCAGGCTGTAGAGGCCGGCAACGCGGTGAAGCAGGTCGGCAAGGGCATCGGTGAGGTAGCTGACGATGTCCTTGCGCTCCGACGACCCGTCTGCGATGCGGCAGGTTGCCCAGCCGGACCCGCTGAGTTCCCAGCTGAACTGGAGATCAGGCACCGGCCTCGTCCTCCCACCTTCGGCGTCCGACTTGGCGAAATTGGGCCAACAGCCGGAAGAACTCCTCGACCGGTGTGGAGTCCGCTGGTGTCGCACGCTCGATGCCTGCTGCCCAGCTGAGGGAACCGGAGATGCCCTGCTGCTCACGAAGCCAGTAGGTGAAGTCCCCGTCGGGCCAGAAATCGAAGGGTTCGTTGATGTCGTGCACGCCCAGTGCGACTCGGTAGCCGATGAGGATGGAGTGCAGGTGCTGGAGTGAGCCGCCGGGAAGCCGCATGCCAGGTCGCAGACGGACCTGCTCCAGGAAGTCGTAGACGCTGGTGCACTCCTGCCAGTGCTTGACGCTGTTCTGGGGGCTGTCCTCTGCCGGCACGAGATGAGCTTACGGCGCGGACGGGAGTTGTCGTGGGGCGACGCGGTGCGGGCGGAAGGCAGGCGTGTGTGGTCGTTTGGAGGCATGAGCGGTCACCTTCTGCGATCTTGGTGCGCTCCCTTCTACGGTTGCCTGGAGCTTCGGGGGCCGTGGAAGCCGGCTGTCGGCTGCGGGCGATTGGCGGGACGAGATGACATCGCTGTTTCAGCGTCTGGATGAGGAAGAAGCCATCGTGCGCGGCGAGTTGTCCGCGTTGCGGGAGAAGATCACCGTCGCCGAGGAACGGCTGGCGCGGTTGACCATCACCCGGGAGACGGCGGAATCGCTTCTGGGCGGCGGTGCTTCCACCGAGGGTCCTCAGGCAGCGTCGGAAGAGGCCGGGCAGGCGCCGCCCGCCAGCAGTTCGCCCCGCGGTTCGGCCGAGGTCTCAGCTTCGGCTGATGGCGATAGCTCGGGTGCTTCTGCCGCGTCCGGGACCCAGTTGGACTGGGAGGTGGCACGCGAGCAGATGCTGGTGCTTCTGGCTGGGGCTGGGCGGGCGATGAAGGTGCAGGACATCTGCGTGGCGATCGGCGAGGACGTCACGAGCACGCGGCGGGTGGAGACGACCCGTTCCCGGCTGAAGCGGATGGCGAAAGAGGGCCGGGTGGTTGAAGGCCCGACGGCGTATTTCTCGATCGCGCCCACGGATGGCGGACACCGCCAGGAAGGAGTGGGCATGAGGTGACGCGACGGCCGCCGGTGCGGCCGGGGAGGGTGGCACCGCCGAGGGTTCAGCTCGGCGGTGCCGAATGTGCGTGAGCGCCCAAGTGAACGGTGGCTCCCGCGTTTTCGAGCGTAGTAGATACCTTTCCCCCTCAAAGCGTGGAGCCGCGAAGTCGTCATGCCCGGTCGCCGTTGTGCGGTTCCGGGCGCGAATCGAGGCTCAATGCGTCCCAGTTCGATCGGTCGTGGAATTTCGCGGCCACAGCCGCCCTCCGGTGAACGCGCCCAGTCGGGCGACAGTGGCCACGTCGGGCCAGGACCGGCCCGGCGAGCAGATCCGCGATGGCCTGCCGGTTGACTCCGGAACCGGCCGCCGCCGCCCGCAGGCTTAGTCCCTGATCGGCCAGCGCCCGGGTGAGGGCGAGGGCGATCTGTCGGACCGCCTCGGCCGCGGGGTCAGTGCCGGCCGGTTCGGGCCAGGCTTCCGGATCGCGAGTCATCTGCCGGGGGGAGCGTGCGCGGGCGCGTCCGCCGACCATGCGCGCACCATCCTGTCCGTCGAAGTCGATCACGCTTGGAATGGCTGCTTGTCCAGCCGGTATGTATGGCCGTGGTCGTTGATCCCGATACGTCTGCGAAGATCGCCCGCTACCGCCCCCGGCAGGCTCCACCGCTCTGGGACGAGGTCGCGCCACTCCTCAGCTCGGTGGCCGCTGCCACGGTGAGCTCGGTTCCCTACGAGGTGGAGAGGCTGCTGCACGTCCTCGGGCGCCTGGCGTTGTGGGCCGAGCCGGCGGGGCTGGAACGCGATCCGGATACGTGGTTGCGCAATGAGGTGATCGACGCGTTCGTCCTGTCGCGGGCAGGAGACATCGAAACGTCGTCGGTGCGGACCTACCGGACGTGGCTCCTGCGGGTGCGGGATGCTCTGGCCTTCAGCGAGCGCGGAGAGGCAGCCCCGTCGCGGATGCACGCGGAAGCGTCTCCGCACCAGCCCTACACGGCAGCCGAGTTGGCGGGTCTGCGGCAGTGGGCCGATCACCTGCCGGGCCAGCAGCGGACCGATGCCCTGGCACTTCTGGGCCTGGGCGCGGGGCTGGGGCTCACGCCCAGGGAGGTGGCGGCCAGTCGCGGCGTCGATCTGCGACGTCCTCGCCAAGGCGGGCCGCTGCTGCACAAGGGCGTCAAGCGTGTGGTCCCGCTCGTCGCCCGAGCCGGCTGGGATGCCCTGCTGGGCGAACTGGCGGAACGGGCGGGCAGCGGGTACGTGTTCCGGCCCGCGCGGACCGTCGAATACTCCAAGAACCTGATCGGCTCCTGGTCCCTGATGCACCGGCCGCCGGGGAATACGCCCGCGGTGTCCGTGGACCGGCTGCGAGCGACGTGGATCGTCGAGTTGATGCGCGCGCATATTGATCACCACCTGATCGCCCAAGCGGCCGGACTGGCTTCCGCCGCCTCCCTGGCCCGCTGGCAGCATCTGGTGCCGCCCGTGGACGAGGCGACCGCAGCCCGGCTGTTGCGGGGCCCGGAGCAGCGGTGACCAAGCCCCGGGCCTGGCGGAACCCGGAGAAGATCAAGCGCTGCCGACCCCGGCCGGTGACCGACGCCCCCTTCGAGATCCCCGATTCCAAGGTCGGCCAGCTCGATGCCGTCCTGCACCAGTCCGGGGTGCTGGAGCTGATTGACGCCGAGTTGGCGGGCCGCCCGGGACCGAAGGGGCTGCCAGTGCGGACCGTGCTGGTGGGATTGCTGCTGGCGCTGCATCACCACCGCAGCGCGAGCCTCGCGGACGTCTGCCGGGTTCTGCTCGATGAGCTGCGGGCCCCTACCCGCTCCTGGCTCGGCATCCCGGACAACAGCAGGGCTGACGGCCACGCCAGGATCGCGTTCTCCCGCCGCGTCTACCGGTCCTTCGACCGCCTGACCACCGCCCTGGACCCGCAGCGCTGCGACCGGCGCCGCCGGCTTCCCGCCGAAGAGGCCGGGATCGTGGCCGACGCCTGGGAGGACACGGACGCCGAGCACTAACGGCGCCTGGAGCTGCTGCAGGAGATCAGCGATCGTCTGATCCTGATCACCGTCCGCCTCGCTCACCGCCGGGGCCTGCTCAAGGGCTGGCGGGGCGACATCGGCGCCGACACCACACCGATTCCCGCCTGGCACCAGCCTCCCCGCGAACGACGGGGCCTGGCCTCCGTCGAGCTCACCGCGGGCTGGCACTACTGCGGAGGCTCCGAGGAAGGAATCTTCGGGCACTCCGCCAGCCTCCTGGTCGCCGCCAGCCGACGGCACCCCGCAGGTCACCCGCAGGCCGGTGAACGTGTCAGCCGGCATCCGCAACTCGCCCTCGGCCTCGTCCTGGACACCACGGGCAAGCGCATCGGCCCGATCCCGCAAGGCGAACGGCTGCGGCCCTTGCCCATGAACGAGCTGCCGCGGATCTGCCAGAAGCCAACGATCACCGTCCGGCCAGGTGGCCTCGGCAAACTCGACAAATTCCGCCAGGACCGCCATTACCTCCACCCCACCTGGCAGGACGTCTACCGGCCCGAGCGGGCGAACATCGAAGGTCTCAAAGGCAGAGCCAAGAGCCACGGCATCGACATCTCCGACCCCGCCGAACGGCTCGCCCACGGGCGAGTCGCGCAGACCATCCTGCTCGCGCTGATGATCTGCAGCATCAACCTGCACATCCTGTTCACCTGGCAGCAGACCACCGGCACCGAGCGAGCCCTCACCACCCTCTGCGAAGCCGGCGCACCCAGCAGTCCAGCACTCTCGCCTCCCGCCGCGACCAGGGTTCCTCCGCCCGCACGACCGCAGATCCGCACCGTCACCTGAGAGCTCAGCACCACACGCGATCACGCACGCCCGGCTAAGGCCCCGGAACGCCTTCCGCACCCGACCCACCCCGGCCCCACAGGCTGTCGACCACCGGACAGATGTCACGACGCCTGCCGCGTTCGGACAGCACATCGAACAGACTCCAGAAACGACGAGATCCCGCCCGATCAATCAGATCGGACGGGATCTCGTCAACCGTTCACCAGACAACTCGTGAACAGTCGGTTGTGGACCTGAGGGGATTCGAACCCCTGACCCCCTCGATGCGAACGAGGTGCGCTACCGGACTGCGCCACAGGCCCTTGCAACGAGGAAAACTCTAGCATCCCGAGACGGGTGGTCGTGAACGCGATTCACGCTGGTCCGGATGGCCGGGAAGCCTGGCGGCACTACTCGTTGGCGGCGCGGGGGCGGTCGGAGGGGTCGGCGTACTGGTCGAAGAGCGGGGTGCGGGGGGTGCGCGGGCGCGGGCGGCGCGGCTGGGGGGCGGCCGGGGCCGACTCCTGCGCGGCAGCCGCCGGGGCGGATTCCGCGGCGGCGGTGCCGGACCTGGCGGCGCTCCACGTGTCGGGCGCGCCGGGGTCGACGCCGCCCGGTGTACGGGGAGCGACCGGAGCCGTCACATAGGTGGGCAGCGGGACCGGTACGGGCTCCCAGCCGTCGTCGTTGTTCTGCTGCGCGCGCTGCTGGTCGACCCACTCGGCGTGGTCGGTCTGCTCGACGAGGGCGCGCCGGTCGGCCGTACGCGGCGAAGGCGCGGGGCGTTCGGCGGGCGCCGCCTGGTGCTGGTGCTGGTGCTCCTCAGCGGCCGGTTCGGGGCGGGCGCGCAGGCGTCGGGCGGCCTCGGCGGCGTACCGCTGGTCGATGCGCACCTCGAAGCGACGCCGCTCTTGGCGACGCATCTGGCCGATGTAGACCGTCAGCAGAACGGCCGGGATGGCGGGCGCCCAGAGCAGCGCGACGCCGCCGACGGCCGCCGCGACGGCGCCGACGGTGAAGCCGAGGAAGAGCAGTGTCGTGGTGCGGCGACGGCGCGCGAGCACCTTGGCGCGCGGATTGGGCACGCCGGGGCGGGCACCATGCGCGGTGTGCGCACCATGCGCGCCGGCCGCGCCCTGAGTACCGCGTGCTCCGTGGACGCCGTGGGCGCCCTGCGGGATGCCCGGCCGCACCTCGGTCGCGGGCACGGCGAGTCCGCGGACGTCCACCGCTCCGGCGAGGTCGTCCTCGGATACGTCGTCGGCTGCGTCCTGCGCGGGTTCGACGCTCTCACCTCGCGCCTTCGCGACACGCCGCTCCATCGCCGCGCGCCCGGACAGAAGCCGGATGGCGGTGCTGAAGCGTTCCGTCGGACGCGCTTCGTTGAGCTCATCCTGCCTACGGAGCCACATGGGCACCAAGTAGGCAGCCCAGGCCCCGACGATGACTGCGTAGATGAGGCCACTACTGCTCACGCGTTACACGGTAGGGGTGATCGAGACACGCCATACGCAATTTGGCCCGGTGTGTCGCACGATCTGGCTGATATGCCGAGATTTTTTTGCGATTGGCTTCATTTTCGAACAATTGTTTTATTTCTGGTGCGTCCCGGGCCTGGCCTGCCGCCAGCGGTTCAGCAACCCCTCCGGGACTTCCTCAGCCGTCAGCGCGTAGACCAGATGGTCCCGCCATCCACCGTCGATATGCAGATAGCGCGGACGCAGCCCCTCCTCCCGGAAACCGAGCTTTTCGGCCACCCTGCGGCTGGGACCGTTCTCCGGGCGAATGCACACCTCGATGCGGTGCAGTCCGACGCGCCGGAAGCAGTGGTCGACGGCGAGCGCCACCGACGTCGGCATCACACCGCGCCCGGCGACCGCCTCGTCCACCCAGTAACCGACGTGCGCCGAGCACATCGACCCCCAGGTGATGCCCGCGACGGTGAGCTGCCCCGCGAGCCGCCCCTGGTACTCGATCACGAACGGCAGCATCCTGCCCGCGCTCGCCTCCGAGCGCAGGTGCCGCACCATCTGACGGTACGTGGGGCGCTGCGCGACATGGCCGGGCGGGGCGGGCGGCACGGTGGCCTCCCACGGACGCAGCCAGTCACGGTTGCGCCGGTTGACCTCGCGCCAGGCGCGCTGGTCACGCATCCGGATCGGGCGGAGGGTGATGTCACCGTCCACCAACTCAACCGGCCAGGACCCGTTCAGCTCGGTCTCCCAGGGACTGAAGTCGTTTGGTCATTCAAGTGATCGCCGCCATGGATCTGGTCGACGGCGTGCACCAGGAGCGGGGCGAGTACGGCGAGGCCGTCCTTGACCCCGCCGCTCGAACCGGGAAGGTTCACCACCAGCGTGCGCCCGCACACCCCCGCCACGCCACGGGAGAGCACGGCGGTCGGCACCTTCTCCCGGCCCGCCGCGCGGATCGCCTCGGCGATACCGGGGATCTCGTAGTCGAGCAGTTCCCGGGTGACCTCGGGAGTACGGTCCGTCGGCGAGATACCGGTGCCTCCGGTGGTCACCACCACGTCGTACGCGGCCTCGGCCGCCTCCCGCAGCGCCTCGCCGACGGGCGCGCCGTCGGGTACGACCCGCGGGCCGTCCACGGTGAAACCCCACTCCCGGAGCGCGGCGACGATCAGCGGGCCGCCGCGGTCCTCGTACACCCCCGCGGAGGCGCGGTTGGACGCGGTGACGGCGAGCGCGCGCAGGGTGCGGCCCGGCGCGGCCTGCGGTACGGCGGGCCCGGTCATGCGCGGTGCCAGTCGCCGGACTTGCCGCCGGTCTTCTCCTCGACCCGCACATCGGTGATGACCGCCGCCTTGTCGACGGCCTTCACCATGTCGATGACCGTGAGCGCGGCGACGGTGACCGCGGTCAGCGCCTCCATCTCCACCCCGGTGCGGTCGGTGGTCTTCACGGTGGCGGTGATCTCCACGGCGTCGTCGGCCACCACCAGGTCGACTGTCACACCGGACACCGCCAACGGGTGACAGAGCGGGATCAGGTCAGGGGTGCGCTTGGCGCCCATGATCCCGGCGATCCGCGCGGTGGCGATGGCGTCGCCCTTCGGAACACCTGCGCCGCGCAGAAGTTTGATGACGCCGGGATCGACCAGGACCCGTCCTGTCGCCCTGGCCGTGCGCGCGGTGACGTCCTTGGCGGAGACGTCGACCATTCGGGCCGCGCCTGCCTCGTCGAGGTGGGTGAGGTGCTGCTGCGCGCTGCTCATCGTTCTCCCGGTGCGGTCTCTTGGGCAGACACCGTACCGGCAGGGACCTCCGCTCGGCCCGCGGGTCCGCGCCGGTGTGCGCGCGGACCGCCCGGCGGCCGATCGCCTACGGCTCCAGCACCACCACTTCGACATCCGCTCCGGCCTCGACCGAGGTGTCGGCTTCCGGTACGACGATCAGCGCGTCGGCGTGCGCGAGCGCCCTGACCAGGTGCGACCCGGAACCGCCGACCGCCGTGACCGTACCGGACGCCCGGTCGTAGTGACCGCGCAGGAACTGCCGCCTGCCTTCCGGCGACCTCTCGATCGCGGTGACGCACACCGCGCGCACGACCTCCCGGTGCACCGACCCGGCACCCATCAGCGTGCGGATCGCGGGGCGGACGAACAGCTCGAAGGACACGTACGCGCTCACCGGATTGCCGGGCAGCGCGAGCAGCGGTGTGCGGTCGGGGCCGATCCGCCCGAAGCCCTGCGGCTTGCCCGGTTGCATCGCGAGCTTGCGGAAGTCGACATGTCCACTTGGTGCGGAGATGTCACCCTCACCGTCGTCGCCGTTGACGTTCATCTCACTGCCGTCCGCGATCGACGACAGCGCTTCTTTGACGACGTCGTACGCGCCGACGCTCACCCCGCCGCTTGTGACGATGATGTCGGCGCGGATGAGCTGGTCCTCGATGGTGGCGCGAAGCGTCTCCACCTCGTCGGCGACGGCGCCGACGCGATACGCGATGGCGCCCGCCGCCCGCGCGGCGGCGGTGAGCGCGAAACTGTTGGAGTCGTAAATCTGACCGGGTCCGAGGTCCTCACCCGGCTGCACCAACTCGCTGCCGGTGGACACCACGACCACCCGCGGCCGGGGCCGCACCTTGACGGCGCCGCGCCCGATCGCCGCGAGCAGCCCGATCTGCGCCGGGCCGAGAATCGTACCGGCGGCCAACGCCAACTCCCCCGCGGCGACATCACTGCCGCGAGCCCGCACGAACTGCCCGTGCTCCACCGGCCGGTGCACCCGCACCTCACCCGCCGCGCCGGCCGGATCGGTGCTGTGCGCGCTCATGCTCGCCGCCGGGCCGCCACCGGTGCCGCCGTCGGTCCACTCCACCGGCACGACACCCTCAGCACCGGGCGGCAGCGGGGCGCCTGTCATGATCCTGGCGGCCTGGCCCGGTCCCACCGTGGGCAGTTCACCGCTCCCCGCCGCCACATCGCCGACCACGTCGAGCACCGCCGGGTGCTCCTCGGTCGCCGCCTTGGTGTCGGCGACCCGCACCGCGTAGCCGTCCATGGAACTGTTCTCGAACGGCGGCAGCGCCACCGGCACCGTGACGTCCTCGACCAGCACACACCCCTGCGCGTCGAGGATCTGCAACTCGATCGGTTCCAGCGGGGTCAGTTGCCCCAGGATGCTGTCGAGATGTTCGGAGACGGACCACACCCGGTCGGCGTCATGACTCACTCTTGCATCTCCTCGGTGACGTACGAACGCAGCCAGGTCCGGAAATCTGGCCCCAGGTCATCACGTTCGCATGCCAGTCGGACAATCGCACGCAGATAGTCACCGCGGTCACCGGTGTCGTAACGCCGCCCGGTGAACACCACACCGTGCACCGGCCCGCCGGTGTGGTCCCGGTGCGACAACTCACGCAACGCGTCGGTGAGCTGGATCTCGCCGCCACGCCCCGGCTCGGTCTTCTTCAGCACGTCGAAGACGGCGGCGTCGAGCACATAGCGGCCGATGACCGCATACGACGACGGTGCCTGGTCGGGGTTCGGCTTCTCCACCATGTCGGTGACGCGCACGACATCGTCGTCGCTCGTCGGCACCACGGCGGCTGCACCATAGAGGTGGATCTGCGAGCGATCGACCCGCATCAAGGCGACGACACTGCCGCCGTGCCGTTCCTGCACCTCCACCATGCGCGCCAGCAGCGGGTCGCGGGGGTCGATGAGGTCATCACCGAGCAGCACGGCGAACGGCTGGTCACCGACGTGCGGTTCAGCGCACAGCACCGCGTGACCGAGGCCCTTCGGGTCACCCTGGCGCACATAGTGCATGGTCGCCAGACCGCTGGATTCGCGTACCCGCGCGAGCCGGGACTCGTCACCCTTGCGGGTGAGTGCTTCCTCCAGCTCGTAGTTGCGGTCGAAATGGTCCTCCAGGGCGCGCTTGTTGCGTCCTGTGATCATGAGCACATCGGAGAGCTGTGCGGACACGGCTTCCTCGACCACGTATTGAATGGCCGGCTTGTCGACCACGGGAAGCATTTCCTTGGGCGTCGCCTTGGTCGCCGGCAGGAAGCGGGTACCAAGACCGGCGGCAGGGATCACAGCCTTGCTGATCCGGGTACGAGGATGTGATTGCGTCATGCCGTGCACCATAGCGGGCAAGTATTTGCCCGAAGACGAAGGTACGACTGGTTGTGACGGATCGGTGACGGATGTGTGTGGTATGAGCGACGCCCGCGAGCGAAAAGCAGCACTGCGGACCCGGCTCCTGCGCACCCGACGCGACCTTACCGCCGCCGACCGCGCCGCCGCAGCGACAGCGCTCTCGCAGACCGTACGCGGCCTGCCCGAACTGGCCGCCCCCGGACCGGTGGCCGCCTATGTGTCGATCGGCGCGGAGCCCGGCACCCGGGAGTTGATCGACACCCTGCGGAACGCCGGTACGCGCGTCCTACTGCCCGTCCTGCTCCCCGACAACGACTTGGACTGGGCCGCATACGACGGCCCCGACGCCCTGCACCGCACCGGACGCGGCCTGTTCGAGCCGACCGGCGAACACCTCGGCCCCCAAGCCGTCACCACGGCGCGGGCCGTTCTGCTGCCTGGCCTCGCCGTGGACGCGCGCGGTGTACGTCTTGGCCGCGGCGGCGGCTCGTACGACCGGGTCCTCGGCCGGCTGAGGGAGGCCGCGGTCGATCCGCTTCTCATGGTGCTGCTCTACGCGCACGAGGTGGTCGAACGGGTTCCGCAGGAACCGCACGACCACCTCGTAGACCTGGCGGTGACGCCGGGAGGAGTGCACCGCTTCACCAGGTGATGTCATTCGCGCGTGACGTTTTCCGTCACCAGGTGCGCGATTACCGGTGTGATTTACGGAGTGAGTGCCATCTTCGCCTTGGTGGCCTTGTCCACCTGCTCGGCGGAGAACACCCAGGGGAGAAGTTCGCCGTTCGCCCACATATTGGTCTGGTCGGTGTAATGCGCGTTGTAGACGTGGCCTGACGCGCCGGTCAGATTGATCCACCGGGACTTGTCGAGGTCCTGGAGATTGACGATCATCCGCATGGACGGGACCCAGACGACGTCGTAACCGCCCGCCGCGTTCCAGCCGGTCGCGTTCACGGCCGCCTCACCGCCGCCGAGCTGCCAGGGGCCGCGGTTGAGCAGCCACTTGAGCACGGCGGGGCCTTCGGTTCCCAGCGTCTGGTTCTTCAGCTCCAGCTTGTGGAGGCGGCCCCAGCTCCAGGTGTCGATGTCCTTGCCGAGCTTGGCGGTCAGTTCGTAGCGTGCGTCCTTCATGGCCTGCCCAAGGAGCTGGTCACGATCGCTGTGGTGCTTCTTGTCGGGGTCTCCGCTGAAGAACGCCGTTGTCGACATCGTCCACCAGGGGCTGTTCTGCTGCGGCAGCATCTTGCGAACGACCTCGAACCACCGGTCGCCGCCGTCCGGCTGCGCCTCGTCGGCATCCCGCTCGCCGCACTCGTGGACCGTGCCGCTGCTGCCGTCGAGATTGTCGACCGGCCCGGTCTGCCCGGCCGGGGGCACCCGCAGGCACTGCCCCTCGGGACGCAATTCCTTGGGCAGCTTGTTGCCGAAGGCCAGCTTCAGGACATTGCGCCACACCGCGTTGAAGTACGCGGCGGCGGCGGAATCGGCGTCCTGGTTGAAGTCCCAGCCCTCCAGCAGTTGCTGCGCCTTGCGTACGTAGTCGCCCTTGTCGTTCGTGATGTTGATCTTCAAAAGATACGGAACGAGAAGCTTGGCGATCTCACTGCTGCTGTCGCCCTGCATCGACTGCATGTCGTCCATGGAGACCTTGCCGCCGTCCTTGATCTTGGACGCGATGAGGTCGTTGATGCGCTGGCTCCTGGTGCCGTATCCCCAGTCCTCGGTCAGCAGGTACGGGTACTTGCTCTGATCGATGACGGCCTGGTTGGCGGTCACGATGTATCCGCGGGAGGGGTTGTACTCGTACGGCATCGACTTGAACGGGATCGTGCCCGTCCAGTCGTAGTGCGAGTCCCAGCCGGGCACCGGGTACGTACCGTCCACACCGTCGGCGCGCGTCGGCACCTGGCCCGGCGCCTGGTAGCCGATATTGCCCTTGGTGTCGGCGTAGATCAGATTCTGCGACGGGACCGCGAAGTCGGCGGCGGCGGCCCGGAACTGGTCGAAGTCCGTCGCCTTGTCGAGTTCGAAGACGGCGTCCATGGTCTTCGAGGGCTGGAGCGCCGTCCATCGCAGAGCGACGGCATAACCACTGTTGACGCCGCCCGGTGGATCGGTGACGGGTGCGGTCTGTCCGACGGTGCGGATCTCGTCGCTGCGGTCGGAGATCACGGGGCCGTTGTTGGTTTCGCGCACCGTAATAGTGCGGCTTTTACCACCCGCGACCTTGATGGTCTCCTGGCGCGTCTTGAAGGGCAGTTGCTTGCCGTCGTAAAGGTAGGTGCCCGCCGTGACCTTCTCCAGGTAGAGGTCGGTGACGTCCGCACCCAGGTTGGTCATTCCCCAGGCGATGCTCTGGTTGTGGCCGATGACGACCCCTGGCATTCCTGAGAAGGTGTAACCGGCGACGTCGTACGGGCAGGCGGCGTTCACCACCCGGCAGTGCAGGCCCATCTGGTACCAGAGGGAGGGAAGCTGCGGCGCCAGGTGAGGGTCATTGGCCAGCAGCGGCTTGCCGGTGGTGGTGTAGGTGCCGGACACCACCCATGAGTTGGAGCCGATGCCGTCACCCGACGGACCGAGCAGCGCGGGCATCTGGTCGATGATCTGCGAGATACCCGAAAGCTGTGTGTTGACCGAGCTGCTGAGTCCCTGCGGGCCGCCGGACGACGCGGGCTCGTACGCGCCGGTGATCTTGTTGACGGAACCGCCGTCCACGATCGGCCGGTTGCGGTCGTACGGATACGCCGGGTAGAGCTGCTTGATCTGCGCCTGGCTGAGGCGGCTGGTCATCAGGGCGCGGTCGATCTCGTCCTGCATGTTGCCGCGCAGGTCCCAGGCCATCGCCTTGAGCCAGGCGACGGAGTCGACCGGCGTCCAGGGTGCGGGTTTGTAGTCGTTGCTGAACGACAGCGCCGCGTACTCGACCGACAGTCCGGCGCCGCTGTGGTCCTTGAGGTAGGCGTTGACACCGTCGGAGTACGCCTGGAGGTACTTCTTGGTGGTGGCGTCGAGCTTGGTGTCGTATTCCTTCTGCGCGACGCCGCGCCAGTTCAAGGTGCGCAGGAAGGCGTCGGTCTCGACCTGGCCCTTGCCGAACATCTCGGACAGCCGTCCCGAGGTGAGATGGCGGCGTACGTCCATCTCGTAGAACCGATCCTGCGCCTGGACGAAGCCCTGGGCGCGGAAAAGGTCCTCGGGGCTGTCGGCGTAGACCTGGGGGATGCCGTTCGCGTCGCGCATGACGTCGACGGGCCCTGACAGGCCCTTGAGCTTCAGCGAGCCCGATGTCTGCGGGAAGGAGGCGCGGACGGTGCTCACGCTCCAGTAGGACCCGAATCCGATGCCCGCTACGAGCAGCAGCACGAACGCGATCACGATGAAGCGTACGCGGCGGGATTTCTTCCGTGCGGGCATCGCTGTCCTTCGAGGGGCAGGGCGGACCGGTGATCAAGGTGCTCGTTGTGCAAGGGCAACCATAGGGGCAGCCCGGCGGTCGGCGGCCGGTGGGCCGTGGAATGTCAAGAGAGCGTAAAATGTTAGGTAAGGCAACGAAGTTGAAAGGACCGGCACCCTGACTGTCCACCATCTCAACGAGATCCTGCTGGTCGGCGCCTCAGTACTGCTGGTCGCGGTCGTGGCCGTGCGCCTCGCCTCACGCAGTGGCCTTCCCACCCTGCTCATCTACCTGGGCATTGGCGTCATCATGGGCCAGGACGGCGTCTTCGGCTTCACCTTCAACGACGTCCAGCTCACCCAAGTCCTGGGTTATGCCGCACTGGTGGTGATCCTCGCCGAAGGCGGACTTGGTACGAAATGGCAGGAAATCAAACCGGTACTGCCCGCCGCTGCAGTGTTGTCGACATTCGGCTTGATGCTGAGCGTCTTCGTCACCGCCGGCGCCGCGCACTATCTGGTGGGCCTCGACTGGCGGCAGGCGCTGATCATCGGCGCGGTGGTGTCGTCGACGGACGCGGCCGCCGTCTTCTCCGTGCTGCGCAATGTGGCGCTTCCCAAGCGCGTGACCGGCGTCCTGGAGGCCGAGTCCGGCTTCAACGACGCCCCTGTCGTGATCCTGGTGGTCGCCTTCTCGGCGGCGGGTCCCGTCGACCACTGGTACCACTTGGTGGGCGAGATCGCGCTGGAGTTGGTCATCGGTGCCGCGATCGGGCTCGCGGTCGGCTGGTGCGGCGCCTACGGCCTCAGACACGTCGCCCTGCCCGCTTCCGGCCTCTACCCGATCGCCGTCATGGCGATCGCCGTCACCGCCTACGCGGCAGGTGCCATGGCGCACGGCTCCGGCTTCCTCGCCGTCTACATCGCCTCGCTCATCCTCGGCAACGCCAAACTTCCACACCGGCCCGCGACTCGCGGTTTCGCCGAAGGGCTCGGCTGGATCGCTCAGATCGGCCTGTTCGTCCTGCTCGGTCTGCTCATCACACCGCACGAACTGGGTGACGATGTCGTCCCCGCTCTGATCATCGGACTGTTCCTGACCGCGGTCGCCCGGCCCGCCTCCGTGATCGCAAGCCTGCTGCCCTTCCGCATCCCCTGGCGCGAACAGGCGCTGATGTCCTGGGCGGGGCTGCGCGGCGCGGTGCCGATCGTGCTCGCCACCATCCCCATGGTGGCGGGAATCACCGACAGCAAGCGGATCTTCAACATCGTCTTCGTCCTGGTGATCGTCTACACCGTGGTGCAGGGCCCGACCCTGCCATGGGTCGCCCGCCGACTGCGGCTGTCCGGCGACAGCAACGGCGACGCCGCCGACCTCGGCATCGAATCCGCGCCGCTGGAACGGCTCCAGGGCCACCTGCTGTCCGTCGCCATCCCCAACGGCTCACGCATGCACGGCGTCGAGGTGGACGAACTGCGGCTGCCCACCGGCGCCGCCGTCACCCTGGTGGTACGCGAGGGCGCCAGTTTCGTACCGCTGCCGTCGACCGTGCTGCGGCGCGGCGACGAACTGCTCGTGGTGACCACCGATCCGGTACGGGACGCGGCCGAGGCCCGGCTGCGGGCCGTCGGGCGCGGCGGCAAGCTCGCCGGGTGGCTCGGAGAGAAGCCGCCTGGTCGGCAACGCAGCCGACCAGGTGACCGATAATCCGATCAACGTCCGGACCGCGCCAGGTGCGCGAAAACGGCTCCGGTCTCCGCGTATCATGGTGAGGTATTTGTCGAGTTCAACCTCTGTCTGACGCAGAGCCGGCGCGGATTCCCGCGCTGAGCGGACGGCTCTCGGCGCGGTCATTCGCGGACCTGGATCCGCGTCCGCGCTACCAGGCGGCAGAAAGACCAGGCTGTGGCATCCAAGGTGCCCACCTCCCCGTCCACGTCCCCACCCGGGACAACGCCCACGCCCGTCGGAGTCGATGCAAAGACCGGCTACCGTCAACTGCTGAGCACCCCCGGCGCCTGGGCCTTCCTGCTCCCCGGTTTCGCCGCCCGGCAGCCGTTCGCGATGCTCACCATCGGCATGGTGCTGCTCGTCGAGCACACCACCGGCTCCTACGGCACCGCGGGAGCCGCCGCGGCCGTCACCGGGGTCTCGATGGCCCTGTGCGCCCCGAGGAGCGGCCGACTGGCCGACCGCTTCGGGCAACGTGCCGTCCTCGTACCAGGCGTCGCCCTACACACCGTCTCCGTCATCGGGCTGGTGACGCTCGCGCTGACCCATGCGCCTACCTGGACGCTGTTCGCGGCGGCCGTGCCCGCTGGTGCCACCGTGCCGCAGATCGGGCCGATGGTGCGCGCCCGCTGGGCGGTGGCGTTGAACGGCTCGGCAACCGCCCCGTCCAGCGCCGCCTCCCCCTTGATGACAACGGCCGCGGCCTTCGAGTCGGTGACCGACGAATTCACCTTCGTCATCGGCCCTGTGCTCGCCACCGCGCTGTGCACCGCGGTGCACCCGGCGGCCGGGCTGATCACCGAGGCAGCGCTGACCCTTGCGGGAGGAATCCTCTTCGCCGCGCAGAGAAGTACCGCACCCGTTCCGCACCCCACCATGGGGGGCGTCAGCGGAAAACCCGCCTCAGCCTTGTCCGTACCCGGAATGCGCGCGCTCGCCGTCGCCTTCCTCGGCATCGGCGCCGTCTTCGGCGGCATGCAGGTGTCGCTGACCGCCTTCACCCAGGAAATCGGCCGGCCCGGCATCAGCGGCCTGTTGTACGGGACCTTCGCCGCCGGAAACATGCTGGCGGGCGTCGTCTACGGCGCGGTCGCCTGGCGTCGGAGCCCCCGTACCAGGCTGCTCGCGGCGTACGCGGCCCTGACACTCGCCTGCGCCCCGTTGTGGGCCGTGCACGCCGTGCCGGTACTGGCACCGCTCGGACTGCTGGTGGGCCTGTGCATCGCACCCACCCTCATCACCGGCTACACGATGGTGGACGCCCTGGTACCGGGCGAGTCCCGCACCGAGGCGTTCACGTGGCTGACGGGGGCGGTAGCGCTCGGGCAGGCGGCCGCCGTCACGACGGCCGGGCTGCTGGCCGACCACGCCGGCTCGCACGCCGGTTTCACGGTGCCGTTGGCCGGTACGGCGCTGGCGCTCATGGTGCTGGTGGGGCTGCGCGAGAGGTTGGTGCCACAATCGCGAGGAGTGGTCGCGTCGGGTGTGATCGGTCACCGTGCGGCGGTCCCGGTGGACTGACGCCGGGAAATACTGCACTATTGAGCGTCGTTAGCACTCAATGAGTGAGAGTGCCAGGAGGAGCAAGTGCCGACGTACCAGTACCAGTGCACCGAGTGCGGCGAGGGCCTCGAGGCGGTGCAGAAGTTCAGCGATGACGCGCTGACCGAGTGCCCCAACTGCGGCGGACGCCTGCGCAAGGTCTTCTCCGCCGTGGGCGTGGTCTTCAAGGGCTCCGGTTTCTACCGGACCGACAGCCGCGGCTCGTCCACGAGCAGCGCGCCTGCCGCCAAGAGCAGCAACTCGGACAGCAAGTCCGACAGCAAGCCGTCCTCCGGCTCGTCGTCGGGTTCATCGTCCGGCTCCTCTTCGGGTTCCGGCACGGGCTCCTCGTCCTCGAACAGCACGTCGGCGGCCTGAGCCCTTCCGAGGCTTTCGCGGACCTTACGAACCCCCGCCGTTTTCGCGGTGGGGGTTTCGTCGTGTGCCCGGCGTCGCAATAGGGTGATCGACATGGTGCAGAGCAGCAGTGCGGCGGACGCGCAGGCCGAGATCGGCGTCATCGGCGGATCCGGTTTCTACTCCTTCCTCGACGATGTGAGCGAAATCACGGTCGAGACTCCCTACGGCCCGCCGAGCGACTCGCTGTTCGTCGGCGAGGTAGCGGGGCGCCGGGTGGCGTTCCTGCCCCGGCACGGTCGCAAGCACCATCTGCCACCGCACAAGATCAATTACCGCGCCAATCTGTGGGCGTTGCGGTCCGTCGGCGCGCGCCAGGTGCTCGGTCCTTGCGCGGTGGGCGGCCTGCGCACCGAGTTCGGCCCCGGAACGCTGCTGGTGCCCGACCAACTCGTGGACCGTACGAAGTCGCGCGCCCAGTCGTACTTCGACGGCGAGACGCGAGCCGACGGCCAGGTGCCGAACGTGGTCCATGTGACCTTTGCCGACCCGTACTGCCCGGTGGGCCGGAAGGCCGCCGTCGGCACGGCACGGTCGGGTGGCTGGGAGGCGGTCGACGGCGGGACGCTGGTGGTGGTCGAGGGTCCCCGCTTCTCGACGCGCGCGGAATCGCTCTGGCACGCGGCGCAGGGCTGGTCCGTGGTCGGGATGACCGGCCACCCCGAGGCCGTGCTCGCCCGCGAACTGGGGCTTTGCTACACGTCGTTGACGCTGGTCACCGATCTGGACGCGGGCGCCGACACCGGAGAGGGCGTCTCTCACGAGGAGGTGCTGGAGGTCTTCGCGGCCAATGTCGGCCGGATGCGGGACGTGCTCTTCGACCTGATCGGCGAGCTGCCGGACAACGACGCGCGGGACTGCCTGTGCGTGGACTCGCTGGGGGGCCAGGACCCGGGGATCATTTTCCCCTAGCACGCGGACTCCCGTATCCCTTGGCTCCTGCCTTCCGCGAAGCGGTAATTCACGCCTCCGGGTGGCCGAGTTATCCACAAGTCGGGAGTTGTCCACAGGGATCGGAGCGCTGTCGGCGCCGTGCGCGATGGTGGATGCATCGACCGGACATACCGGTATCGAGCACCTCACGTCAGGCGGTGGTCCGTCATGTCCTGCTCCCCCACTCCCTATTCGGCTCCGGCGTGCCCCGAGCCGTACACGCCGCCGCGTTGCGCGGTGCCGGACTTCCCGCCGATCCGAGCGGGCGGCCGACGGCAGCTCCTGCGGCGGTCGCCGGGGCGCCGACGGCGCTCATTGGCCTTCGGTCTGGCGCTGACGGCGGCCGCGCTGGCGGCGGCCGCGGCGCACGGGACCGGCCCGCGTCATGACGCGGCGGCCCCACGCGGACCCGCACCGGCCAGCGACACCACCCACGCAGCGACCGTACGGGCGCCCCATGACGTGGCCGAGGTGCTGGTCAGGGCGCCGGTGCGGATCGCCGACGCTGCGGCCGTCGCGCTGCTGCGCCCTGGTGACCGGATCGATGTGCTGGCCAGTTCGCGGGTGGTGGCGTCGAACGCGACCGTTGTGGCCGTGCCGGGCCGCGCGGACAGCTCGAAGCCCGCAGGAGAGTCCGCCCCACCCGATGTCAGTGGCGGTGGAGGCGGCGGGGCACTGGTCGTGGTGGCCGTGCCACGCCGTACGGCGGCGGCGCTCTCCGGAGCGGCCGTCTCGTCACCGCTGGCGGTGACATTGTGCTGAATCACCCGTTCGTGGACGGCGATTGGACACGCCGAACCCGCATTGCCTTCTATGGCGGAACCCATCATTCCGCCACATCGGCGTCACGGAAGAGGCATAGCGGTGACCGACAAGAACAAGCCGGGCGTGCTGGCAGGCTTCAAGGAATTCATCACGCGCGGGAACGTGATCGACCTCGCGGTCGCGGTCGTCATCGGTGCCGCGTTCACCAACATCGTGAACTCCGTGGTGAACGGCGTGATCAATCCCCTGGTCGGTGCCTTCGGTACGAAGGATCTCGTTGGGTACTCGTCCTGTCTGAAAGGCCCGTGCGTCGTCAACGACAAGGGCGAGACGATCAGCGGGATCCACATCCTGTGGGGCTCGGTGCTGAGCGCCGTCCTGACGTTCCTGATCACCGCGGCGGTCGTGTACTTCCTGATGGTCGTACCGATGTCCCGCTACCTGGCGCGGCAGGCGAGCAAGCGCAAGCACGACGAGGTGGTGGAGAAGGCGGCCGAGGTCGAGGAGATCACACTGCTGCGCGACATCCGCGACGCGCTGGTCTCGCCGCGCAGCGGGGGCGGGAACTGATCGTCCGCTCCGCTCAGAGGTGGTGCGGCGGCTTCTCGTTGAGGAAGCGCGTGAAGTCGTCGTCATCGGCCGCCGAGCCGGAGGGCCGGTCGCCCCAGCCCCGGTCGGTGTCGTCGGCCGAGGGGCGGTCGAGCGGATCGTCGAAGACGAGGCCCGAGGGTCCCACCGGGGGTACGACGGCCGGGGTGGGTTCGTCGACGGGGTTCTCGGCCGGGGTGCGATCGGGGGCGCTACTCATGCCTCCAGGGTACGGCGGGGCGTCGGTGGCCGGGCTGTCGTCCCTGCTCAAGCGGCCGGAGGGAGATACCCCAAGTGTCCGTTTGAGGCAGTCGGCCGGATATACCTGGCCACATGCAGACACCGGACCCGACGCCCTCGCCCGCACCGGCAGCCGTACGCCCGGACCCGGAGAGCGTGGAACAGCGACGCGCACAGGCACACGTACCGGAGCGGGAGCACGTAGAGGCGCAGGCGCGGGAACAGGATCTCGACCGAAGCGACCTCGCGTACCGTCGCTGGTTGAGCGAGGCTGTGGGGAAGGTCCATGCCGACGCCAACCGGTCCGCCGATACCCATTTGCTGTCAGTTCCGCTCCCGGCGGACTGGGGCGTCGACCTCTATCTGAAGGACGAGTCCACGCATCCCACGGGCTCGCTGAAGCACCGCCTGGCGCGCTCGCTGTTCCTGTACGCCCTGTGCAACGGCTGGATCCGGCCGGGGCGGCCGGTGATCGAGGCGTCCAGCGGGTCGACGGCGGTCTCGGAGGCATACTTCGCCCGGCTGATCGGTGTCCCCTTTGTGGCCGTGATGGCACGTGGGACGGTGCGGTCCAAGATCGAGCTGATCGAGTTCCACGGGGGCCGATGTCATCTGGTCGACGACCCGTGCGAGGTGTACGGGACGGCGGCACGGCTGGCGCGGGAGACCGGCGGCCACTACATGGATCAGTTCACGTACGCGGAGCGGGCGACGGACTGGCGGGGCAACAACAACATCGCCGAGTCGATCTTCCGGCAGATGGCGGTCGAGCGGTTCCCGGTCCCGACGTGGATCGTGGCGACGGCCGGTACCGGGGGGACGTCGGCGACGCTGGCCAGGTACGTGCGGTACGCCCAGGCGACGACGGGGATCTGCGTCGCGGATCCGGAGAATTCGGCGTTCTTTCCGGGCTGGCGGGATCACGATCCGGCGGTGACGACCGGAGCGGGGTCCCGTATCGAGGGGATCGGCCGCCAGCGGGTGGAGCCGAGTTTCGTGCCCGGCGCGATCGACCGCATGATGCGGGTCCCGGACGCCGCTTCCATCGCGTGCGTGCGCGTCCTGGAGCGCCTGCTCGGCCGCCGGGCGGGCGCGTCAACCGGCACCGGGCTGTGGGCCGCCTTCCGGATCATCTCCGAGATGCGCGAACGCGGTGAACAGGGCAGCGTGGTGGGTTTGTTGTGTGATCCGGGTGAGCGGTATCTGGAGAAGTACTACTCGGACGGCTGGCTGGCCGAGCAGGGCATCCGGATCGGCCCTTACGTGGAGCGCGTCGAACGCTTCGTGACCACGGGGGAGCTGGCGCGGGCGGATTCGCCGAGCGGGCAGACGAGTCGGGGCTGAGCGGCCTGGAATTCCGCGCGGCGCGCTGCGCGTAGTGCCTGTCGTACTCCATGGTGTCCTCCATGACTGAACCGACGACTCCGGCAGGTCCGGTGGCCAGGACCAGCGGCGCGTTGCGCCGGATGACGGCACGCAGCCGCGACGAGAAAGACCGCGCGTCCACGCCACTTGAGCTGTTCTTCGACCTGTGTTTCGTGGTCGCGGTCGCGCAGGCGGGCGTCCGGCTGGTGCATGCCGCCGTGGAGGGGCATCCGGGACACGGCGTGACCGGTTACCTGTTGGTCTTCTTCGCCATCTGGTGGGCGTGGGTCAACTTTTCATGGTTCGCCTCCGCATACGACACGGATGATGTGCCGTACCGGATCACCACGCTGGTGCAGATCGTCGGTGTGCTGATGCTGGCGGCGGGTGTGCCGCGCGCCTTCGACAGCGGCGACTTCCGGTTGGCGGTGTGCGGATACGCGGTGATGCGGCTGGCGTTGGTGACGCAGTGGCTGCGGGCGGCCGGGGCCGAGACGGGCGCGGCCCGGGGGACGGCTTTGCGGTACGCGTTCGGGGTGACGTTGTGCCAAGTGGGCTGGATGGCGTTGCTGTTGCCGCACGGTGCGCCGCCGGTGTGGGCGTTCGTGCTGTTGGCGGTGGCGGAGATGTCGGTGCCTGTGCTGTCGGAGCGGGCGGCACCGACGACGTGGCATCCGCGTCACATCGCGGAGCGGTACGGGTTGTTCACGATCATCGTGCTCGGGGAGTCGGTGTCCTCGGCGACCATCGCCGTACAGTCGGCGGCCGACGAGCACGACGCGCTCAGTGAGTTGTTGCCGATCGCCATCGGCGGGTTGCTGATTGTCTTCGCCGCGTGGTGGATCTACTTCGCGGTGCCGATCCATGACCACCTGGTGTCGAACAGGCAGGCGTTCCTTTGGGGTTACGGCCACTTCGCGGTGTTCGGTTCGGCGGCGGCGATCGGGGCGGGGATGGAGATCGCAGTCGAGCAGGCGGTCGGGGAGGCGGAGATCTCGACGCGGGTGGCGGCGGCCTGGGTCACGGTTCCCGCCGCGGTGTTTCTCATCACTGTCTGGCTGTTGCACTCACGGCACTACAAGCGGGGTCTCGCGCAGCAGCTCACGCTGCCGGTCTCGGGGGCGGCGGTGTTGGCGTGCACCTTCACGGGGTCGCATGCGGTGTTGTGGGCCGGGTTGGTGTGTGCGGTCACGGTGGGGGTGGGGGTGACGTTGCAGGCGCGGGGTGGTGGTCAGACGGCGCCGGTCGCGCCGAGGAGCTCGCCGACGGCGTAGGTGATGGCCATCGCGATGGCGCCGCCCGCGGCGTTGCGGAGGATGGCGGGGCCGGTCGGTGCGCTGCCGAGGCGCGCGCTCGCCCAGCCGCAGCCGACGAGGGCCAGCAGGACGGAGACGACGGTGACGGCCAGGCGCCATGAGGTGGGTGGCAGGACGATGGCCAGCAGCGGGAGCAGGGCGCCGATGGTGAAGGAGACGAAGCTCGCGCCGGCCGCGTGCCAGGGGTTGGCGAGTTCGTCGGGGTTGATGCCGAGTTCGACGCGGGCGTGGGCGCCGAGGGCGTCGCGTTCGGTGAGTTGCTCGGCGACTTCGCGGGCGAGTTCCTGGCTGATGCCGCGGTCTTCGAGGAGGCCGGTGAGTTCGTCGAGTTCGGCTTGGGGGGTGGTGGCGAGTTCTTCGCGTTCCAGGGCGAGGGCGGCCTGTTCGGAGTCGCGTTGTGTGCTGACGGAGACGTATTCGCCCGCCGCCATCGACAGGGAGCCCGCGAGGAGTCCGGCCATGCCCGCGGTCAGGAGTGTGGAGCGGGAGTCGGTGGCTCCCGCGACGCCGACGACCAGGCCCGCGGTGGACACGATGCCGTCGTTGGCGCCGAGTACGGCGGCGCGCAGCCAGTTGAGCCGGGTGCCGAGTCCGTCGTGGTGGGGCTCGTTCTTGTGGGGCCCGGCTTGGGCGTCGGTCTGGTCGTCCATAGGCGGAAGCGTCTCACCTGGGGCGGTCGTGCCCGATCAGGTGGTTGTGGGTGTCGCGGACAGGCCGAACCCCGGTGCGGGGGGGAATGCACCGGGGTTCGGGTCTGTGGGGAAGCGCGCCGGTCAGGCGGCTTCGTATTGGTCGAGGCCGGTCGCGCGGGCCATCCGCTTGAGGTCGGCCAGCGCGTGCTTCTCGATCTGCCGGATGCGCTCGCGCGTCAGTCCGTGCTGCTTGCCGACCTCGGTGAGGGTGCGCTCGCGGCCGTCGACGATGCCGTAGCGGGCCCGGATGATGGAGGCGGTGCGGTCGTCGAGGCGGTCGATCAGCCCGTCCAGTTCCTCGCGGCGGAGCATCACGAGCACGGAGTCCTCGGGTGACGGCGCGGCGCCGTCTTCCACCAGGTCACCGAATTCGGTCTCGCCCTCGGCGTCGACGGACATGTTGAGCGACACCGGGTCGCGGGCCCAGTCGAGGACGTCGGTGACGCGCTCGGGGGTCGAGGCCAGTTCGGTGGCGATCTCGGCGGGCTCCGCGTCGCGGCCGTGCTCGCGGTTGAACTCGCGCTGCACGCGGCGGATGCGGCCCAGTTCCTCGACGAGGTGGACGGGCAGCCGGATCGTGCGGGACTGGTCGGCGATGGAGCGGGTGATGGCCTGGCGGATCCACCAGGTCGCGTAGGTGGAGAACTTGAAGCCCTTGGCGTAGTCGAACTTCTCGACGGCGCGTACCAGGCCGGCGTTCCCCTCCTGGATCAGGTCGAGGAGCGGCAGTCCGCTGCGCGGGTAGCGGCGGGCCACGGCCACGACGAGCCGGAGGTTGGAACGGATGAAGACGTCCTTGGCCTGCTCGCCCGCGGCGACGATGGCCTCGAGCTCCTCGCGGCGGGCGTCACCACCGGCCTTTGCGGGCAGTCCGGGATCGGCTGCGAGTATGCGTTCTGCGTAGACGCCCGCTTCGATGTCGCGGGACAGTTCCACTTCCCTGGCGGCGTCGAGCAGCGGGGTGCGCGCGATCTCGTCCAGGTACATGCCGACGAGGTCGCGGTCGGCGACTTCCCCGCCTGCGGCGCGAACGCTACTGGTCCCGCCAGCGTGACGACGGGCGACGGCACGGGTTGCCATGCGTGCTCCCTTACGAAGGTGCGGTCGGGTCTCGGTCGGACCGGGCGGTCGGGCCGCTTGCCGGATGGTTCCGTCAGGTGCGGCTCTTGCCTTGCGGTTGCCCCGTCCTGATCGGGATAACGATTGGAATCCGGACACAATTCCCATCTCGTGACCTGAATTTTGTGATCATGCAGTACCCTGTCTCGCCACACAGGGAGGCCAAAGGGTGCCGGAACGTCCAGAAGTCCAGGTCAGACCAGGTAGCGAGGGCGATCTGGCCGCTCTTACCGACATCTACAACCACTACATCCGTGAAACGTCGATCACGTTCGACGTAGTTCCCTTCACCGTCGAACAACGTCGTCCGTGGTTGCTCTCCCACCCGAAAGACGGCCCGCACCGGCTCTTGGTTGCTCACTTTCCCGGCCCGTCGGGACGAATCCTGGGTTATGCGACCAGCAGCCCCTTCCGACCGAAGGCCGCGTACGCGACGTCGGTGGAGACGACGATCTATCTCGCGCACGACGCGGGCGGGCGCGGCATCGGCACGCTGCTCTACACGGCGCTCTTCGAGGCCCTGGCGGAGGAGAACCTGCATCGCGCGTACGCGGGCGTCACGCTGCCGAACGCGGCGTCGCTGCGGCTGCATGAGCGTTTCGGCTTCCGGCCGGTCGGGGTGTACGAGGAGGTCGGCCACAAATTCGGCGCGTACCACGATGTGGCGTGGTTCGAGAAGCGCCTGGGCTGACGCCGGCCTCGCACGCTGATACGCGTGGACAGCGCGAGACGTGCGGACACGTGCGGACACGTGCGGACACGTGCGGCTTATTTGAAGGTTCAAGCATATGGGGTTACGGTGGTGCTCCCGTACGCTTGAAACTTCAAGGAGGGTGCGCGATGACCACGGCAACCCCGGAGCGCATGCCCGCGCTCTACCTCTCGCACGGCGCCCCGCCGCTCGCCGACGACCCGGTGTGGCCCGCAGAGCTGGCGGCCTGGTCGGCCGACCTGCCGCGGCCCAAGGTGATCCTGATGGTCTCGGCGCACTGGGAGGAGGCCCCGCTGGCGATCGGCGCGACCACCACCGTCCCCCTGGTGTACGACTTCTGGGGCTTCCCCGAGCACTACTACCAGGTGCGGTACGCGGCGCCCGGCGCGCCCGCGCTCGCCGACTCCGTGCGGAAACTGCTGCGCGGCGCAGGTAATCCCGTGCAGGACGTGCCCGACCGCGGTCTCGACCACGGCGCGTACGTACCGCTGGTGGAGATGTTCCCCGCCGCCGACATTCCGGTGCTCCAGGTGTCGATGCCGACGCTCGACCCGGAGAAGCTACTGGACATCGGACGCAAGTTGGCGCCGTTGCGCGACGAGGGCGTGCTGATCGTGGGCAGCGGATTCTTCACGCACAATCTGGCGGCGCTGCGCAACGCGGGTCCGCGGCCGCCGAGCTGGTCGGCGGAGTTCGACGACTGGGGTCACCGGGCGTTGGAAGCCCAGGACGTGGACGCGCTGCTGGACTTTGAACACACCTCGCCCGCCGGGCGGTTGGCGCACCCGCGGACCGAGCACTTCGCCCCGCTGTTCGTTACGCTCGGCGCCGCCGAGTCCGAGCTCGGCAGCCAGCGCAGCATCATCGACGGTTTCTGGATGGGGCTCGCCAAGCGTTCCGTCCAGTTCGGCTGAACAGGGAGACCCCACGCTCATGCAGAAACGACGCATCGGGATCGGCGTGGCCGTAGTGGTCAGCGCCGTGACGCTGGCCGCCTGCGGCTCCGGCTCCAGCTCCGCCAGCGGCAAGGGAGCGAGCGACACGGCGACGACTACCGCGGGCGGCGGTGACAGCAAGCCCGCGGCCAGTTCCGTCTCGTGGCCCGCGCCCGCCGACGCCTCCGCGCAGGTCAAGGCGGCGGGACTGCCGATGCTCGGGCAGGAGGGGCAGGTGCTGCACATCCACAGTCACCTGGATGTGTTCGTGGACGGCAAGGCCGTCGTCGTGCCCGCCCTGATCGGCATCGACGAGGCCAAGCAGTCGATCAGCCCGCTGCACACGCACGACACCAGTGGCGTCGTGCACATCGAGTCGCCGGTGCAGGCCGACTTCACGCTCGGCGAGTTCATGACCGAGTGGAACGTGCCGCTCACGAAGGACACGCTCGGTTCGCTCAAGACCGGCGGCGGCAAGGAGCTGCACGTGTATGTGAACGGCAAGGAGCAGACCGGTGACCCGGCGGCGATCAAGCTGGGCGCGCACGAGGAGATCGCGCTCGTGTACGGCGCGCCTTCGGACAAGGTGACGGTGCCCAGCTCGTACAAGTGGCCCGAGGGGCTCTGACGGTCGCCGCGCGGGGCTGCGTATGGAATGACGAATGACCAACGGCAGGGCCCCGCCTCGTGCTGCACGAGGCGGGGCCCTGCCGTTTTCACGCGCTCACCCCATCGGGTGAGTGCCGTGCCGGGTCAGTGTGCGATGACCGGGATCGGGATGTCCTCGAAGTCGCCTTCGGCGACCCTCTCTCCGGTGTTCTGGACGCCCGCGTCGACCAGGACGAAGGCCAGGACGGCGGAGAGCACCAGGATGGCGGTGGCCCAGTAGATGGCGACCGAGTAGCCGTGGACGGCGGCCTGGTTGACGAACAACTGGTTCTTCAGGTCGGCCGGGCTCTTGGCGTGCGAGCCGATCCACGTGGTGGTGGCGCTGGCCGCGAGGGTGTTCAGCAGGGCGGTGCCGATGGAGCCGCCGACCTGCTGCGAGGTGTTGACCATGGCTGACGCGACGCCCGCGTCCTCGGGGCGCACACCGTGCGCGGACAGGCTCATGGCGGGCATGAACGCCGTACCCATGCCGAGGCCCATCAGGACCAGGCCGGGCAGCAGGATTTCGGCGTAGTTGGAGTCGACCTTGATCTGGGCGAGGATGCCCATGCCGACGGCGGCGACCAGGAAGCCGGGCGCCATCAGGAAGCGCGGCCGGACCCGCAGCATCAGCCGGGTGCCGATCTGCGTGGAGCCGATGACCATACCGCCGACCATGGGCAGGAACGCGAAGCCCGACTTGAGCGCCGAGTAGCCCATGACCTGCTGGAGGTAGTAGGTCAGGAACAGGAACAGGCCGAACATGCCGATGATGGCGAGGCCCAGCGACAGGTAGACGCCGCCCCGGTTCCGCTCGGTGATGACGCGCAGCGGCAGCAGCGGGGCCTTGACGCGGCTTTCCACGGCCACGAACGAGGCGAGCAGCACCACGGAGGCGACGAACAGGCTGATGGTCACACCGGACGACCAGCCGTCGGACTCGGCGCGGCTGAAGCCGTAGACGAGCGCGACCAGACCGGTGCTGGCGAGGACCACGCCGGGGATGTCCAGGCGGTTGCGGTTGCGGCCTTCGGCGGGTTCGCGGATGAAGGCGATGGCGCCGAGGACGGCGGCGACGGCGAAGAAGATGTTGACGAACAGCGCCCAGCGCCAGTTCAGGTACTCGGTGAGGACACCGCCGAGGATGAGGCCGACCGCGGCGCCGGCGCCGGCGATGGCACCGTAGATGCCGAACGCCTTGGCGCGCTCCTTGGCGTCGGTGAACATCACCGAGATCAGGGACAGCGCGGCGGGCGCGAGCAGGGCGCCGAAGACACCCTGGAGGGCGCGGGCGCCGAGCAGCATCGCCGTGTTGACGGCGGCGCCGCCGAGCGCGGAGGCCGCGGCGAAGCCGAGCAGACCGACGATGAAGGTGTTCCTGCGTCCCCACAGGTCCGCGATCCGGCCGCCGAAGAGCAGCAGGCCACCGAAGGCGAGGGTGTAGGCCGTGACGACCCACTGGCGGTTGCCGTCCGAGATGCCGAGGTCGGCCTGGGCGGAGGGAAGTGCGATGTTCACCACGGTCGCGTCGAGCACGACCATGAGCTGAGCGATGGCGATAAATATCAGCGCTGTCCAGCGCTTCGGATCGGGCAAGCGTGTTTCAGGCATAACTGATCTCACTAATGGATGCGGAGTGACAGGACGTGGGGACGTGTGTCATCGAGCTGGCGCCGGACGATGCGGATCGTGGTCCGGGATCCGGTCGCGGTGTTCATCGGTCGAGCGGCCGAGAACTGCGCTTCGGTAAGTCGGCGAACTTCCCTACGTTATCGCCCGGTTCATGGGCGTTGCGAACTATTTGTTTCCGGCTTTGAGGTCCTCCAGGGTGGCCGCCGTCCCGACGAGTACGGATCCGGCGGGGGCGCGCAGCCCGTCGAGGAAGAGCTGCAGGTGGCGGTGGACGAAGCGGTCGAAGCCCATGCAGCCCGTGCCCGGCAGCGGCCGGGTGAGCTGCGTCAGGGCGACCATCAGGTCACCGACGGCGATGTCGGTACGGAGCAGGCCCGCGCTCTGGGCGCGTTCCATGATGGCGTTGACCGACCGCTCCAGCCGTTCCATCTGCTGGGTGACGGCGGGGTCCTGGCGGTCGAAGGCGTCCGACAGCATCGGGCACAGCGCCCCGATCCGCTCTTCGGCCGCCTCGAAGACGAAGCGGCGCAGCGCGGCGAAGGCGTCGGGCTCCTGAGCGAGGGCGTCTTCGGCCCGCTCGGCGGTCGTGGCCATGACGGTGAGCGTGACCTGGCGGATCAGTTCGGCGCGGTCGGTGAAGTGCCGGTAGAGCGTCGCGTTCCCCACTCCCGCGCGGCGCGCCACGTCGTCGAGCGGCACGTCCGGGCCGAACTCCACGATGGCCTCGCGGGCGGCGGCGACGATGCGCTCGCGGTTGCGTGTGGCGTCCGCGCGCAGCCGCACGGCGCGCGGCCTGGTGCTGCTGGTGGTTGCGGTGGCGCTGGTCGTACCAACAGTGTCGAGGCTCACGGCGGGCGGCTCCTTCCGATCGATCCAGCGGTCGTTCACGGGGGTACGGGCCCCGTCGTTGAAACGGACAGGCACTCCCCGTTTCGCGGTCACCTGGTCTAAACGGGGACCGCGTCCCCGGATATTTCCCGTCACGCTTGTGACCTGCGTCACTCGATTGGCGGGGTTGGCGGGAGGCTTCACCAAAGAGGCGTCCGGTCGTACGGGCCGGACGCGCCCGGTCGCGGACCGACGGCGGGACACGCCATTTTATTGAAGCTTCAAGAAGTGCACGTACCATGAACGCCATGACATGGCTGACCGAAGACGAGCAGGCGACCTGGCGGGCGTTCCTGCACGCCACGACGTTGCTGGAAGACCACCTCGACCGTCAGCTCCAGCGCGACGCGGGCATGCCGCACATGTACTACGCGTTGCTCAGCACGCTCTCCGAGACGCCCGGCCGCAGTATGCGCATGACGGAGCTCGCCGAGCGCGCCAAGATCACCCGTTCCCGGCTGTCGCACGCTGTCGCCCGCCTGGAGGGGAACGGCTGGCTGCGCCGCGAGAACTGCCCCTCCGACCGCCGCGGGCAGATCGCGGTCCTCACCGACGCCGGTTACGACGAGGTGGTGCGTACGGCGCCCGGTCACGTCGCCGCCGTCCGCTCCGCGATCTTCGACCGGCTCACTCCCGAGCAGACGGCGCAGCTCGGGGAGATCTCCCGCGTCATCGCCGAGGGCCTGCACCAGCCGGACCGCGCGGACCTGCCCTGGCTGCGCTGAAAAGGTCGGTCACCGACCGCGGGAGCGTCAACCTCGCGCCCGTGAAGTCACCCCATACGGTCAGCGCCGCCCGGAGCGGGCGAGCCACCGTCCCTCGTGCCTGCTGACCTCGATCGGCCGCCCGAAGCATTGGGTCATCGACTCGGCCGTGAGCACCTGCCGCGCGGTCCCCGAGGTCAGCACCCGTCCCTCCTTGAGCAGCAGTACGTGCCCGATCGCGGGCGACAGCTCTTCCAGGTGGTGGGTGACGGTGATGGTCGCCAGACCCGTACGGGTGAGCGCGAGGCGGTGCATGGCGTCGATCAGGTCCTCGCGGGAGGGCAGGTCGAGCGCGTTGAAGGGCTCGTCGAGGAGCATCAGTGCCGGGTCGGCCATCAATGCCCGCGCCACCAGAACGCGGGCCCGCTGACCGCCGGAGCAGACCCCGTACGCCCGGTCCGCCAGATCCTTGATCTCCAGCTCCGCCAGCAGCTCGTGCGCGCGCTCGCGGACCTCGTCGTCGTACTTGCGCCACAGCGGCTGCACCGTGCCCGTGTGGCCGGTCAGGACGACGGTGTGGGCGGTGGCGTCGAGCGGCACCTTCTGTGAGGACGACACCAGGCCGATGTGCGCGCGCAATTCGCGCATGTCGACACGGCCGAGGCGGTGGCCGAGCACGTCCACCGTGCCGGAGGTGGGATGCATGAGGGCGCCGATGAGGCGCAGCATCGTCGTCTTGCCCGCGCCGTTGGCGCCGAGCAGCGCCCAGTGCTCGCCGGACCGTACGGTCCAGTTGACGTCGTCGAGGATGACCTGGCCGGTGGTGAAGCGGCGGACGCTGACGGCGTCGAGAGCGGCCACGACGGTGTTGGCTGTCATGACGGCACGGTAGCTGTATCCGCCACCTTCACGCCCCGGGATTCCACGATGTGAGCGGCCGTGCGTGGGAGGGAGGCGTCACATATGTGCGGCGGGCGGGGCGTCGGGTTCGGCGTCACCTGATGCGGGCGAATCGTCGGGCAGTGTGCTGGGCTGCGCCAGGGCACGCGGCTTGCCGCGCCGGTAGAGGAAGGCCGTCACCACGGTGCCGACGGCGAAGAAGCCCGCCGCCCACCAATAGGCGGTCGAATAGCTGTGCAACTGGGCCTGTGCGGCGACGGCGGGAGTGTTCTGCCTGCCGACCACGTAGCTGGCGGCGGCGCTGGTGGCGAGGGTGTTCAGCAGCGAGGTGCCGACGGAGCCGCCGACCTGCTGTGAGGTGTTCACCATGGCGGACGCGACACCGGCGTCACGCGCTTGTACGCCCGCGGTGGCGAGGTTCATCGCCGTGGCGAAGATTGAGCCGAGGCCGAGGCCGAGGATCAGCAGCGGCGGCAGTACGTGCGCGGGATAGGTGCTGTGCAGGTCGAGCGCGGTCAGCCACGCCATGGCGACGCCGGCCAGGGCCATGCCGGTCGGCACGATCGGCTTGGCGCCGAAGCGCGGCACCAGCACATTGGTGGTGGTCACCGACGTCACCACCATCACGGCGATCATCGGAAGAAAGGCGAGTCCAGTGGAGACCGGCGAGTAGTGCAGGCTCTGCTGGAGGTAGTACGTCAGGAACAGGAAGACGCCGAACATCCCGCCGCCGGAGATGAACATCGCCAGGAACGACGCGCCCCGGTCCCGGTCGGTCACCACCCGAAGCGGCAGCAGGGGATGCGCCGCACGGCGCTGCCAGGTGACGAAGGCGAGCAGCAGGACGACGCTCGCCACCAGGAAGCCCCAGGTCTGCGGCGAGCTCCAAGGGTGCTTCTCGGCGTTGGAGAAGCCGTAGACGATGCAGAACAGGCCGGCCGACACCAGGGCGGTGCCGGGGATGTCCAGCTTGGGACGGTCGGGCAGGGTGCCGCCTTGCAGCAGTCGTACGCCGCCGATGAACGCGATCGTGGCGAAGATCAGATTGACGTACAGGCACCAGCGCCAGTCGAGGTATTCGGTCAGCACACCGCCGAGCAGCAGACCGACGGCGCCGCCCGCGCCCGCGATGGCGCCGTAGATGCCGAACGCCTTGGCGCGCTCCTTGGGGATGGTGAAGGTCGTGGTGAGCAAGGAGAGGGCGGCGGGGGCGAGCAGGGCGCCGAACATGCCCTGGAGGGCGCGGGCGGTGACCAGTACGCCGAAGTTGGGGGCGGCGCCGCCGATCGCGGAGGCGAGCGCGAAGCCGGTCAGGCCGATCAGGAAGACCCTCTTGCGGCCGACCAGGTCGGCGAGACGGCCGCCGAGCAGCAGCAGCGAGCCGAAGGCGAGGGCGTACGCCGTCACGATCCACTGACGGTTGCCGTCGGTGAAGCCGAGGGCCGTCTGGGCGGAGGGCAGCGCGATGTTCACGATGGTGGCGTCGAGGACCACCATGAGCTGCGCCAGGCCGATCACGCCGAGCACCCACCAGCGGTGGGAGGGGGTGCCGACGACACTGCTGCGGCCCGGCTTCCCGTCGGGCTGTGGGCCGCCGCCGAGGCCGGCGGCGGAAGCGGAGGTGTCCGGGCTGCTACGGGCCATGACGGAGTTCTCCCTTGGCGCGACCACCCCCCGGGGACTCCACGCTAGGCGCAGCTCAGCGGCCTCGCCACGCGGGAAGCCGTCGCCCGGACGGCGCAAGGGCCCTGGACAGTGCCGAGGAGCCGCCGCGGTCCGGTCCCCGTACCGGAACCGCGGCGGCTCCTCCGTCTTCGGTGTCGGTCGTCGCGTCCGCGGCGGTGGTCGCCCGCAAGGCCCTGGAGTCCACCGCGACCGCCATCGGACGACCGTCCCGGGTGGCGATGACGGTCACGGAGTGGTCGGCCGCTCCGCGGTCCGCGGTGGCGGCGTGGGCGGGCGTCGTCCGCGCGGCCGGGAACCGCACGGCGGTGGCCATGCCTGTCCTGTCCAGCAGCAGACGGGTGGTGATCACGCGGTGCGCCCTTCACGAACCTGACCGCCGCGCGACCCGCGCTTCACCGGGTCTGCGGCACCGACACAACGATCAGTAACCGCCCATCCCATAGGACTAACGCGTCGTCACCCGAATGGCGCGACCCAATGAGCGCGACCGCGTGCGCTGAGGTAGCGCCGCACACCGTCACACACCGTGCGAAAGGCGATTTGGCGACAACCCTGACGTACCAACTCCGCGCGCGCACCCGCCCGGCAGCACGTTCCCTGAGAGGAACGGGCCCGGTCGGGCGGCACTCGCACAGGCAGGGGGTACGTGGATGGCGGCGACCGCCGACGGACCCGCTGCCGGGGACGGCGCGTCAGGGTCGGGACCGTTGGGTGACGACGAGCGCGCGGAGTTGACGGCGCTGCGGGCGCGGTTGGCGGTGACGCGGTCGCGGCACCGGGTGCGGTCGTTCTTCTCCGCGTTGCTCATCACACTGGCCGCGGTACTGGCTCCGCTCGGCGCGGTGGCGGTGTGGGCCGCCGACATCGTCGGCAACACCGACCGCTATGTGGCGACGATGGCGCCGCTCGCCGACAACCCGCAGGTGCGGAGGGCCGTCACCGATCAGGTGACGGCGGCCGTCATGGACCGGATCGACCTCGACTCGCTGCTGTCGAGCGTGGCGCCCTCGGATCTGCCGGGGGTGAAGGCGGCGCTGGGCGGGATCAGCGGCCCGATCACGTCGGGGGTGACGGATTTCGTGCACGGCACGGTGGCGACGTTCGTATCGAGCAGTGCCTTCTCGACGATCTGGGAGGAGCTGAACCGGAGGGCGCACGCGACGGTCGTCGACGCGCTGACCGGCAGTAACGATTCGGCGGTGCAGGTCGAGCACAACACGGTGACGCTCGATCTCGCACCCGTGGTGGCCGGGGTGAAGCAGCAGCTGGTGGACCGCGGGCTGAAGGTCGCCGGGCGGCTGCCCGACGTGCACACCGACTTCACGTTGCTGAAGTCGGACGAGATCGGGCGGGTGAAGACCGGTTTCCGGGCGCTGCAACTGGCCGGGGACTGGCTGCCGGTGGTCACCGTCGTCATCGCGGGCGCCGGGGTGCTGCTGGCCGTACGGCGTCGCCGCGCGCTGGTCGCCGCCGCGCTGGGTGTCGCGGCGGGGGTGGCCGTGCTCGGCGTCGCGCTCGCTCTCTTCCGCACCTTCTACCTCGACCACTTGTCCCCCGATGTGCACCATGCGGCCGCCGCGGCGATCTACGACCAGGTGGTGCGGTTTCTGCGGGCGAGCGTTCGGATGGTGATCACCCTGGGGGTCGTGGTGGCGCTGGGGGCGTGGCTGAGCGGTTCGGGGCAGTGGGCGGTACGGGTGCGGTCGATGTGGGAGTCGGGGATCGCGGCGGTGCGGGAGGCGGCGGGGGTGCGGTCGACCGGGCCGGTGGGGCCGTGGGTGGACCGTTTCCGCGTCTGGCTGCGGTGGGTCGTCGTCGCGGTCGCCTCGGTGGTCCTGGCGCTGTGGCCGTATCCGACCGGCATGGTGATCTTCTGGATCGCGTTGGTGTCGGTGGCGGGGCTCGCGGTCATCGAGTTCCTGGACGAGCGTCCGGCCGTTGATACGACCGGCGGGGGTGAGCGCGGATCCGGGGCGTTGACGTCGTAGTTGACGCCGTCGTCGGGTCCCTCGCCCCGGCTCCGTCGCACGGTCACTCTTGTGGCGCCGTCACCCTCGCGCGCCGAGCGCCGCCAACTGCTCGGCGAACGGCACGACCTCGTCGTCGGCACCGGCGCCCATACCGGCGTCCGTCGTCGCACCCCCGCCCGGCGCCGGGCGGGACGGTCGGGAGGTCATCAGGGCGGCGAGTTCGGCTCCCGCGCGGTCGATGCGGGCGGCGAGGGTGCCGTCGACAGCGCTGCTCCCGTTGCCGTTGCCGTCGCCACTGCCGCTGCCTGCCGTGCCCCAGTCCTCGGAGGCCGCGTATACGGCGGTCGGTACGACGATCGCGCGCAGGTAGGCGAACAGCGGGCGCATGGCGTGTTCGAGGACCAGGGAGTGGCGGGCGGTGCCGCCGGTGGCGGCGGCCAGCACCGGGGTACCCGCCAGTGCGTCTTTGTCGACAATGTCGAAGAACGACTTGAACAGGCCGCTGTACGAGCCGGTGAACACCGGGGTCACGGCGATCAGGCCGTCGGCGCCGGTCACCGAATCGATTGCGTCGCGCAGATGATGCGCCGGGAAGCCAGTGAGCATGTTGTGCGCGATGTCGTTGGCCAGGCCCCGCAGCTCGATGACCCGTACGTCCACGTCCACGTCACCGTCGATGTGGCGGCGTACTGCCTCCGTCAGCCGGTCGGCCAGCAGCCGGGTGGACGACGGCTGGCTGAGACCGGCGGTGACGACGGCGAGCCGGCGTCGCTCGATCGGGTGGTGCGTCATGCCCGGGCCTCCAGGACTTCGTCGGCGGTGTCGGCGTCGCGGCGGGCGAGCAGCGAGGCGTGGGTGGGGGCGTCGGGCACCTCGGCCGGGCGGCCCTTGGCGAATTCGGCGCGCAGGACGGGGACGACCTCCTCGCCGAGCAGGTCGAGCTGTTCGAGGACGGTCTTGAGGGGCAGACCGGCGTGGTCCATGAGGAAGAGCTGGCGCTGGTAGTCGCCGACGGCGTCGCGGAAGGTCAGGGTGCGTTCGATGACCTGCTGCGGGGAGCCGACGGTCAGCGGCGTCTGCTCGGCGAAGTCCTCCAGCGACGGCCCGTGCCCGTAGACCGGGGCGTTGTCGAAGTACGGCCGGAATTCCCGTACCGCGGCCTGCGAGTCGCGGCGCATGAACACCTGGCCGCCGAGGCCGACGATGGCCTGCTGCTCGGTGCCGTGGCCGTAGTGCGCGAAGCGGCGACGGTAGAGGTCGACCATCTTCTTGGTGTGTTCCATGGGCCAGAAGATGTTGTTGTGGAAGAAGCCGTCGCCGTAGTACGCGGCCTGCTCGGCGATCTCCGGGCTGCGGATGGAGCCGTGCCAGACGAACGGGGGCACGCCGTCCAGCGGGCGGGGCGTCGAGGTGAACGACTGGAGCGGCGTACGGAACTTGCCCGCCCAGTCGACGACGTCCTCGCGCCACAGCTTGTGCAGCAGCGCGTAGTTCTCGACAGCGAGCGGGATGCCCTGCCGGATGTCCTTGCCGAACCACGGGTAGACCGGCCCGGTGTTGCCGCGGCCCATCATCAGATCGACGCGGCCGTCCGCCAGGTGCTGGAGCATCGCGTAGTCCTCGGCGATCTTCACCGGGTCGTTCGTGGTGATCAGCGTGGTGGAGGTGGACAGCACGATGCGCTCGGTGCGGGCCGCGATGTAGCCGAGCATGGTGGTGGGCGAGGACGGCACGAAGGGCGGATTGTGGTGCTCGCCGGTCGCGAAGACGTCCAGGCCGACTTCCTCGGCCTTCCGCGCGATGGTGACCATCGCCTTGATCCGCTCGTGCTCGCTCGGCGTCCGTCCGTTGGTCGGGTCCGTCGTGACGTCGCCGACCGTGAAGATCCCGAACTGCATCACACCCACCGTCCTGTCGCACTCACCCTGTTTGGTTGAGCATTCAACATCCCGAACATTCCGGCCGCCCTACCTATTCCCCTGACCCCGCCGCACCCTGACCCCGCCGCACCCTGACCCCGCCGCACCCGGCCCCCCGCCGCACCCTGACCCCGCCGCACCCGGCCCCCCGGCCTCACCCGGCCCCCCGCCGCACCCGGCGCGAGCCCCCGCCTCGGCGTACGTTGGAAACGCCCGCCCCACCCGCCCCCAGCGACACGGAAGAGAGAGCCACCTCCATGGCAAGGATCCTGTTCGTCCTGACCGGAGCCACCCACTGGACGCTCGCCGACGGCAGCGCGCACCCGACCGGCTTCTGGGCCGAGGAGGCCGTGGTCCCGTACCGGGTCTTCACCGAGGCGGGCCACGAGGTCGTCGCCGCGACGCCGGGCGGGGTCGTGCCGACGGTGGACCGGGGAAGCCTCGCGCCCGAATTCAACGGCGGCGAGGAGGGCGCGGCGGCGATGGCGGCCGAGCTGGCCGGGATCGCCGCCTTCCAGCACCCCGTGAAGCTGTCCGACGTCTCGCTCGACGACTACGACGCGGTCTTCTACCCCGGCGGCCACGGCCCGATGGAGGACCTGTCGGCCGACGCCGTGTCCGGCGCCCTGCTCAACGCGGCCCTCGCCTCGGACAAGCCGCTCGGCATCGTCTGCCACGCGCCCGCCGCGCTGCTCGCCACCGCCACGGGACCCGGCGGCGCCTCCCCCTTCGCCGGTTACCGGCTGACCGGCTTCACCAACGTCGAGGAGACCCAGGCGGGCTTCGCCGACAAGGCCCGCTGGCTCCTCCAGGACCGGCTCGTGCAGCTCGGCGCCGACTTCCAGGAAGGCGCGCCCTGGGCGCCGCACACCGTCACCGACCGCAATCTGCACACCGGTCAGAACCCGGCCTCCGCCGGTCCCCTGGCCGCCGAGATCCTCAAGACCCTCGGCTGACGAACCGGCCTTCCGCCCCGCCCCCGGGCCCCCGACCGGCCACCGCCGACCCGCTACACTGGCGCCTGTCCCCGCCCCAGTAGCTCAGGGGATAGAGCACAGCTCTCCTAAAGCTGGTGTCGCAGGTTCGAATCCTGCCTGGGGCACACCGGAAGTAGCAGGTCACAGCCATGAGAGGCCCTCCCGTTGTCGAACGGGAGGGCCTCTTTGGCCGTGAAAGTCGGCACGGGGGCCGCACGAGCCCCCGGAGACCGCACGCCCCCGAGGAGACCCGGCCGGTCAGCTCATGTTGTTATACGCGTTGCCCGTGTGGGCGTCGGAGATCGCGCGGGGGGCGAAGGGGCGGGCGGGGTCGCCGGTGCCGGAGTAGAGGTAGACGGTCTTGGTGGCGGCCTGGTAGGCGAAGAGGTCGGCCTTGCCGTCGTGGTCGACGTCGCCGGCGCCGGTGAGCTGGGAGTACGTCTGCCAGCCGGAGCCGATCCGGGTGCGGCGCTCGAAGGTGCCGTCGGATTTGCCGAGGTAGAGCCACAGCACGCCGTCCTTGTCGCGGGCGACGAGGTCGCCCGCGGGTCCGCCCGCGAGGTCGCCGACGGCGGTGAGCTGGTCGTAGCCGGTCCAGCCGGTGCCGACGCGCACACGGGGCTCGAAGGGTCGGGCCGTGCTGCCGGTGCTGCGGTAGAGCCAGAGGGCACCGGTCGTGTCGACCGCGACGAGATCCGGGCGGCCGTCACCGGTGAGGTCGCTGCCGCCGGTGAGATGGGTGTACGTCTGCCAGCCGCCGCCGACGCGGACGCGCGGGGTGAGACCGCCGTCCTCGCGGCCCGAGTAGAGCCACAGGACCCCGTCCTTGTCGCGGGCGACGAGTTCGGGAAGGTAGTCGGGGCTGTTCGTCCCCGCGATGTCGCCGACGGTCTCGAGCTTGTCGTAGATCTGCCAGCCGCCGCCGATCCGCGCCCGCTGGCGCCCGTCGGCGGCGCTGTCCCGCCACAACCCGCCCGAGGCGTCGCGGCCCAGCAGGTCGGGCAGGCCGTCGTTGTCGAAGTCGTGCAGGGCGGAGGTCGGGGTGCCCGCGTGCGCGAGGAGCCGCGCGAACGGCCGGCCGTTCGGGTCGAGGGCGACGCGGAAGACGCCCGCGCCCTGGGCGGAGTCGCTGCCCTGGACGATCCGCGCGGTGCCGTCGGGGACGGCGTACGAGGCGTCGGCGCGGTCGAGGAAGGTGACCTTCTCGCCGGTCCCGACACGCAGGGCCGTCGTCCCGTACGTCACCCAGTCGCCGAGCAGGCCGATGGTCAGGTCCGTACCGGCTTTCACGCCCGGCACGGGCACCGCGGTGTCCGCGCCGGTGGTCCGGTTGCGGACGACCACCCGGAGCGTGTTCGCGGCGGTGTCGTCCTCGATCCAGGCGAGGCGGTTGCCGGAGATCACCGGATTCCGCGCCTGCCGCGGGTAGGGGAAGGTGAGGGTGGCGGTGGTCAGGTCGATCAGGCCGAAGCGCCGGTCGCTCTCCCCGGTCCCGGTGGGGACCAGGCCGTGGGTCGCGTCGCCCGGCCGCACCCGCCCGTAGTCGGTTCCCTCGGGCAGGCCCTGTACGGCGCGGTTCGCCCCGTCCGCGGTCTCGACCCACAGCTTCGTGGCGCCCCGGACGAACAGCGCCCGGCCCGCGACGCCCCCGTAGAGGCTGTCCAGCCCGTCGTCGACCGTCCGCAGCGCGAAGGAGGTGCCGGTGGGCATGTCCAGCACGCGGCTCCCGGACGTGTCGCTCGTGGTGGTGACGGTGTCCCCCGAGATCTCGGCGATCCCGTTGGCGGTGTCGAAGCGCAGGTCGCGGACCGGGCCGGCCCCGTACGGGGTCCAGCGGAGCTTGCCGTCGTCGCCGTCGTGCGGGACGTACGTCCAGAAGCCCTGGGTGCCCGCGGACGCCAGCGTGGCGCCGGGCGTCATCGGGAGCAGGCCGCTCACCCCGGACGTCGCGGCGGACGCCCGCGTCGCACCCGCGGAGGCGGAGGTGGTGGCGGTGGCCGTGGTGGTCAGCGAAACCGCGCCCAGAGTGACGGCCAGGACGGTGGCGGTCGCGGCGACGAGACGGCGGCGCCCGGTGCGGAGGGAGAGCAGGGAGACCAAGGAACGTTCCTCCTGTGCGAAACGGGGTGGGACACCGCCCTTGGTGTCCCACCCCGTCCGACAGCCGACCCGTCGGGTTGGTTGTGCTCTGCGGTCAGATGATCAGAGGAAGTCAATACGGCGTCGTACGGGTGAAGTTGGGGACACCCCGGTCTCCTTCGGCCGTTCTCAGGTCGCGAGGTGGGCGAAGACCACGGTGTTTCCCTCGTAGGAGTGAGTGCGCGCGTTCCAGTCGGAGCAGGTGATGAGGCGGAGTTCGGCGTCCGCGGTGTTGCCGTAGACGTCGAGGGTCGGGAACCGGGCCTTCTCGTAGGAGCGGACGGCGTCGACGGTGAAGACGGCGACTTTGTGGTCGGCGCGGGTGACGCGGATCTGCTGCTCGGGCTTCATCGCGCCGAGCCGGTAGAAGACGGCGGGGCCGGTCTCCTTGGAGTCGACGTGGCCGAGGATGACGGAGGGTCCGGTCTGGCCCGGGGCGGGCGAGTTGCGGTACCAGCCGGCGCGCAGCGGCTTGGAGGGGACCTCCAGGCTGCCGTCCTTGTTGAGGCCCAGGTCCAGCAGGTCGGAGTGGACGCCTATGGCCGGGATGTCGAGGGCGACCGGCTTGGACGCGGGCAGGGTGCCGGGCCGGGTGGGCGTCGGACCGGCCGCTTCGGCCGAGGCGGCGCCGCTCGGCGGGGCGGGCATCGCGGCCATGTCGTGGCCGGACATCTCGTGACCCGACATGTCGTCGCGCGGTGTGCTTCCCGCGACGGCCGGGCCCGGCTGCGGCGGCGGGTTGCCGCCGCCCCCGGTGGTCCCGGCGAGTACGGCGGTGACCCCCGCGGCGACGCAGGCCACCGCGAGGACGACGAGCATGACCGCCGTACGTCGCGTGCGGCCCACGCGGCCGGTGCGGCCGGTGCGGCCGTCGC
This sequence comes from Streptomyces sp. NPDC025721, assembly GCF_055558595.1. Classification (NCBI taxonomy): domain Bacteria; kingdom Bacillati; phylum Actinomycetota; class Actinomycetes; order Kitasatosporales; family Streptomycetaceae; genus Streptomyces; species Streptomyces sp. NPDC025721. Next base: position 651,569 of record NZ_JBVHMF010000001.1, on the reverse strand, counting down.
CGGTCGTACGTACGGTGTCGTCCGTACGGCCGGTCTCGTCGTCCCGGCCGTCCTCGTGCGCGGCGGCGGCGTCGTCACTCATCGGGTCGTGACGCCCCTGCGGCGCAGGGCGAATCCGCCGATGCCGAGGCCGACCAGGGCGGCGGCGCTGCCGCCCGCGACCATGCCGGTGTGGATGCCGCTTCCGGTCTGCGTGGCGCCGTCACCGGTGTCCGCGCCGCCGCCGGGCATCGAGGTCATCTGGGAGACGTTGAAGGCGCCGCAGAGGGCGGGGTCGGTGGCCTCGGCGGGCAGGGTCTTGTCGAGTTCGCTCGCGCCGAGCACGTTGTCGTACTTGCCGTTGCCGTTGTAGTCGATGCCGTGCACGACCAGGACGGCCTTGCCGGACTTGAGGTTCGCGGCGACGTTGTCGGTGACTTCGAGGGTGCGGCTGTACTTGACGCTCGAACCGGCCGGGAAGCGGTCGACGGCCAGGGCGCTCTTGGGGGTGCTGTCGCCGCTGGTGGTGAGCGAGGTGCCGATCATGCCGTAGTCCTTCATGGCGTCGGCGACGTTGATCGAACTGTGGCCGTTGTGGTCCTTGGCCTCGGACGGCTTGGGACACACACCGGCGCCGTCGACGTGGATGTGCATGGCGTGCGGGGAGCCGCCGCCGACCAGGTCCGACGCGGTGACGGTGATCTTCGCGGTGTTGCCGGAGAGCTGGATCATCGCCGTCCCGCTGCCCGTGACGTGGTTGGCGGTGATCGGGTCCAGCGACGCCTGGTACGTGGTCCAGGGGACGTCGGTGTCCGTCGGTGCCGCCCACGCCGCTGCCGGGAAGGCCAACGGGACCGCGGCGACTGCTATCGCGGTCACGACACGTGCGCTGGTGGATCGCATGGTGGTGCTGCCCTTCACTCGCGGATCCGCGGAGTCGGCATGGCGTCGGCTCCGCGACCGGAGGCGGGTGCCTCCGCACTGGCATTCGGAGCGGTGGGGGGCGCGGATTGGTACGGGTGTGCCCATGACCTCTTTACGGCGGTACCTCCGCGTCCGGGCATACGGACATATCGCATACGTATGTCCGTATGCCCGGGGAGAGCCGGAGCGCCTTGCGCCGCGCACGACATGACGCGCCGTCAACATCGGCACCACCGCCAAGCCGGACGGCGCACCCCTGGCATCCGTATCCGCATATTCGCCCGATCGGGGACAAAAACCTCTTTCGGGCAATCCGGCACCTCCCCTGGAGACGAACGGGGTGCAGGGACCGGTCCCGAGGCCGGACTCTTCACCCCCACAGAAAGACCACCCATGAGTTCACGCAGAACACCGGGCATCGTCGGCCGGTGGAAGTCGGCAGCGCTGCTGCTGACGCTCGGCACGGCGATCGCGGGAGCGGCGCTCGCCGGTCCCGGTACGGGCGTCGGCCAGGCGTCCAGCCACCGCGAGGCGCCGCTGATCGCGGCGGACCCACAGGTCGACAACACCGACCTCTACGCGTTCTCCAGTCCTGACAAGTCGGACACGGTGACGCTGGTCGCGAACTGGTACCCGTTCCAGGAGCCCAACGGGGGGCCGAACTTCTACCCGTTCGCCACCGACGCCCAGTACGACATCAATATCGACAGCCAGGGCACCGGCAAGGCGGACCTCACGTACCGCTGGACCTTCCGCAACGAGGATCGGCGCGGAGACAAGACATTCCTGTACAACAACGGCGTGGTGAACAACCTCAACGACAAGACGCTGCTGTTCCGCCAGCACTACACGCTCCAGGAACTGCGCGCGGGCAAGCGCCCGGTCACGCTGGTGAAGGACGGCATCGCGACGCCGTCGAACGTCGGCAAGGCGTCGATGCCGAACTACGGGCGGCTGCGCGGCCAGGCGACGCGGAAGCTGCCCGGCGGCGGTCAGACGGTGGCCTCGCAGGCCGCCGACCCGTTCTTCCTCGACCTGCGCGTCTTCGACCTGCTCTACGGCGGGAATCTGTCGGAGACCGGGCACAACACGCTCAAGGGCTACAACGTCAACACGCTGGCGATCCAGGTCCCGAAGTCGGCGCTGGCGCTCAACTGCAACCCCAAGCGCAACCCGGTGATCGGCGTGTGGAGCACCACCTCGCGCCGCACCATGAACCTCTCCCCGGGCAAGCAGACGGCCAGCGGCCCGTACGTGCAGGTCTCGCGGCTGGGCAACCCGCTGGTGAACGAGGCGGTGGTGCCCGCGGGTCTGAAGAACGCGTTCAACGCGCTGCCGCCGTCGCAGGACCACAACCAGCCCAAGGTCGTGGCGAAGGTGCTCAACCCCGAGCTGCCGATGCTGATCCAGTCGATCTACGGGATCCCGGCGCCCGCGACGCCGCGCAAGGACCTTCAGGAGATCTTCCTGACCGGTATCGCGAAGGCGGCGAACGGCCCGCTGGCCGTGGACCTCAACTCGCAGCTCATGAACCAGGACGCCGACAAGAAGCGGTTCGTCCCCGCCGAGGAGCTGCGGCTGAACATGTCCACCCCCGTCACCGCGAAGCCGGACCGTCTCGGCGTGCTGAACGGCGACTTCCAGGGCTACCCCAACGGCCGCCGCCTCGGTGACGACGTCGTGGACATCGCGATCCAGGCGCTGGAGGGCGCGACCCCCGGCCACCTGATCCAGGCGCTCGCCGCGGGTGACGGCGTGAACGGACCCGGCGTCCCCTTCGCCGGCACCTTCCCGTACGTCGCGCTGCCCTACACCGGCTCGGTCAACCAGGCCGGCTGAGCAAGCCACCCGGCGTGGGCACCTGACAGGCCCACGCCGGGTCCCTCTCCTCCGGTCCGACCGCCCCACCCGTCCGACCGGCCGGAGCCCCTGTTCGCCCCGAGCGGAGAAAACAGACCCCCATGCGCCGCCTCGCCCTGATCGCCACCACCGCCGTGCTCTGTGCGGGCCTGACCGGTTTCGCAGCGCTGGAGCGCTCGGGCGGCGCCTCGTCCCCGCCGCCGTCCGACGCGGTCCCTGGCCAGAGTTCCGATACGGGTTCCGGTACAGGTTCCGGTACGGGTCCCGGCCCGGACTCCGGCCCGGTCTCCGGCCCGCAGGCGGCGCCGTTGAGCGTGGACGCCATCGTCGCCAAGCTCCAGAGCACGCTGCGCACACAGCCGAACGACGCCCCCTCCTGGGCCCAGCTCGGCTCGGAATACGTCGAACAGGCCCGGCTCGACGTCGATCCGACGCTGTACCCGAAGTCGGAGGCGGCGCTGCGCAAGTCGCTCGCGCTCCAGCCGCGGCACAACACCGCCGCGCTCACCGGAATGGCCGGACTGGCCAACGCGCGGCACCAGTTCGCGCAGGCCAGGACGTGGGCGGACAAGGCGATCAGCGACGACCCGTACGCCTGGGCGCCCTACGGCGCGCTCAACGACGCGCTCACCCAGTTGGGTGAGGACAGCGCCGCGCAGGACGCCGTGCAGCGGATGCTCGATCTGCACCCGTCGACGGCGTCGTTCACCCGGGCGTCGTACACCTTCGAGCTGCACGGGCGCACCGCGGACGCGGAGCAGGCGCTGCGGCGGGCGCTCCAGGACGCGACGACGGCGGCCGACCAGGCGTTCTGCCACCACTACTTGGGCGAGCTGGCCTTCAACACCGGCAAGACGCGCGAGGCGCTGCGGGAGTACCGGACGGCGCTCGCGCTGGATCCGACGTACACCGCGTCGCTGGCGGGCGCGGCCAGGGCGGAGGCGGCGCTCGGGCGGACGGACCAGGCGGTCGCGGACTACCGGACGGCGATCGACCGGGTGCCGCAGCCGCAATATGTGCTGGAATTCGGCGAATTGCTGGAGTCGCTGGGCCGGGCGCCGGAAGCCAGGGCGCAGTACGGGGTGCTGGAGGCGGAGCAGAGGCTGTTCGCGGCCAACGGCGTGGTGGACGACCTCAACCTCGGCCAATATCAGGCCGATCACGGCGACGCGGACCTCGCGGTGAAGCTGCTGAGCGCCGAGTGGGACCGGCGGCACAGTGTGCTGGTCGCGGACGCGCTGAGCTGGGCGCTGCACCGGGCGGGCCGTGACGGCGACGCGCTGCCGCTGGCCGAGCAGGCGAACCGGCTCGGCTGGCGCGACGCGCTGCTGCGCTACCACCGGGGCGTGATCGAGCAGTCGCTCGGCGACGACGAGGCGGCGCGTACGGACCTGGCCGGGGCCCTGGCCGCCAATCCGGCCTTCTCGCCGCTGTACGCGCCGGACGCGCGCGCCCGGCTGACCGCCCTTCAGAAGGATCAGAAGGAACCGGCGGCACAACCACCGCAAGGACGGCGAGGACAGCGATGACGACCCCGATCCGTGCCCGGCGCGGCGCGGCCCTGCTGCTGGTGGCGGTGCCCTCGCTGCTGTGGCTGGCCGCCCCGGCCGTCTCCGCCCACCCGCTGGGCAACTTCACCGTCAACCGGTACGACGGTCTGACCGTACGCCCCGACCGGATCGACGACCTCGCCGTCGTGGACACCGCCGAGATCCCCACGCTCCAGGCCAAGGCCGCCATGGACACCGACCACGACGGGGCCCTGAGCCCGGCGGAGGCCGCGGCCCACGCGCACACCGCCTGCACCGACCTGGCGCGCGGTATCGACGCGACGCTCGGCGGCGACACGGGCGCGGCCGGCGGTTCGGGGACCGCGGGCGGCGCCGGGGGCGCGCGGCGGGCCGAGGCCCTGCGGTTCGGGCTGACGGACGCGTCCTTCCGGCTGGTGCCCGGGCAGGCCGGGCTCGACACCGGACGGCTGGAGTGCCGGCTGTCCGCGCCCGCCTCCCCCGGCCGCGGCGACACGATCGCGCTGGCCACGGGCGTGGACAGCAGCCGGATCGGCTGGCACGAGATCACCGCGCACGGGGACGGCGTACGCATCGGCTCCTCGGACGTCCCTGCCGTCTCGGTCTCGCGCGAGCTGCGCGCGTATCCCGCGGACCTGCTCGCCGACCCGCTGGACCAGCGCCGTACGCGGCTCGTCCTGGGCTCGGGTCCCGGGGCCGTCGCGGCCGTCGCGCCCGGCACCGGCTGGCCCTCCTCCTGGTACGCCGCCCTGGACCGGCGGCTGGGCGCGCTCACCGACCACGACCGGCTCACCCTCCCCGTCGGGCTGCTCGCCGTGCTGATGGCCATGGTGCTGGGCGCGGGGCACGCGGCGCTGCCCGGTCACGGCAAGACCATCATGGCCGCGTATCTGGCGGGCCGTCAGGGGCGTCCGCGCGACGCCGTCACGGTCGCGGGCACGGTGACGCTGACCCACACCGCCTCCGTCCTCGTCCTCGGCATCGCGCTCAGCGTGTCCTCCGCGCTCGTCGGCGAGGACGTCCTGGCCTGGCTGGGTACGGTCAGCGGCATCGTCATCACCGCGGCCGGTCTGTGGCTGCTGCCGTCGGCCGTCCGGGTCTTCCGGGCGCGGCAGGCGGAGCACGGGCACGCGGGGGGCGCGGCTCACGGTTCGCACGGCCACGGCCACGGCCACGAGCACGGACCGGGACACGGACACGCGCACGGACACGCGCACGGACACGGGGCTGAGCACCAGCACCCGCACCCGTCGTCCGGCCCGCTCGTCGAGGTCCCCGAGGGCGCCGAGGGCATCACCCAGCAGAGCGCGGCCACGACCGTCGCCACCACGCGGGTCGCGGTCCTGGACGAACGGGAGGCCCCCGAACACGAACACGACCACGAGCACGGCCTTGAGCACGGCCTTGAGCACGACCACGGCCACGACGGTCACCACTCGCACCACACCGACGATCACACCGCCCACGAACACCCGCACCGCCACGGCCTCTTCGGCCACGGCCACCATCACCACTCCCACTCCGCGGGCGGCACCCGCAAGCGCGGCGGTCTCATCGGCATCGGCATCGCGGGCGGCCTGGTCCCCAGCCCCTCGGCGCTGGTCGTCCTGCTGGGCTCGATCGCCCTCGGCCGTACGGCGTTCGGCGTGCTGCTCGTCGTCTGCTACGGCCTCGGCATGGCCGCCACCCTCGCCGCCGCGGGCCTGCTCCTGCTGACGCTCAGGGACCGCTTCCCCGCGCTGAGCGGCGGGAGATGGCACGCCGTCGGCGCGTGGAGCGGTCGCCTCACCCCTCTGGGCACCGCGCTGCTCATTCTCGCCGTGGGCGTGGGAACCGCCCTGCGTGCGATGCCCCTCTGACGGATCCACAACACCCGCACCCGTTGTCCCACGGACGCCACAAGGACAGAACCATGCGCACACCCTCGCGTACGACGACCCGCACGACTGATATGACCGGCACGACCCGCGCGGCCACACGTATGACACCGCCTACGTCACCGCGTACGGCCTCCCGCCCGGCCGCCCTCCTCGGCGCCGCCCTGACCGCCGCCGTCCTCGCGCTCGCGCTCACCTCCTGCGCCGCCGACCGGCACACGGGAGCGCTGGTCACCGGCCCCGCGAGCCCGCGTCCGACCTGCCGCGTCCACCAGGCGACGCTGCCCGACCGCGACTACACGGCGGGCAAGAACAGCGACCCGATGGCCGTACTGTCGATGCTCCGCTACTACAAGGCCCAGCACGCGCTGCCCTATTGCGACGGAAAACCGGCCAGCCGTCAGGACGACGCCTGGGACACCCTCTACGGCGACCTCACCCGGCGCTGAGCGCGCCACCGGCCTGCGACTCCGCCCATGACCCCGGCGGACGGCCGACGGGCGCCACGTCAGGGCGCCCGCACATCCGTACGTCCGTACCCCCTTTCCAGGTGGCCATCGGGCGGAGCGGCCATACCTGAGGACCGGGGCCACGAACTCCCCTTGGTCCGCACGGCACCCGGTTCAGCACCGGGCGCTGAGGAGGTGAGCCGAATGCCGGACGCAGGTCCGACGCGTCTCCCGTCGCCGCCGGAGGCGGAGTGCTGGGAGAGCGACGGCCTCGAACAGCACATGCTGGCGGCGGGACGCGGCGACCAGGAGGCGTTCACCGCGCTGTACACGCTGCTCTTTCCCATGGTCAGGTCGCTGGTCCAGCGGCGGGTGCGGCTGCGTGCCGAAGCCGAGGACATCGCCCAGGACGTCATGGCCGAGGTGTGGGCGAAGGCGTCGCTGTACCGGCCGGAGCAGGGGAGCGTACGCGGCTGGGTCGTCACCATCGCGCACCGCCGTGCCGTCGACTGGATCCGGCGCAACGCCGTACTGCTGCGCAGTGAGGACCTCGCGGCCCGCAGGACGCGGCTGCCGGCCGGCGACAACGTCCTGGACATCGTCGAGCGGCGCATGAGGCAGGCGGCGGTGCGGCGCGGGGTGAGCGTGCTGACCGATCTGCAACGGGAGGCGATCCACCTGGCGTTCTACGCCGAGCGCAGCCACCAGGAGGTCGCGGAGACGCTCGGCATCCCGCTGGGCACGGCCAAGTCCCGTGTCCGCAGCGCCCTGACGCGTCTGCGCCGCGACCTCGGCCTCGACCTGGATCTGAACCTGAACCTGGATCTGAACCTCGACCTGGACCGCAAGTGACGGCGCGGGACGACGGACACGGGACGACGGAGACGGGACGACGGGGGCGGGACGGCGGGGGCGGGACGGCGGAGACGGGACGACGGAGACGGTACGACGGACACGGGACGGCGAGGGCGGAGGGGCGTTACGGGCGGCGCGCCGCGTTCCACTCGCGGTAGACCGCCCACGCGTCCCCGACCGGGCCCAGGTGCCCGAGTTTGTCGGGGTTGCTGACGGAGTTGATCATCTGGATCCGGCCGTCGAGCACGTCCAGCGTCCACACGTTGAGCACCTTGCGGTCGCGGTCGCGGAAGATCATGCCGGGCTGGCCGTTGATCTCGTGGGACTCGACGGTCACGTCGATGCGGAAGAACCAGGGGAAGGTGGTGGCGAGCAGGCGCGTCACGTTCTCGACGCCGCTGATGGCGCGGGCGAACTGCGGGGTCTTGCCGCCGCCGTCGCCGACGACCTGGACGTCCGCGGCGAGCACGTCGCGCAGGGCCTCGACGTCGCCCTCGCGCAGCGCGTCGAAGAACCGTCCCGCCAGCCTCTCCCGCTCCCGCCGGTCGGCCTCGAAGCGCGGGCGGCCCTCGTCCATGTGCCGCCTGGCGCGTACCGCGAGCTGACGGCAGGCGGCCTCGGAGCGGCCGACGGCGGAGGCGACCTCGGGGAAGCCGAAACCGAAGACCTCGCGCAGCACGAAGACGGCGCGCTCCAGCGGGCTGAGCCGCTCCAGCAGCAACAGGGCGGCCGTCGAGACGGAGTCGGCCAGTTCCGCCGAGCGCGCCGGGTCGTCGTAGGGGTCGGCGAGCAGCGGCTCCGGCAGCCACTCCCCCACGTACTCCTCGCGCCGGAAGCGGGCGGAGCGCAGCACGTCGATGGAGACGCGGGTGACGGCGGCCGACAGGTACGCCTTGGGCGAGGCGGGCGAGGTCCCGGCGGCCTCGTAGCGCAGCCAGGTGTCCTGGACCGCGTCCTCCGCCTCGCTCACGCTGCCCAGGATCCGGTACGCGATCGAGAACAGCAGCGGCCGCAGGTCCTCGAACTCCCCCGCCCGCGCCGCACCGGACCGTGCCCCGTCAGACCGTGCCGAACCCTGCCCCTGCCGCGCATCCGCCCGCGTCACTTCAGCCCCTTCTCGAACCCCTCGCGCCACGACGAGTAGCGCGGCTCCCAGCCCAGTTCCCGCCGGGCCTTGGCATTGGAGAAGCCGCGGCCCTCGGTCATCATCGTCACCGCCACCTCCCCGGCCAGCAAACGGGCCAGCCACGCGGGCACCCGCATCGGCCGTTTCGCGCCCGCGCACCGGGCCAGATACGGCAGCCACTCGGCGGCCGGCGCCGGTTCGTCGTCGACGACGTTGAACAGGCCGGTCGCGCGCCGCTCGACGGCCAGGGCGGTGGCGCTCGCCGCGTCGTCCAGGTGGATCCACGAGGTGTGGCCCGCGCCGGCGCCGACGAGCGGGAGCTGCCGCTTGCGCAGGAGTTCGACCATGTCGTCGGTGACGCCGGGGCCGTAGAAACTGCCGTAGCGCATGACCGCGCCGCCGAAGTCCGCCACCACGTCCTCGACGTGCCGGATCGCCCGCATCCCCGCCTGCGCCGCCGTCCCCTCCATCAGGTCGAGCGGGTCCTGTTCCGTCTTGACCCAGCCGCCCTCGCGGACGCCGTTCCAGGAGGCGTAGCCCTGGGCGACGACGTGGCGCACGCCGGTCGCCTGGGCCGCCGCCAGCAGGTGGTCGGTGCCTTCGGTGCGGAGCCGGATGGTGGGGGCGAACCAGCGGTCCATGTGCTTGAGGTCGGGCTTGCCCGCGTGCGCGGTGGCGATCGCCGTCATCTGGTGCACGATGACGTCCGGCCGCGCCGTGGCCACCGCCTCGCCGACCGACGCCGCGTCCAGGCCGTCCATCACGACGCCGTCGGCGCCCAGCGCCTTCAGCGAGTCCAGTTTGGCCGCGCTCGTCGTGGTGGCCGTCACCTGGTGGCCCCCGTCCACGAGCAGCGGCACCAGCCGCCGCCCCAGTACCCCGCTCCCGCCCGCCACGAACACCCGCATGACCGCCACCGTCCTCGCGTTCCGGTCGTCCCCGGCTCATCGCGGGGCTCTCCCTCACGGGACGGGACAGCGCGGGCGCCTGTGACACCCGAGGGACGGTGCGGGTGTGCGAAGTGTGCGGGGGAATGTCAGTGCGGCTTGATAGGGATCTTGATAGGGATGGGGCATGACTGAGCGTGTGACGATCCATGACGTCGCTCGAGGGCTGCCGTCGATCGCGGGGCTGCGGGATGTGTGCCGGGCGTCGGCCGCGTTGGAGATCGTGCGGTATCCGGGGGCGGGGGAGATTCAGGGGGACGGCCGGGGGGAGCTGGAGCGGATCGGCTACCCGGTCGCGCGCTGACGGGGGGCGGGGACATGGCACGCAGGGGCGGGCGCAAGGCGCCGCCGTCGCCGTTGGCGCAGCGGGACGGCGTGGACCCGGTGCGGCTGCGGCTGCCCGGCGGGGGCGGGGAGCCGCCGACGGTGGCGGCGTATCTGCTGGAGCGGTACGCGGGGGCGGTGGGCGCGGAGCGCGTCGGGGCGATGCTGGCCGAGGGGCGTTTCGTGACCGCGGACGGCGGTCCGGTGACGGCGGGGACGGCGTACGAGGCGGGCGCGTACGTATGGTTCCACCGCGATGTGGCACCGGAGACGGCCGTGCCGTTCGAGGTGAGGGTGGTGTACCGCGACGAGCGGATCGTGGTGGCGGACAAGCCGCACTTCCTGGCGACGACCCCGCGCGGGCGGCACGTGACGGACACCGCCCTGGCGCGGCTGCGGCGCGACTGCGGGCTGCCCGAACTGTCGCCCGCGCACCGGCTCGACCGGCTGACGGCGGGCCTGGTGCTGTTCGTGGTCCGCCCCGGGGACCGGGGCGCGTACCAGACGCTCTTCCGGGACCGGCGGGTGCGCAAGGAGTACGAGGCGGTCGCCGCGTACGACCCGCGGGTCGAGCTGCCGAGGACGGTACGGAGCCGGATCGTGAAGGAGCGCGGGCGGATCGCGGCGTGGGAGGAGCCGGGGCCGCCGAACGCGGAGAGCCGGGTCGAACTGCTGGAGCGGCGCGGTGCGCGGGGCCGCTACCGGCTGCTGCCCGCGACGGGCCGTACCCACCAGTTGCGGCTGCACATGAGCGCGCTCGGCCTGCCGCTGCTGTACGACCCGGTGTATCCGCGGGTGCTGCCGGAGCCCGAATCGGAGGGCGGCCGGGAGGACTTCACCCGGCCGCTGCAACTGCTCGCGCGGGCGCTGGAATTCACCGATCCGGTGACCGGACGGGCGCTGCGGTTCGACAGCGCGCGGGAGCTGGCGGCGTGGCGCGAGGCCCTGTGACCGGTCGGCCACGCTCCGGTGGGCTGGTTGCGGGGCCGCGGGGAAGTACGGGATGGTTGCTGGACGGCAACGGTCTTCTGGTCGCCGTACGCAACTGTCCCCTAGTCGATGAGGTGAGGGATTCGCTCAGCGGATCCTGAATGTGTGGTTGGTTCCGTCACGACGGCAGCCGGTGCGGACGCACCGGTGAGCGTTTCGAGGAGCGACACTCCGTACCCCCTGCTGGCGCCCTACCCGGTGCTCGTGGTCGAGGCCGACGGCAGGCTGATACTCGCGAACGAGGCGGCGGGGGTTCTGCTGCCGGGGGCCGGGAAAGGGGTGGCGCTCGCGGACGTGGCGCCACCGTGGCTGTCGCGGGCACACGAAACGCTGCACGCGCCGACGGAGGAATCCCCGGGCACGGACGTGGCCGCCACCGCTGACGTGGACGTTGCCGCGACCGCTGACGTCGACGTGGCCTGGGGTGCGGTCGGCGGGCGCACCTTCGAGGCGCATCCGACGGTGCTGGCCGACGGAAGCGCCGTGTGGTGGCTGGTCGAGGACACCGACCGGCGGCTGGCGCGCGAGGCGTTGCGCATGGAACGCGAGCGCACCGAATTCCTCAGCCGTTCGTCCAACCTGCTGCTCTCCTCGCTCAACCTGGACCGGTGCATGGACGTCACCGCGCAGATGGCCGCCGAGCACCTGGCCGACGCCGCCATGGTCATCGCCCCGTCGCGGGCGAACCGGCTGCCGGTGGTCTCCTGTGTGCGCGGCGGCAGCCCCTCGCAGTCGCACCTGGGCGTCGATCCGGACGAAGTGCCGGGGCTTGGCGAGGCGTTGCGCGGCTTCCCGCCGGTGCCCTCGCGCTGGCTCGACCCGGCGACGGCCCCCTCCTGGCTGGTGCCCGAGGGCTTCGGGCCGGTCGGTTCGATAGTGATCACCCCGCTGCCGGGGCACGGGGTGTCGGCGGGCGCCCTCGTCCTGCTGCGGCGCTCGGAGACCGACGCCTTCACCGAACGCGAAGAGGTCTTCGCCCGGCTGTTCGCCGCGCGCGCGGGCGCCGCCATGTCGGCGGCCCGGCTGTACGCGGAGCAGTCGGCGATCACCGAGGTCCTGATGCGGGAACTGCTGCCGCCGTCGCTGCACCAGGTCGGCGGGGTGGACTTCGCCGGCGGCTACCGGCCCTCGCAGGACCACGAGCGGATCGGCGGGGACTTCTACGACGTGCACCCGTCGGTGACCGAGGGCGAGGCGTCGCTGGCGGTGCTGGGCGATGTGTGCGGCAAGGGCCTCGAGGCGGCCGTGCTGACCGGCAAGATCCGCAACACCCTGCACGCGCTGCTGCCCATGGCCGACGACCACCAGCGGATGCTCAGCCTGCTGAACACGGCGCTGCTGAACTCCCACCACACCCGCTTCGCGACGCTGATCCTGGCCTCCGCGCTCCGCGACGGGCACCAGGTGCGGCTGCGGCTGACCAGCGCGGGACACCTCGCGCCGCTGATCGTGCGGGCCGACGGCGAGGTGGAGCAGGCCGACACCAAGGGCACCCTGGTCGGCGCGATCCCCGACGCCGTCTCCCGTACCGTCACGCTGTCCCTGGCGCCCGGCGAGACCTGCGTGCTGTACACGGACGGGATCACCGAGGCGCGCGGCGGCCCCCTGGGCGGCGCGCTGTTCGGCGAGAAGCGGCTGCGCCGCGTGCTGTCGGAGTGCGCGGGCATGCCCGCGGAAGGAATCGTGGAGCGGGTCCAGATGCTCGCCGCCGAATGGGTCGGCACGGGGCGTCACGACGACATGGCCGTCGTCGTGATCTCCGCGCCCCGGACGCACCACCTGAGTGCGGTGAACGGCCGTACTCGGGGCAGGTACACAGCGTGAGCACCGACACCGAGCCGACCGCACCCTCGTCGCACTCCGCGTCCTCGCCGCCCGCCCCGCCGTCCGGAGCCCGCTCCGGACCTGATCAGGGGCTCGGGCGGCGCGTGACGGAGCTGTGGGAGGCCGTCGCGCACGGCGACGAGCACGCGGCGGCCGGTGTGGTGCTCGGCGCGCTGGACACGGGGGTGGACGCGGAGAGCGTGCTGCTCGACGTCATCGCGCCCGTGCAGGGCAAGGTGGGCGAGGAGTGGGCGGCCAACCGGCTGAGCGTCGCCGAGGAGCACGCCGCCACCGCGATCAACGACCGGGCGGTGGCGGCGCTGTCCCTGCACCCGGCCGCCCGTACCGAACCCTGGCGGGGCAGGATCACGGTGGCCTGCGTCGAGGGCGAGTGGCACGCGCTGCCCGCCCGGATCCTCGCCGAGGTGCTGAAGCTGCGCGGCTGGCGCGTCGACTTCCTCGGCGCCCAGGTGCCCACCCCGCACCTCATCACCCATCTGCACCGCACCGCGTGCGACGCGGTGGCGCTCTCCAGTTCGCTGGCCACCCGGCTGCCGACCGCGCACGCCGCGATCACCGCGTGCCAGGCCGTCGGGGTGCCGGTCCTCGTCGGCGGCGCCGCCTTCGGCCCGGACGGCCGGCACGCGCGGCTGCTGGGCGCCGACGCCTGGGCCCCCGACGCGCGTACGGCCGCGGAGCGCCTCGCGCGCGGCCCGCTGCCGCGCCCGCAGCCCGAGCACCAGCCGATAGACGATCTGCCGCACCTGGCCGACCAGGAGTACACGATGGTCGCGCGCGCCCGTACGGCCCTGGTGCGGACCGTCTTCGGCGGGCTGGAGGCCGCCTTCCCCGCGATGCGCGCGTACAGCGAGCTCCAGCGCGAGCACACCGCGCAAGACCTCGCGCACATCGTGGACTTCCTCACCATCGCCCTCTACACGGGCGACGAGGACCTCTTCGCGGACTTCCTCACCTGGACCGCCGGGATTCTCGCCGCCCGCGGCGTTCCCGCGCACAGCCTGCCGCCCGCGCTGCGGATCCTGTCCGACGAGCTGAAGGACTTCCCGCGCGCGGTCCGGATACTCCGGCTCGGCACCGACTGTCTGACCTCGTCCGCACTCACCACCGCCAGGACCACCGCATGACCACGATTCCCCCGAGCCATCTGCGGCTGACGGCCGTCGACACCGAGACGACCGTGCGGATCGAACTGCACGGCGACCTCGACTACGACAACGCCGACCGGCTGCTGGCCGTCGTGAGCGACAAGATCGCCGACAATCCGCGCCTGGCGGACCTGCACCTGCACTGCGCCGGGCTCGGCAGCACGGACTCCAGCGGGCTCTCGGCGCTGCTGATGATCCGCCGCCGCACCGACGAGGCCGGTGTCCGGCTCCACCTGGACGACCGGTCCCCCGCGCTGGAGCGGCTGCTGACGATCACCGGCACGCTCGCCCATCTGACGGCGCTCCCCGCGACCGGGGCCGGTGCGGCGGAGCCGTCCGCCGCCGAGCAGGCCGCCCCTTCCACGGGCCAGGACCCGCGGGCCTGAGACCCGCGCGGGCCGGGCATGCTCTGTGGCGGCTTTGCGGGCCGTGCGGGCTCTACAGGCTTTACGGGCTCAGGACGTCATCGAGGCCGCCGGGGTGAGCACGGCGAAGAACGCGCCCTCGGGGTCGGTCAGCAGGGCGAGGCGGCCGACGCCCGCCATGTCGGTGGGGGGCAGGAGGGCCGTGCCGCCGCCCTCGGTGGCCCTGGCGACGACGGCGTCGCAGTCGTCGACGCCGAAGTAGGGCTGCCAATAGGCCGTACCGGCGGGGAGCAGGTCGGGGCCGAGCTGGAGGATGCCGCCGTGCGAGCCGTCCTGGCCGCCGCCGGAGCGGGACACCACGGTGTAGACGTCGGCGGACGCGTCGCCGGGCAGCGGCATGTCCTCGTAGTCCCAGGCCAGGACCGCGGCGTAGAAGTCCTTGGCGCGCTGGGCCCGCGGTGTGTACAGCTCGGTCCAGCACAGGCCCCAGGGGCCGACGTGGTCCAGGCCCTTGTTGGTGCCGGGCTGCCAGACGCCGAATTCGCCGCCGGTCGGGTCGGTGTAGGAGGCGAGGCGGCCCTGGTCGAAGACGTCCATCGGCGGCACCCGTACGGTGCCGCCGTTCTCCTCGACGGCCGCCGTGGTGGCGTCGGCGTCGGCGGTCTCGAAGTAGACCGTCCAGGCCGGGTGGGCGCCGGTGTCCTGGAGCGGGCCCAGCGCGGCGACCGTCGCGCCGTCCCGCACGAAGGTGCCGTACCCGCCGGACGCGGGGCCGCCCGGTTCGAATTCCCAGCCGAAGAGCGAGCCGTAGTACGCGGCGGCGGCCGTGGTGTCGCGGCTGCCCAGGTCGATCCAGTCGGGCGCGCCGGGCACGTAGTCGTTGGTGAGCATGGGTGCCTTCCTCCCGGAGCTGTCGTGCGGTGGCCGGGCGGATCGGAGCCGTCCGGGCGGATCGGAGGCGTCGGGCGGATCAGGGGTGCCGGGCGGATCGGGCGGGTGCCGGGCTTTTTGTCCGATTGGGACGCAGTGTCCTCTCTCACACCCAGCATGGCAGCCGGTCCCGACAATCGCCGTTCGTGCGCAGGTCACCGCCTTGGCGGGTGAAACGGAAGGCGCCGTGCCGCATCGACACGGTCACGCGCGGTGTTTAACGGATTCGGGATTGTCAGTGCCGCCGTCTACTGTGGTTCACATGTACGGGGGAAGTCTCGATCAAGCGAACGCGGCCCTGCGCGCTTATGTGCAGGAGCACGGCGACCGGCCTTGGACGGCCGAAGAGCTCACGGAGCTGGCGCGGCTGCGCGCCGAGTGGACCGCCGCCGCGCGGGGTACCCAGATGCCGATACGCCCGGTCCAGGGCCCGGCCGTCGGCCCGGTGAGCGGCGCGGCGGTCGTCACCGCCGCGTAACGCTCACCGTCGGACACACGGGGCGCGACGCGCCACGAGCGGTCCGCGAACATTCCGCGAACACCCCGCGATCAGCGAGCGGGCCCCGGCACATCAGTGATCCGGCTTCGGCCGTCAGACCCGCGCCACGGCGTGCGGGGGACGGAGCGTGTCCGCGCCGGGGGTGGGCTCCGACGGGTCGCCGCCGACCGTGATGATCCGGTTGTCGGCGTCCACATGGACGACGGCCGGGCGCAGCGCCCTGGCCTCGGCGTCCTCGACCTGCGCGTAGCTGATCAGGATGACCAGGTCTCCGGGGTGCACGAGGTGGGCGGCGGCGCCGTTGATGCCGATGACGCCGGAGCCGCGCTCGCCCTCGATGACATAGGTCTCCAGCCGGGCGCCGTTGGTGATGTCGACGATGTGGACGAGTTCGCCGGGCAGCAGGTCCGCGGCGTCCATCAGATCGGCGTCGACGGTCACGGAGCCCACATAGTGCAGATCCGCCTGGGTCACGGTGGCCCGGTGGATCTTCGACTTGAACATGGTGCGCAGCACGCTGCCGCCTCCTGGTGAAAGAGCTGGTCGCGTCCCTGCCACGGGTACGCGCCGACGCGTCCAGCCTAGGCGAGCGCCCGGCGCGCCGGGACCGGCGGGGCGCCCGGAGTGCCGAAGATCTCAGCTTCGTGGAATACCCCTAGGGGGTATATGGTTGTTCCCGGCGGACGGAGAAGCACGTCCGCACAAGCAGGCACGCACGCACGTATCGAGGAGAACACCATGAGCGAGGCCGTCTACTCCGTGTCCGGGATGAGCTGCGGTCACTGCGAGTCCGCGATCACCAAGGAGGTCACCGCGATTCCCGGTGTCACCTCCGTCAAGGCGGTCGCCTCGACCGGTCTGCTGACCGTCGTGTCCGAGCAGCCGGTGGACGACGAGTCGGTGCGCGCCGCCGTGGACGAGGCGGGTTACGAACTGGTCGGCCGCGCCTGACCGGCGCTTCGCGGCCTCCACGGCGGGGGCCGGGGGCAGGGGCCGGGCGGCAGGAAAGGTACGACGGGGACACGAGGGGAGCGGGAGTGGCCATGACCACGGCGGCGAAGGACGGCGGGACGGCGGCGGCCGAGCAGGCGGTCGAGCTGGAGATCGGCGGCATGACGTGCGCGTCCTGCGCCGCGCGGATCGAGAAGAAGCTCAACCGGATGGACGGCGTCAGCGCCACCGTCAACTACGCGACCGAGAAGGCCAAGGTGGCGTACGCCGAGGGAGTCGCGGTCGGCGATCTCATCGCGACCGTCGAGGCCACCGGGTACACCGCCGCGCTCCCCCCGCCCCCGCTCGCGCCCCCGGCCGACGCCGACGGGACCGCCGCCGGCCCGGTGCGCGACCCCGAATCGATCTCCCTGCGGGAGCGGTTGATCACCGCCGTCGTCCTCGCCGTGCCGGTCGTGGCGCTGTCGATGGTCCCGGCGCTCCAGTTCGACAACTGGCAGTGGCTGGCGCTGACGCTCGCCTCACCGGTCGTGGTCTACGCGGGCTGGCCCTTCCACCGCGCCGCCTGGACGAATCTGCGGCACGGCGCCGCCACCATGGACACCCTGGTGTCGGTCGGCACCCTCGCCGCGTACGGCTGGTCCCTGTGGGCGCTGTTCTTCGGCGACGCGGGCATGTCCGGCATGAAGGACTCCTTCGACCTCACCGTCTCGCGCGGCGGCGGCAGCGGCCACATCTATCTGGAGGCGGCGGCCGGGGTCACCGCGTTCATCCTGGCCGGGCGGTACTTCGAGGCCCGCGCCAAGCGGAAGGCGGGGGCGGCGCTGCGCGCGCTGCTCGAACTGGGCGCCAGGGACGTCGCGGTGCTCCGCGACGGGCGGGAAGTGCGTATCCCCGTCGGCGAGTTGGCGGTCGGCGACCGCTTCGTCGTACGCCCCGGCGAGAAGATCGCCACCGACGGCGTCGTCCGCGACGGGGGCTCCGCCGTCGACGCGTCGATGCTCACCGGGGAGTCCGTACCGGTCGAGGTCGGACCCGGCTCGCGGGTCACCGGCGCCACCGTCAACGCGGGCGGGCGCATCGTCGTCGAGGCCGAGCGGATCGGCGCCGACACCCAACTCGCCCGTATGGCACGGCTGGTGGAGGACGCGCAGAACGGCAAGGCCGCCGCGCAGCGGCTCGCCGACCGGATCTCGGCCGTCTTCGTGCCCGTGGTGATCGTGCTGGCGCTCGGCACGCTCGCCTTCTGGCTGCTGACCGGGGAGGGCGCGACCGCCGCCTTCACCGCGGCCGTCTCCGTCCTCATCATCGCCTGCCCATGCGCGCTCGGGCTCGCCACGCCGACCGCGCTCATGGTCGGCACCGGGCGCGGCGCGCAACTCGGCATCCTCATCAAGGGACCCGAGGTGCTGGAGTCGACGCGGGCCGTCGACACGGTCGTGCTGGACAAGACCGGGACGGTCACGACCGGGTCGATGACGCTGACCGGGGTGCGTGTGTCGGGAGCCGAGGAGGCCGACGTCCTGCGGCTGGCGGGCGCGCTGGAGGACGCCTCCGAGCACCCGATCGCGCGGGCCGTCGCCGCCGGGGCGCGCGAGGCGGCCGGTGAACTGCCGCCGGTCACGGACTTCGAGAACGTCCCCGGCCTCGGTGTGCGCGGTGTCGTCGAGGGCCACGAGGTGCTGGTCGGCCGCGAGCGGCTGCTGAGCGGGCGCGGGCTCGTCCTGCCCGCCGACC
The DNA here is from genome assembly GCF_055558595.1 of Streptomyces sp. NPDC025721. Lineage (NCBI taxonomy): Bacteria > Bacillati > Actinomycetota > Actinomycetes > Kitasatosporales > Streptomycetaceae > Streptomyces > Streptomyces sp. NPDC025721. The sequence goes on along the minus strand of NZ_JBVHMF010000001.1, from coordinate 633,237 downwards.
TCGCCGAGGCCAAGGCGGCGGCCGAGGCGCACGGCGGCACCGCGGTGATCGTGGGCTGGGACGGGCGGGCGCGGGCCGTGCTCGTCGTCGCCGACGCCGTCAAGCCGACGAGCGCGGAGGCCGTCCGGCGGCTGCGGGCGCTCGGCCTGCGGCCGATGCTGCTCACCGGGGACAACGCGGCCGTCGCGGCGGCCGTCGCCGCCGAGGTCGGCATCGACGCGGCCGATGTCTTCGCGGATGTCCTCCCGGAGGACAAGGTCGCCGTCGTCCGGCGCCTCCAGGCCGAGGGGCGCAGCGTCGCCATGGTCGGCGACGGTGTGAACGACGCCGCCGCGCTCGCCCAGGCCGACCTCGGGCTCGCCATGGGCACCGGCACCGACGCCGCCATCGAGGCCGGGGACCTCACCCTGGTCCGCGGTGACCTGCGCGTGGCCGCCGACGCCATCCGTCTCGCGCGGCGCACGCTCGGCACCATCAAGTCCAATCTCTTCTGGGCCTTCGGCTACAACGTCGCCGCTCTGCCGCTGGCGGCGGCGGGGCTGCTCAACCCGATGATCGCGGGCGCGGCCATGGCCTTCTCCTCCGTCTTCGTCGTGGCCAACAGCCTGCGCCTGCGCGGCTTCCGGCCGCTGAGCCGGTAGTGACGGCGGGGCGTGTGAGCATGAGGTCATGAGCGGAACGCGGCGGCGACAGGCCGGGAACGAGGAGCGGCGGGGGCGGCTGGTGCGGCGGCAGCTCCGGGCCGTGGGCACCTGCGAGGAGGTCGCCGACGCGCTCGTGGCGCTGCACGCGACCGATCCGGCGACGGTGTTCCTGACGGTGGCGGCGCGGCTGCGCGAGCCGGGCGACGGCGTCGGGGCGCTGGAGGAGGCGCTGTACGGGGAGACCGGGTCGCTGGTGCGGATGCTGGCGATGCGGCGCACGATGTTCGTCGTGGGCCGGGCGGCGGCGCCGGGGGTGTACGCGGCGGCCGGGCGGCAGATCGCGGCGAAGGAGCGCAAGGGGCTGCTGGCGTTCCTGGCGGAGGGCGGCGGCTGGGACGAGGCGTGGCTGGAAGGCGTCGAGGCACGGGTGCGCGCGGCGCTCGACGCGCACGGCGAGACCAGCGGCGCGGGGCTGTCGAAGCTGGTGCCCGAGCTGCGCGAGCAGGTGCTGGTGGCGGCGGGCAAGCCGTACGAGGCGCGGCAGAACGTGGCGAGCCGGATCATCAGGACGATGGCCGCCGAGGGCCGGATCGAGCGGCGCAGGCCGGCCGGGTCGTGGACGAGCAGCCAGTTCCGGTGGGCGAACGCCGAGCCGCTGCCCGACGTGCCGGTGGCCGAGGCGCGCGCCGGGGTGGTGAAGGCGTGGCTGGGGGCGTACGGGCCGGGGACGGCGGCCGATCTGAAGTGGTGGACGGGCTGGTCGCTGACGGAGGTGCGCACGGCGCTCGCGGCGGTCGGCGCCGAGGAAGTGCTGCTGGACGGGGACGCCGTCGGCCACGTACTGCCCGGTGACGCCGGGCCGTCGGCGGACGCGCCGCCGCCGGCCGCGACGCTGCTGCCCGCGCTGGACCCGACGCCCATGGGGTGGCAGGAGCGCGACTGGTTCCTGCCGCGCGAGCACCGGACGTCCCTCTTCGACCGCTCGGGCAACGTCGGGCCCACCGTGTGGTGGGGCGGCGAGGTGATCGGAGGCTGGGCGCACCGCGCGGACGGCACTGTCGCCTGGCGGCTGCTGGCCGACCGGGGCGCGCGGGCGGCGGACGCGGTCGAGGCGGCGGCGGAGCGTCTCACCGCTTTTCTCGCGGGCGGCGGTGTGACGGTCACACCGCGATTCCGCACCCCTTTGGAGCGCGAACTGTCCGCGTGACCGGGCCGGGACCCGCGCACCCGGCCGGGACCCGCGCACCCGCTGGACTCGGTAGGCCGCGCTTACGCGCGGCGCGGCCGTATAAACCTCGCTTTCCGGACAGAATCCGGAGCGTGCATCTCCCCTCACGCCTCTCGCGTGTCACCCGCGCTGTGGCCCGCGCCGTGTGGGCGTACATCCGCAGCGCCCCCGGCACGTACATCTGGCTGGCGATCCTGTTCTTCACCACGGTCGCGATCCACCGGATGGCGCCCGCCACGGTGGACGACTTCCTGCGGCTGCGGTCGACGAACATCCGCAATCTGTCGAGCCAGCCGGTCCGCGCCCTGGTGCGCAGCGCGCTGTGGACCGACGGCGGCGGATGGCTGCCGTACGTGCTGCTCTACACGGTCTTCCACGCCACCGCCGAGCGCTGGCTGGGCACCTGGCGGTGGCTCGCGGTCGTGCTGATCGGGCACGTCGCGGCGACGTACATCAGTGAGGGCGTGCTGCTGTGGGCGATCCGGCACGGGCACGCGCCGCAGTCGGCCGCCGAGACCCTCGACGTGGGCGTCAGTTACGGGCTGGCGGCGGTCGAGGCGGTGCTGACCTGGGCGGTCACGATGCCCTGGCGGTACCTGTACGGCGCCTGCGTGCTGCTCTTCTACGGGCTCGCGCTGGGCGAGGGCCGCACCTTCACCGACGTCGGGCACTTCACGTCGGTGCTGCTCGGCCTGGCCTGCTACCCGCTGACACGCGGACGGCCGGGTCGGATCGACCCGGCCGCCGCGTACCGGAGCCTGCGCGGTGCCGCCCGCGGGCGGCTCGGGGTCAGCCGACCCGGGTGAGCTTCGTGCCGAACGACGGCTCGCTCAGGTCGGACTGGAGGACGACCGGCACCGTGGTGCGGGCCGAGCCGGTGCCGAAGCCGATCGTGCCCACCTCGGCGCCGGACGTCGCGGTGTGCGGCAGCCCGTCCTTGAGGGGGGTCAGCGACAGCGTCGTCCTCAGGCCCGGCCAGCCGACGGCCTTCAGGTCCTTGCTCGCCACGACCGGCGTGTGACCGCCGAGCCCGTCGTCCACATAGCCGACGACCTCGCCCTTCTTCACTATCGTCGACGACGTCAGGCCGCCCTGCACGGAGTTGATCAGCTTCTGCGAGTTGACCAGCGCCGCCTGGAGGCTGTCGTAGACGGTCGTGCCGCCGCGCTGCTGGAGGACGACGCCGAGGATCAACTGGTCCTTGCCGTCGACCTTCTTGTTCGCCGCCCACATCAGGGCGCCCCCCGCGGGGGTGCTCGAACCGGTCTTGATGCCGATCACACCCACGTTGACCAGGTCGTTGTTGTTGTTGTAGATCGTGCCGACGCCGGGGATGTCGATGTTCGGCTGCGCGACGACCGACCGGAACACGTCGTTCTTCATGACCTCGCGGGCCAGCTTCAACTGGTCGACGGCGGTGCTCCGCGTGGTCTCCTCGAAGCCGCTCGCGCCGGTGTACGTGGTGTTGGTCATGCCGAGGTCGGCGGCGGCCTTCGTCATCTTCGTGACGAACGCCTCCTGGGTGCCGGAGTCCCAACGCGCCAGCAGGCGGGCGATGTTGTTGCCCGAGGGGATCAGCAGCAGTTGCAGCATCTGCCGCTCGGTGAACTGCTGGCCCTTCTTGACCTGCGCGGTCGACTCGTCGCTCGAACTCGCCTCGTCGGCCGCCTGCGCGTCCACGGGGATCGTCGGACCGGTCTGCTTACCCGTCAGCGGGTGGTCGCGCAGGATCAGATACGCGGTCATCACCTTGGTGACGCTCGCGATCGGCACCGGGGTCTGCGCGCCGTGCACGCCGAGCGAGCCCAGGCCCTCGACCTCGGCCACCGACTGGCCCTGCGACGGCCACGGCATGGACTGCGGCAGCGGCGTGCCGTCGAAGGTGTACGACGAGGCCGCGGTCAGCGCCATCGACGGCGCCGGCAGCGGGCGCAGCGCCTGCACCACGACGAACACGATCGCCAGCAGCACCACCAGCGGGGTCCAGATCTTGAACCGGCGCGCGACCGTCCGCAGCACCGTCTGGCGCGGCGGCGGGGTGTTCGTCAGCTCCGCGAGCAGCTTCAGCGGCGCCTCGGGCTCCGGCGGCACGGGCATCGACCGCGTCCCGTCGGGCCCGGCCGCCGCGCCGTCCGGCGAGGCCGCTGTGGGGGTGCCGATCGCGGACGGGCTCCCGGCGTACGGGGGCAGCGGCGCGCCCCCGGCGGGCTTCGGCGGGGCGGACGGCTGCCCGATCGGGCCCGCGGCCGGACTCTCCGAGGGCTTCACGGGGCCCGTACGCGGCTTGGCGGACGCCGGGGGCGGCTGGGGCGCCTCATAGGGCGCGGAGGCGCCAGAGGGCGCGCTACGGGCTCCTGAGACGCCTTCCGCGCCCTGGGCCGCCGGGCGCTCGGCGGGGAGATCGGACACAAGCGGGCGCAGGACGGAGGCGCTCCGGGCGCCGGGGCCCTTGGGGGCGTTGTCCTCGGGGGCGCTCTCGGGGGCGTCCTGGGAGGTGTTCTCGGAGGTGTTCCTGGACGCGGAGCTGTCGCCGTCCTCGGGCGCGGAGCTGTCGGAGCCCTCCGGAGCGGCGTCCTCGGCGTCACCGGCGTCCCCCGCGTCACCGGCAGAGGGCGCGGCGTCCGCCACGTCGTCGGCGGCGTCGGTCGAGGTCGCCGGGGCGGCGTCCTCGGGGTCCGCGGGGTCCGCGTCCTCGGATTCCTGGCCGTCACCGGAGGCCGGGGCCGCGTCCGATACGTCGCCCGGTACGTCGTCGGCGTCGGCCTCGGTCACGCCCTCGGCGTCGTCCACGCCGTCCCCGTCGGCGCCCTCAGCCGTACCGTCACCGGCCGCAGAGCCGCCGGCGGTGGCGCCGGCGCCCAGCAGGCCCCCGCGCCCCCCGACGCGCAGCACGGCGGTGTGCTCGTCGCGCTCCGCCGCGGGCGGCCCGGCCGGCGCGGAGTCTTCCGCTTCCGGACCCGTTTCGGAGTCCGGCCCGTCCTCGGAGGCTTCCCCGGCGGCGGAATCCGGGTCCGGGAGGTCACGATTCGGTTCCGCTTCCGGAGGCAGGACCTCCGGGGTGCGGGGCGCGGGCGGCGTCGTGGACGTAGCCGCGTCGGAGGATTCGTCTACGGCCGCTACGCCGTCCGGCGTATTCGCCGTGGAGGCGGCGGAGGAGGCGGCGGCCGGGTGGGGGCGTGCGCCGGAGCCCGCGGAGTCCGCCGATTCGGGGGGCGCGGAGGGGACGGCTCCGACCGCGGCGCCCGCGTGCTCCTCCCGTACGCCCTCCGCCACGCGTGTCCCGTGCCCCTCGGTGGGCGTCCGGAACACCACCAGCCTCGGATCAGCGGTCGACCGCTCGACCGCCTCCCCCGACGTGCTCTGCCGCTGTTCCCTGCCGGGGGACTCGCCCGCCACGCAGACCTCCTCCACACATCACGAAATGGCCGCACACATCGTGCGGGGGCGGATGCCGAATGGCACCCATACCCCTTCAAAGCTCACACTGGCAGTGTCCCGCCGACAGGCCCGCGACCCGTCCGCGACACCACCGCCCACCCCGTAGACGAGAACGACATACCACCCGGTTCCCGTCGATAAGGCAAAGGCGCTCTCGACAGGCCGGTGTGAGAGGCGTCACCCTGTCATTCATCCACGCGGGGAGGCATGGATGGGCAAGAGCCGCAGAACAATTCCGGAAGAGCTGTTGCTGCTCGCACTGGACCCGACGACCGGGACCACGGCGCAGCCTCAATCGCTCGACCTCGGCCTCGCCGGGGCGCAGCTCGTCGAGCTGGCCCTGGCCGGACGGATAGCCCCTGACGGGGATCGTATAGCCGTGGTGCACCCACGGCCGACTGGAGATCCGACCCTGGACTCCGCTCTCGAACTGCTGCGGCGACGCGGCAGTCCGGTGCGGGCCGTCCACTGGATCGGCGGACCCCGCCTCGGGCTCCGCCAGACGTATCTCGCGCACCTGGAGCGGTGCGGCATGGTGCACGCCGTGCCCGGCCAGATGTGCGGGGTGCTGCCGACGACGCGGTACCAGGCGTCCGACAGCGCGGTCAGCCGGGAGATCCGTACCCGGCTGGACAGTGCGATCCGTACCGGCGTGCCGCCGGACCCGCGGACCGCCGCGCTCGCCGCGCTCGCCCACGCCGTGGGACTCGGCAAGCACCTCTACCCGGGCAACGAGGGCCGGTCGTCGCGATCGCGCCTGCGTGACCTGATCAGGTACGACCCGATGGGCGGCCTCGTCGCGCATGCCGTGATGGATGTGCAGAACGGCGTGGCGGCGCAGCCGAAGCGGCCAGCCGCTCCGGCACCGCGAGCGGCGGGGCACAGCACCATGGCCCGCGCCGGCGCCCGTTGAGTCGGCGTGCGACAGCGAGTGGACACAGGCAGCACAGGCAGCACGGTCAGTACGTTCGGCACGCTCAGTACGTTCGGCACGCTCAGCACAGGCAGCACGTTCAGCACGTGAGAGCGCGTGCGCAGGTGAGCACGTAGCGCTCGGCAACCCCCTCATCAGGGACGGCTGCGGCGCCCGTCGGCAGGGACGGGGCACCGCAATCCGCGACCATCGCGCCGTCCTCAGCGACCCGTTCCGGGAGCCGCTGTGACGCGCGGGGCGGCGGGACTCGGAACACGTTCCGGGATTCGTCGCACCGCGCGTCGCCGTATACACCCCCGTGTACCACCGCGTACACGCCCCTGCCGGGTTACCCTCATTCGCCAGCGCGCCGATGACCGCAAGTGGCAGGCTGCTGACCATCAGTAGGTTCAGCGTGGAGGTGCACTTCCAGTGGTCGCCAACGTCAATCCCACCGTCAGGCGCCGCCGGCTGGGTTCGGAACTGCGCAAGTTGCGGGAGCAGAAGGGCATGACGGCCGAGGAGGTCGCCGCCCGGCTCCTGGTGTCGCAGTCGAAGATCAGCCGGTTGGAGAACGGGCGCCGGAGCATCAGCCAGCGCGATGTGCGCGACCTGTGCGGTGTGTACGGCGTCGAGGACGTGCGGATCGTCGACTCGCTGATGCAGATGGCCAAGGAGTCGCGCCAGCAGGGCTGGTGGCATGCCTTCGGCGACATCCCGTACAGCGTGTACATCGGCCTGGAGACCGAGGCGGCCAGTCTGCGCGTCTTCGAACCCCAGGTGGTGCCTGGCCTGTTGCAGACCCCGGAGTACGCCGCCGCGATGATCGCGGGCAATCTGCCGGAGGCCACTCCCGAACAGGTCGACAAGCGCGTCAGCGTGAGAATGCGCCGGCAGGAGCGGATCACCGACCGGGACGGGCCGCTGCGGATGTGGGCCGTGGTGGACGAGGCGGCGCTGTGCCGCAAGGTCGGCGACGAGCACGTGATGCGTGACCAGCTTCTGCATTTGGTGGAATTGAGCCATCTGCCGCATGTGACCGTGCAGGTGCTGCCGTTCGAGGCGGGCGCGCACCCCGGTCTGAGCGGGCAGTTCGCGGTACTGGAGTTCACCGACGCGACCGATGCCACGGTGGTCTATCTCGAAGGCGTCAACAGCGACCTGTACTTGGAGAAGGACACCGATGTGCAGGCGTACAGCGTGATGTACGAGCATCTGCGGGCCCAGGCGCTCAGCGCCGAACAGACCCGGCAGTTCATCACCGAAGCGGCGGAACGATACACCCGCTGAAGTGCGGGCGATACGGTACACCCCCGCTCACTCCCATTGGAAGAGTTACTGGGAATATGCCATCCACTTGGGTGAAGTGGCTCACCGGTCCGTGATGTTGGCTAGTAGCGTCGAGCGCGTAGTCAGGCAATGGCGTACCTCGCCGCCGCCATCAGCACAGACCGGAGCAGAGATGGCAATCAAGCTGGGCAGTACTCCCGCGTGGATGAAGTCCTCGCGGTCCACCGGAAATGGCGCCTGTGTCGAAGTGAAGTCCCCGGCCGTCGAGTCGGTCGTGGTCCGCGACTCCAAGGACCCGCAGGGTCCGGTCCTCAGCTTTTCCCCTGAGGCGTGGACCGCGTTCGTCACGGACGTCGACCGAGGCGCGTTCACGATCAACTAGTACAGCGCGCGCACCTTCAGCAGTACCGCAGAAGAGCCCTCTCGTCTGGCCGCCGTCCTAGCCGAGGGGGCTCACTGCTGTCCTGATGTTCCGGGCCGGATGATCAACGCGGCGGACCGGGTGATCCACGCGGCGGACGGGGTGATCAACCCAGCGGACCGGGTGATCACGTCAGCGGATCAACGGAGTTGATCGACGTAGGTGTCCGTGCCGGGAATGGTCGGAATGAAGGGAGCGATGAATTCCACTTTCGCCGAGCGCCCCGCCGAGTCGGTCCGGCCCGCGATCTCGGCGGCGTGACCGGCGAAATGCTCTTCCCACCCCTCGCGTGGATCTTGTTGCAGGAACCACAGGAGAGTGAGCCGGGTTTCGACGCCTTCGACCTGTTTCACATAAGACATCCGGTCGAGCGGCAGCGGAGTGGGCGTGAAGATCACCACCATCGCCGCCGGTGATCCGGCGAGCTTCTTCGGCAGGTGGCGGGCCCGCAGCCATTCCAGCAATTCGTCCCGGCCTTCCGCGGATTCCGCTTCCAGCACTTCGAGGACGAGTCCGCGGTACGGGTGGTCGAGCGCGTGGATGTCGCGCGGACCGGCGGCGCCGTCCCGGTAGACGCTCGCGGCGCGGTCCTGGAAGGCGGTGAAGACGTGGGTGCGGTCGTGGTAGACGCGGGCGTCGCGATTGAGCCGCTTGTTGATGCCGACCGTCCACCGCATGTGCGCGTCGTAGCGGCCCGCGGTGATCCAGTACAGCGACAGGTAGCAGCCCGCGGTGACCGGCCGCGCGACCGCGGAGTCCGCCGGGTACCGCAGGTCCAGCAGCGGCCGCGTGGCCACCCAGCGGCGCCCGGCGTACAGCCAGGGCATCGCCATCGCACCGGCGATGAAGTGGTCGTCCTCGTACCACCGGTTGTACGCGTATTCGTGCCCGGCGTGCGGCTCGACCATGGTGATCAGCGCGTGCCCGACGTCGACGCCGTACGGTCCGACGGCCGCGAGCCGTCCGTACGTCTCGACGTCCGTTCCGCCGTCCGGGCCCGTTCTCACGTCCTCAGCCATGAATCTGACGCTACGTCAGCTCCGGGGAGAAGTGAAGGTGCCCGGATGCTGGAAAGTACCTGGACATGGCAACGATTCTTCGTAGGCTGCCGGACATGACCTCGACCCGAGCCGCCGTGCCCGCCCTCGCTCAACGCGCCGTCTCGGTGGGCGCCTCGCCGGTACGGGAGATCCTGGCGCTGACCGCGCGGCCGGAGGTGATCTCCTTCGCCGGAGGGCTGCCCGCGCCCGAGCTGTTCGACGCGGCGGCCATCGCGGAGGCGTACGCCCGCGTCCTGGCCGAGCAGCCGCACAAGGTGCTCCAGTACTCGACGACCGAGGGCGATCCCGCGCTGCGCGCGGCCGTGGCGGCCCGGCTGAGCGGGCGCGGCCTGGCGACGGGCATGGACGACATCCTGGTGACCGGCGGCTCGCAGCAGGGGCTCGCGCTGATCGCGACCGCGCTGATCGAGCCCGGCGATGTGGTGCTGGTGGAGAACCCGACGTATCTGGCGGCGCTCCAGTGCTTCGGCTTCGCGGGCGCCCACGTGGTGCCGGTGCCGACCGACGCGTACGGGGTGATCCCGGATGCACTGGAGGAGGTGGCGCGCCGGGAACGGCCGAAACTGCTCTACCTGGTGCCCAACTTCCAGAATCCGACCGGGCGTACGCTCCCGCTCGAACGCCGCCGCGCGGTGGCCGAGGTGGCGGAGCGGCACGGGCTGTGGATCGCGGAGGACGACCCGTACGGGGATCTGCGGTTCGAGGGCGAGAGCGTGCCGTGGATCTCGGCGCTGCCCGAGGCCGCCGACCGGACGATCCTGCTCGGCAGCTTCTCCAAGATCATGTCGCCGGGGATGCGGCTGGGCTGGCTGCGGGCGCCCGCGGCGCTGCTGCGCGCCTGCGTGATCGCCAAGCAGGCCGCCGACCTGCACACCTCGACCGTCGACCAGGCCGCCGCCGCGCGCTACCTCGCCGACCACGACCTGGACGTCCATCTGGACCGGGTGCGTACCGCCTACCGCGCCCGGCGCGACGCGCTGCTCGCCGGGCTGCCGGCCGCGCTGCCCTCCGGCAGCACCTGGAACCGGCCCGAGGGCGGCATGTTCGTGTGGGTACGGCTGCCCGCGGGGTACGACGCGACGGCGCTGCTGCCGACCGCGGTCGGTCACGACGTGGCGTACGTACCGGGGTTGCCGTTCTTCGCGCAGGCGCCGGAGGCGGGGGCGCTGCGGATGTCCTTCACGACGCACACGCCGGAGGAGATCGGGGAAGGGCTGCGGCGGCTGGCGAAGGTCTTCGCCTGAGGCCGTTGACAGCAGGTAGCGCGGCGGCCCGCACGAGGAACGGCGCGGCACACCGTACGCACGGACGGCGCGGCGCCGTACGCGTCCAACGGCGCGCGTCAGCGCATCAGTTCGCCCGCGTTGACGAGCAGGGACTGTCCGGTGATCGCGCGGGCGCGGTCGGAGGCGAGGAACACGGCGGCCTCCGCCACATCGCCGTCGGTGGCCAGCTCGGGCAGTGCCATGCGGCGGGCGAGGCGGGCCAGCACCTCGTCCTCGCCGACGCCCTCGGCGCGTGCGGTGAGCGCGACGAAGGACCGCACGGGCGGCCCCCACATCCAGCCGGGCAGCACGGTGTTGACCCGGATCCGGTACGGGCCCAGCTCGCGCGCGAGTGAGTACATCGCGGAGGTGAGGGCGCCCTTGGAGGCCGCGTACGCCGCCTGGCGGACCTGGCTGGGCGCCGCGACCGCGGACTGGGTGCCGATGAACACGACGGAGCCGCCGCGCTCCTGGCGCTTGAGGGCGGGCAGGCACGCCTGGGCGAGCCTGAGCGACCCGAGCAGATTGACGTCGAGCACCCGCTGCCAGACGGCGAAGTCCGCGTCCTCCAGGCCGCCGAAGTAGTCGTCGAGCGCGGCGACCTGGACGACGGCGTCGATCCCGCCGAACCGCTCCTGTGCCAGCGCCGCCAGCGCCTCGCACTGCGCGCCGTCGGCGATGTCGGTGGGCAGCCAGGCCGTCGAGGTGCCCGCGGGGTCGATCTCGGCCGCCGTCTTCGCCAGCCGCTCGGCGGTCCGCGCGCCCAGCACCGCCCGTCCGCCGTCGCGTACGACGGCCGCCGCCACGCGCTGCCCGAGTCCGGCGCCGACGCCGGTCACGACCACGGTCTTCCCCTTCAGCAGCATGTCGGCCTCCGCAACCGTTGTCTGACGGAGCGTCAGAATAGGGCGGACGCCCGCAGGAGGGAAGGCCGCGGCGGTCACGCTCACGTCGGCGATCGGCCGCTCCCCTCTGCGTCCGCACGGGATCCCGTATCCCGGACGGCTGCCTCCTGTGTCCCGCGCGTCCCGCGGGCCTCGTGCGACGTCCAGCGAAGTGTCCGCTCATCGTGGGTTGGTGATCAGGGTCACGACAATGCCAAGGTAAGCAAAGAGCAAGTAAAATCGTTCGGCTTTCTGATCTGAGTTCAGACTCTTGAACGCAGAGACCCTTGACCGGCCCCCCGCGCGAGGGGTTCAATCCCGGAAGTCCCCACTCCCGCACGGGGGCGACCCGCCCGGACCGGCGCCACAGCGAAGTGCGCTCCTGTTCACAAGGCGGACCCCTCTGGAGGGGACATGAACAGTCTCGACTGGACCGTGCTGATCGCGTACTTCGGCGTGATGCTCGCGATCGGACTCTGGTCCCACAAGCGCGTCGACGACGTCGGCGACTACTTCACCGCGGGCGGCAAGATGCCGTGGTGGCTGTCCGGCATCTCGCACCACATGTCGGGCTACAGCGCGGTGATGTTCACCGGTTACGCGGGCATCGCCTACACCTACGGCATCACCTCGTACGTCACCTGGTCCTTCCCGATCGCGCTCGGCATCGCCATCGGCGCCAAGCTCTTCGCGCCCCGGCTCAACCGGCTGCGCTCACGGCTGCACGTGGCCTCGCCGCTCGAATACCTCAAGAACCGCTACAACCTGACGACCCAGCAGGCGCTCGCCTGGTCCGGCGTGCTGCTCAAGATCGTGGACGTCGGCGCCAAGTGGGCCGCCATCGCGACCCTGTTGTCCGTCTTCACCGGGGTCACCATCACCCAGGGCATCGTCATCACCGGCGCGATCACCGCCGTCTACTGCACGGTCGGCGGTCTGTGGGCGGACGCCCTCACCGAACTCGGCCAGTTCGTGATCCAGTTGATTGCCGGGCTCGCGATGCTGGTCGCCGCGCTCAACAAGGTCGGCGGGATCAGCGGCATCTGGAACGTGTGGGACGAGCCCGCGCTCAAGCACCACGCCGACCCGGTCGCGGGCCCGTACACCACCGTCTTCCTGCTGGCGTACCTGTTCATCAAGACCTTCGAGTACAACGGCGGCATGTGGAACCAGGCCCAGCGCTACATGGCCACCGGCTCCGCCCGCGAGGCCACCCGCAGCGCCTGGCTGTCGTCGGCCCTGTGGTTCGTCTGGCCGGTCGTCCTCTTCTTCCCGATGTGGATCTCGCCGCTGCTGGTGCACGCCAAGAAGCCGGACGGCTCGGACTCGTACGGTCTGATGGTCGAACAGCTCCTGCCGCACGGGCTGCTGGGCCTGGTCGTGGTCGGCTTCTTCTCGCACACCATGGCCATGTGCTCCTCCGACGCGAACGCCATCGCCGCCGTCGTCACCCGCGACATCGCCCCGGCCTTCTCGAAGACCGCCCGCGAATGGTCGGCCCATGTCGGCCTGATCGCCGCCCGGTTGACCACGCTGACCTTCCTCGGCCTGTCCATGGCCGTGGCCACCCAGGTCAACTCCCCCACCTTCAAGGACATCATCACCGTCGTCATCAAGTGGGTGGCCGGTCTGATGGGGCCGATCGCGATCCCGTTCATGCTCGGACTGCTGCCGCGCTTCCGCACGTCCGGCCCGACCGCCGCCCTCACGAGCTGGGCGCTCGGCCTGTTCGCCTTCTACCTGCTCAACTACCCCGTCAACGACGCCGTCTCGGGCGGCGTCAACCTCGAATACCAGATCTCGCTCCCGCTGGCCGTCTCGCTCGTCCTCTACATCGTCATCGGCTGGATCAAGCCGGAGGACACGCCGGAACGGGACGCGCTCCTCGCGAAGATCAACTCCGATGACGGGGGCGGCCCCGGACCGGCCTCCGTCTCCCTCCCCGAGCCCTCCTCCGAGCCGACCCCCACCAAGGTCTCGGACTAGGTCCTGTCCGGCGGCTCCCCTTCCCGGGGGGAGCCCCGGCGGGGGCGGTGGTGATCGCCGGACAGGCCCTAGGCGGCCGGGTAGCGGTCGAGCCACGCCGGGCTGGCGCCCGAAGGCCCGTGCAGGGCCGGCGCCTGCGTCATCTCCATGGCGAAGTCGTCGGCGAGCTGGAGCAGCGTGGCGCGCCCTTCCACCTCGGCGATCCACGCGGGCGGCAGCGCCGTCTCCCCGTGCTGGACGCCGAGCAGATTGCCGCAGACGGAGCCGGTGGAGTCGCTGTCGCCCGAGTGGTTGACGGCGAGCAGCAGCCCGTGGCGCACGTCCTCGGCGACCAGGGCGCAGTAGACGCCGATCGCCAGCGCCTCCTCGGCCGTCCAGCCCTCCCCCAGCGCCTCCACGCGCTGCGGCGACGGCATCCCCTGCCGTACGGCGCCCAGGGCGCCCTGGAGCGCGTCGGTCGTCTCCTGGTGGCCGGGGCGGGCGCCGAGCAGGGCGAGGGCGTGCTGGACGGAGCCGTCGAGGGCCTCGCCGCGCGCCAGGCCGTGCACGATGACGGCGAAGGCTCCGGCGGCGAGCTGCCCGGTGGGGTGGCCGTGGGTCTGGGCGGCGCACTCCACGGCGAGCTGGAAGACGAGCTGCGGCTCCCAGCCGACCAGCAGCCCGAAGGGCGCGGAGCGCATCACGGTGCCGCACCCCTTGGAGCCGGGGTTCTTCGGCTCCTCCAAGGTGCCCATCCGGTCGTCGGACAGGCCGCTCAGGCACGCCTCGCCCGGCGCTCGCCGCGCGTAGAGCCACTCCTCGCGGGCCAGCCAGCCGGTGTCCTTGCGGCGCTCGTCGGGCCCCCACTCGGTCTGGGTGGCCGACCAGCGGCGGTAGGCGCGGTGGATGTCGGTGGGCGGGTGCCAGGCGCCGGTGTCCCGGCGCACCTGGGCTCTGATCAGGCCCTCGACCGTGAACATCGTCATCTGCGTGTCGTCGGTGACCGCGCCGCGTCTGCCGTACGCCGGAACGTAGTCGGTGACGCCGTCCGTGCCGTGATTGCGCTGGATCGCCTCGAACGACTCGAACTCGACGCCCGCGCCCAGCGCGTCCCCGATCGCCCCGCCCAGCAGGCAGCCCCGCACGCGGCTGCGGAAGTCCTGCTGCTGCGCGCGACCCCAGACAGCGGTCAAAGCGGTCCCCTTCGATCAACCCCGATCCGAACCCGTTCTGCGCCAGCACGATAGCCGACGTCACCAGGAGCGGAAGGGGGCCCTGGGGTTGGTGACGCCGGTCCGCGAGCGGTGCCGTTCCGATCGGATACGACCGGACGCCGGAAATGCTCTGTCGCGCGACTCAGGGTGTCGGACTGGGGCGCGGGAGCCGGGTCCGCGCGTCGGGCCGCGCGACTCGGGCGTAAGGGACACATACGCGGCTCACGTGCGCGAGAAGACGCCGATGGCGTTGGCGACCGGGCGCTCGACGCCGCCCGACGGGTGGTTGCGTACGGTCACCGCCGCCGCGCCGGGGTCGCGGGCGACCAGCGTCGTGGAACCGCCGCCGTCGAGGTTCACCGCCGAATCTGCACCCAATTCCCTCATGACGGACGCAAGTTCCGCGATGGTCAGGCCCGCGCCGGACTCGGCGGAGCCGTCCAGCGCCAGCAGGTACAGCGTGCTGCCCGACGCGTCGAAACCGGCGGCCGTACGCGTGGCCGCCGTCGCGGTGTCCAGGCCCGCGAGCGGCTGTCCGCCGCGCAGGACGGGGAAGCCGCCGACCGCGAAGACGTACGGCACGCGCGAGAGCGTCGGGGTGAGGCGGCTGTCGACCTCCGCGCGGTCGCCCACGCGCAGGGCGCGCAGTGTGTCGGCGCCCGCGTCCCGGCCGAGCAGTACGGTGCTGCCCGCGGGAATGGCTCCCGCGCCGGGCGCCTGCGCGACCGCCGCGACCCGCCCCTGACGTACCGTCACCTCGTAGGTGTCCGTGCTGCATCCGGCCCCGCGCGAGGTGTCCGTGCCGCAGACCGCCCGCTGCCGGGAGACCGTCCCCCAGTCCGCCGTGTACGCGCCGACGCCGCCGACGGGCAGCGCGTACTGGTTGTAGCCGCCCAGCGGGATGCTCCCCCGCGGGGTGCGCACCGACCCGCGCAGGTCCAGCCGGTCGAGCCGCAGCTTGCGGTCCTTGCCCATGCCGAGCACGTCGTGCGTGGTCTCCCCCGGCGGCATCGCGGGCCCGAAGCGCTGGCCGTCGGGCACGGCGGCCTTGAGGTCCCGGCCGGAACCGATCTCCGGGCCCACCGAGGAGCCGGTCGGCGCCACGCCGGGGTGCTGGTCCTCGGTGATATTGAAGAAGTCGCCGTTCACCGCGCCCACCGCCTGCCGGTCGTCGGCGAGCCCCGACACCGCCTGCCGCGCCGCCACCGACCCCGGCGTCAACAGGTCGAGCCGCGTACGCGATTCGCGCAGATCCACCGCCAGCACATGCCCGTGCACGGTCCCCCGCGAGGCCGCCGCCGAGAACTCCCGGTACTCCACGCCCGGCCCGAGCCGCTCCACCCGCTCGTACGGCGGCCCGCCGCCGGTGCCGCTGTCCGCCGCGACGGCCGACGCCCCCGCCAGTCCCCCGGCGAGCACCCCCGCCGCGACCGCCAGGGCCACGCCCGCCCGCCCGCTCCACGCCACTGCTCCCCCAAGGGTGTCTCAGGTCCCGTGTATCCCACAGGACTCCACCACCCCCGCACTCCCCGCACCGGAACACGGTGAAACGCGGCCATGACGGTGGTGCGAATTCACCCCTCAGGTGCGCGGCGGGCGTCAGTCGCCCAGGACCGGGAGGAGGTCGGGGAGGTGGCCGTCGGAGGCGAGACCGGTGGTGATGCGCTCTTCGGGGACCTGACCGTAGAGGGTGGTGCGCTGGCGGGAGGGGCGGCCCGCGGCCTCGGCGATGGCGACGAGGTCGCGGATGGAGCGGTAGGAGCCGTAACTGGATCCCGCCATACGGGAGATGGTCTCCTCCATCAGCGTGCCGCCGAGGTCGTTGGCACCGGAGCGGAGCATTTCGGCGGCGCCGTCCGCGCCGAGCTTGACCCAACTGGTCTGGATGTTGGTGATGTGCGGGTGGAGCAGCAGGCGGGCCATGGCGGTGACGGCCCGGTTGTCGCGGGCGGTCGGGCCGGGGCGGGCGATGCCCGCGAGGTAGACCGGGGCGTTGGTGTGGATGAAGGGGAGGGTGACGAATTCGGTGAAGCCGCCGGTCTCCTTCTGGATCTCCGCGAGCAGCCGGAGGTGGCCGAGCCAGTGGTGGGGCTGGTCGACGTGGCCGTACATCATGGTGGACGAGGACCGTATGCCCAGCGCGTGGGCGGCCTTGACGACCTCGATCCAGGTGGCGGTGGGCAGCTTGCCCTTGGTGAGGACCCAGCGGACCTCGTCGTCCAGGATCTCGGCGGCGGTGCCGGGGATGGAGTCCAGGCCCGCTTCCTTGGCGGCGGCCAGCCAGTCGCTGATCGACAGGCCGGTGCGCGTCGCGCCGTTGACGACCTCCATCGGCGAGAAGGCGTGCATGTGCATGCCGGGGACGCGGGCCTTGACCGCGCGCGCGATGTCGAAATAGGCGGTGCCGGGCAGGTCGGGGTGGATGCCGCCCTGCATGCACACCTCGGTGGCGCCGACCTGCCAGGCCTGCTCGGCGCGGTCGGCGACCTGGTCGAGGGAGAGGGTGTACGCGTCGGCGTCGGTGCGGCGCTGCGCGAAGGCGCAGAAACGGCAGCCGGTGTAGCAGACGTTGGTGAAGTTGATGTTGCGGGTGACGATGTACGTCACCTCGTCGCCGACGACCGCGCGCCGCAGGTCGTCCGCGATCCGGCACAGCGCGTCCAGGGCGGGGCCGTCCGCGTGCAGCAGGGCCAGCGCCTCGGCGTCGGTGAGCCGGGTCGGGTCGTCGGCGGCCACCGACAGGGCCTGCTTGACGTCGGCGTCCACCCGGTCGGGGACCATGCCGGGCGCGGCCTGCTCGCGCAGTTCGGCCCAGTCGCCGTACACCTCGTCGAAGTCGTCGCGGCGGTCGGCCGTACGTCCTTCGGTGTCGATCGTGCGGTGCAGGTCGGTGCGGCCCGTGGCGGCCGAGGTGAAGCCCTCGTCCGGCTCCTGCCACGGGCGGCCCACGACCGGCGCGTCCTCGTCCGCCAGACCGGTGGCGGGGTCGGCGAGCGCCGTGACGTGCGGGATCAGGCGCGGGTCCAGCCAGGGCTCGCCGCGCTGGACGAACTCCGGGTAGATGGTGAGGCGTTCGCGCAGCGCGAAGCCCGACTCGGCCGTACGGGCGGCCAGTTCGTCGATCTGCGGCCACGGGCGCTCGGGGTTGACGTGGTCGGGGGTGAGCGGGGAGACGCCGCCCCAGTCGTCGATGCCGGCCTCGATGAAGCGCGCGTACTCGCCGTCCACCAGATTCGGCGGCGCCTGGATGCGGGCGGACGGGCCGAGCACGATCCTGGCCACCGCGATGGCCGCCGCCAGCTCCTCCAGCTCCGCGTCCGGCATGCCGCGCATGGCGGTGTCCGGCTTGGCGCGGAAGTTCTGGATGATCACTTCCTGGATGCCGTGGTAGCGGCGGGCGGTCCTGCGGATCGCGAAGAGCGACTCGGCGCGCTCCTCGTACGTCTCGCCGATGCCGATGAGGATGCCGGTGGTGAACGGCACGTTGGACCGGCCCGCGTCCTCCAGGACCCGCAGCCGTACGGCGGGCTCCTTGTCCGGCGAACCGTAGTGCGGGGCGCCCGGCTCCGACCACAGGCGGGTGGCGGTCGTCTCCAGCATCATGCCCATGGACGGCGCGACCGGCTTGAGCCGCTGGAGGTCGGTCCAGCTCAGCACGCCCGGGTTGAGGTGCGGCAGCAGGCCCGTCTCCTCCAGCACCCGCACCGACATGGCCCGTACGTACGCCAGCGTGTCGTCGTAGCCGTGCGCGTCCAGCCACTCGCGCGCCTCGGGCCAGCGCTCCTCGGGGCGGTCGCCGAGGGTGAACAGCGCTTCTTTGCAGCCCATTTCGGCGCCGCGCCTGGCGATGTCCAGCACCTCGTCGGGCGACAAGTACATGCCGTGCCCTTCACGGCGCAGCTTGCCGGGCACGGTCACGAATGTGCAGTAATGACATTTGTCCCGGCACAGCCGGGTCAGCGGAATGAAGACCTTCCGCGAATACGTGATGACGCCCGGCCGTCCCACCGCTTCGAGGCCGGCGTCCCGCAGCCGGGCCGCGGTGCCCGCGAGTCCGGCCAGGTCCTGGCCACGGGCTTGCAGCAGGACGGCGGCCTCGCCCGTGTCCAGGGCGACACCTTCGTCCGCGCGGTGCAGGGCGCGGCGCATGGCATTGGCGGTGGGCGTCGGCGAAGTCATTCTCCGAGGATAGGCGGCCCCGCCGACAATTCGCTGGGGGCTCAGGCCGTCTTCGGCCCGATCCCCCTGTCGGCAATATCACCCGGAGATCGGACCGTCCGAGGAATACTCCGGCTACAAATACTGCGCGTAGTCGTCGAGCGCCCGCAGCACCTCGTCGGTCCCGGCCGGCGGGAGCTGGACGACGATCTCCTCGATGCCGAGGTCGCGGTAGTACGCGAGCTTGCCCGCGTCCGGGCGTACGGCCGTCGGCACCACCTCCGGGCCCTTCTCCCCGCGGCCCGCTTCCCGCCACGCGGCCCGGAGTCCGGGCAGCGACTCACCCAGACCGCCGCCTCCGATCGGCATCCACCCGTCCGCGTAATCCGTCACATGGCTGAAGAGTTTCGGGCCCGCCGCGCCGCCCACCAGGGTGCGCACCCGGCCGCCCGCCGGTTTCGGATACGCCTGGCTGGCCTGCACGGACGCGAATTCGCCCGCATAGGCGACGGGTTCGGCCGCCCACAGCGCGCGCATCGCCGCCATCCGGTCCCGTACCAGCTCGCGGCGGCGCCGCCAGTCCACCCCGTGGTCGGCGGCCTCCTCCACATTCCACCCGAAGCCCACCCCCAGCGTGAACCGCCCGCCCGACAGGTGGTCGAGCGTCGCGATCTCCTTCGCCAGCACCACCGGGTCGCGCTGCGCCACCAGCGTGATCGCCGTCCCCACCTCCAGCCGCTCGGTGACCGCCGCGACCGCGCTGAGCGCCACGAACGGGTCCAGCGTCCGCCCGTACTCCTCCGGCAGCGGCTCCCCCGCCGGATACGGCGTCGCCCGCGACACCGGAATGTGCGTGTGCTCCGGCAGATAGAGCCCGGCGAACCCGCGCTGCTCCAACTCCCGCGCGAGCCGCACCGGCCCGATGGTCTGATCGGTCAGGAAGATCGTGACGGCGATCCGCACGGGCACCTCCGGTGGATTGTCGACGGATACCGGGTGTGAACGTACATCTCAGCCGTCCGAGGTGGCGGCCCTGAGACCGCGCCGGTCGGTGAGGACTTTCTCCCAGGCCGCGAGTGACCGGTCCCGGTCCGTCCAGAACTCCCGCCGGGGAACGGCGGCGTCGAGGCCGCGTACCTCCAGCCAGCGCTGGGCGATCTCCCCGAGGCCGGGGTGACAGTCCTGTTCCTCCACATGGCTGATCAGCTCCTGCCCCGCGGCGAGGACCTCGGCGTCCGTGCCTTCGACGGCGGCGAGGAACAGCTTCACGGTCAGCACCATCCACCGGTCGGCGCCGCCACCGCTGCGCGCCAGCATCTCCTCACCGTTCGTCAGAAGTGTCAATACCTCCGCGGCCGGTTCGCGCCCGACGCGTGCCGCCGCCCGCCAGATCAGCGTCTGCGCCACACCGACCGGCGTTCCGACGTCCTGGTTGACCTCATGGGCGTGCTCCAGCACCGTCTCGGCGTCCAGCGGACGGGCCAGCGACAGCACCATGCCCAGGTGGCGGTAGCTGGTGTCGCGGGACATGCCCGCGGCGGCCAGTTCGGCGTCGTCAGCCACCTTGCGGAGATATCTCTCGGCCGCCGCGAAGTCCCCCTGCAGAAAACTGAACTGGCCCAGGAGATCCTGGGACTGCGCGCGGCGGAAGCCCAGAGGGCTGTCGCAGTGGGGCAGCGCCCAGGTCTGGAGCCGCCGTCCGTCCCCCCGGAGCCATTGGATCCAGGCCAGGTCCTTCTCCGCGTTCTCCCGCAGGGGTCCGGGCTCGGCGGCGACCTCGGCGGTCAGCCGTTCCGCCTCGGCGTACCGGCCGAACTCCTCCAGCGTCTTGGCCAACCGGTGCGAGATGAAGAGGCGTTGGTACGGTCCGAGACCCGGATGGGCCAGCGCCGCCTCGGTCAGCGACAGGGCCGCTGTGCGGTCGCCAGCGCTGCGCGCGGCCATCCCCTGGCAGGTGAGCGCCAACGCTCCGGCGGGGTGACTGCCGGACTGCACAGGCCAGTTCCGGGTCCCGGTGAGCACCGCCCCGAGGCCGCACAGGTCGACACCGTAGGCAAGGTCGTACAACCAGTCGGGGACACGGCTCGTGTTCAGTGTGAGGAGCCCGGCGGTGGTGAAGCCCTCGCCCAGTTCGCTCCTGTCGGTCGACGTCGGATTTCTGACCCCGCCGCGCAGCCGATCCCGGAGGTGTTCCAGGACTCGTTCGGCCGCGCCGCGCCACTCCTCCTGCGACCAGGCGTCGTCCGTGTTCCCGTCGTGGAGACGGACGGCGTTGCGGACGTACTCGTCCACGGTGTGTGTCAGCCACCTCGACGAATCGCTCTGCACCAGGGGGCGTTCGAGGAATCGCCGTACGACGGCGTCCGCCACGCTCGGGACCGCCGCCCTCAGCACGTCGGCGTCGAAGCGCTCGGCGAGAGAGGCGGCCCGCAGAAGCGCGCGCTCTTGCGCGGACAGATCACGCATCACACGGATCACCATCTCGGCGAAAGTCCCTCCGAATTGTTCCACCGCGGGGACGCGGCCTTCCGCGCTCAGTTGGTCGAAATACTCGGCCGACAATTCCAGATACAGCGGTACCCCGCCTGCCGCGTCGACAATCCGACGCCGCAACGGTGCCGGAATGGCGGGCTCCCCGTCCCTGGTCAGGCGAAGCCGCAGGTAGGTGTCGGCGTAGTCCTCCTCGAGCCCCGACAGCCGGTGCTGCATGGCCGGAAGCGTGCCGGGGTCGGTGACCAGACTCGGCCAGTAGTTGGGCCCCGAGTAGTGGATGGCCGGGTGATGACCGTCGCCCCAGGTCAGCCGGTTCCGCCCCGTGATGAGGAACAGTACGTTCGGCATCAGGTAGACCAGCCGGGCCAACCGGTCCTCGAGCCCACCCGCTTCCCGGCGCCTCCCGTCGACCCGCTCGAACGTGTCGAAGAAGATGACGACGTCCAGGGATTTCCTACGGCGGTACTCGGCCAGATCCCAGGACAGGAGAGCCGGCAGGAACGGCAGCATGTCCGCAGGCGACTCGACATCCAGCAGTTCGGCGAATCCGGGACATTCTGCGAGCAGCCGGTCTTTGCGCAGATGCTCGCGGATCCTGCCCACCAGAATTCCCGCGGCCCGCCGGGCCACACCCGCGAGGGGTATCGGGCCGAGCAGCGCATCCAGTGTGCCGTCCAACTGTTCGGCCAGCGACAGGGATTCACCGAGCCTGCCGAGCGAGGAATTCCGCGCTATCGCGGCCTCGAGAGGGACACCCGGATGGCAGCGCCGCCAGTACACGGCGAAGGCCAAGTCGAATGCGGGGCAGGAACGCATCACCTCACCGAGCGTGCCCCGCACGGCGATCACCGCGGTCTCCAGATCGGCCAGGGAGCTGTCCTCCAGGTCGATCCGGCAGGTCACGCGCCGTTCAGGACCGTCCGCCGACGCCCCGTCCAATTCCCCTTCGCGTAATCGCCGTTCCAACTGCCGGGACAGCGTCGACTTCCCGATTCCGCCCAACCCGTAGAGGACGAGGACATTGTGCCGAGGCGGCGCCGACGAACCGGCAGCGGCGGGATGGTCTCGCAGCCCCCGCAACGCCTCCTCGAACGCCGTCACATAGCGGACACGATCGACGAATACGTCACCCACGGTAACGGGTGATGTTCTCCGCTGATCGAAGATTCGGTCGAGTTCCATCGCGTCGGCCCGTCCCTCCCCGGCCGAGCACTGCCCGGCCAAACGGTCGCAGTTCCCCCTCCCGGCAGCCTAGCTTCAGTGAACGGCTCAAATCCAGAGCGTTATCGGCGCATCACTGAGCGCGTCCGGTACGCGGTACGCCCTTACTGGCCGTCGGCCTCCCGAAACCCCGACGGCACCGTCACGCTCGGAGGACTACCAGGCGCCGTGGTGGGCGAGGCCCAGGGTCAGGGCGGCTGCCGCGGTGGCGAGGAAGACGATGCCGCCGAGGATGTCGCGGGAGCCGACGCGGAGGTGGGCGGTGACGGCGCCGATGAAGTAGAGGATGAGGCCGCAGGCGGCGAGGGTGCCGAGGACGGGGACGGCGAGCCCGGCCAGCAGGCCGACCGTGCCGGCGGCGAGCAACGCGCCGAGGACGGGCACCCACTTGCGGGGCAGGCCCTTCATGTCGGCCTGGGTCTTGGGGTATTCGTGGCCGATGAGGTAGGTGACGGCGGCGGCGCCGTTGAAGAGGGCGCCGAGGATGGTGACCGTCAGATAGGCGGCGAACACGGCAGCTCCGCTTCTGTGCGTGACACGTCGGGGTGACACCTCGTACGGGAAGGCTAAGGCGCCCCCGCCGAGCGGGAGTTGACCGTGAGTCGCACGCACTTGGCACGGCGTGAACCGCGCGGGCGGCTACGCGGCGTTGACCGTCAGCACGATCTTGCCCCGTACGTGGCCCTCCTCGCTGAGGCGGTGCGCCTGTGCGATGTCGGCGAGGGGGAACGTCCGGGCGACGGGCAGCGAGAAGCGGCCCGCCTCGATCAGCGGGCCGATCTCGGTGAGGACGTAGAGGGCCCGGCCGCTGTCACCGCGGCTGAAGGTGACGCCGTGCTCGCGGGCGCCGAGGAAGTCCGCGAGGGTGACGACGTGGCCGGGGCCGCCCGCGAGGGCGATGAGTTCGGGGAGGGCGCCGCTCCCGGCGACGTCGAGGGCGGTGTCCACGCCGTCGGGGGCGAGCGCGCGGACGCGGTCGGAGAGACCGTCGCCGTACGAGACGGGTTCGGCGCCGAGCGAGCGGAGGAAGTCGTGGTTGGCCGGGCTCGCGGTGCCGATGACGCGGGCGCCGCGCGCCACGGCGAGCTGCACGGCGGCGGCGCCGACGCTCCCGGAGGCGCCGTTGATCAGGACGGTGCCGCCGCGGACGCCGAGCTGGTCCAGGCCGCGCGCCGCCGTCTCGACGGCGGACGGCAGCGCGGCGGCCCCGGCGAAGTCGAGCGACGCCGGGATCGGCGCGTAGAAGGAGAGCACCGCCAGCTCGGCCTGCGCGGCGCCCTCGGCGCAGAGGCCGAACACGCGGTCGCCGACGGCCACATCGGTGACCCCTTCGCCGACCTCGTCGACGACGCCCGCCGCCTCGTACCCCAGGGTCTGCGGAAGCTCCTCGTCCATGAGGCCCTTCCGCTTCTTCCAGTCGCTCGCGTTGAGTCCCGCCGCGCGTACCGCGATACGGATCCGGCCGGGGCCCGGGTGCGGATCGGGAAGGTCCACGATCTCCAGGACCTCGGGTCCCCCGAACCGGCTGAAACGGGCCGCCTTCATCACTTCGCTCCGATCTCGGCGCACGGGGGCAGGAGGGCTGGAGCCAGGGGTGCCGCGAATGCCGCGCGTACGCGCCAGTCTGTCAGTCCCCCCGGGCCCGGGGCCCAGGACCGGAGTCCGACGCGACGACGGATGCGAAGACCGACGGGACGACCGACGCGACGACCGACGCGACGACCGACGCGGACCGGCGGCCGTACCTCATCGTCCGCCTCCAGCGGGGTGAGCGCGACGCCCCGCCCGCGCAGCGCCCAGCACGGCAGCGCCCAGCACGGCACCGGCCCCGCGGTCCTCCGCCGCTCAGGGGGTGGTTCGGACGGTTGCCGTGTCGCGGCCGGATCTCAGGACGGTGCCGGGGACGGCGCCGGTGACGGTGTCGTCGCGGATCGTCTCGACGCCGTTGACGCGGACGCTGAGGATGCCGGTGGCGCGGGAGTCGAGGCGGGGGCTGTCGCCGGGGAGGTCGTGGAGGAGGGTGGCGGGGCCCGCGTCGATGCGTTCGGGGTCGAAGAGGACGAGGTCGGCGGCGTTGCCCGGGGTGATCACGCCTCGGCCGCGCAGGCCGA
This sequence comes from Streptomyces sp. NPDC025721, assembly GCF_055558595.1. Lineage (NCBI taxonomy): Bacteria > Bacillati > Actinomycetota > Actinomycetes > Kitasatosporales > Streptomycetaceae > Streptomyces > Streptomyces sp. NPDC025721. The sequence continues at coordinate 608,931 of NZ_JBVHMF010000001.1, read as the reverse complement.
AGAGGCGGGCGGGGTCGGCGGTGAGCATGCGGACGGCGCGTTCCAGCGGGAGGAGTTGGCGTCCGCGCAGGCAGTCGCCGAGGAAGCGGGTGGTGTACGGGGCGCCGCACATCCGGTCGAGGTGGGCGCCCGCGTCGGAGCCGCCGAGCATGACGTCCTCGTGGTCCCAGGTGCGGCGGCGCAGCGCCCAGGAGTCGGGGTCGTTGTCGGTGGGCATCGGCCAGAGCACCGTGCGCATGCGGTCGTTGGCGCAGATCTCGACGATCGTCTCGAAGGGTTCCTGCCCGCGTTCGGCCGCGATGTCGCGGACGACCCGCCCCGACACCCCCTGATTCGCGTCGCTGTACGTGTCGCCGATCACGTAGCGGCCGAAGTCGGCGAGGCGGCGGAAGACCCCGGCCTCGGGGCTGGTGGCGCGGCGCAGCATCTCGGCGCGTACGGCGGGCTGCCGCAGCCGCGCGATGCGTTCGGGGACGGGCAGGGCGAGGATGTCGCCCCAGCCGGGGATGAGGTTGAGGGCGCAGAAGGTGCCGAGCGACATGTTCATGGGGGTGAGGATCGGCATGGTGAGGGCGACGATCCGGCCGCCCGCCTTGCGGGCCCGCTCCGAGGCGAGGAGCTGGCGCGGGACGCGTTCGGGGACGGCGGCGTCGATGGTGAGGACGTTCCAGTTGAGCGGGCGCCCGGCGACGGCGCTCATCTCCACGAGCAGGTCGATCTCCTCGTCCGCGAACTGGTCGAGGCAGCCCGCCACGATGGCCTCGATCTGGGTGCCCTCGTGTTCGCCCACCGCCCGTGACAGGGCCAGGAGTTCGTCCGGCCGGGCGTGCCGGGACGCGACCGGCCGTCCGTCGCCGTCGGAGTGCGTACTGGACTGCGTGGTGGAAAGGCCCCAGCCGCCGGCTTCCATGGATTCGTGGAAGAGCCGCAGCATGGCGTCGAGTTGGTCCCGCGTGGGCTGTCCGCCGACCGCGTCGGCGCCCATGACATGGCGGCGCAGCGCGCAGTGGCCCACCATGAAACCGGCGTTGACGGCGATCCGCCCCTCCAGGGCGTCGAGGTAGTCGCCGAAGGACGACCACGTCCAGTCGACGCCCTCTTCGAGCGCCGCCAGCGACATGCCCTCGACCTTGGACATCATCCGCCGGGTGTAGTCGGCGTCTTCGGGCCGGTCGGGGTGGAGCGGCGCGAGCGTGAAGCCGCAGTTGCCGCCCGCGACGGTGGTCACGCCGTGGCTCATCGAGGGCGTGGCGAAGGGGTCCCAGAAGAGCTGGGCGTCGTAGTGGGTGTGCGGGTCGACGAAGCCGGGGGTCAGGACGAGGCCGGTGGCGTCCTCCTGGGAGCGCCCGCTCTCGCCGAGGCCGCCGGGTTCGGCGACGGCCGCGATCCGGCCGCCGCGCAGCGCCACGTCGGCGGTACGGGAGGGCGCGCCCGTGCCGTCCACCACGGTGGCGCCCTTGATCACATGGTCGAACACGGGTGTGCTCCTCTCGTACGTCGCGCTGGTGCGTGCCGCCCGGTCGCGTTACGCCGCCGCCTGCCGGAACCGGGTCGTGCGGTGCACCGGGTCGGTGTCGATGACGGGTATGACGTGCTCGCCGATCAGCTTGATCGTGTTCATCGTGTCCTCGTAGCCGATGCCGATCGGCAGCCCGAAGGTCAACTGGTCGGCGCCCGCCTGCTCCCAGCGCTTGCACTGCGCCAGCACCTCGTCGGGGTTGCCGCAGATCATCAGCTCCTCGGAGATGAGCAGATCGATCAACTCCTCGGTGTAGTCCGGGAGAAGCTCGGGCCAGACGGGGATGCCGTCGGGGCGCGGGAAGGTGTCGTGGTAGCGGAAGAGCAGCGACTGGAGGTAGTTGAGGCCGCCGCCGACGGCGATCTGCCGCGCCTTCTCGGTGGTCTCTGCGCAGATGGCGGTCGAGGTCACCATCACGTTGTCGTTGACGAAGTCGCCGACCGGCTCGGCCTGCCCGATCGCCGACTTGTACGACTCGACGACCCACTCCATGTCGGAGACCTTCTGCACGCTGAAGCCGAGCACGCCCAGGCCCTTGCGGGCGGCCATCGCGTACGAGGGCGGCGAGCCGGCCGCATACCACATCGCCGGGTGGGAGCGGCCGTACGGCTTGGGCAGGATCTTGCGCGGCGGCAGCGACCAGTGCTTGCCGCTGAAGCCGGGGTACTCGTCCTGGAGCCACATCTTGGGGAACTCCGCGATGGTCTCCTCCCAGATCTCCTTCGTGTGGTTCATGTCGGTGATGCCCGGCATGAACCCGAGGATCTCGTGGCTGCCCGCGCCGCGCCCCGAGCCGAACTCGAAGCGTCCGCCGGAGAGATGGTCGAGCATGGCGACCTTCTCGGCGACCTTCACCGGGTGGTTGACCGGCGCGAGCGGGTTGAAGATGCCGGAGCCGAGGTGGATGCGCTCGGTGGCGTGGGCGAGATAGCCGAGGAAGACGTCGTTGGCCGACAGGTGCGAGTACTCCTCCAGGAAGTGGTGCTCGGAGGCCCAGGCGTACTTGAAGCCGGAGCGGTCCGCCTGGATGACGTACTCGGTCTCCTCGATCAGCGCGTGGTGCTCGGCCTCGGGGTCGGCCTTGGCCCGCGCGGCGGGCACATATCCCTGTACAAAGAGCCCGAATTCCAAGGGGTCACCATCCTCCGGTTTCTGACGCTCCGTCAGATCTGATCCGACTCTTCCACCGGCACGGTGGGGCGTCAATAGCTGATGGACCGTCAGATACGCTCGACGGCGGACTCAGAGCGCCGCGACTCCCGCCAGCCAGCCGCCGTCGATGACGAACGGCTGCCCGGTGACGTACGAGGAGTCCTCACTGGTCAAGAAGAGCGCGAGCCTGGCGATCTCGTCGGCCCGGCCCATCCGGCCCAGCGGCAGCAGCTTGCGGTAGAAGCGGGCGGTGGCCGCCGCCATCGCCTCCTGGTCGGCGGCCGGGTCGAGCACCGCGGGATTGGCCATCGGGGTGTCCACGGCGCCGGGGCACATCGCGTTCACCCTGATCCCGTGCGGCGCCAGCTCCAGCGCCGCCACCCGCGTCATGGCGACGATCGCCGCCTTCGTCGCCGCGTACGAGGTGAGCAGTGCCATGCCGCTGAGCGCCGTGTACGACGCGGTGTTGACGATCGTGCCGCCGCCCGCGGCGGTCAGCGCGGGCGCGCAGGCCCGCATGCCGAGGAAGGCGCCCACCTGGTTGACCCGGACGACCTGGAGGTACTCCTCCAGCGGGGTGTTCGCCAACGCGTTGAAGCGCAGGATCCCGGCGTTGTTGACCAGTCCGTCGAGGCCGCCGAACTGCTCGTCGGCGTACGCCAGCGCCGCCGTCCAGTCGTCCTCGCTGCCGACGTCGAGCCGGGTGTAGCGGGCCGCGTCGCCGATCTCCTCGGCCAGCGCCGCGCCTTGGTCGTCCAGCACGTCCGCGAGCAGCACGCGCGCGCCCTCCGCGGCGAAGAGCCGGGCCTCCTGCTCGCCCTGGCCGCGCGCGGCGCCGGTGATCAGGACGGTACGGCCGTCGAGCTTGCCCATCCGGGCCTCCGGGGGTGGTGGGACAACGGGGGGTCAACGGGGGGCAACGGGCCTCACGTGTCGAGGTGCGGTGCCACATCGGCGGCGAACGCCGCCATCTGGTCGAGGAGTTCGGCCACGCCCCGGCTGCGGAAGCGCACCTGGATCTGGTCGACGCCCATGGCCCGGTAGGCGCGCAGGCTCTCCGCGAGCGCGTCCGGCTCGCCGTGCAGGGTGTACCGGCCGACGTGCCAGCCGGGCTCGCCGACGTAGAGCGGTTCCGCGATCGCGCCGATCTCGATCGGGTCGGCGATCCCGGCCTCGGCGCGCAGCCGCCGGACGCGGTCGATCTGGCCCGGCAGCCGGTCGCGCGGGTCGCCCTGCGGCAGCCAGCCGTCACCCCTGAGGGCGGCCCTGCGGACGGCGGCCGGTGACGAGCCGCCGACCCAGACCGGCGGCCGGGGCGTCTGCACCGGGCGTGGCCGCTGCCCGAGTCCGGCGAAGTCGTAGCGCTCGCCGTGGTGTTCGGGGAACTCGTCCTCGCCGAGCGCCGCCTTCAGCGCGTCGATGGTCTCGTCGAGCACGCCGCCGCGCCCGGCGAAGTCCGCGCCGACCGCGTCGAATTCCTCGACCACGTGCCCGGCCCCGACGCCGAGGATCAGCCGCCCGCCGGAGAGCCGGTCGAGCGTCGCGTACTGCTTGGCGGTGGCCAGCGGGTGCCGCAGTCCGACGACGGCGACATGGCTGAGCAGCCGCACGCGTTCGGTGACGGCGGCGAGATAGCCGAGGGTGGCCACCGGGTCGTACCAGGTGGTGGACATCGCGGCGGCCAGCCTGCGCGGCACCGCGATGTGGTCGCAGACGGCCACGTACGCGAAGCCGTGCCGGTCGGCGGCGCGGGCGACGGCGGCGAGTTCGGCCGGGCCCGCGTCGGCCTCCCAGCCCTCGGCGTACATCGTGCTCTGCGACTGGACGGGGAGTTGCATGCCGTAGGAGAGCCGCCCTGGCGGCAGCACGCGCGGGACGCCCATGGCCTACGCCCCCGCGCCGGGTCCCGGGACCGGCCCGGCGCTCGAACCGGGCCCGGGCCACAGGCCGTCGGGGGTCAGGCCGAGCAGGTCGATGGCGTTGCCGCGCACGATCCGCTCCACCACGTCCTGGGAGAGGTGGCCCATCTGCGCCTCGCCGACCTCGCGCGACGTGGGCCACGTGGAGTCGGAGTGCGGGTAGTCCGTCTCGTAGAGGACGTTGCCGACGCCGACCGCGTCGAGATTGCGCAGGCCGACCGCGTCGTCGAAGAAGCAGCCGTAGACGTGCGAGGCGAAGGTCTCGGACGGCGGGCGCCGCACCTTGTCGGCGACCCCGCCCCAGCCGCGGTTCTCCTCCCAGACGACGTCGGCGCGCTCCAGGATGTACGGGATCCAGCCGATCTGCCCCTCGGCGTACATGATCTTGAGGTTCGGGAAGCGTTCGAGGGCGCCGGACATCAGCCAGTCGACCATCGAGAAGCAGCAGTTGGCGAAGGTGATGGTGGAGCCGACCGCGGGCGGCGCGTCGGCGGAGGTGGACGGCATCCGGCTGGAGGAGCCGATGTGCATGGCGATGACGGTGCCGGTCTCGTCGCAGGCGCGGAAGAAGGGGTCCCAGTAGTCGGTGTGCACCGACGGCAGTCCGAGGTGCGGCGGGATCTCGGAGAAGCAGACCGCCCGTACGCCGCGCGCCGCGTTGCGCCGTACCTCGGCGGCGGCCAACTCGGCGTCCCACAGCGGTATCAGGGTCAGCGGTATCAGCCGCCCGCCCGCCTGCGGGCCGCACCACTCCTCGACCATCCAGTCGTTGTACGCGCGCACGCACAGCAGCCCGAGGTCGTGGTCCTCGGCCTCGGTGAAGGTCTGGCCGCAAAAGCGCGGGAAGGTGGGGAAGCAGAGCGCGGACTGCACATGGTTGACGTCCATGTCGGCCAGCCGCTCGGGCACCGAGTACGAGCCCGGCCGCATCTGCTCGTACGTGATCGCTTCGAGCCTGATCTCGTCGCGCGAGTAGCCGACGGCGGTGTCGAGCCGGGTCAGCGGGCGGCGCAGGCCCTCGTACAGCCACCAGTCGGCGAGCGGTCCCTCGTCCCCCGGCTCGCCCATCGTGGGCGCGAACCGGCCGCCGAGGAAGGTCATTTCCTTCAGGGGCGCGCGCACGATGCGCGGCGCGGTGTCGTGGTGTTTCGACGGGAGCCGGTCCCGCCAGACGTTGCCGGGCTCCACGGTGTGGTCGTCCACCGAGATGATCTTCGGGAAGGTCTCCATGGGCACAACGGTAGCGCCGATCTGACGATCCGTCAGCTAACGTGTCGTCACATCGTTGGCACTACGGGCCTCCGGGGCTCCCCGGCTGCGGCGGACGTCAGTCGGTCACCCGCACCGGCAGCAGAATCCGCCACACCGCGTCCTCCACGCCGTGCACGGCCGCGATCCAGCCGACGTTCTCCTCGTCGGTGCCCAGCCGTACCGCCTGCGCCAACTCCCCCATCACCTCGGTGAGATCGGCGTGCGCCATCGCGGGCTCCAGCCGCCCGCCGACCACGCCGTCGTCGTAGTAGCGGTGGTACGCGGGCGCGCTGCGCAGGACGCCGACCGGCCGCCAGTTCTGCGCCAGCCGCCACACGGGCTCGCCCGCGACGCGGACGCCGTCCGCCTCCATCACCTGGGTACGGGTGCGGTCGACGGCCAGCGCGGACCAGCCGTCGGAGCCGGTCAGCACCAGGTCGGGGTCGCAGCGGCGGACCGCGCGGGAGACCGCGTCGTTGGCGCCCGGTCCCGGCAGCACCAGCGGCACCGCGGCCATCCCCGCGTACAGGCAGCCGAAGAAGGCGCCCGCGAGGTCCGGGCCCTGCGGATAGGCGAGCAGCACGCGCGCGCCGGGAGCCAGCAGGCTGCCGAGCCGGGCGGCCACCGCGCGGGCCCGCCGGTCGAGTTCGGCGAAGCTGCACCCCGCGGTGCCGCTGACGGTCGTCCGCGGATACGGCAGCGCGGGCACGGCCTGCGGGGCGCGCTCGGCGCGGCGGCGCAGCAACTCGCCGGGCAGCCGTCCGGCGTCCCCGAGCCGCCGCGTGCCGCCGTTGCCGCCGCCCCCGCCGCCGGGCCGCTCGCGGCCCTCGCCGCTCATCGCGGGCCCCGCGGCCGGGGCCGGCATCCGTCGTACGGATCCGGCCGGGCGCACCGGGCGCACCTCGCGTACCGGAGCCCGGAACAGCTCGGAACCGGCGGCCGACGGCAGGTGCCTCGGCCTGACAGGCAGTGACCCGATCGGCCCGTCCGGCTCACCGGCACCTGCCGCATGACTCGTGCACTCAGCACACATGAAACGCCCGCTACCTGTTCTTTCGCAGGACACACACCGGCATGGACCAGTCCCACACAGCACAACCTCCGCGCACGCACAGACGGAACCTCAAATTCCAGCCCAACTTTTGCTGCAAGTCCGGTTCGGGTCCTTGCACGGGGTGACCCCGGCGGCCCGACACGGCAAACTGGCACGGACGGTGCCGAACCCTCGGTCCCGTGCGCCATGCGGACAACTGTTCCGTCCGGCGATGAACGATTGATATACGTGCGGGCGACGGGCCGCGGGGGCGCCCGGCTTCGCGAATAATCGGGTCACGCACCAATCAGCGCCCGGCGGCCGACCACCGCCGGAGGCTGGCACAAGCAGTGCGCCGCTCCAGGCGCGGGTACACAATGAGCAGGTCCACGTTCAGGGGGCAGAGATGGAAAGCAGGACGGAACCGGGCAACAGCCTGCGGTTCGCGGTCCTCGGTCCGGTGCGCGCCTGGCGAGACGACGAGCCGATCGTCACCGGCGCACCACAGCAGCGCGCCTTGCTGGCCGCGCTGCTGCTGCGCGGCGGGCGCACGGCGACCGCGTCGGAACTGCTCGACGCCGTCTGGGGAGAGTCACCGCCCAACACCGCGCTCGCCGCGCTGCGTTCGTACGCCTTCCGGCTGCGCAAGGCGCTCGGCCCCGAGGCCCTGGTCACCGACTCCGGCGGCTACTCGCTGCGGGTCGCCGACGACGCGCTGGACTGCGCCGTCGTGGAGCGGCTGGCCGCCGAGGCCGACAAGCAGCGCGCCGTCGACCCGGTCCGCGCCCGCGAACTGCTGGGCACCGCCCTGGAGATGTGGCACGGCGAGCCGCTGGCCGGGCTTCCGGGGCCGCACGCCGAGACGCAGCGCAACCGGCTCGCCGAATGGCACCTCGGCCTGATCGAGACCCGTCTCGAACTGGACCTGGAGCTGGGCGCGCACGCCGAGGCCGTCTCCGAACTCACCGCGGTCTCGGCCGAACACCCGCTGCGCGAGCGGCTGCGCGCCCTGCTGATGCTGGCCCTCTACCGCAGCGGCCGGCAGGCCGAGGCGCTCGGCGTCTACGCCGACACCCGCCGTCTGCTCGCCGAAGAGCTGGGCATCGACCCGTCGGCCGAACTGAAGGACCTGCACCAGAAGATCCTGGAGGCCGACCCCTCGCTCGCCGCCCCGGCCGGTTCCGCCGCCGGACCGGCCGAGATCGTACGGCCCGCGCAACTGCCCGCGACCGTCGCGGACTTCACCGGCCGCCGCAATGTGGTCAGGGAACTGAGCGAGCAACTGGCCCAGGCGTCGCAGGGCAGCGGGGTGATGGCGGTCTCCGCCGTCGCGGGCATCGGTGGCGTCGGCAAGACCACGCTCGCCGTCCATGTCGCCCACGCGGCCCGCGACTCCTTCCCCGACGGGCAGTTGTACGTCGACCTCCAGGGCACCGACCCGCGCCCGGCGGAACCCGAGGCCGTACTCGGCTCGTTCCTGCGCGCGCTCGGCACCCCGGACTCCGCGATCCCCGAGTCGCTGGCCGACCGCGCCGCGCTCTACCGCTCCACCCTCGACGGCCGCCGCGTGCTCGCGCTGCTCGACAACGCCTACGACGCCGCGCAGATCCGCCAGTTGCTGCCGGGCACCCCCGGCTGCGCCGCCCTGGTCACCAGCCGGGTGCGGATGGTCGACCTGGCGGGCGCGCATCTGGTCGACCTCGACGTGATGTCGCCGGAGGAGGCGCTCCAGCTCTTCACCCGGATCGTCGGCGAGGAGCGCGTCACCAGCGAACGCCAGGCCGCCCTCGACGTCGTCGCGGCCTGCGGTTTCCTGCCGCTGGCCATCCGGATCGCCGCGTCCCGGCTGGCCGCCCGCCGCACCTGGACCGTCTCCGTACTCGCCCACAAACTGGCCGACCAGCGGCGCAGGCTGGACGAACTGCGGGCCGGGGACCTCGCGGTGAAGGCCACCTTCGCCCTCGGCTACGGCCACCTGTCGGCGCCGCAGGCCCGCGCCTTCCGGCTGCTCTCGCTCGCCGACGGCCCGGACATCTCGCTGCACGCGGCGGCGGCCACCCTCGACCTGGACCCGTACGAGGCCGAGGAGCTGCTGGAGGCGCTGGTCGACATCAGCCTCATCGAGTCCGCCGCGCCCGCCCGTTACCGCTTCCACGACCTGCTGCGCCTGTACGCCCGCGAGTGCGCGGAGCGCGACGAGACACCGCGGGAGCGCTGCGCGGCGCTGTCGCGGGTGCTGGACTTCTACCTCGCCTCGGCCTCCTGCGCCTACGAGTTGGAGAACCCCGGCGACCGCGTCCTGGACCACCTCGCCCTCACCGCGCACTCCGGCCTGACCTTCGGCGCCCCGGACGAGGCCCTGGAATGGCTCTTCTCCGAGGCGCAGAATCTGCTGGCGGCCGTCCAGCAGGCCGCGGACGGCGGCTGCGAGGGCCCGATGCGCCGCGCCGTCGACCTGCTGCTGGTCGCCCAGGACCTGATGGAGTCCGGTGTCTACGCGCGGCAATACGAGCAGGCGACGCGGACACTGGTGACGACGGCGCACGACTGCGGGGACACGCTGGTGGAGGGGCGCGGGCGGATCTGGCTCGGCCAACTCCTGCGGATGTCGGGCCGGTTCGAGGAGGCCGAGACCGAGGCCAAGCGCGCCCTGGTGCTCGGCCTGGCCGCCGAGGACCCGATGACGTCGAGCTACGCGCCCAATCTGCGCGGCAGCATCGCCCATCAGGGCCAGCGCTTCGAGGCGTGCGCGGAGTACCACACCACCGCCCTTGAGGCTTTCCGCGCCGACGGCAACAAGCACGGCGAGGCGGCGGCGCTCAGCAATCTCTCCCGCGCGCAGATCGAACTGGGCGACATCGCCGCCGCGGTGGCGGCGACCGAACGGGTCGTCGCGATCTACCGCGAGTTGGGCGCCGGCTTCCGGCTCGGCAACGGCCTGTACGCGATGGGCATCGCGCTCACCGCGGAGGGCCGCCTCGACGACGCGTTGAGCTGCCTCACCGAGGCACTGGGCATCTTCCGGGAGGCGCGGCAGCAGTTCTGGGAGGGCATGACGCTCTTCCGGCTGTCCAAGGTTCACCTCGCGGGCGGCAGTTGGCGGCAGGCCGCCGCCCACACCGAGCAGTCGCTCGTCATCCTCCGCGAGGTCGGCGGCGAGTGGCGCACCGCCAACGCCCTGACCGTACTCGGCAGCGCGCTCGACGGCATGGGCCAGCCGGTCCGTGCCCACGCCTGCTGGCACGACGCCCTGGCCGTCTTCACCGCGCTCGGTTCGCCCGAAGCGGCCGATGTACGGCGCCTGTTGGGGGACGAATCATCCCCCTCTGTCGCGGTATAAGCCCAGGTCGATTCGCTCAACGCGCCCGTTTATCAGTTGATTATCGGTGGATGCCACGATTCCATCACTGCACGAGCTGCCCGCTCGGTGGTGTACGGGGGTCGCCACCGGGCGGGCTTTCACGACAGCACGTCCCCAAGCACACAGGGAGAGCACCATGAGCACCGAAGTTCCGAAGCTTCCGAAGACGGACCCGCCGGTCGACCCGGACAACTTCCACACCGACGGCACCGAGCAGACGGCTCCGGACGGGCTCCTCACGCCGAAGAAGCCCGTCGTCAAGCCGGACAACTTCCACACGGACGGCACCACCAAGTAGCTTCCGTACCCCGCTCTGGGGAGGGCGGGGCCGCGGAGGACCCCAAGGGGACCGCAGGGGGACCCACGGGGTTGATCAGGGGAAAACAGCACGGGGCAACAGGGGAACACGGGGGATCGGGGGACCGGGGAACCTCGGTGGGGGCCGAGGGGGACCGGTGAAAGCCGCCCAAGGGGGGGCCGGGTGACTGCGGGGGGTTCCACAGCACGCACCCGGGGGCGCACCAAAGACTGACCGCGGCGCGGAGGGGGCGCCGCGGTCAGTCCGCTTCCGCGGGCCGGGGCCTCGCAAATCAAGCCTCGTCAGGGGCCGGGCCGCGCGCGGGTCAGTCCGCGGCCGTACGCAGCTCGTTCTTCTTGACCTTCCCGCCCGCGTTGCGCGGGAGTTCGGGGACGAAGCGGACGCCGCGCGGGACCTTGTAGTTGGCCATTTCGCGGCGCGACCAGGCGATGAGGTCGTCGGCGGTGAGGGTGGAGCCGGGGCGGCGGACGACGTAGGCGCGGCCGACCTCGCCGAGGCGGGGGTCGGGGACACCGATGACGGCGGCGTCGCGGATGTCGGGGTGGCGCAGCAGCAGTTGCTCGATCTCCGCCGGGTAGGCGTTGAAGCCGCCGACGATGTACATGTCCTTGAGGCGGTCGGTGATCCGCAGATTCCCCTCGGGGTCCAGGACGCCGATGTCGCCGGTGTGCAGCCAGCCGTCGGGGTCGACGGCGCGGGCGGTGCCCTCGGGGTCCTCGAAGTAGCAGGACATGACGTGGTAGCCGCGGACCAGGACTTCGCCGGGCGCGCCGGGCGCGGCGTCGACCCGTACCTCCGTGTCGGGGATGGCGCGCCCCGAGGTGACGGCGACGGTCGCGGCGGGGTCGCCCCTGCGGCACATGGTGACGGTGCCGGACGCCTCGGTGAGTCCGTACGCGGTCAGGACGGTGGCGATCCGCAGTTCGGCGCGCAGCCGTTCGACGAGTTCCAGCGGGATGACCGCGGCCCCGGTGACGACGAGCCGCAGCGCGGACAGGTCGTGGGCGGCGCGCGCCGGATGGTCGAGCAGCGACTGGTGCAGGGTGGGCGGGCCCGGCAGTACGGAGATCCGCTCGGCGGCGATGTTGGCGAGGACGGTGTCCACGTCGAAGACGGGCTGCGGCACGATCACGGCGCCGCGCATCAGGCAGGCGATGACGCCCGCCTTGTAGCCGAAGGTGTGGAAGAAGGGGTTGACCACCAAGTAGCGGTCCCCCGCGGTCAGTCCGGCCAGCGCGCTCCAGACGCCGTAGACGCGCAGCGTCTGGGCGTGCGTGATGACGGCGCCCTTGGGGTGTCCGGTCGTGCCCGAGGTGAAGATGATGTCGGAGGGGTCGCCGGGCGCCACGGCGTCGGCGCGGGCGCGTACGGTCGCGGCGGGTACGTCTGCGCCGGCCGCCACGTAGCCGTGCCAGGACAGGAATCCGGTGGGCGGCGCGTCGTCGCCGAGGACGACGACGTCACGCAGGTGCGGCAGGCCGGGCAGCGGTCCCTCGCCGTCGCCCTCTCCCGCAGCGCGGCGCAGCGCGGCCACGTACGACGTGCCGAGGAAGGTGCCGGTGACGAACAGCAGCCTGGCGCGGGTGCGTTGGAGTATCCAGGCCGCTTCGGCGCCTTTGAAGCGGGTGTTGAGCGGGACGAGGACGCCGCCCGCGCTGACCGCGCCGAGCGCGGCGACGATCCAGTTCAGCGAGTTGGGCGCCCAGATCGCGACCCGGTCGCCGGGGCGCAGTCCCGAGGCGACGGCCGCGGCGGCGGCACTTTCGACGCGGGCGCCGAGTTCGGCGTAGCTGACGCGGGTGCGGCCGTCCACGACGGCCTCGTGCTCGCCGTGGGCGCGGGCGGCGGCGCGCACCAGGCGGGGCAGGGTGCCCCAGCGGAGGTCGGCGCGGGGGTCGTCGGCGGGTGAACCGGCCGTGGATGAACCGTCGTTGAAGGCACCGCCCTCGGATGAGGCGTCGCCGTACGAGGTGTCGCCGTGCGAGGTGTCGCCGTACGAGGTGTCGCCGTACGAGGTGTCGCCGTACGAGGTGTCGCGCGGATCGTCGTCCCGCAGGTCCACATCCATGACGTCCTCTCCCGTAGCTGACTACCCGTCAGATTAACGGTAGCCTGACGACCTGTCAGCAGTTCGTCAGTGCATCCGGGGACCCGCGGAGGTGTGTGCCCATGGGCGGCGCTGCCCTGAAAGACGCGACGGCCATCGTCGGGATAGGCCAGACACCGTTCGCCAAGTCGCTCCCGGAGTCGGAGAAGACGCTCGCGTGCCGGGCGGTGCTCGCCGCGCTCGACGACGCGGGCATCGACCCCGGCGAGGTCGACGGCTTCGCCTCGTACACGATGGAGGACACCGACGAGGTCGAGCTGGCCAAGGCGATCGGCGCGGGTGATGTGACCTTCTTCGCCAAGTCCGGTTACGGCGGCGGCGGTTCGTGCGCGACCGTCGCGCACCTCGCGGCGGCCGTCGCCACCGGTCAGGCGTCGGTCGGCGTCGCCTGGCGGTCGCGCAAACGCGGCTCGGGACCGCGCCCGTGGAGCAGCACCACCGTCCAGCTCCCCATCCCGGCGCAGTGGTCCCGGCCGTACGGTCTGCTCCGCCCGGCCGACGAGATCGGCATGCTCGCCCGCCGCTACATGCACGAATACGGCGCCACCCGCGACCACTTGTTCAATGTGGCGCTCGCCTGCCGCAACCGCGCCAACCAGAATCCGGCCGCTCTGATGTACGAGCGCCCGCTGACCCGCGAGATGTACATGACCGCGCGCTGGATCAGCGAACCGCTCTGCCTGTTCGACAACTGCATGGAGACCGACGGGGCCCTGGCCTGCGTCGTGGTCTCCGCCGAACGCGCCCGCGACTGCCGCCGCAAGCCCGTCTACGTGCACTCCGCCGCGCAGGGCCTGCCCGCCCAGCACCACGGCATGGTCAACTACTGGACCGACGACCCGCTCACCGGACCGTCCTGGACCGCCGCCCGACACCTGTGGAAACAGGCCGACTTCGGGCCGCAGGACGTCGATGTCGCCCAGATATACGACGCCTTCACCCCGCTGATCCCGCTCTCCCTCGAGGGCTACGGCTTCTGCGGACGCGGCGAGGGCGCCGCCTTCACCGAGGGCGGCGCCCTGGAGACCGGCGGACGGCTGCCGATCAACACCGGTGGCGGCGGCCTGTCCGAGGCGTACGTCCACGGCTTCAACCTCATCACCGAGGGCGTCAGGCAACTGCGCGGCACCTCCACCGCCCAAGTCCCCGACGCCGCCACCTGCCTGGTCACGGCGGGAGAGTGCGTCCCCACATCCGCTCTGCTGCTGAGGAGTTGACAGCCGCGATGCTGCTGCCGGTCATCGACGAGGACGGCGCGCCCTTCTGGGAGTACGCGCGCCAGGGCGAGTTGCGCGTCCAGGCGTGCGCCGACTGCGGACGGCTCCGCTTCCCGCCGCGCCCCTGCTGCCCGTACTGCCGGTCCTTCGGGTCCCGCTGGGAGCGGATGAGCGGACGCGGCCGGATCTGGTCGTACGTCGTCGCCCACCCCCCGCTGCTGCCCGACTACGCCGAGCAGGCCCCGTACAACGTGATCGTGGTGGAGCTGGCCGAAGAGGCGACCCCCGAGGGCGGCCGGATCCGGCTGGTCGGCAACCTCGTCGCCCGCGCCGACGCGCGCCTCGACTCCGTGGACCCGGCGCGGCTGCGGATCGGCGCCGCCGTGAAGGTGGCCTTCCCCGACCCGGCCGCCACGGACGGCGTCGTCGTACCGCGCTGGCTGCTGGAGCGGCCATGAGCGTCCGGCGCACGGAGGCCGGTGACGGGGTCGCGCTCGTCACCCTCGACCGGCCCGAGCGGCACAACGCCCTGGACGGCGCGAGCGTGGACGGGCTGCGCGAGGTGTGGCGCGACCTGCGCTTCGACGACGCGGTACGGACGGTGGTCCTCACCGGCGCGGGCGACCGGGCGTTCTGCACCGGCGTCGACCGCGGCCTCGACGTACCGCAGCCGTCGTCCCCGTACTGCGTCGACGACCCCCTGCTCACCGCGGGCCCCAAGGCCAACGACCTGTGGAAGCCGGTCGTCGCCGCCGTCAACGGCATGGCCTGCGGCGGCGCCTTCTACCTCCTGGGCGAGGCCGAATTCCTCATCGCCGCCGAAGACGCCACCTTCTTCGACCCGCACACCGCCTACGGCATGGTCAGCGCCTACGAGTCCGTCCTCATGGCGCAGCGCATGCCCTACGGCGAGGCCATGCGCATGTCCCTCATGGGCACCGCCGAACGGGTGAGCGCCCGACGGGCCTACGAGACCGGTCTCGTCTCCGAGGTCGTGCCCGGCCCCGACCTCCTCGCCACCGCCCTGCGCGCCGCCGCCGTCCTCTCCTCCTACCCGACCGAGGCCGTCCAGGGCACCGTGCGCGCCGTGTGGTCGGCCCGGGAGGCGGCCCGCGCGCACGCCACCGCGCTCGCGCCGCACCTCATCGCACTCGGCAATCTGCCGCCGGAGCGGCAGGCGGAGCTGTTCACCGGGCGCGCCCGGGGGCCCGCCGCCTTCCGGTTGAGGTGAGCGCGGCTCACGTGGCGGGTGCGACGGTCGCGGCGTAGCGTCGGCCCCGAGGGGGCTGAGCGAGCGAAGCGAGGCGACCACGAGATGTTCCGCACCGTCGTCGGGTCGCTTCTCGCCCTCATCGGAGCGGCGGGCGCCGTCTGGAGCCCCTTCCGTGCCTGGTACGGCGGCCGCCATGGCTCCGGCATCCGGGTCGACGACCTCTTCACCGGGGTCGGCGTGACGCCTGACAAGGCGGCCCTCCTCGGCTCCCTCTTCCTCCCCATGGCCTTCGCCGCCCTCCTCACCCTCCTGGGCGTCCTCCTCCGCTCCCGCCTCACCCTCGCCCTCGCCGCCCTCCTCGTCCTCGGCATCACCATCCTCTGGATGGTCCGCCAGGGCCAAGCCTCCGGCTCCCTCACCGCCGGCGGCAACGGCCTCGACTACGGCGTCGCCACCGCCTTCGCCTCCGGCCTCCTGCTCCTCCTCGCCGCCGCCGTCCTCCCCGGCCGCCACCGGCCGCGCCGCGCAACGCCGGTATTCGAGGAGCCCCGGTACGACGAGCCGACGTACGGCCGGTATGACGAACCCCGCTACGAGGAGGAGGAGACGGGGCGGGGTGCCCCCGCAGAACTGCGTCGACAAGTGGACGACGCCTACGACACGACCAGGCAGACGCAGTTCGAGGAGGTGCCCCGGCCCGGCACCGACGACCTGCCCAGCGGCGCGCAACCCCCGCCCACCAGCCCGCCCGGCGCCTGAGGGCATCAGCCCGCCCGGCGTTTGAGGGCCCACGGGCTCACGCCCGACGCGAAGTCGCCCCGGTCCCCTTCGTCGCGTCGAGCGCGTACACGCACCGGTCCTTCGAGCACGCGTACACCACCCCCTCCGACGTCACCGGCGACCCGGTGATCTCCCCGCCGGTCTCAAGCCGCCACCGCAACTGCCCCCCGGCCGCGTCGACCGTGTACAGACAGTGGTCCTTGGACCCGAAGTGCACCCGCCCGGCCGCCACGGCGGGCGAGCCGACGATCTCGTTCTGCGCCGCGAAGCGCCACCGCGGCGCGCCACTGACGGCGTCCAGCGTGTAGAGCGCGCTCCCCGCGCCGAGGTGCAGCGCACCATTGGCGACGATGACGGGTTCCAGCGACTGCCGCGGCTCGGTGGCGACGCGCCAGCGCGCGTGCCCGTCGGCGGGATCGAGGGCGTAGACGGTGCCGAGGTGGTCGGCGACGTACACGCCGCCGCCCGAGACGCCGGGCCCCGGCACGTGCGCGGGCGGCGAGAACATGACGGCGGGGGCGTCGAAATGCCAGCGCTCGGCGCCACTGCGGGCGTCGAGCGCGACGACCCGCGTCCCGGCGGTGAGGTGCACGATGCCGTCCGCGACGACCGGCCGGGTGGGCACGGAGCCCGCGACGCCGGGTTCGCCGACCGGGTACGACCACATCTCGGCGCCGGTGAGGGAGTCGACGGCGTGCAGGTGGCCGCCGCCCTGGTAGTAGACGGCGCGGCCGAGGACGGTGGGCCCGGAGTCCGGGGACTCGAATTCGGTCTGGGCGCCCGACCGCTCCCAGCGCAGTCCGCCGCGCGCCGCGTCCCATGCCTGGATGCCGCCGCCGCGGGTGGCGGTCACGACCGTGCCGGAGTCGGCGCGCAGCGCGTACACCCAGCCGTCGATCGCCGTACGCCAGCGCTCGCCGCCGTCGACCGCGTCGAGCGCGAAGAGGCTGGGGCCGTCGGAGGCGTGGATACGGCCGCCGTCGACGGCCATCGTCCAGGCGACGTCGCGGGTCTTGAACTGGCGGCGCCCGCTGGCCACATCGAGCGCGTGCACTTCGAAGGAGGTGACGTAGAGGAGTCCGCCGGAGACGACGGGGGTGCCCCACACATCGTTCGACATGCGGAAACGCCACGGCCGCCACTCGCCGGGAGCGGCGGCCTGGGACTGGAGGCCCGACTGGGCGCCGTGCTGGGCCTGCTGCGACTGCGGCTGTGATTGCTGCTGCTGTTGTGACTGCTGCTGTGACTGCGGAGCCTGCTGCGCTTGCTGGCCCTGCTGCGCCGGGAGGGCGGCGGGGGCCTGGGCCGCGCCGCCGTTCGCCACGGCACCGGCGTTGGCGCCCGCGTTGGCGTTCGCGCGGTGCGCGCCCGCGCGGCGGCGTACCCAGTCCGTACCGGGCGCGGCCCCCGCCTTGTGGTCCGCGGCGTCCGCGACCCGCATCCCGGGACCGATCGGCGCGGAACCGGCGAGCTGTACGGGAACGGCGGAGGCGGGACCGGATGTGGGACCGGAGCCGGGGCCCGCCGCGGGTCCGGCCGCGGGGCCGGATACGGGTACGGGCGCGCGGTGGTTGCCGCGGCCGTCGGGCGCGCCCGCGTGCGCCGGTGCGTTGTTCGGCGGCTGCTGCGGCCGGGGCGGGGAGTTCGGCGGGAGCGGCGGCGCGTTGCCGGGCAGTTGCGGGCCCGCGGCGTGCGCGCCCCGGCTGCCGCCCGCGGCGACGGCGGGCCGTCCGCTGCGGCGCTGCTCTATCAACGCGACCGCGCCGGGCGGCAGCCAGGCCGACGCCGTACCCGTGTCGTCGCCGCCGGTGGAGTACAGATGCGGTGCGAGCTGCGCCTGGAGGTCGGCGGGGGTGGGCCGCCGGTCCGCCTCCATCCGCATGCAGGACTCGATGAGCGGGCGCAGCTCGGGCGGCAGGCCGTGGAGATTGGGGCCCTCGCGCAGCAGCATGAAGACGGTCTCGACGGGGTTGGCGCCGTGGAAGGGCGCGTGGCCGGTCGCGGCGAAGACCAGGGTGGAGCCGAGCGAGAAGATGTCGCTCGCGCCGCGCACGCTGCGGGAGTCGCGGGCCTGCTCGGGCGACATGTAGGCGGGCGTGCCGACGGCCACGTTCGTCATGGTCAGGCGGGTGTTGGAGACGCCGGACGCGATGCCGAAGTCGATGACGCGCGGCCCGTCCTCCACGACGAGTACGTTCGACGGCTTCATGTCGCGGTGCACGAGACCGGCGGCGTGGATCGACTGCAACGCCTCCGCGATTCCGGCGGCCAGCCACCGTACGGCCTGTGCGGGCATCGGGCCCGCCTCGTTGACGATCTCCTCCAGCGACGGGGCCGGGACGTAGGCGGTGGCGAGCCACGGGACGGCGGCGCGGGGGTCGGCGTCGACAACGGCCGCGGTGTAGAAGCCGGAGACCGCGCGGGCGGCCTCCACCTCACGCGTGAAGCGGACCCGGAAGAGCTGGTCCTCGGCCAGTTCGGCGCGCACGGTTTTGATCGCCACGCGGCGGCCGGAAGCCGAGCGGGCGAGATAGACCAGCCCCATGCCGCCGGCGCCGAGCCGCGCCAGCACCTCGAAAGGGCCGATCCGTCTCGGGTCGTGCTGCGTAAGCTGCTCCACCACTGCCCTGCCACCTCCCCGTGCCCGCGTTGCCCGCGCTGTCGCGGCCTTACCCCGTGCTGCGCGCCGTACCGTCGTTCCGTTGTCGCTCTGCCGTCGTGCTGTTGCGCTGTGGTGCTGTCGTGCTGTCGTGCTGTGGTCGCTCTGCCGTTGTCGCCGTGCTCGTGCCGTGCTGTCGTGATCGAGCGCTTGCGCCCGCCTGTACTGCTTTGCCCGCTCTGCGCGCTCCGTACCCCGTTCGACCGGCCCAAGCGCCAGGGTACGGGCCTGATTCTTCCTGGGATGGGCGCCGGTTGCGAACCCGGGGCCGCCGCGACACGCCCGGAGAGCGAACTCGTTATCATCCGCCATTCGCACCGTCTCCGGCGCGCGGCGCGCCGAACGAGGCGTCCGGGAGGGAGGCATGGGACGCACGTGGCGCACCGGCGGCGTCCAAGTGCCTTACGGGGCGGGCGAGTCGGGGCAGGCGCCCGTGGACGGGGGCCGCGCGGGGCGGTCGCGGCTTGGTGCCAGGACGGTCCCGGGTCGGTCGCGGCTTGGTCCTGGGGCGGCGGGTTCAGCGCGGCGGGCAGGACCGGGACGGGCCGCCCGGCGCGAAGAGGTCGGCCGCCACGGCGGCGCGATGCCGGGTGGAATCGCCCCACGCGGCGGAGAGCGCCCACACCCGGCGCAGCCAGAGCGAGAGGTCGTACTCGTCGGTATAACCGATCGCACCGTGCACCTGGAGGCACCCGCGCGCCGCTTTCCCCGCCGCCTCGTTCGCGAAGACCTTCGCCATGGCCGCGTCCCGCGCCGCACTGGGCAGCCCGTGGTCGTACGCGTACGCCGCCCGCGCCACCACAGGCCGCGCGAATTCCACGGCCAGCAGGACGTCCGCCAGCCGGTGCTTCACCGCCTGCCGCTCGCCGATCGGCGACCCGAACTGCACGCGGCCCTTGGCGTAATCCACCGTCCGCTCCAGCATCGCCGCCGCCGCGCCCACCAGGTCGGCCGCCGCCCCGATCGCCCCAAGCCGCGCCGCCTTCCCGGCCGCCTCCCCCCACTCCCGCGCGAGCACCCGCCCGCCACCTTCCGCCACACGCGCCAGCCCCCGATTCGGGTCGACCCCAGCAACGGGCGTACGCGGCCCGGCCCCCGCCTCCCGCAGCTCACCGTCTTCCGTGACCACCAGCACGTGATCAGCGTGGGCGGCGTGCGCGACAACGGGTTGACCTGCTGGTTCGGATACGGATGCGGATGCGGACGTGGGTACGGGTCCCGGCGCCGGGTCCCGGGCGGGAAGGGACACGGCGACGGTCGCCGCGCCCTCCGCCAGCCCGCGCAGCACATCCGCCCCTTCCGGCAGCCCCCCGAGCAGTTCCGCCGCGACCGCCGCCTCCAGCAAGGGCTCGGGCAGGCAGGCACGGCCCGCCTCCTCGGTGAGCGCGACGAGCGCCTGCGCGCCCAGGGGCGGCTCGTCGAGGTGCTGCCCTCCGAGGTGCTGCCTGCCGGAACCGCGGCCGCCGGGACCATAGCTGCCGGAACCGTGGCCGCCGGGACCGTAGTCGTCGGCACCGGGACCGGAACCGAGACCGAGGCCGCCGTACTCCTCGGGGACCAGCAGCCCGGTCGCCCCGATCCCGGCGAGCGCCCGCCAGCGGTCCCGCGAGAACCCGGCGCGCACGCCGGCCGGTGTGCAGCGCGCCGCCAGCAGCTCGCGGGCGGTGCGGGCGAAGAGCTGTTCGTCGGGCGTGGGCGCGAGTCTCATCGGCGGGGCTCCCGGGGGAGGCCGAGCAGCCGCTCGGCGATCACATTGCGCTGGATCTCGTTGGTGCCCGCGTAGATGGGTCCGGCGAGCGCGAAGAGGTAGCCGTCCAGCCACGGCCCGCACCGCTCCGCCTCCGCGCCGAGCACGCGCAGCGCGATGTCGTGCAGGTCGAGGTCCAGTTCCGACCAGAAGACCTTGTTCAGCGAGGACTCCGGCCCGCTCTCCTTGCCCTCCCGCATCCGCGTCACCGTCCGGTAGGTGTACAGCCGGTACGCCTCCGCCCGCATCCACACGTCCGCCACCGCGTCCCGGTGCGGCGCCGCCTGTTCCGGGCGCAGACGGCACAGGTCGAGCAACCGGTCGGCCGCCGCCAGGAACCGTCCGGGGCTCCGCAGACTCAGCCCCCGCTCGCTCCCGGTGGTGGACATCGCGATCCGCCACCCCTCCCCCGCCTCCCCCAGGACGTCCCGGTCGGCCACGAACACGTCGTCCAGGAACACCTCAGCGAATCCGGCCTCCCCGTCGAGCTGCCGGATCGGCCGTACCGTCACCCCCGGCGCCGCCAGGTCGACCATGAAGTACGTCAGGCCGTGGTGCCGCCGCGAGTCGGGGTCGCTCCGGAAGAGGCCGAAGAGCCGGTGCGCGTAGGCCGCCCGCGAACTCCACGTCTTCTGCCCGCTCAGCCGCCACCCGCCGCGCGCCTCGTCCCGTACCGCCCGCGCCCGCAGATTCGCCAGGTCGGAACCCGCCTCCGGCTCCGACCAGCCCTGCGCCCACACCTCCTCCCCGCTGGCCATCGGCGGCAGCACCCGCGCCCGCTGCTCCTCCGTACCGAAGGCGAAGACGGTGGGCGCGAACAGGAAGATGCCGTTCTGCCCGACGCGCCCCGGCGCGCCCGCCCGCCAGTACTCCTCCTCGAAGATCAGCCACTCGTCCAGGCCGAGGCCCCTTCCCCCGTACTCCTCCGGCCATCCGACGACCGCCCACCCGGCCTCGTACAGCGTCCGCTCCCACTCCTGGTGCGCGCGGAAACCGTCCGCCGTGTCCATCGACGGCAGCGGCTCACGCGGCACCCGACGGGCGAGCCAGTCCCGTATCTCCCGCCGGAACGCGTCCTGTTGAGCACTGAAGGAAAGGTCCGTCACCGCGCTAGGATAACCGACTATCTGACGGATCGTCAGATCTCGGTACGGCCAGGACGCACCTCATCGCACGCCACCGCGCCCTCACCTCAAGGCACGTCACCTCACATCGCCTCACCTCTCTCATCACCCTCACGTCACCTCTCATCACCTCCCAGCCCTGCGAGAACGGAGCCCCCGATGCCCGAGGCCTACATCGTCGAAGCGGTACGCACCCCCGTCGGCCGCAAGAACGGCGCGCTCGCCCCCGTCCATCCCGCCGACCTCGGCGCCCATGTGCTGACCGCCCTGGTCGAACGCGGCGGCTTCGACCCCGGCGCCGTCGAGGACGTCGTCTTCGGCTGCGTGGACGCCATCGGCGGCCAGGCCGGTGACATCGCCCGCACCTGCTGGCTGGCGGCCGGACTGCCCGAGCACGTACCGGGCGTGACCGTCGACCGGCAGTGCGGCTCCTCCCAGCAGGCCGTGCACTTCGCGGCGCAGGCCGTGCTGTCCGGCACCAGCGACCTGGTCGTGGCGGGCGGCGTCCAGAGCATGTCCCGGATACCGATCGGCGCGGCCATGGTGGTGGGCCGCGAGTACGGCTTCACCGATCCGTTCTCCGGGTCCGCCGGCTGGCGCGCCCGCTACGGCGACCAGCCCGTCAGCCAGTTCGGCGGGGCCGAACTCATCGCCCGCGACTGGGACATCAGCCGCGAGGACATGGAGCGCTTCGCCCTGGAGAGCCACCGTCGCGCCCTGCACGCGCTCGACAGCGGCTGGTTCGCCCGCGAAACGGCCGCCCTCCCCGAACTCGCCACCGACGAGGGCCCCCGCCGCGACACCTCGGCGGAGCGGATGGCCGCCCTGCCGTCGATCGTGCCCGGCGGCCGGCTCACCGCGGCCCTGTCCTCGCAGATCTCCGACGGCGCCGCCGCGCTGCTCGTCGCGAGCGAACAGGCGGTGCGCGACCACGGCCTGACCCCCCGCGCGCGGATCCACCATCTGTCCGCCCGCGGCTCCGACCCGATCCGCATGCTGACCGGGCCGATCCCCGCGACCGAACACGCCCTGGCCAGGACGGGCATGTCCATCGGCGACTTCGACGCGGTGGAGATCAACGAGGCGTTCGCCTCCGTGGTGCTGGCCTGGCTGAAGGAGACCGGCGCCGACCCCGACGTGGTCAACCCGTGCGGCGGCGCCATCGCCCTCGGCCACCCGCTGGGCGCGACCGGCGCCCGGCTGATGACCACCCTGCTGCACCACCTGGAGCGCACCGGTGGCCGCTACGGCCTCCAGACCATGTGCGAGGGCGGCGGCCAGGCCAATGTCACCGTCATCGAACGGCTCTGATCCGGCTCACGCGCCGGGTATCGAGCCGCTCCTCCGCGTCACGTCGATGATCGCGAACCTCGCGCCCTGGTCGTCGGCGACGACGGCCATCCGTCCGAACGGCGAGTCCTCCGGCCCCATGACGACCCGTCCGCCGAGCCGGCCCACGGTGTCGGCGGCGGCGTCGCAGTCCGCGACCACGAAGTAGACCTGGAAGGCGGGCGGCTCGTCGCCGCCCCCGGACGCGCTGTTCATCCGGCCGGCGAGCTGGCCCTCGGGGTCGCCGGGGCGGGACCACACCTTGTAGTCGAAGTGGACGCCGTCACCGACCTGTACGCCGTCGTAGCCGAACACCGTCTCGTAGAAGGCGTCGACCGCCGCCGCGTCCCGCGTGTGGTTCTCGGTCCAGCAGTAGGCACCGGGCACGTTGACCACGTCGAATCCGGGGTGGCCGCGGAGCTGGAAGGCGCCGAAGAAGGAGCCGCCCGGGTCGACGGCGCCGACCAGCACACCGGTGTCGCCGATCTCGTCGGGGCCGAAGACGACGTGCCCGCCCGCCTCGGTGATCTTGGCCGCGGTCTTCGCGGCGTCCGCGGTGGCCAGGTGTATGCCCCAGGCCGTGGGCATCGACTCGTCCATCTTGCCCATCAGGGCCGCCGCGTTCTTCCCGTCGAGCTTGGCCAGCGTGTAGTGCCCGAACTGCTCGCCCTGGTCCTCGAACGTCCAGCCGAACAGCTCGCCGTAGAAACGCCGCCCGGCCGCGAGGTCGGGAAGCGAGACGTCGGCCCAACAGGGAGCGCCTTCACCGAATGCGGACATGAGCTGGTTCCTCTCGCGAATGTCTGGAATGCCACCGTAACCAGTGATCTTCCCGCCCGCACGAGAGAGAATTCGAACATATGGTCAATTCTTGAGACGGCCCAGGACTTCCTCGGTTTCGGCCATGATCCGGTCCACCAGCTCCGCGCACGAGGGCAGGTCGGCGATCACTCCCGCCACCTGCCCCGAGGCCATGACGCCCAGGTCAGCGCGCCCTTCGACCATCGCGGCGCGGAGCAGCACCGGGGTGTTCGCGGCCATCAGGACCTGCGGCCAGCTCAGCTCGCGGGCGCCGCGCATCGCCCGTCCCTCCCGGAGCATCGCGCGCAGCGGCGTCCCGGACAGCCGGGAGAAGCGGACGGCGTTGCGCAGCGCGCGCGGGTAGCGGACGAGGGGGCCGCCGCGTTCCAGCGAGCGGACGAAGTCGGTGGCGAGGACGCGGTGCGGCACCCCGTCGACCTCGGTGGTGACGAGGGTGCCGGTGACGTCGGCGGCCAGGTAGCGGTCCTGGACGGCGCGCGGCACGGGCGCGTCGGAGGTCAGCAGGAAGCGGGTGCCCATCGCGATGCCGTCCGCGCCGTAGGCGAGGGCCGCGACGAGGCCGCGCCCGTCGAAGAAGCCGCCCGCGCCGACCACGGCCACCCCGCTGCCCCGCAGCGCGTCCACCACCTGCGGCAGCAGCAGCGTGGTCGGCACCCGGCCGGTGTGCCCGCCGCCCTCGCCGCCCTGCACGATCACCGCGTCCGCGCCCCACTCGGCGACCTTCTCCGCGTGCCGCCGCGCCCCGACCGACGGCACGGCGACCATCCCCTCGTCGTGCGCGGCGCGGATCAGCTCCCTGGTCGGCGCCTGGGCGAAGGACGCCACCCGTACGCCCTCGCGGCCCATCAGCGCGATCCGCCGTGCCGCGTCCGGTGCGTCGGCCCTGAGGTTGACCCCGAAGGGCCGTCCGGGGGCCGCCGCCTTGACCTCGGCGACGGCCGCGGTCAGTTCGTCGTACGACAAGGTGGCGGCGGCCAGTACGCCGAGGGCCCCGGCGTTGGCCGCGGCGGCGACGAGGCGGGGGCGGGCGACGTATCCCATACCGGTCTGCACGATGGGGTGGCGGATGCCGGTGAGGTCGGTGAGGCGGGTGCTCAGCGGACCGTCGGCGGTCATGCGGGGACCTCGCGGTCGCGGGCGGAGCGCGGGTCGAGGACGTCGCGCAGGACGCGCAGTTCGGCGTCGGTGGGCTGTCGGGTGGTGGGGACGCGGGCCGGGACGGTGAGGCGGAAGCCGGTCGCCGCTACGACCTGCTCCAGGGTGACGCCGGGGTGCAGCGAGGCGAGCCGCATGTGGTGGCCGGGTCCGCCGAAGTCCAGGACGCACAGATTGGTGACGACCGTGCGCAGACCGTGGAAGCGCGCGGCGCGGCCGACGGCGGCGGCGCGGTCGTAGCCGATGCCGCAGACGACGTCGACGCGCTCGACGAAGGCGCGCGGGGCGTGCCGGGGCACCCAGTAGCTGGTGGTGTGGTTGACGGTGTTGCCGGGGGCGCCGCGCGCGCCGAGGAGCTGCCGGGTGGGGCGGGCCCAGGGGCCGATGCAGGAGATGTTGGCGTTGCCGTACGCGTCGATCTGGCTGGGGCCCATCATGACGTGGCGCCGCCCGCGCGCGGCCAGGTCGAGGACCGCGCGGTAGGGCAGCCAGCCCTCGACGGTGAGCGCGTCGGGTGCTGCCCCGAGGGGGATGTCGCCGGCCAGCAGATAGGCCAGCCCGTCGCTGAGCACCAGGTCGGGGGCGAAGGTGGCGCGGGCGAGGCGGGCGCCGAGGGTGGGCACGACGCCCATGGGGCTGGCCAGGATCTCGCCGTCGCCGCGCCAGGCGTCGGCGCAGGCGGTGACGCAGATCTCGGCCCTGGTGGCGGGGGCGGTCGCCGCGGCGGTCGAGTCGTTCGGGGGCGCGGTCGGGCCGTTCGGGGGCGCGGTCATCGGGTCGCCTCCTCGCGGAAGTTATCCACAGCCTGTTGATAAGACGATTCATCCGTATGGGTGAGGAAGCGTTCGGCGAAGGCGGCCCAGGCCGCCGGGTCGGCCGCGGCGGTCGCGTAGGCGCGCTGGAACGGCTCGTCGCGGCCGTATTCGGGTGGGCACTCGGTGAAGTGCGCGCCGCGCGGCGCCTCGATCACGCCATGGGTGAGGTAGCGGTGCAGGACGAGGGCGTGCACGCACCCCGCCTCCTTGAGCAGGTCGGCGGTGGGCACGACGCGTTCGGCCGACACATAGGCGGCGTCCGCGGCCTGGCAGAACAGGTCGTCGAAGAACTGGTCGGGCCCGGTGAGTGCGGCGCTGCCCGCGGGGTCGGCGAGGTTGGCGTGCACCAGGGCGGCGTCCAGCCGCAGCGGCGGTACGGCGACCACCTCGTCCCCGGTGCCGTAGGGGTCGGGGAGCACCCGCAGCTCGGGCGCGTACCGCAGCACGTCGGCGCCGAGCCCGGCGCGTACCGGCATGAAGGGCAGCCGGAGGGCTGCGGCGCGCAGCCCCGCCAGGAACATGCCCTCGTCCATTTCGAGCGCCTTGACGGTGCCGTTCTCGCGGGCGGCACGGAAATGCGGCTCCAGGGGGACGGAATCGAGGGTGACGAAGCCGTAGACGACCTTGCGGACCTTGCCCGCCGCGCACAGCAGGCCGACGTCGGGGCCGCCGTAGGAGACCAGGGTGAGGTCGGTGAGCGGGGAGCGGAGGATCGCGCGCACCAGGGCCATCGGTTTGCGGCGCGAGCCCCAGCCGCCGATGCCGACGGTCATGCCGTCGGCGAGGTGCGCTATCGCCTCGTCGGCGGTCATGCGCTTGTCCGTCATCCGGCGCCTCCCTCGGTGAAGGCGTCGCGCAGCCGGTCGCCGACGCCCGCCAGGTTGAGTTCGAAGGTGAAGCCCTGTTCGTAGCGGTAGGAGCGCTTGACGTCGACCGGGTCGATGCCGTTGAGCGACTGTTTCGCGGCCCTGACCACCTGCGGGTCCTTGGCGGCGACCGCGGTGGCGATCTCGACGGCTGCGTCGCGCAGACGATCCCTGGGGGTGAGCGCGAGGACCGTGCCGTAGCCGTGCAGCTCGGCGGCCGTGGCGTTCTGCGACGTGTAGACCATGTGCCGCATGCGCTGCTGCGGTACGAGCCTGGCCAGGTGCGTGGCGGCGCCGAGTGCGCCCCTGTCGACCTCGGGCAGGCCGAAGTACGCGTCATGGGAGGCGATGACCAGATCGGCGTTCCCGGCCAGGCCGACGCCGCCGCCGAGGCAGAAGCCGTGCACGGCGGCGATCACGGGGACCGGACAGTCGTAGACGGCGGAGAAGGCGGCGGCGCATCCGGCGTTGGCGCCGAGCAGCGCGTCGAATCCGGCGGTGCTCTGCATCTCCTTGAGGTCGACCCCCGCGCAGAATCCGCGGCCCTCCGCGCGCAGGACCACCGCCCGCACCTCGGGGTCCGCGCCCTGCGCGGTGAGCGCGTCGGCGAGTGCGAACCAGCCCTTCACGTCGATCGCGTTGACCGGCGGCGCGTCGATCACCACTTCCGCGACGCCGGTCCCGGGGCGTGCCACCTGTATCGCCATGCGCCGTCCTCCGCCCGCTCGTTGGACTTTTACGGATGTACGGATCCGGATCCCGACCGATGCCCGGCACAGATCTGACGGATCGTCAGTTCCTCTGGCACGATAGCCCACGTGACGGACGACCTGGAAGGGCGAGTGGCGGTCGTGACCGGCGGCACGCGCGGCATCGGCCGGGGCATCGCCGAGGCGCTGGCGGCGGCCGGCGCCCGGGTGCTGGTGTGCGGGCGCACACCGCCCGCGGACCTGCCGCCCGGTGTCGCCTTCCGGGCCGCGGACGTCCGCGACCCCGAGGCGGTGCGGGCGCTCTTCGCGCACGTCGCCGAGGTGTACGGGCGGCTCGACCTGCTGGTGAACAACGCGGGCGGCTCCCCCGCCGCCGACGCCGCCACCGCCTCGCCGCGCTTCTCGCGGGCGGTCGTCGAGCTGAATCTGCTGGCGCCGCTGTACTGCGCACAGGCCGCGTACGCCCTGATGGCCCGCCAGCCGGACGGCGGCTCCATCGTCAACATCGGCAGCGTCAGCGGCAGCCGCCCCTCGCCGGGAACCGCCGCATATGGCGCCGCCAAAGCGGGCCTGGCCTCCCTCACCCGCTCGCTGGCCGCCGAGTGGGGCCCCGCGATCCGGGTGAACTGCCTGGTCGTGGGCCTGGTGCTGACGGACCGCTCGGCGGCGCACTACGGGGAGGGCGACCCCGCCGTACAGCGCGCGGTGGCCGCCACCATACCGCTGGGGAGATTCGCGGAACCGGCCGACATCGCCGGTCCCGTCCTCTTTCTGGCCTCCCCGTCAGCACGCTATGTAACCGGCGCTGAGCTGCATGTTCATGGTGGCGGTGAGCTGCCTCCCCATTTGCAGGCGGCCGAATCGCGCGCTGATCACCCGTCGGTAAACTGACGGCATGACAGGACAAGTTCGCACCGTCGACGGCCGTGTTGCCGGTCGCCGCGGGCAGGCGACGCGGCAGAAGCTGCTCGACTGCCTGGGCGAGATGCTCAGCACGTCGCCGTACCGGGACGTCAAGGTCATCGACGTCGCCCGGATGGCGGGCACCTCCCCCGCAACGTTCTACCAGTACTTCCCCGACGTCGAGGGCGCCGTTCTCGAACTCGCCGACGAGATGGCCAAGGAGGGGGCGGGCCTGACCGAATTGGTCGCGGGCCGCTCCTGGGTCGGCAAATCAGGCGCCCAGGCGGCCGAGGAACTCGTCGACGGTTTCCTCTCCTTCTGGCGGAAGCACGACGCCATTTTGCGCGTCGTCGACCTCGGAGCAGCGGAAGGGGACAAGCGGTTCTACAAGATCCGCATGAAGATCCTCAACGCCGTCACCAATTCCCTGACCGACTCCATCAAGGACCTTCAGAGCAAGGGCAAGGTCGACAAGGAGGTCAGCCCGGCGGCCGTCGCCGGATCGCTGGTCGCCATGCTGGCCGCTGTCGCCGCTCACCAGAAGGGCTTCACGAGCTGGGGCGTCAAGCAGGCCGAGCTGAAGCCGAATCTCGCGCTGCTGGTCCACCTCGGTGTGACCGGAAAGAAGCCCGCCAAGTAGCGGACGCGGCACGCACCGCTTTTCGCGTTGACGTTTCGCCGTCCTGCCAGAAAGTCACGCCCTGACGCGGGCGCCGCACAGTCCTCGGGGGAGGTACGCGGCGCCCGCGTCTTCGTGTGGGTGACGGCACGGATCCCCGGCTTCGTGTACACGCTCCCGCGCGCACGCCTCCGTGTTCACGCTCCCGTGCGCGCGACTTCTGCCCGCGTCTTCGTGTGGGTGACGCCCCCTATCCGCGTCTTCGTGTGGGTGACCCTTCACCCCCGCCTCACTCGCGCGGCGTCAGCCGGAACACCCGGATCTCGCGCGTCACGCGGGAGGCGTAGACCGCGTAGGGCGGCCAGAAGGCGACCAGCGCCTTCCAGGCGGCGGCGCGGTCGTCGCCGGTCAGCAGGCTCGCGGTGACCTGGAGGTCGCGGCCCCGGCCGCTGACCACGGCGTCGGGATGCGCCAGCAGATTGGCCGACCAGGCCGGATGCCCCGGACGGCCGAAGTTGCTGCCCACGAGAACGAGGGTGCCGCCGTCCTCCGGCATGCACGCCAGCGGCGTACGCCGCGGCAGTCCGCTGCGGGCGCCGGTCGCGGTGAGGACGACGCCGGGCAGCAGGCTCGCGCTGACCAGGAACCTTCCGCCGGTCAGCCGGTGGACCGCGCTGTCCATGACCGGCACGACATGCGGCGCGATCTTGGCGAAGGCCCGGGTGGCCGACACCTTCTGCACGGACCTGCCGAGGACGCCGGTCCTGCTGACCACACCGCGCCCGCTGACGGCGCCCTTCACGTCGGCGTCGGCCGCGCCGCTCACGCCGCGCTCCTGACCGCCGAGGGCGCGAAGAGCCCTGCCCGGTCGGCGGCGTGCGCGCGCAGGGCGTCGACCGGTCCGAAGAGCAGTTCGTCGGCGGTGGCCCGCTTGAAGTACAGATGCGCGTGGTGCTCCCAGGTGAAGCCGAGGCCGCCGTGCAACTGGATCGCCGCGCCCGCCACCATGCGCAGCGTTTCCAGCGCCTGGGCGAGGGCTACGGGCGCGGCCAGCTCGAATTCGGCGCTCGCCTCGGTGTCGTCCGCCCTGGAGGAGGCCCCGGCCGCCCAGGCGGCGTAATAGGCGGCGGACCGCGCCGCCTGAAGCTGTACGTACAGGTCGGCGAGCCGGTGCTTGACCGCCTGGAAGGAGCCGATCGGGCGCCCGAACTGCTCCCTGACCTTCACGTACTCCACCGTCGAGGTGAGCGCGTGATCGGCGGCGCCCACGGCTTCCGCGGCGAGCGCGGCGGCGGCGAGGCGGCCGGCGTCGGCCAGGGCGGCGGCGGGGGCGCCGCCGAGCGCTTCGGCGGGAGTGTCGCGCAGCTCGACGCGGGCCAGGGGCCGGGTCTCGTCGAGCGCGGTCAGGCGGGTGCGTACGAGCCCCGGTGCGGTGGATTCGACGAGGAAGAGCCGGGTACGGGTGGCCGCGTATCCGCCGGTGTGGGCCGCCACGATCAGCAGGTCCGCGCTGTGCGCGCCGAGCGCGCGGTCCGCCTGCCCGTAGAGCAGGTGCCGTCCTGGCGGCCCGTCGGCCGCCGCGCGGGCCTGGACGCCGCCCGCCCGGCCGCCACCCGCCCAGTCGCCGTCATTGGGCCCGGTGAGGGCCAGCGCGGTGGCCGGCGGGCCAGCGGTGACCAGCGCGGCGGTCAGGGTGCCGTCGGCGATCCGCGGCAGCAGGCGAGCCCGCTGCTCCTGATTGCCGAGGGCCGCGATCAGGGGCGCGGCCAGGACGGAGGTGCCGAGCAGCGGGGACGGCAGCAGCGCCCGGCCGGTCTCCTCGCTGGCGAGGACCAGTTCGGTGGGGCCGCAGCCGACTCCGCCGACCGCTGCGGGCAGCGCGAGCCCCGGCAGGCCGAGCGTCTGCGCGAGATGGCGCCACAGTGCCTCGTCGTGCCCCGCCGCCGTGGCGACGGCGGCCCGCACATCGTCGGGACCACAGCGTTTGTGCAGCAGGTCCCGCAATGTGCGCCGGATTTCGGCCTGCTCGTCGGTGAACGCGGCGTCCATCGGCCGCTCCTCCCTGCCGCGACTGCGATCTGACGGGCCGTCATCTTAGGTGCCCCCCGCCACGATGCCCAGGCCCGTGCACCGCCGATACGCGAGCCGGCGCCAAGGCCGCACCTGGTGGCGGGCGCCACACCAGCGCCCGGGCGGATACGCCAACCCGCGGCACCCCACGGCCGCCACCCGTGCGCGGCCCCACAAGAGCGCCCGCCTGGGACCGTGAAACCGACCCACCCCGGACCCCGCGCACCGACGCGCGCGCCCCGGCGGGGCATCATGTCCCGCATGACCAGCAGCAGCCAGCCGCCTGGGGCGCCGCGGCGCAGCGCCCTCCGCCGCTTCCTCTCGCCCGGCCCCGACTCCTCGACGACCCAGCTCAGGGCATACGCGTGGACGTGGGCGATCTTGCTGGTGGTGTGGATCAGCGCGCAGTTCTGGGCGCATCCGGACGGGTTGCGCAGGGCGCTGTACATCCTGCTGTCGCTGGTCTCGATCACGCAGGCGCTGAGCGCGCTCGCACTGCTGAGCAAGCGGTCGGACAGGCGGCGCTGAACCCGCACCGGGACCGTATCGCCGCCACCCGAATCTGATGTACCGTCAGATTCATGGCTCAACGCCCCCGTGGACAACGTGCTGTGGCGGTCGTCGGTGTCGCCCTGTCGGACTGCGGACGGGTGGACGACGCCACCGCGTACGCGCTGCACGCGCAGGCGGCCAGGCGCGCGCTCGCCGACTCCGGTCTCGACCGGGCCGTAGTGGACGGCCTGGCCTCCGCCGGGCTCGGCACGCTGGCGCCGGTCGAGGTGGCCGAGTATCTGGGGCTGCGGCCGACCTGGGTGGACTCCACGGCCGTGGGCGGCTCGACGTGGGAGGTGATGGCCGCGCACGCGGCGGACGCCATAGCCGCGGGCCACGCCAACGCCGTGCTGCTCGTCTACGGCTCCACCGCCCGCGCCGATCTCAAGGCGGGCCGCCGTACCGCCAATCTGTCCTTCGGCGCGGGCGGCCCGCTCCAGTTCGAGGTCCCGTACGGCCACACGCTGATCTCCAAGTACGCGATGGCCGCGCGGCGCCATATGCACGAGTACGGCACCACCTTGGAGCAGCTCGCCGAAGTCGCCGTCCAGGCGCGGTCGAACGCGGCCCGCAATCCCGACGCCATGTACCGCGCGCCCATCACCGTGGACGAGGTGCTGTCGGGGCCGATGATCGCGGACCCGTTCACCAAGCTGCACTGCTGCCTGCGCTCCGACGGCGGCGGCGCCGTATTGCTGGCGGCCGAGGAATATGTGACGGGTTGCGCCAAGCCGCCGGTATGGGTGCTGGGCAGCGGCACGTCGGTGTCGCACACGTCGATGGCCCAGTGGCCGGATTTCACCGTCTCCCCCGCCGCGGCCTCGGGACGGCTGGCCTTCGAGCGCGCGGGGGTGACGCCCGCGGAGATCGACCTGGCGGAGATCTACGACGCCTTCACCTATATGACGCTGGTAACGCTGGAGGATCTGGGGTTCTGCGCCAAGGGCGAGGGCGGCGCCTTTGTGGCGGACGGGCGGCTGACGGTGGACGGCGCGCTGCCGGTGAACACCGACGGCGGCGGCCTGTCCGCCTGCCACCCCGGTATGCGCGGTCTTTTCCTGCTGGTCGAGGCCGTACGGCAGTTGCGCGGCGAGGCGGGTGAGCGGCAGGTGCGCAAGGCGGGCGGGCGGCTGCCGGAGCTGGCCGTCGCCTCGGGGACGGGCGGCTGGTTCTGCTCCTCCGGCACGATGGTGCTCGGCCGGGGCTGAGGCCGGGCGATCCGCAGCGGTCAGCGCCGGTGTCCCGGCCGTACGCGGCCGGGTGCGCCCGATACCCTTCCCGCGTGCTGCGACGCCTCCTGCTGCCCGCCGTGTGCACCGCCGCGCTGGTCCTGGTGTCGGTGCTGCTGCCCGGTGCCGGACGCCCGCGTACGGCGCCGCACTGGACGAACAGGGCCGCCGCGCGCTTCTGGACCCCCGAGCGGATGGCCGACTCCATGCCGTCGTCGGTCCGGCAGCTCGGCCCGGCGGCGGAACCGGGCACCGTGCCGGGACCGTTCACCCGCTCCGAGACCGCGACGCACTTCGGGGGCGTCCCGACCGTCGGCATGCTCTTCTCGGTCGACGGCGACATGACCGCGCACTTCTGCACCGCGAGCGTCGTGCACAGCCCCGGCCGCGACCTGATCCTGACCGCCGCGCACTGCCGGCCGGGCGCGAACATCGGCTTCGTACCGCAGTTCCGCGCGGGTGCGGCCCGGCAGCCGTACGGGATCTGGGCCGTCTCGCAGGTCTTCACCGACGCGCGCTGGGCACCCGCGGACGACGCCGAGTCCGCCTACGACTTCGCCTTCGCCCGGGTCGCGCCGGACGCGGACGGGCGGCGGATCGAGGAGGTGACGGGCGGCAACCGCCTGATCCGTACGCCCGGCTTCCACAATCGCGTCACCGTCATCGGCTACCCGCGCACCTCCGACGACCCGTCCGACGAGGCGATCACCTGCACGACGACCACCTCGCGGCTCGAAGGGCTGCGCCAATTGCAGCTGGTGTGCGCGGGTTACTTCGCCGGCACCTCCGGCAGCCCGTGGCTGCTCGACTACAACACCCGCACCAAGAGCGGCAGCGTCATCGGTCTGATCGGCGGCGAGGACGAGGGCGGGCTGTCCGACCGGATCTCGTACAGCCCGTTCTTCGACGACGCGATCCAGGCGCTGTACCGGAAGGCGGTACGGGCCCGGTCGCATACGCCGCACATGGGACGGCCAAGCGCTGACGCCCGTCTCACGCGGGCGGCAGGGGCTCAGGCCGGGCGGAAGACGGGGATCGAGGGCTCGTCCTCGGGCGGGGTTCCCGCGTCCGCGCCACGGCGGAAATCCACCCTCAGCGGCATCCCGATCCGTAATCCCTGCGCCGCGCAGTCGATGACTTCCGTCATCATGCGCGGCCCTTCGGCGAGATCGACGACGGCCGCCGCGTAGGGGAGCCGGTCGCGGAACGGCGGCAGGTCGTTGAGGTGGACGACCGACCAGGTGTAGAGGGTGGCGAGGCCGGAGGCGGTCTCCCAGACCACGTCCTCGCTCCAGCAGTGCGGGCAGAATTCGCGCGGGTAGTGGTGCGCGGCGCCGCATCCCTCGGCCCGGCAGCGCCGGATGAGCAGCCGCCCCTCGGCCGCCGCGTCCCAATAGGTCCGGGTGAAGGCGTCGGTTCGCGGCAGGTCGAACCGCGCCGCGCCGCTCACCGGAACAGCCCGAAGGCGTCGTCCAGCGACCATGTCTGCCAGCTCACGGCGAAGAACGCGACGACCGAGATCAGCGCCATCATCGCGTTCTGTCCCTGCTCGGCCCAGTCGTGGATCATCAGGACGAGGTAGAGCAGGTTCAGCAGCAGACCGCCGACGAGGGCGATGGGGGTGAGCAGGCCGGTGATCAGCCCGAGCCCGAGGGCGAGTTCGGCGTAGACGACGACGTACGCCATCAGGCGGGGTCGCGGGGTGACGACCGCCGCGAAGCCGGTGCGCACGAAGGGCCAGCGGTGCCGCTCGGCCACGTCGGCGGCCCAGGCGATGCCCGTACCTCGCGCGAACCACGCCTTCTTGTCCTTGTGCCGCCAACTCTCCAGCCACCACAGCCCCAGCCCTATGCGCAGTACGGCCAGCCATTCCGGGCCGCTGAGCCAGATCGCGCGCATGCCGGACCTCCTCCGAATCTGACGGTACGTCAGTTCAGCGGATGGCGGGCGGTATGCGCAAGAGGCCGGACCGAACCTCGCCGACCGATCCGTTCCGGGCTACGCTCACACGCGCGCGAGCAGTTACCTTCCGGTACCGCCGCAACTCGTTTCTCGTACGACTTTCAGGCCCCGGGAGTTCTCCATGTCCCACCCCAGCAACGCCGGTTCGGGCACACCCGCGAGCAGCGCGACCGCCGAGCCGGACGCCATCGTCATCGGCGCGGGACCCGGCGGCCTGGCCGCCGCTGCCGCGCTCAGAGCGCGAGGGGTGCGCCCCCTGGTACTGGAGCGCTCGGAGCACCTCGGCGCCTCCTGGCGCGCCCACTACGACCGGCTCCGCCTGCACACCACGCGCCGGCTGTCCGCGCTGCCCGGCCTGCAGATCCCGCGCGCGTACGGCCGTTGGGTCGCCCGCGACGACGTGGTGCGCTACCTGGAGCAGTACGCCGAGCACCACGACCTGGACATCACCACCGGCATAGCGGTGGAGCGCGTCGACCGCGCGGCGTCGGGCGCGGGCTGGGAGCTGCCCGCCAACGGCGGCCGGGTGCTCACCTCCCCCGTGGTCGTCGTCGCCACCGGCCACAACCACGCGCCGCACATACCGGACTGGGAGGGCCGCGACACCTTCCCCGGCGAACTCCTGCACTCCGCCGCCTACCGCAACGCCGCGCCCTACGCCGGGCGCGACGTGCTCGTCGTCGGCGTCGGCAACAGCGGCGCCGAGATCGCCGTCGACCTCGTCGAAGGCGGCGCCGCCCGGGTACGGCTCGCCGTCCGCACCCCGCCGCACATCATGCGCCGGTCCACGGCGGGCTGGCCCGCGCAGGCCAGCGGCATCCTGTGCCGACGGCTGCCGACCCGCGTCGTCGACCGCGTCGCCCCGTACATCGAGCGGGCCAGCGTGCCCGACCTGTCGGCGTACGGCCTGCCCCGCCCGGAGACGGGCCTGTACGCGCGCGTGCTCGACGGCTCCATCCCCGTCCAGGACGTGGGCCTGATCGAGGCCGTACGCGCCCGGCGGGTCGAACCCGTCGCCGCCGTCGAGCGCTTCGACGGGGACAAGGTGCACCTGGCCGACGGCTCGCAGATCAGCCCCGAGGTCGTCATCGCCGCCACCGGGTACCGGCGCGGCCTCGAACCGCTCGTCGGCCACCTCGGCGTACTCGACGGGCGCGGGCGCCCGGTCGTGCACGGCGCCCGATCGCCCAAGGGCGCCCCCGGCCTGTACTTCACCGGCTTCACCAACCCCATCAGCGGCATGTTCCGCGAAATGGCCATCGACGCCCGCCGGATCGCCCGGAAGGTGTCCCACACCCGCTGACCCGTACGCGCCCGCTTCGTACGTACCGCCGCGGCACCCGGGCGTGCGCGCGCTGCCGCACGCCCGCTCCCACACCCCCGCTCCCACATCCCCCTCTCTCCATACGCAGGCCGCCGACCCGCTCGGGACGCCGGAACCCCGCGTCCCCGCGTTCCCGCGTCCCCGCGAGCGAACCGGACGCCGCGCGTCCGCACCCCGCACAGGGCCGCACATTTCTTTTCCGTGACCCGACTGTTCCTGACAGGTCGTCAGTTCAGTAATCTGACTATGCGTCAGTTCTGTAGACCCAGCAGCAGGAGGGGGCGAGACCGATGCTCGGATCCACGTTCAGCACCCGCAGTCCCGGCCCGGGGCCCGTCGCGCGCGGCGGGTCGGACACCGATGTCGGCGGCCGTCCGCTGCACGCCCCCGTACCCGACCTCGACAGGTTCTTCCGGCCACGGACGGTGGCGGTGGTCGGCGCGTCCGACACCGAGGGGCGGCCCAACACCGGCATCACGCGACAGCTCCTGACCTGGTCGCAGCGGGTCGGCGCCCAGTTGCTGCCGGTCAACCCCGGCCGGGAGACCGTCTTCGGCCTGCCCTGCCACGCCTCGGTGGCCGATCTCCCCGAGGACGTGGACCTGGCGGTGCTGCTGGTCGCCGACCCGCTGCCGGTGATCGAGCAACTGGGCGAGGCGAAGGTCTCCTTCGCCGTGGCCTTCGCCTCCGGCTTCGCCGAGACCGGCGCCGAGGGCGCGGCGGCCCAGACCCGGCTGGCCGAGGTCGTCGCCCGCTCCGGCATGCGGCTGCTCGGACCGAACACCAACCTCAACGCCTTCGAGGAGTTCCGCGAGGACCTCACGGGACCCGCCATCGCGCTGATCACCCAGTCCGGCCACCAGGGCCGCCCCCTGCACTCCCTCCAGCAACTCGGCATCCGGCTCAGCCACTGGGCGCCCACCGGCAACGAAGCGGACCTGGAGACCGCCGACTTCATCTCCTACTTCGCCGGGCAGCCCGAGGTCGGCGCCATCGCGGCATATGTGGAAGGGCTCAAGGACGGCAGGTCGTTCTGCCTCGCCGCCGACCGCGCCGCCCGGCGCAAGGTGCCGGTGGTGATGGTCAAGGTGGGCCGCACCGACGCCGGGGCCAGGACCGCCGCCTCGCACACCGGCAAGCTCACCGGGACCGATTCCGTGATCGACGCCGCCCTGCGGCAGTTCGGCGTGATCCGCGTCGACGGGCTCGACGAACTCCAGGACACCGCGGCCCTGCTGGCCCGCGCCCGGCCGCCCGCCGCGGACGGGGTCGTCGTCTACTCCATATCCGGCGGCACCGGCGCGCACTTCGCCGACCTGGCCACCTCGGCCGGGCTGCGGCTGCCCGCGCTGTCGGAGGCCAAGCGCACCGAACTCCACCAGTGGATCCCGGACTACCTGAACGTCGCCAACCCGGTCGACAACGGCGGCCACCCGGTGGGCGACTGGCGCGGCCGGAAGATCATCGACGCGATCCTGGCCGATCCGGCCGTCGGCGTACTGATCTGTCCCATCACCGGCCCCTTCCCGCCGATGAGCGACAAGCTGGCCCGCGACCTGGCGGACGCGGCCGAGGAGACGGACAAGCTGATCTGCGTGGTATGGGGCTCCCCGGTCGGCACCGAGGACGCCTACCGCACCACCCTGCTCGGCTCCTCCCGGCTGGCGACCTTCCGCACCTTCGGCAACTGCGTCACCGCCGTGAAGTCCTACCTCGACCACCACCGTTTCACCGCCGCCTACCGCTCGCCCTTCGACGAAGCGCCGCGCACACCGTCGTCCTCGGCGCGCAAGGCGCGCGGCCTGCTGCGCGCGGGCCACCAGCTCAGCGAGCACGCGGCCAAGCAACTGCTGCGGGCGTACGGGATCCGGGTGCCGCGCGAGCAGTTGGTGACCAGCGCGGCGGGCGCCGTCCGGGCCGCGGGCCTGGTCGGCTACCCGGTGGTGATGAAGGCTTCCGCGGCGCAGCTCGGGCACAAGACGGAGCTGGGCCTGGTCAGGCTCGGCCTCACCTCGGCCAGCCAGGTCAGGGACGCCTACCGCGAACTCACCGACACCGCCCGCGCCGCCGACATCGACCTGGACGGCATCCTCGTCTGCCAACTCGTCGAGCGCGGCGTGGAGATGGTGGTCGGCGTCTCGCCCGACCCGCTCTTCGGCCCGACCGTCACCGTGGGACTCGGCGGAATCCTGGTCGAGGTCCTCGCCGACACCGCCGTACGCGTGCCGCCCTTCGGGCCGGACACCGCGCGCGGCATGCTGGACGACCTGCGGGGCCGCAGGATCCTCGACGGGGTCAGGGGGGCGCCGCCCGCCGATACCGACGCGCTCGTCGACGTGGTCATGCGCGTGCAGCGGATGGCGATGGAACTGGGCGACTCGCTCGCCGAACTCGACATCAACCCGCTGATGGTGCTGCCGCGCGGGCAGGGCGCGGTCGCGCTCGACGCACTGGCCGTCTGCTACTGACCGCGCCGACCCGTACGCCGACGATTCGCCCCTCCCGGGTCCGTGCCGGAACGGTCCGCGCCGGAAGGGCGCACGCCGACACGTCCCGCGCCCGGACGCCGCGCACCCCCATGCCCAGCCCTCGAACACCCCGTGCCCGCGTGCCCCGTGCCCGCATACCCCGTGCCCGCTCTTCCCGCTCCGACCGAGGATTCCCATGGCCGACTCCCCCTCCACCGACTCCGACAACACCGCCGCCGACTCCGCTGAGTCACCGGACGATTCCGCTGAGTCAGTTGTACGTCACGCCACTGACAACGGGGTCTCGTGGATCACGCTCGACCGCCCGCACGCCATGAACGCCCTGACCTGGGACCAGCGCGAACGCCTGATCGGCCTGCTCGAAGCGGCCTCGGCGGAACCGGACGTGCGGGCCGTCGTACTGACCGCGACCGGCCGGGCGTTCTGCGCGGGCGCGGATCTGAGCGGAGGCGCGAGCGCACCGGCCGAGCGGGTGCCGGGCGATGTGGCGCGGACGATCAGGCGCGGCGCGCAGCGGCTGATCGCGGCCGTGCTCGACTGCGAGAAGCCGGTCGTCGCGGCGGTCAACGGCACCGCCGCCGGGATCGGCGCCCACCTCGCCCTCGCGTGCGACCTCGTCCTCGCCTCGGAACGGGCCACGTTCATCGAGGTGTTCGTCCGGCGCGGCCTGGCCCCCGACGGCGGGGGCGCGTATCTGCTGCCGCGGCTGGTCGGCCCGCAGCGCGCGAAGGAACTGCTCTTCTTCGGCGACGCGCTGCCCGCCGCCGAGGCGGAACGCCTCGGGCTGGTCAACCGCGTCGTGCCCGCCGCCGACTTGGACAAGACCGCGCGCGCCTGGGCGGACCGCCTGGCCGCCGGGCCCACGCGGGCGACGGCGCTGGCCAAACAGCTCGTCAACGCCTCCCTCGACACCGACCGCGCCACCGCGTTCGCCGCCGAGGCGGCGGCGCAGGAGATCGTCATGACCACCGCCGACGCACTGGAGGGCGTCCGCAGCTTCACCGAGCGGCGGCAGCCGCACTTCCGGGGCCGGTGACCCGATTCCCGCCATTTGCCACTCGCCACCCGCCACCGGCCACCGGCCACCGGCCACCGGCCACCGGCCACCGGCCGACGAGCACGCCCCCGCCGAGAAACCCGGTTCCCGCCGATCGACAGCGCCCCGACCTCACCCCGACCTCACCTCGCTCTTCCTATCTGACGGTCCGTCAGATTCAATGGAGGGGTGATGGGACACGCGGGAATGGCGGAGACCGCCGTGCGGTACCTGAGGTCGGTCGGGGCGGCGACGGCCGCGGCGCCGGGCGCCGGAGGTCCGGCGGCAGCGCCCACGGTGCTGCCGGGCGCCGCACCACTGGTCGGGGCGCGTGCCGCGCTGCGGGCGGTGGGCCCGGACGAGCGGGCACCGGTGGACCAGGGTGAATTCCGCGGGGTGCTCGGCCGTTTCGCGACCGGCGTGACACTGGTGACGGCGGCCTGCCCCGACGGGCCGGCCGGCTTCGCCTGCCAGTCGTTCGTGTCGCTGTCGCTGGATCCGCCGCTGGTGGCGTTCATGGTCGGGCGTACGTCAACGACCTGGCCGCGCATCGCCCGTGCGGGGGTTTTCTGCGCCAACGTACTGACGGCGGGGCAGGCCCCGCTGTGCAGGCAGTTCGCGGTGAGTGGCTCGGACAAGTTCGCGGGCGTGGACTGGACGCCCGCGCCCGTTTCGGGGTCGCCCCGGATCGGCGGCGCGTCCGCGTGGATCGACTGCGCGATCCACGCGGTGCACACCGGGGGCGACCACCTCGTAGTGGTGGGCCGGGTGGTCGCGCTGGGCGCGACGGACGGCGCCAACGGCCCGGACGCCCCGGCCGGCCCCGAGGATCCTTCCGGACCTTTGCTGTTCTACCGGGGCGGATTCGGAACTTTCGCTCCTTTCGGCCCGTTCACCCCGTAACCGCCAACGCCGTTACCGCGGCGACCGGTCGGCGGCGGATGACGAGGGACATCAGCGCGGCCACCGCGCACAGGGCACCGGAGGAGTACCAGACGACGTCGTACGAGCCGAACGCGTCACGCGCGACACCTCCCAGATAGGCGACGAGGGCGGCTCCGATCTGGTGGGAGGCGAGGACCCAGCCGAAGACGATCGCGCTGTTCTCGCCGTAGTGCTCGCGGCACAGGGCGATGGTCGGCGGGACCGTGGCGACCCAGTCGAGGCCGTAGAAGACGATGAACAGCACCATCGGCGGATGGACGCTGTCCGCGAGCAGGATGGGGAGGAACATCAGGGAGAGTCCGCGCAGGCCGTAGTAGATCGCGAGCAGGCGGCGCGGTGATACGCGGTCGGTGAACCAGCCGGAGGCCACCGTGCCCGCGATGTCGAAGACGCCGATCACGGCCAGCAGGGAGGCGGCGGCGGTGACGGGCATGCCGTGGTCGTGGGCAGCGGGCACGAAGTGGGTCTTGACCAGGCCGTTGGTGGACGCGCCGCAGATCGCGAAGGTGCCCGCGAGCAGCCAGAACGGTCCGGTACGCGCCGCGTCGCGCAGGGCCCGCAGCGCCCGGCCCGCGGCGCCCGCGACCGGTGCGGGCTTGGGGGTGAACTCGGCGGCGCCGTAGGCCGCGAGGCCCACGTCGGCGGGGTGATCGCGCAGCAGGAACCAGACGAAGGGGACGACGGCGAGCGCGGCGCAGGCCACCACCGCGGCGGCCGGGCGCCAGCCGTGGTGTTCGGTGATCCAGGACAGCACGGGCAGGAAGACCAGTTGTCCGGCCGCGCCGCCCGCGGTGAGGATGCCGGTGACCAGGCCGCGGCGGGCGACGAACCACCGGTTGGTGACGGTGGCGGCGAAGGCCAGCGCCATCGAGCCGCTGCCGAGGCCGACGAGCACGCCCCAGCACAGCACGAGTTGCCACACCTGCGTCATGTAGACGGTCAGTCCCGCGCCGAGCGCGATGGTGACCAGCGCGCACGCCACCACGCGCCGGATGCCGAAGCGGTCCATCAGCGCGGCGGCGAAGGGCGCGGTGAGCCCGTACAGCGCGAGGTTCACCGAGACCGCGAAGCCGATCATGCCGCGCGACCAGCCGAATTCGGTGTGCAGCGGGTCGATCAGCAGTCCGGGGAGCGAGGCGAAGGCGGCGGCGCCGACGAGGGTCACGAAGGTGACGACGGCGACGGCCCAGGCGCGGTGCGGTCGTACGCGGGCGCCGGGGCGGGGACCGAGGTCAGGAACAACGCCGGATACGGCACCAGGCGCGACACCGACACCGACACCGACACCGGGCATGACACCGGGTACGGCACCCGGCACGACACCGGGCGCGGCGGCCTCGCCAGGCGTGGCGGCCGGCCCTGGTGCGGCGGTCACAGTGTCAGGGACCTGACCGGCGGAGTGCGATGTCTGCGTCACTCGAACAGTCTCCGGAGATCGGTACCACCGGACGAGTGGCCCGATGGCCATGATATGAAAGGATCGGGCCATGGCCGTTTTCCAGCACCCCGACCGGCACAAGGTCGCCGTCTTCGCGCTCGACGGCGTGATCCCGTTCGAACTGGGCATCCCGCTGCGGATCTTCGGCGCCGCACAGGGCGTCGAGGACGGCAGGAAGCTGTACGAGGTCGTGACGTGCAGCGTCGCCCCCGGCAGCGTCCGTACCGACGCCGATTTCAGCGTCGTCGTCGAGCACGGGCTCGAAGCGCTGGCCGAGGCGGACACGGTGGTCGTGCCCGCCTCGCACGAGTTGGGGACCGTCTACACCGAGGGGGTGCTGACGCCCGCACTGGCCGCCGCCTTCCGCCGGATGCGGACCGGCACCCGTACGGTCTCGATCTGCACCGGCTCCTTCCTGCTCGCCGCCGCGGGCCTGCTCGACGGCCGCCCCGCGACCACCCACTGGAGCAGCGCGGACCACTTCCAGCGGCTCTTCCCGCAGGTCAAGGTGGACCCCGACGTCCTCTACGTGGACGACGGCGACGTCCTGACCTCGGCCGGGGTCGCCGCGGGCATCGACTTGTGCCTGCACATCGTGCGCCGCGACTTCGGTACGGCGGTGGCGAACGGGGTCGCGCGCCGCACCGTCGTCCCGCCGCACCGGGAGGGCGGCCAGGCGCAGTACATCCGCAGGCCGCTGCCGGAGCCGCAGTTGGCCAGTACGGAGCGGGCGCGCTCCTGGGCGCTGGACCGGCTGCACGCGCCGCTCACACTGCGGCAGCTCGCCGAGCGCGAGTCGATGAGCGTACGCACCTTCACCCGGCGGTTCCGCGAGGAGGTGGGGATGAGCCCGGGACAGTGGCTGACGCAGCAGCGCGTCGAACACGCCCGCCACCTGCTGGAGTCCACCGATCTCGGGGTCGACCAGATCGCCGGGCAGGCGGGTTTCGGCACGTCGGCGTCGATGCGTCAGCACCTCCAGGCCGCGCTCGGCGTGTCACCGACGGCGTACCGCCGCACGTTCCACAGCGCGGCCGGACGGTAGGCCCCGAGGGTGCGGAAGGCGGGGAGGGCCCGTAGGACTCGGACGGCCGGGAGAGAGGGCTCAGAAGGTGAGCACGCCGCGCGCCACCCGCCCGTGCGCGGCGTCGTCCACCGCCTTGGCGAAGTCCTCCACCGGGTAGGTCTCGGTGACGAGTTCGTCCAGCAGCAGCCGCCCCTGCCGGTAGAGGTCGGTGTAGAGGGCGATGTCGCGCTGCGGGCGCGAGGAACCGTATCGGCAGCCGAGGATCGCCTTGTCCAGGAACATCGAGGAGACGCGGAACGACGCCTCGGCGTCGGCGGGCGGCACTCCGAGCAGCAGCGCCTGGCCGTGCCGGTCGAGCAGGTCGATCGCCTGCCGGATCAGGGCGGTGCGGCCCACGCACTCGAAGACGTGGTCGGCGCCGTGCGGCAGCAGGTCGCGTACGGAAGCGGTGTCGGCGACGAAGTCCGTGGCGCCGAACCGCCGGGCCGGCACTTCCTTGGCCGGGTTGTTGTCGACGGCGACGATGCGGGAGGCGCCCGCGATCCGCGCGCCCTGGAGGACGTTGAGGCCGATGCCGCCGGTGCCGATGACGACGACGCTCTCACCGAGGCCGACGCGCGCCCGGTTCAGGACGGCGCCGACGCCGGTCAGCACGCCGCAGCCGATCAGGGCGGCCGAGGTGAGCGGGATCTCCGGTGCGATTTTCACCGCCTGGACGGCCTTGACCACGGTCAGCTCCGCGAAGGCGGAATTCGAGGCGAAGTTGAAGAGCGGCTTCCCCTGCCGCGTGAAGGGCTTTCCCGGGCGGCCGATGGCCTGACGGCACATCGTGGGGCGGCCACGGTCGCACTCGGGGCACGTCCCGCAGTTGGCGAGCGTCGAGAGCGACACATGGTCGCCGACCACCACGTGGGTCACCCCCGCGCCGACCGCCTCGACCGCTCCCGCGCCCTCGTGGCCGAGCACGACCGGCACCGGGAACGGGATCGTCCCGTCGATCACCGACAGGTCGCTGTGGCACAGCCCGGCCGCCGCGATCCGTACCCGCACCTCACCGGGCCCCGGCGCGCGGACCTCCAGGTCGTCCACGACCTGTGCCTGCTTGCCGTCGAAGACGACGCCCCGCACACGTCCCCGGACGTCACCATAAGTGCCGTCCAGCGCGGCGCCCCCCTTGGTGCCGTCCGCGTGCGCGTCACCATTAGTGCTGCCTACCGTGCCACCGTGCACGCTCATGTGCGCCCCCTCAAGGGTGTCAAGGGTGTTGGGACGAGACGGAGACCACCTCGCCCGTCAGATAGGAGCTGTAGCCGCTGGCCAGGAAGACGATCGCGTTGGCGACCTCCCAGGG
This sequence comes from Streptomyces sp. NPDC025721, assembly GCF_055558595.1. Taxonomy (NCBI): domain Bacteria; kingdom Bacillati; phylum Actinomycetota; class Actinomycetes; order Kitasatosporales; family Streptomycetaceae; genus Streptomyces; species Streptomyces sp. NPDC025721. Next base: position 564,888 of record NZ_JBVHMF010000001.1, on the reverse strand, counting down.
CCGCGCGGCCCGCCCGAACGCCTCGCGCGCGGTCAGTTCCGCCAGCAATTCGTCACTGGTGACCTTCGCGAGGTTGGCGTGCATCGCCAGCGACGGCGCGACCGCGTTGACCCGTACGCCGAACTCGGCCGCCTCCACGGCCGCGCACCTGGTCAGCGCCATCACGCCCGCCTTGGCCGCCGCGTAGTGCGCCTGTCCGGCCTGGGCGCGCCAGCCCAGCACGGACGCGTTGTTGACGATCACCCCTGTGCCGCGTTCCCGCATGTGGCGCAGGGCGGCGCGGGTGCAGCGGAAGGTGCCGTTCAAGGTGACGTCGAGGACGGTCGACCACTGCGCGTCCGTCATGTCGACGAGCGCGGCGGTGCCGCCGAGGCCCGCGTTGTTGACCAGGACGTCCAGGCCGCCGAACCGCTCGGTGACGGCCGCGAAGAGCCGCCGCACATCGTCCTCGACGGTGACGTCGCACGGCACGGCCAGCGGCGCCTGGCCGGTCAGCTTCTCCAACTCCGCGGCCGCCTCGGCCAGCCGCCGCTCGTGCCGGTCGCTGATCGCCACGACCGCGCCCTCCTCGGCGCAGCGCCGCGCGGTCGCGAAGCCGATGCCGCTGCCCGCGGCGGCCGTGATCAGGACCGTACGGCCGCGCAGGAGGCCGTGCGCGGGCTCGTAGGGCGGCTCGCGCCCAGGGCCGTGCGGGGGATGCGGGGTGTGCTGGGGGTGCGGGGCGTGCGGGGCGTCCTGGGCGTGCTGGGCGTGCTGGGGAGACGCGCTCACCCTGATGGCCTCTTCCTCCTCGGACGCGCTCACCCTTTCGGCTCCCTCGGCAGCCCCAGCGCCCGCTCCGCGATGATCGTGCGCTGCACCTCGTCCGAGCCGCCGTAGATGGTGTCGGCGCGGGAGAAGAGGAACAGGTGCTGGGCGGCGTCGAGTTCGTACGGCGCGGCCGGTGTCCAGTCGCGCGGGCCGGTGGCGGCGGACGAGCCGCGTACGGTCATCGCCAGCTCGCCGAGCCGCTGGTGCCAGGCCGACCAGAGGAGTTTGGCCGCGCTGGGCGCGGCGAGGTCGGCGGTGCCGAGGGTGCGCAGCGCGTTCCAGCGCATCGTCCGCAACTCCGCCCACAGCCGTATCAGCCGCTGCCTGATCATCGGATCGGTGTCGGCCCCTGTGCGCCGCGCCGCCTCCGTGACCTCCGCCAACTCCCGCCCGAAGCCGATCTGCTGGACCAGGGTGGACACGCCGCGCTCGTGGCCGAGGAGCGCCATGGCGACCTGCCAGCCGCCGCCTTCCGCGCCGACGACCCCGACGGCGCGGGCGCCGTCGAAGAACACCTCGTTGAAGTCGGCCGCGCCGGACATCTGCCGGATCGGGCGCACGTCGATCCCCGGCTGGTCCATCGGCAGCAGCAGGAAGCTCAGGCCGTGATGGCGGCGCGAGCCGGGCTCGGTGCGCGCGAGCAGAAAGCACCAGTCGGCGTCACGCGCCAGTGACGTCCAGATCTTCTGCCCCGACACCCGGTACGAGCCGTCCGCCGGATCGCGTACCGCCGCCGTCCGCACGCCCGCCAGGTCGGAGCCCGCGCCCGGCTCGCTGTACCCCTGGCACCACAGCTCCTCGCCGCGCGCGATCGGCGGCAGGAAGCGCTCGCACTGCTCGGGTGTGCCGTGCGCCTCCAGGGTGGGCGCGAGCAGCTTCTCGCCGATGTGTCCTGTGCGTACCGGGGCGCCCGCGCGGGCGTACTCCTCGCCCCACGCGACCTGTTGGGCGAGCGTCGCGCGCCGGTTGCCGCCGTACGTTCCGGACCAGCCGAGGCCGATCCAGCCCGCCGCGCCGAGGGTACGTTCCCAGGCCCGGCGGTCGGGCGCGGCGCGCATGTCGGTGGCGGCCGGGGTGTCGGCGAGGGCGTCGGCGGGGGCGTTGGCGGCGAGCCACTGGCGGGCCTCCGCGCGGAAGGCGTCGACCTCGGGTCCGAAGGTGAAGTCCATGGCGCTCCCTAGGCGTTGGGGCGGTCCTTGGCCGCGGCGGCCCTGCGCATGGCGTCGAGCTGTTCCAGCATGGGCATGGGGTCGGTGCCGATGGTGGCCGGGATGACGTCGGCCAGCCGTTCCGGCGTCCAGGGCCCGTCCTGCGACCAGGCGGAACGTATCTCCCTGGGCTGCGCCCACAGCGCGATCTTGGGGCCCGCGACCGTGTAGACCTGCCCGGTGGTGTCGGCGGCACGGTCGGAGAGCAGGTAGACGACGAGCGCGGCGACGTCCTCCGGCTCACCGATCTCCTTCAGCTCCATGGGCACGCCCGCCGACATCCGGGTACGGGCCACGGGGGCCACGCAGTTGGCGGTGACGCCGTATTTGTTCAGGCCGAGGGCGGCGCTGCGGACGAGCGAGATGATGCCGCCCTTGGCGGCGGAGTAGTTGGCCTGCGAGACGCTGCCCTGGTGGTTGCCGCTGGTGAAGCCGATCAGCGTGCCGTGGCCCTGGCGGCGCATGACCGCGCTGGCGGCCCTGAAGACGGTGAAGGTGCCCTTGAGGTGGGTGGCGATGACGGGGTCCCACTCGTCCTCCGCCATGTTGAAGAGCATGCGTTCGCGCAGGATGCCGGCGACGCAGACGACGCCGTCGAGCCGTCCCCAGCGGTCCGTCGCGGCCGACACGATCCTTTCGCCCGCCGCCATCGTGGACACGTCGTCGGCCACGGCGACCGCCTCGCCGCCCGCCGCCTCGATCTCCTTCACCACCGACTCGGCGACCTCGCCTGCCGGTTGGCCCGCGCCGTCCATGGCGACGCCGTAGTCGTTGACGACGACTTTCGATCCCTGCGCGGCGCAGGCGATGGCGACCGCGCGTCCGATGCCGCGCCCGGCGCCGGTGACGGCCACGACTTTTCCGGCCAGGAAGTTGCCCACGTCCCGCCCCTTCTCATCGTTTCTGACGGACCGTTAGATTTGACGGGTCGTTAGATATTACGAGTGCGGACCCCGTCCAGCACAAGACCCGTACACGACCGCGTACGCGACCCCTCACACGATCTGGAGATTCCGGTGGCCCTCCCCGACGCGTTCCTCGACATCGCCCGCCGGGTCAACAACTGGGGCCGCTGGGGCGCCGACGACGAGATCGGCACCCTCAACCTGATCACCGACGAGGTGGTGCGCGCCGCCGCCGCGACCGTACGCGGTGGCCGCCGCGTGCCGCTCGCGCTGCCGCTGCGGCAGGACGGCGTACAGACCGGGCTGATCCCCGGCCGGGTCAATCCGCTGCGCACGATGGTCGCGCTCAACCAGGAGATCTTCGGGCCCGGCACCATCGCGACCAGCGACGACGTGGTGACCCTCGGCCTTCAGGCCGGGACGCACTGGGACGGCCTCCCCCACGTCTCGCACTCGGGCCTGATCTACAACGGGCGCCCGGCCGACTCGGTGACCGCGCACGCGGGCGCCGCCTTCAGCGGCATCGAGAAGGTGACCTCCGTGGTGTCGCGCGGCGTGCTGCTGGACGTGGCCCGCGCGCTCGGCGTCGACCGGCTGCCCGGCGACCACGCCGTGACCCCGGAAGACCTCTGCGCGGCGGAGGAGTTGGCGGGCACGGCGGTACGGGCCGGGGATGTGGTGCTGGTGCGGACCGGCCAGATGCGGGCGTATCTCGGCGGCGACAAGGAGGCGTACGCGTATCCGTCGCCCGGCCTGTCGATCCGCACACCGGAGTGGTTCCACGCGCGGGATGTGGCGGCGGTCGCCAACGACACGCTGACCTTCGAGATCTTCCCGCCGGAGGTCGAGAATCTGTGGCTGGCGGTGCACGGGCTCGACCTGGTCGAGATGGGCATGCTCCAGGGCCAGAACTGGAATCTGGAGGGCCTCTCGGCGGCCTGCGCCGAGGAGGGGCGTTACGCGTTCTGGCTCGATGCCACGCCGGAGCCCTTCGTGGGCGGGACGGGCGCGCCGGTGGCTCCGGTGGCGGTGCTGTGAGCGGTGCGGTGGCCCTGACCCTGGCCCTGGCCCCTGGGATGGCACGGGGCAGACGGGGGTGCTGACGCTGGTGCTGGTCCTACGAGTCAGGCGCGCGGTGCGGCGTTTGTACGGCGGGGCGTGCGGTCCGACGCCCCCGCGTCCTAGGTGAGGACCGTGGCCTGACGGCGGTCGACCTCACACCAGATCTGCTTGCCCGCGCCTTCCGGCTGCCAGCCCCAGCGGTCGGCGAGGCCGTCGACCAGCTCCAGGCCGCGACCGCCGGTCTCGTCGCGGTGCGCGTGCCGGGGGGCGGGCGGGGCCTCGCTGCTGTCGGACACCTCGACCCGCACCGGAGAGGCGGGCGCCGAGGGGAACAGCATCCGCAGGACGGCGGGGCAGCCGGTGTGCACCACCGCGTTCGTCACCAGCTCGGAGATGAGCAGGATCAGCGTCTCCGCGACCGGCTCGTCGGCTCCTATACCCGAACCCACGAGCCGGGACCGCGCCCAGCGACGCGCCCGTCCCACCTCCGCGGGGTCCACACCGACCTCAAGCTGCACCTGAAGCACCTGCACCGCTCACACCATCCGAACCGGCGGACACAACGCCTCGCTTCTGCCCGAGATCACCGTGCGTGACCCCAGCACAACACAGCATGATTGACCTACAGTCACGCCAACAAGCGCTTCGGGCATATTCCAGCGCAACGGAGTACGTGTGCTGCATACTGTGCGGCACTTCCGACGGGGATTCGAACGCCCAGCCGTGACGCCCGTCCGACTCAGCCGGACGGCGCCTCTGGGCAGCCTGGAACCAACACGCACCCGATGGAGCGTACCCGAGGTGTTCGCCGACTCCACTGCGTGGCAAGTCACGCATCGGACACAACACCGTGCGGACACTCCGTAATCGGAGGGTCAGCGAACGGCCACGGTGTGTGCGCAGCGTCATCACAGCAGCCATTCGGCGAGCATGTCCTCGTCAGCCGCTGACTCCTGGCCGCACACGGAGGGTATCCAGGAGCGCTTGATGTGCAGCTGTACATCCGCCTCCCAGGTGAAGCCCATGCCGCCGAAGACCTGCAGGCAGTCGCGTGCGTTACGGGTCGCCGCCTCGTCGGCGAGCAGGCGCGCGGCGGCGGTCTCGTACGGGTCGGCGGTGACGGCCGCCGCGTAGAGCGCGGTACGGGCCAGTTCGGCGCGGACCAGCATCTCGGCGCAGAGGTGCTTGACCGCCTGGAAGGAGCCGATCGGTCGTCCGAACTGCTCCCGCTCCCGGGCGTGTTGCACTGCCATACGCACCATCCGCCCCGCGCTCCCCACCCGTTGCGCGGCCTCCAGCACGGCCGCCTCGCGCCGTAACGCGACGGCTCGCGCGGGCACGGTCCCGCTCACCGTTATTTCCGATATGTCCGCCATGGCGAGCAGATGCAGCGGGGTCAGCGGGTCCACCGACCGCAGCGGCTCGGCGTGCCGCCGTACGGCGGACGCCTCGGCGACCGCGGCCTCGGCTTGGGCTGTAGCGCTGCCGGTGCCGGTGTCGGTGAGGACGAGGACGGCGTCTGCGGCGTCGAGGTGGGCGACGGAGTGCGGACCCGCTCCCCTCGCGTCGAGCAGGGTGACCACGGCCTCGCCGGTCGCGGCCCCCGGTACCACTCCCGCCGCGAGGTGGGTGGCGGTCAGCGGGCCGGGCACCAGCGCGCCGCCCGCCTCCTCGAAGAGCAGCGCGGCCTCCGGCAGCCCGAGCCCGACGCCGCCGTCCGCCTCGGGCAGGCGCAGCCCGAAGAAGCCGGTCTCGCCGAGGGCTCGCCAGATGTCCCGTGGCGGGGTGGCGGTACCGCCTTCCGCCTCGGCCGCGTCCACGGCGGCGCGCAGGGCGGTCCGGTCGAAGCGGGCGGCCAGCAGGTCCCGCAACGCGCCGACCAGGGCGCGCTGGTCGTCGGTCAGCCGGAAGTCCATGGCGGTGCGCTCCTCTCCGGTAACCCTCTCGGCTCCTTGGGCAGGCCGAGGACGCGTTCGGCGACGATGTTGCGCTGGATCTGCGAGGTGCCCGCGGCGATCGTGTAGGACAGCGAGCTGAGGCGTTCGGCAGTCCACGGGTGGTCGGCGTCGGGGGCGAGGGGGCCGAGGACGGTGGCGGCGGTGTCGTAGAGGAGTTGCCTCGCCTGCGAGTAGCGGAGCTTGAAGACGGAGGCGCCGGTGCCGGGGACGGCGCTTCCGCCGGTGCGCAGGGCGTGCTGGGAGGCGCTGACGTTCCACTGGGTGAGGCGCCACAGGACGGAGAATTCGGCGGCGAGCCGGCCGAGCGCGCGGCGGACGGCGGGGTCGTCCCATGTGCCGTTGGCGCGGGCCGCGCGGGCGACCTCGCCGAGAGTGCGGCGACAGGCGACGACTTCGCCGACGAACGCGGTGCCGCGCTCGAAGGACAGCGTCACCATGGTGACCCGCCAGCCGTCGTTCTGCGCCCCCAATCGGTTGCCGACCGGCACCCGGACCTCGTCCAGGAACATCTCCGCGAATTCCGTCGATCCGGCGAGTGTCCGCAGCGGCCGTACCCGTACTCCCGGCGCGTCCATCGGCATCGCCAGCCAGCTGATGCCGTGGTGCTTGGGCGTGCCGTCGGCGCGCGGGGTGGTGCGCACCAACAGCTCGCACCAGTCGGCGACTTCGGCGTGCGAGGTCCAGATCTTGGAGCCGGTGACGACGTACGCGTCGCCGTCGCGGACCGCGCGGGTGCGCAGGGACGCGAGGTCGGAACCGGCGTCCGGCTCGCTGAACCCCTGGCACCACACCTCCTCGCCCCGCAGGATCGGCGGCAGCCAGCGGCGGCGCTGCCGCTCGGTGCCCTCGGCCGCGATGGTGGGCCCGGCGTGCAGCAGCCCGACGAAATTCGCGCCCACGTACGGCGCTCCGGCCCGCTCGGTCTCCTCCAGGTAGATCAGGTGCTGGGTGGGGGTGGCGCCGCGGCCCCCGGCGTCCTCGGGCCAGTGCAGTCCCGCGTATCCGGCGTCGTACAGCAGCCGCTGCCAGCCCGTGTCGTACGCGCGCCGTCCCGGCCAGTCGCGGGGGTCGGGCGGTGAAGGCAGGGTGGGCAGCGCTTTGCCGAGCCAGGCGCGCAGTCGGGCGCGGAACTCCTCTTCCTCGTCGGTGTATGCGAGGTCCACGGTCCGCTCACCCCGTTCCGTAGACGGGTTCCGGCGGGGTCGCCTCGGCGAGCAACGCGCCGACCACGGGACCGAGCTCGACCGGCCGCCAACGGCGTCCCACGTCGGTCCGCGGGCCGTGCCGCCAGCCGTCGGCGACCGATACGGCGCCGCCCTCGACCTCGAAGACCCGCCCGGTGACCTCGCGTGCCTCGGGTCCCGCGAGCCAGACGACCAGCGGGGAGACGTTGGCCGGGTGGTAGACGTCGAAGCCGGTGGCGGGCCGGGCGACCAAGTCCGGCATCGCCTGCTCGGTCATCCGCGTCCTGGCGGCGGGCGCGATGGCGTTGACGGTGACGCCGTAGCGCGCCAGCTCCACCGCCGCGACCTGGGTGAGCGCGGTGATCGCGGCTTTGGCGGCGGCGTAGTTGGCCTGGCCGACGCTGCCGAGCAGCCCCGCGCCCGAGGTCGTGTTGATCACGCTCGCGTTCACTTTCTCACCCGCCTTGCTCCGCTCCCGCCAGTGCGCCGCCGCGTGCCGCAACGTCGCGAAGTGCCCCTTGAGATGGACCTGTACGACCGTGTCCCACTCCTCCTCCGTCATCGAGACCAGCATCCGGTCCCGCAGCACCCCCGCGTTGTTGACCAGCACGTCCAGCCGGCCCCAATGCTCCACCGCCGCGCCCACCAGCGACCGCGCGCCCGCCCACTCCCCGACCGACCGCTCGTGCGCGACCGCCTCACCGCCCGCCGCCCGGATTTCGGCCACCACCTCGGCTGCCGACTCCACGTCGTTGACGACGACCCGGGCGCCCTCGGCGGCGAAGGCCAGCGCGTGCTCCCTGCCGATCCCGCGCGCGGCCCCGGTGACGGCGACCACCAAGCCGTGGGCGAACCCGGCACCGCCGGCGGCTTCGCCAACTGCCTCACCGGTCAAGGTCGAGGCCCAGCATCCGGATGGCGTTGCCGCGCAGGAGCTTGTACGTGACCTCGTCGGACAGCCCCGCCATGTGGTCGGCGGCTACCTGCTTGGTATGGGGCCAGGTCGAGTCGACGTGCGGGTAGTCGGTCTCGAACATCGCGTTGTCCTCACCGATGGTGTCCAGCGAGGCGACCCCGTGCATGTCGCGGAAAAAGCAGCAGTAGATCTGCCTGCGGTAGTACGTGGACGGCGGCTCCGGTATCAGGTCCTTGACCCCGCCCCAGGCCCGGTGCTCGCGCCACACGTCGTCCGCCCGCTCCAGCGCGTAGGGCACCCACCCCATCTGCCCCTCGCTGTAGGCCAGCGTCAGGCGCGGGAACTTCACCAGCACCCCGGAGAACAGGAAGTCCATCATCGACGCCATCGCGTTGTTGAAGCTCAGACTCGCCTGGACCGCCGGAGGCGCGTCCGGTGACGCGGCGGGCATCTGCGACGACGACCCGATGTGCATGTTCACCACCGTGCCGGTCTCCTCGCAGGCAGCGAAGAACGGGTCCCAGTAGCCCGAGTGGATCGACGGCAGCCCCAGATACGTCGGGATCTCGCTGAAGGTGACCGCCCGCACCCCCCGCGCGGCGTTCCGGCGGATCTCCGCGACCGCCAACTCCACGTCCCACAAAGGGATCAGGCACAACGGGATCAGCCGGCCCCCGCTGTCACCGCACCACTCCTCCACCATCCAGTCGTTGTAGGCCCGCACACACGCCAGGGCCACCTCCTTGTCGTGGGCCTCCGCGAACGTCTGCCCGCAAAAGCGCGGGAACGTCGGGAAGCACAGCGACCCCTCCACATGGTTGAGATCCATGTCCTTCAGCCGCTCGACCGGGTCCCAGCACCCGCGCCGCATCTCCTCCCGCGTGATCCCGTCGAGCGTCATCTCGTCCCGCGAGAAACCCACCGCCGCGATGTTCCGCTTGTACGGGAACTTCAGGTCCTCGTAGATCCACCAGTCGGCGGGCGGTCCATCCGGATCCATCGTGATCCGGTACTTCCCGCCGATGTAGGCCAGTTCGCCGATCCCCGCCGTCAGCGGCTGCGGTCCCCGCTCGCGGAACCTCTCCGGCAGCCAGGTCGAGAAGAGATGCGCGGGCTCGATGACATGGTCGTCGACGCTGATGATCCTGGGCAGTTCCATCGGCCACTCCCTCACTGCATCCGGATGACGCTTCCGATCGCCGATCTGACGAGGCATCCGATCTGATGGACCGTCAGATCTACCGTATCGACCCGCCTCTGGACCGACAAGCGGCGGCGACTTACCCTTCTGAGAAATCTGACGCTTCGTCAGCTACGGTGCCGGGAGGCGATCGGCATGGATCCGACCATCGCGACACTCAGCGACTCCCGGACCCTGTGGGAGCTACTGGACCGCCGCGCCGCCCTCAGCCCCGACGCCCCCGTGCTGTTCGACACCGAGGACCGCCGCGTCACCTTCGGCGAACTGCGCGCACGGGCGCTGCGCGTGGCCGCCGGCCTGTACGGACTCGGGGTGCGGCCCGGCAGCCGCTTCGCCTGGCAACTGCCCACCCGCGTCGAGACCGTCGTCCTCTCCCTGGCCCTGGCCCGGCTCGGGGCGGTGCAGATCCCGGTCATCCCCATCTACCGTGACCGCGAGGTCGGTTACGCCCTCAGCCGCACACGGGCCGAGTTCTTCGCCGTACCCGGCACCTGGCGCGGCTTCGACTACACCGCCATGGCAGACCGCCTCGATCTCGCCGACCGCCCGTCCGTCCTGGTCGTCTACGACTCCCTTCCCGAAGGTGATTCCGGCACCCTGCCCCCGCCGCCGTCCGACGGGACCACCGTCCGCTGGATCTACTGGACCTCGGGCACCACCTCGGACCCCAAGGGTGTGCTGCACTGCGACCGCGGTCTGATCGCGGGCGGTTCCTGTCTCGCCCACGCACTGGAGATGCGAGCCGAGGACATCGGTTCCATCGCCTTCCCCTTCGCTCACATCGGTGGACCCGACTATCTGGTGATGCTGCTGCTGTACGGCTTTCCGGCCCTGCTCCTCGAACAGTTCGCCCTCCCCGCCTCTCTGGACGCCTACCGGTCCCACGGCGTCACCATGGCCGGCGGCTCCACCGCCTTCTACTCGCTCTTCCTCACCGAGCAGCGCAAGCGGCCCGGCCGCACACTCATCCCCACCCTGCGGTTGCTCTCCGGAGGCGGCGCCCCCAAGCCGCCGGAGCTCTACCACGAGATCGTCCGGGAACTCGGCTGCGATCTCGCCCACGGCTACGGCATGACCGAGGCACCGATGATCACCATGGGCTCCCCCCGTGACACCGTCGACCAAAGGGCCACCACCGAGGGCCGCCCGCCCGCCGCGATGGAGATCCGGATCGCCGACGACGGCGAGGTGCTGCTGCGTGGTGAGGCCGTGTGCCTCGGCTACACCGATCCCGCCTTGACCGCCGAAGCCTTCGACACCCAGGGCTACTTCCACACCGGTGACCTCGGCCGCCTCACCGAGACCGGTCATCTCGTCCTGACCGGACGCCTGAAGGACGTCATCATCCGCAAGGGCGAGAACATATCCGCCAAGGAGATCGAGGAACTCCTCTACCAGCACCCGGCGGTGGGCGATGTCGCCGTCATCGGCCTGCCGGATCCCGACCGTGGTGAACGCGTCTGCGCCGTGGTCGAACAGCCGCCGGGCGCCGATCCCCTCACCCTGGCCACCATTACCGACCACCTGCGCCGCTCGGGGCTCGCCGTCCACAAACTCCCCGAGCAACTGGAGATCGTGGACGCCCTGCCCCGCAACGAGACCCTGCGCAAGGTCCTCAAGTTCAAGCTCCGCGAGCGCTTCGCCGACACTCACGAGCGGCCGAACTGAGCGGACCGGCCGGCCAGGCCCCGACCGGCGGCGCGCGTCCCGCGCTCCCTCCTCCCCGCACCGCCCGTCACTCCTTGATTCCGGCGAAGAGATCGGTCTCCGGAAGCTTGGCCGGGATGTAGGAGCGGGCGAGAACGTAGTCCTCGGTGGGCCACAGGGCCCGTTCGAGGTCCCGAGGGTGGGAGAAGAAGGGGTTGTCCGGAGCGGCCTGGCTGGCGTGCGCGCGAAAGGCGCGGTCGCGGGTGGCGAAGTGGTCCTCGCAGCGGATCCGGGTCGTCGGGTGCAGCTCGACCGCCCAGTCGGGCCATTCGTCCAGCACCTGGCCCATCGAGGAGGAGAGCCCTCGGGCCGTCATGCCGTGGTGCAGGGTCTCGAACCAGGCGCGCGAGAAGGCCACTTGGTAGTACAGCTTCAGCGGTTGCCAGACCGGACCCGCCAGCGGGAAGCGTGCCGAGTCCCCCGCCGCGTCGAACGCCTCGGCGGCGACGCGATGGGTCTGGACATGGTCCGGATGCGGATAGCCGCCGGATTCGTCGTAGGTGACGAGGACATGGGCCGGAACTCCCGGACCACCGCGACCAGCCGCTCGGCCGCGACCGGCGGATCCTCGCGGGCGAAGCAGCCCTCCGGCAGCGCCTCGCCCTGCCCGGGCAGTCCCGAGTCGGAGAAACCGAGGAACCGTTGGCGCACCCCGAGGACGGCCGCCGCGGCGGCCATCTCCCGTCGTCGCACCTCCGGCAGCCGGGCCCTGACCTCCGGTGTGTCCAGCAGCGGGTTGAGCACGTCACCGCGCTCCCCGCCCGTGCAGGTCACGACCAGGACATCGACCCCATGGGCCGCGTAGTGCGCGAGCGTGGCGGCGCCCTTGCTGGACTCGTCGTCGGGGTGGGCGTGGACGGCCATCAGTCGGAGTGTCATCGCGGTCTCCTCTTCCTCTATTTCTTGTGTTGGACCTAAAATTAGGACGGACCCACTCAACTCGTCAAGACTTTTTTTAGGTCCGACCTACTAAAGTGGGAACCATGGCCCAACTCCGCGAGTTCAAGAAGCAACAGACCCGGCAGACCATCACCCACGCCGCCACCGCCCTCTTCGTCGAGCGGGGCTTCGAGGGGACGACGATCGCCGACGTCGCCGAGGCGGCCGGGGTCTCGAAGATGACCGTCACGAACTACTTCCCGCGCAAGGAGGACCTGTTCTTCGACATGCACGAAGAGGTGATCACCGGCCCCGCCCGCGCCTTCGCCGCCCGCCCCGTCGGCGAGTCCGCACTGGACGCGGTGCGCCGGGACTACCTCGAAGCGGTCGAGCGGCACGACGCGCTGCTCGGCTGGACCCAGCCCGGATTCACGCGGCTGATCGACGAGAGTCCGGTGCTGCGCGCCCGCCTCCGCGAGATGTACGACCACCAGGAGCAGGCACTGTCCGTCACGCTCGCCGAGGCCGTGGGCGACGAGCCGGACGCCTTTGAGCCGCGGCATGCCGCCGCCCAACTCAGCACGGTGCTGAGGCTGTTGTTCGGTGAGGCGCAGCGCCGGGTGCGACAGGGCACGACCGAAAGGGAGTTGTTCGACGCGCTGGGGCGGATTGCGCGGGAGGCGTTCACGCGACTGGAGCCGTCATTGGGCGCGTACGCGGTGCGGGAGTCCCCGCACGAGTGAAGACGGACGGGAAGGAAAGAGGAAAGGAGAGGAATGGTGAAGGCGAGCGAAGTCGAGCGAGATTGGCCGAAAGGGGCCGCCGGCAGAGGCCGATTCAGGCCGAGAGGGGCCTGGCGGTGTCGTCCGTCGCGGCTTCCAGATCCGGATAGACCTCGAAGAGCCGTCGTACGCCGAGGGCGGCCAGCACCCGGTTGACGTGCGCGCCGCCGCCGTAGCCCTCGGTGGGCACCGTCACCGTGGGAACGTCCTCGGGCAGCACGATGCGCAGGCGGCCCGCACAGGAGCGCATCAGCCGCCGGGCACCGATCAGGACACCGACTCCGCTGGAATCGCAGAAGCGCACGTCAACGAGGTCGAGTACCACCCGGCGCCGCCCTGCGGCGACCGCGTCGTGAACCTTCTGCCGGACCGCGGGAGACGAGATCAGGTCCATCTCACCCGCGACCGTCACCACCACCCAGCCGTCTCGCTCGGCCTGGGTCACCAGCACCGGTTCCCACCTCGCCTCGCCGTCGACTTCAGGAACATCATCACCATGACCCTATGCCCGTTCTCCGTCGTAACTCTGCAATGTTCCGGTCACACCCGGATAACAGACCGCCAAAATCGATCACAGTCAGCAGCAGGTTGGTGCAAAGCGACGCACGTCGCAGGAGGTGCCCGTTACATTCGACCTGAGCGCATTCGGGCACGCTGAACACACTCGGCTACGGTCGGTGGCCGGGCAAGGGGCGACAGGGCAGGCGACGAGGCAAGGGGGCGGCAGATGGCGACACCCGCACCACCGCGCTGGGACCGCAAGATGCAGCAGCGGCTGGCGCGCGGTGAGGAAGCCGCACTCGGCGAGCTGTACGACCGGTACGCCTCACTTGTGCACGGCCTGGCCTATCGCGTGATGGACGACGACGACGCGGCCGACCTCATCACCCGCGAGGTGTTCGGCTACATCTGGGAAAATCCGGACGCCTACGACCCGAAGCACGGCTCGCTGCGGTCGTGGATCGCGACACTCACCCAGCGGCAGGCCGTGCACCGGCTGCGACAGCAGTCGAACCGGGGCCGTTCCACGCCGGACGAAGTGGAGGCCCGGGTACGCGAGGCCAACACGGCGGCCCGCGCCGACTTCATCGTCACCTCGATGCCCGCCCCGCTGCGCGCCGCCCTCGAACTGGCCTACCGGGAAAGGGTCGACTACCGCACCGCGGCGGCCGGGCTCGGGGTGAGCGAGGACGAGGCGCGCCGTCGGCTCCGGCTCGGGCTGCAACTGCTGTCCACGGCCATGGAACCGGGCGAGCAGGGCGACGACCACCCGCTGGATCCCCGGGGACAGCGAGGGCGACGATGAGCGGTCCCGCGTTCCACAACGGCGACGGCCCGCACGGCGGGGACGACGGCGAGCCGCGCGTCCCGTACCAGCGCGAGCAGCCCGAGACGCGGGAGACCGCGCACCGGCAGCCGCCCGCGGAGTCGCACCAGCCGATGCCCCAACTGCCGCACTACGACCACCGCACCCTCAAGTCGCTGCTCGGCGCGTGGGCGTTGTCGGTGTGCTCGCAGGACGAGGCGCTGGCGGTCGAAGTGCATCTGACGGACTGCGCCACCTGTGCGGATGAGGCGCTGCGACTGCGGGACGCGGTGGGTCTGCTGCACCAGGAGGATTCGCTCGACCTCGATCCGCTGCTGCGGGCACGGGTGTTGGAAGGCTGCCTCGGCCGTCGGCCGGCGCGTATCCCGGTGCCCGAGTGGGCCGGACCGTTCGACGCGGAGGCCGCCCGGCTGGACGCGCTGCTGCGCGACCTCGGCGACGGCTACTGGAAGGCACCGGTCGAGCTGAAGTGGCACGACGGCGAGCAGCGGTCGACGGAGTTCACGGTCGCGCAGGTCATCGGTCATCTCACCGCCGTGGACAGCCTGATCGCCAGGTCGCTCGGGCTGCCGCCGGACGGCGGCGACCCGTCGGCGGACCCGCCGCGTTCCGGGCTCGGCGGGCTGGGCCTGGGCATCGGAATGGGCATCGCCTCCCGCGCCCGGCTGCGCAACGCCCGCACTATGGGCGACTTCCCGCTCACCCCGGTCGAGCGCACCGCCGCGCACTGGGCGACGCACAGCATGCTGCCCGGAGCGACCGTGCGCTCCCTGTGGCGCGAGCAGAGCCACAGCCTGGTGCGTACGGTCTCCTTCGCGGGCGGCGGCGCGGGCGGGCTCGATGTCGACTACGGCTCGTTCGCGCTGCCGCTGGAAGACGCCTTCCTGGACCGGGCCTTCGAGTGCTGGATCCACGCGTCGGACATCGCCGAGGCCGTGGACTATCCGTACGATCCCCCGGCGCCGCGCAATCTCAACCGCATCATCGACCTCGCCGCGCGGCTGCTGCCCGAGGCGCTGGCGGACCGGCGCAGGGCCGGTCTGACCACCTCGCCGACGCATCTGGTGACGGCCGGTACGCCGGGCCGTTCGCTGCTGCTCGAAGTCGAGGGCAAGGGCGGCGGCCAGTGGTATCTGCCGCTGGACTCGCCCGGCGCCGTCGCGTCGCCGGAGGAGATGGTCGCCCATGTGGCGATGGACTGCGTCGAGTTCTGCCAGTTGGCGGCGGGTCACATCGAGCCGGAGCGGATCGCGGTCGGCCAGATCGGCGACCGCGACGTCATCCGTGACGTGCTCTTCGCCACGGCGTCCCTGTCCCGCCTCTGAGACGGACGCCTCTGCCCTGACGAGGGCCGGCCGACGAGCCCGCTCGGACAGAGAGCTCAAGCGAAGAGCCCGGACAGAAGACTCAGGCGAAGAGCTCGGACAGAAGACTCAAGCAAAGAGCCCGCTCAGGCGAAGACGACCGTGCGGTGGCCGTTGAGCAGCACCCGGTGCTCGCTGTGCCACTTCACCGCGCGGGCCAGCGCCTGGCACTCCACATCGCGCCCGATGGCGACGAGCTGTTCCGGCGTGACCTCGTGGCCGACCCGCTCGACCTCCTGCTCGATGATCGGCCCCTCGTCGAGGTCGGCCGTCACATAGTGCGCGGTGGCGCCGATGAGCTTCACACCGCGGGCGTGCGCCTGGTGGTAGGGCTTGGCGCCCTTGAAGCTCGGCAGGAAGGAGTGGTGGATGTTGATGATCTGACCGGACAGCTCACGGCACAGGTTGTCGGAGATCACCTGCATGTAGCGCGCGAGCACGACGAGTTCGACGCCCTCCTTGCGCACGATCTCCAGCAGCCGCGCCTCGGCCTCGGCCTTGGTGTCCCTGGTGACCGGCACATGGTGGAAGGGAACGCCGTAGGAACCCACAAGTTCCTGGAAGTCGGTGTGGTTGGAGACCACGGCGGCGATCTCGACCGGCAGCGCGCCGATGCTGGTGCGGAAGAGCAGGTCGTTGAGGCAGTGCCCGAACTTGCTGACCATGAGCACGACCCGCATGCGCTCGTCGGACGGGTGGATCCGCCAGTCCATGTGGTACGCCTCGGCGATCGCCGCGAAGCTGGCGCGCAGCTTGTCCACGGTCACCGCCTGCTCGGCCGAGAAGTGCACCCGCATGAAGAACAGGCCGGTGTCCTGGTCGCCGAACTGCTGACTGTCGACGATGTTGCAACCGGTCATGAAGAGATAGCTGGAGACCGCGTGCACGATGCCCTGTTTGTCCGGGCAGGACAGGGTGAGGACGTACTGCGGGTCTGGCTGCGGCGGCTGCTGTTCGGTCACGCCGTCAGCCTCGCACAAACCGACCCCCTCAGGTCGGACTGTCCGTCAAGCGGAACCCACGGATATCGCGCGCCAGGTGGCGCGGGGAAAAGCAGGTGCCACCGGAAAACACGCACCAGGTGCGGCCCGGGGACGTACGAACATCCAACGGTCACGCCGACCGTATGTAGATCGCCAGCACCTCCAGCGAGCGCGGCGGCGTGTCCGGGTCGTCGCCGTCGGCGGCGGACATCCGTACGTGGGCGTCGCGGGCGGCGCGGACCGCCTCCGGCCAGGCGTGGTGGTCGAGATAGGCGGCGACAGGTGCGTCGGCGCCCACCTGGTGCAGGATTTTGAGGACGCGCAGCACGGCGACGTCGACGAGCGCGGCCTCCTGCGAGTCGCGGAAGATCGTGCCCACGTACTTCTCGGCGGACCAGTTGTCGAGCCAGGTGTCCTCGACGAGCCGGTACACGGCGTCCGTGACGTCCCCGTATCCCTCGCGGCCGGTCTGCCAGACCTCCCGCTGGAACACCGGGTCGCTGATCATGTGCAGCGCGGAGCGCACATTGCTGCGCCAGCGCCACCAGGGCATGTCGTTGAGCGGCATGCCCCCCATCGTGGAGGAGTGACGGCCGCGACGGGAAGACTTCTCCGAACCTTGCACAATGGCGCATCGTACGTTCTCCACCGACGCCACCCGTAATTCACCTGATAGTGACCGTCCGTTCGCTTGTGGTCACCCCGGCGTTGGGCGCGGGCCGGAATCTTCGCATGACATGAGGGAACGGCGTATCCGCAGGGTCCGCACGGCTGCCGTCGCGCTGCTGGCCACAAGTGCGCTGCTCAGCGGGTGCGGTGTGCTTCCCAGAGGTTCGGGCGGCTCCACGGAACCGCTCGTCGTGATGACGTGGGCGCCGGTCGACACGAAATCAACCAATATGCCGGGAATGCTTGCCATGGCGCAGGCATTCGAGAAGTACACCAACGAGCAGGGCGGTCTCAACGGCCGCAAATTGAAGGTGCTGACCTGCAACGAACGCCATGACGCGGTCGCCGTCACGGACTGCGCGCAGCAGGCGGCGAAGGCGGGCGCGGTCGCGGTTGTCGGTTCCTACAGCGAAGAGGGCGGCAGTTTCACCACCGCCCTGGAGTCGAACGGCATCCCGTACATCGGCGGCTACGGCATCACCGCCGACGAGTTCCAGAGCCTGCTGTCGTACCCGGTCAACGGCGGTCTGCCCGCGCTGCTGGCGGGCAGCGGACGGCAGTTGGCGGACCTGTGCAAGAAGGTCAATCTGGTACGGCCGGACACGATCACCGGTGACCAGTTCCCGATCTTCCTCGACCAGGGGCTCAAGAGCGGCGGCCGGCCGCCCGCGCGCGACATGCTCACGGCCGACGACTCCAACGACTACACCGACATCGCCACCGCCGCGGTCGGCAACAACAAGCCGTCCACCTGCGTCTCCGCGGTGCTCGGCGACCGCACCAGCACCTTCTTCGACTCCCTGCGCCGAGTCGGCGAGGAGCAGCCGAAAGTGCGGCTGTCCTCGGTGCTCGGCAGCGTGCAGCAGTCGGTGGTGGACTCGACCGGCGGCGCGGGCAGCCCGCTGGAGAACGCGTACGTGACCGGCTGGTACCCGCCCGCGTCCGACGCCAAGTGGGCCGAGATGAAGTCGGTGGTGAAGAAGTACGCGTTCGGCGACGACCGGATCGACGTCGCCGACCCCGGGGTGCAGACCACCTGGGTCGCGTACACCGTCTTCGCCAAGGTGGTGCGGGCGATGGACGAGAAGGTCAGCGTGAACGCGGACAATCTGCACCGCGCGATGGACACCACGACCCACCTGTCGACCGGCGGCCTCACCCCGGATCTCGGCTGGACGCAGGCCGATCTGCTGGGCATCCCGAGCCACTCCCGGATGGTGAACTCCAAGGTCACTTATCAGGTGGTACGCGACGGGCGGCTCGTGCTGGCGCGGCCGGGCTTCGTGGACCTGACGAAGACGCTCCGGCAGAACTCGTCCGCGCAGAACTGACCACCCACGAGCGGCCCGTACGACCCCTAGCGCCCCGTCCAGGACGCGCGCGCCCTCACACCCCCGCCGCGTACCGCCAGAAGTCCCGCATCACCTGGGGCGGCGTCGGGCCGGTCATCGCGCGCTGCGTGAAGAGGATGCTGACAGCGCCGGTCGAGGGCGTGACATGCGCCGTGGTGCCGCTGCCGCCGACCCAGCCGTAGCGGCCGAGGACGTTCCAGGGGTCGGTCTCCGCGACGTCCACCGAGCCGCCGAAGCCCCATCCTTGGCCTTCGAGGAACAGCTCGCTCGCGTCGCGCTGGGACCGCGTCAGGTGGTCGGTGGCCATCATCCGTACCGACCGCGCGGACAGCAGCCTGCGGCCGTCCACAGTCCCCTCGGCGAGCAGCATGCGGGCGAAGGCGAACCAGTCGTCGACGGTCGAGACGAGGCCGCCCGCGCCCGAGGTGAAACCGGGCGCCTTGGTCCACTCCTCGCCCGGCGGGTCCGACAGTTCGATACCGCCGTCCGCGCCCGTCCCGTAGGCGCTGGTCAGCCGGTCGAGCGCGGTCGCGGCCACGGTGAAGCCGGTGTCGGCCATGCCGAGCGGTTCGAAGATCCGCTCGGCGAGGAACTCGGCGAAGGAGCGGCCCGAGACCCGGGCGATCAGCGCGCCCTGGATGTCCGAGCCGGTGTTGTACAGCCAGGCGTCTCCCGGCTGGTGGAGCATCGGGATACGGGCCAGCGCCGCCAGCCAGTCGTCGGGGCCCGCGAAGCCCGACAGCCGCGCGGGGCCCTGCTTCAGCTCGGTGAACAGCGGTTGCAGGGCGGGGAGTGAGAAGTCGCTGGGCATGCCGTACCCGGCCCTGAAGGTGAGCACGTCGGCCACGGTGACCGGCCGGGCGGCCGGGACCACGTCGTCGACCGGGGCGTCCGGGGTGCGGACGACGACCGGCGCGGCCAGTTCCGGCAGCCAGGTCGCGATGGGGTCGTCCAGCGCGATCCGGCCGTCGTCGACGAGCATCATCACGGCGGCGGCGGTGATCGGTTTGCTGACGGAGGCGATCCGGAAGATCGCGTCCCTGGCCATCGGCACGGCGCCCTCAAGGTGCGCGGAACCGACCGCTGCGACCTCCACCCGGTCGCCGCGTGCCACCAGACCCACCGCACCCGGAATCGTGCCGTTGTCGATGTACGGCTCCAGGACGCCGCGCAGGCCCGCCGCCGGATCGGTCGTGGAACTGTTCGTGGGATGCGTCATCGGTCCACCTCTCGCGTGGTGCGGTCGAGAGGAAGACTGCCGCGTCGGCGCGGATTCATCGGTCGGGCGCGGACGTGTCGGCTCCGTCACCGTCCGTCCGCGTACGCACGCATATAAGCGCACGGGAGCGCACAGGCGCGCAAGGAAACGCGCGGTGACGCGTATACGCCCGTGGCCCCGTCCACCAACGGCCCCGGCTCAGAGCTGGCTGTACTGCCGCTCGGTGAGCCCGTACTGCTTCGCTATGGCGTTCCACAGCCGGACCGCGCGCTTCTTCTGCTCGGTGGCGGTGCCGCTCTCGCGGTTGCCGTCCTGGGCCTCGCCGGTGCTGCGGGCGTGGCCGCCCTTGCAGACGCTGTGGTTGTGCGCGGCCTGGTCGGCCCAGTTCGCGTAGTGGCCGTCCGCGGCGGCCGACGCCTGCCACGCCTTGGTGAGGGCTTCGGTCAGGTCGGCGTGGTTGGGCAGCTTGTCCACCGACAGGCCGCCGAGCTGGGTGACCAGGCCGGTGCGCTGGGTGGCGGCGGACCGCAGGTCGGCGGCGGCGGGGCCGAGATTCTTGCAGTTCTTGATCGACTCGACCGCGCTCACCACGGAGCTGCGGCTGTTGCCGCTGGTCTTCAGCAGCGCGTCGAGGCCCTGCGCCTGCTGCTTGACGGCGTCGTCGGCCGCGGAGTCGGTGCTGCCGCTCGCGGACGTGCTCGGCGCGGAGGTCGCCGGGGTGCCGCTCTTCGACGCGGTGTTGTCCGTCTTGGTGTCGCCGCCCTTGTTCAACAGCCCGCCGACCACGAGGCCCGCGACCACGCACCCGGCGACGACGATGCCGATCACCATGAGGGGCGACAGCCTGCGGCGCGGACCGTCGTCCTGACCGTGCCCGCCGTCGTAGCCGTAACCGGGGTCGTACGGCTGCTGCGGGGGCTGGCCCATGCCGCCCTGCTGCTGCCCGTACTGCTTCTGTTGCTGTTGCTGTTGCTGGGACGGCGGCTGGATGATCCGCTGGCGCAGCGGTTCCGGGCCGGGCACGTCGCTGCGGAACAGGTGGTCGTAGTCGCTGTCGTGCTGCGGCCCCGTCTGGGGTTGCTCCTCGTACCCGCCGCCCTGGCCCTGACCCTGACCTTGGCCCTGACCCTGGCCCTGACCTTGGTCGTACGACTGCTGGCCGTACTGCTGCTGGCCGCCGTACGACTGCTGCTGGTCGTACCCCTGCTGCCCGTAGCCGTCGTAAGGCTGCTCATAGGACTGCTCGTACGACTGCTGCGGGGGCGGGGACTGCGGGCCGCCGTACTGCGGCTGCTGTTCCTGCTGGTCGTGGTCCTGGAAGATCGACAGCGGCAGCGCCTGGGTGGCGTCGGCGGCCTGCTGCTGCGGGGCCGTGGGCGGTGCCTGCGGCGGTACGGGCGGCAGCGGCGGTACCGGGCCCGGCCCCTGGCTCGCGGCGGCCATCGGCATGCCGGGGTCGCCGCCGGGGTACGGGGGCAGCATTTGCGTGGCGTCGGCCACCGGGACGGCGGGCGGCGGCATGCTCCCGGGATACGGCGGCAGCATCTGGGTGGCGTCGGCGGGCTCGGGCAGCGGGGCGGGCTCGCCCCAGGGGGAGCCGCCGGCCGGCTGCACATGTTCCCCGTAGGGCGGCTGCTGCCGCCCCGCGGGCACCACGACGCCCCGGTACGCCTCAGGCGTCTCCTCGCCGCGTCCGTCGGTGTGCATCGCCGCTGACTCCCGCCTATGCCCTGTCGTCCGTTGCCGGATCCTTCCGAACCATCCGCCAACGCTACCGGGTTAACCGGACCATCAACCACGTACCCGAACGAGTGAACGTCATGACACACCGAGAGGGCGGAAGTACCGGGCGTACCGGGCCCGTTCCCGCAAGGTCTCTCCAGCGCTTTGGCCACCGCGCGGGGACGCGGTGTCGGTCGCGTAACGATTCGGTGATGGTCCGCTATGCGGCGTCCTGTTCCTCCAGACGGGCGCCGAACTCGCGGACCACGGGCTCCGCCGCGTAGGGCTCCAGGCGGCGGCGGAAGTCGTCCAGGTACTCCGCGCCGCGGTTAGAGCGCAGACCGGACAGAAGGGTGACGGCGCGGGTGCCCGTGTTGCAGGCCTCTTCCAGTTCGCGCTGCTGCACCTGGGCGTCGGCGAGCAGCAGCATGTCGATGGCACGCCGCCTGGTGCGCGATTCGGGGTGCGCGGCGAGCGCTTCCTCCGCGCGGCGCGCGGCGGGCGCGGCCTGGCCGAGGTCGCGGTGACAGTGCGCCAGTTCGTCGGCGAGGTAGGCGTGGTCGAAGTGGGCGATCCAGGGCGGGTCGTCGTCGGGCCGGGAGTGTTCCATGGACTCGACCGCGAGGTTGGCCACGGTCGCGAAGGTGCGGGCGTCGCCGAGCAGCGCGTGGCCGCGGGCCTCCGCGGCGTAGAACATCGCCTCCGCCGTGGGTGTCACCTGGCCGCGGGCGCCTTCCTGTGCCGCGCGGGCGAGTTGGGCGATCTCGCGCGGGTTGCCGAGCGAGGCGGCGAGGTGGCTCATGCTGGCCGCGAGGATGTAGCCGCCGTAGCCGCGGTCGCCCGCCGCCTGGGCCAGGCGCAGCGCCTGGATGTAGTAGCGCTGGGCGAGTCCGGGCTGTCCGGTGTCGACGGCCATGTAGCCCGCCAGTTCGGTCAACCGCGCGACGGCGCCGAAGAGTTCCCTGCCGACCTGGTCGCGGTAGGTGCCCGCGAGTAACCCGGACACCACGCTGTTGAGGTAGTGGACGACGACCGGGCGGACGTGTCCGCTGCCGAAGCGGTGGTCCAGGTCGGTGAGCGCCTGCGTCGTCGCCTTGACGGCCTCGACGTCCGACATGCCCACCCTGGCACCGCCGTTGCGGGCGACGCCCTGGTCGGGGCGGGTGATCAGCCAGTCGCGGCTGGGCTCGACGAGGGCGGAGGCGGCGACCGTGGAGCCGGTGAGGAAGTCGCGGCGGCCGACGTCGCTGCGCCACAGCTCGCAGACCTGCTCGATCGCGCCGAGGACGGTCGGCGCGAAGTGCAGACCTATGCCGGTGGCCAGGTTCTTGCCGTTGGCCATGCCGATCTCGTCGATGGACACGGCGCGTCCCAGCTTGCGGCCGATCGCCTCGGCGATGATGGCCGGGGCCCGGCCGCGCGGCTGCTGACCCCGCAGCCAGCGGGCCACGGACGTCTTGTCGTACCGCAGGTCGAGGCCGTGTTCGGCGCCGCACATGTTGACCCTGCGGGCGAGCCCGGCGTTGGAGCAGCCGGCCTCCTGGATAAGTGCCTGAAGCCGTTCGTTCGGTTGCCGAGCCACGAGCGGTCGTGCGGCCATCAATTCCCCCACTTCGACGATGCGTACCTCGTCCTGGTGACAGGTGCCCATCTCATCACCGAAAAATGCCCTGTTAGAGCGGCATTTCATGTCGTTTTCGCCTTTAGCGGAACGAGCGGAACGACACGCGGACCCCAAGTGACTACCCGAATACGGGCCCGGATCGCGCACGCGCCCCCGGGCGTGCACCAGTGCGCCCGCCATGAGCCGAGGGGCCGGCCCCCGTAACTCACGCTGATGAGGGAAGTTGTGCAGCGCGTGGAAGACACCATCGGAGCACCGCGGCAGCTCACCGCCCAACTTCTCGACACGGCCGTCCGATACGCGCAGGAGCGGCACTGGGACGTGCTCCCCGGCTCCTGGATCGAGGACGACACGGGCGGCCCCGCGCTGTGCTCCTGCGCGTCTCCCACCTGCCCTGCTCCCGGCGCCCACCCGACCCGGCCCGACTGGGCGGCGCACGCCAGCGGCAGCGCCGACGCGGTACGGCGCATGTGGGGCAAGCAGCCGCGCGCCTCGGTCCTGTTGCCGACGGGCCGTACGTTCGACGCGGTCGACGTGCCGGAGGTGGCGGGGTGCCTGGCGCTGGCCAGGATGGAGCGGATGGATCTGCCGCTGGGCCCGGTGATCTGCACGCCCGACCGCAGGCTGGTCTTCTTCGTCCTGCCCGGCGCCACCGTCAAGGTGCCCGATCTGCTGCGGAAGTTGGGCTGGGCGCCCGGCTCGCTCGACCTGCGGGTGCGCGGCGAGGGCGACTGGATCGCCGCGCCGCCGACGCGGACGGGGCCGGGCGCCTCGGTGCAGTGGGCGCGGCAGCCGACCGCCCTGAACCGGTGGCTGCCGGACGTCGAGGAGCTGCTGAGCCCGCTGGCGTACGCGTGCGGGCGGGAGTTGGCGGCGGCGAGGGGCCGCTGACCCCTGCGCGCGGGGCTCACGCTCCCGAGTCCTTCGGTCACTGTCAGTGGTCGCGTCTAGGGTTGTCGGACGTAGACCTTCGCGCGTCGTCCGACCAGCGGCGCGCCGGGGGCAGGGGCGCGAGACGGGGAGAGGTGCCGCCATGTCGGAGCCGCAGAGGTCGCAGGGGGAGCAGGAGTCGCAGCGGAAGCTGACGCCGTACCGGCCGGTGCCGTACGGGAGGACCGCCGAGGAGGTGTCCGAGGCGGCCGGAGACACCGATCCGGTCGCGGTGCGTGTGCGCGGGCTGTGGAAGCGGTTCGGTGAGCAAGTGGCCGTGGCCGGGATCGATCTGGAGCTGCCCGCGGGCCGCTTCATCGGCCTGGTGGGGCCGAACGGGGCGGGGAAGACGACCTCGCTCTCCATGATCACCGGCCTGCTGCGGCCGGACGACGGCAGTGTGCGGATCGTGGGCCACGACGTGTGGACGGACCCGGTCGGCGTGAAGTCCAGGATCGGCGTGCTGCCGGAGGGTCTGCGGCTGTTCGAGCGGCTGTCGGGGCGTGAACTGCTCGGTTACACGGGCCGGTTGCGCGGTCTGCCGGGCGCCGAGGTCGACAAACGCGCCGGTCAGCTCCTCGACGTCCTGGACCTGTCGGCCGCGCAGAACAAGCTGGTCGTCGACTACTCCACCGGTATGCGGAAGAAGATCGGCCTGGCCGCCGCCCTGCTGCACAATCCCGAAGTCCTCTTCCTCGACGAGCCGTTCGAGGGCGTCGACCCGGTGTCCGCACAGGTCATCCGCGGTGTGCTGGAGCGTTATACGGAGTCGGGCGGCACGGTCGTCTTCTCCTCGCACGTGATGGAGCTGGTGGAGAGCCTGTGCGACTGGGTCGCGGTCATGGCCGCGGGCAAGATCGTGGCGCGCGGCCCGCTCGCCGAGGTGCGCGGCACCGCTCCCTCGCTCCAGGACGCCTTCTTGTCGCTGGTGGGCGCCGACCGGCGCGACGGGCAGGCGCTCGACTGGCTGAGCGGCGGCAAGTGATGACCACCTCGGCCACCACCCCGCTCGCCGCTCCCGCGCCGCCGACCGCGCTCGGTCGCGGTTCCTCGCTCACGCCGGTCTTCGTACGGCTCAAGCTCACCCTCTTCCGCAACGGCCTGCGCCGGTCCACCGGCCGTACGGTCGGCTGGTCCCTCGGCGTCGCCTTCGCGATGCTGTACGCGCTCGGCATGGGCGCCGGAATGGTCGCGCTGCGGAACAACCACTACGCACCGTCCGCCGCCGTCACGGTGACCGTCGTCCTGGTCGTGGGCTGGGCGATCATGCCGCTGTTCTTCTTCGGCGGCGACGACACGCTCGACCCGACCCGGCTGGCGATGCTGCCGCTACGGCCGCGCCCGCTGATAACGGCGCTGTTGGTGTCGTCGCTGATCGGCGTCGGTCCGCTCTTCACACTGCTGGTGTCGACCGGTGCGGTCGTCGCGGTCGCGCACGGCGGGGCCGCGTGGGTCGTCGCGGTCGTGGCCGTGGCCCTGACGCTGCTGCTGTGCGTGGCGCTGTCGCGGGCGGTGGCCGCCGCCAACACCCGGCTGCTGACCAGCCGGAAGGGCCGCGACCTGGCCCTGCTCAGCGGTCTGTTCGTGGCGGTGGGTGCCCAGCTCGTCAACCTCGGCGTCAACTCGCTGTCGTCCGACGGCGGTCTGCACCGGGCGACCTCGGTGGCGTCCGTACTGCGCTGGATTCCGCCCGCGCCCGCCGTGGACGCGGTGCGTTCGACGGCGCGCGGGTCGTACGGCCTGGCCGTCGTGCAACTGGCCCTCACCGTCGCCGTGCTGGCGCTGGTCCTGCGCTGGTGGCACGCCAGCCTGCACCGGCTGATGGTCTCGCCCGACGCGTCCACGCTCCAGGCGGCGCCGGAGCGCGAGGGGTCGAGGGCGCGGGGCGGGGCGGCGGCGGGCCCTTCGCTGCCGGCCCGGCTGCTGCCCGGACGGCTGGTGGGCGGCCGGACGGCCACGGTGATGGAGCGGCAGTTCCGGTACCTGTGGCGCGACCCGAGGTCGAAGGCGGCGTGGGCGACCGGGCTGGCCGTCGGGCTGCTGCTGCCGCTGGTCGCGGTGGTGCAGCACGGCACCGTCTACCAGTGCCTGTGGGCGGCGGGGCTGCTCGGCATGCAGATGTACAACCAGTTCGGCATGGACGGCTCCGCTTTCTGGACGGTGTCGGCGACGATCACCACCCGCAGGGACGCGGCGCTCGAACTGCGCGGCCGGGCGCTGACGTTGGCCGCCATCGCCGTGCCGTACGTCACCGTCGTCACCACCGGCGCGGCGCTGCTGCTCCACCGGGTGTCGGCGCTGCCCGAGACGCTGGGGCTGTCCTTCGCCTTCCTGGGCGCGCTCATCGCGACCGGCAGTTACGCGAGCGTCCGCTACCCGTACGCGCTCCCGCAGGACAACCCGTTCGCCAACGCGGCGCCCGGCCAGGGCGGTCTCGTCGCGCTGAACGTCGTCGGCGGCACCTTCAGCGGCGCGGCGCTGTCGCTACCGGTGATCGCGCTGACCCTCGCCCTCCACTTCAACGATCTCCATTCGCTGCTGTGGCTGGTGCTCCCGGTGGGCGCGCTGTACGGGCTCGCGGTCGCGGCGGTCTCGCTGCGGTTCACCGCTCCGCGGCTGCTCGATCGTCTTCCGGAGATCCTGGGGGTGGTGGCGAAGGCGTGACGGACGGGGCCGGTGGCAGGTGGTCGTTGAGGGCGGTGCCGTCCTTGCCTGCCCGGCCTGTGCTGCCGTCCTTTCCTGTCCGGCCTGTGCTGCTTTTCCTGTCGGCGGTGCCGGCCGTGTCGATGCCGTCCGCTCGGTCGGCGCGGCGCCGCGGGCCGCGCCATTCCGCGATCCAGTAGAGCAGCGCGAGGGCGGGCAGGGCGGCGCCGAGCAGGGCCACCGAGGTCCAGCCACCGGCGTGGTAGGCGTAGGAACCGGCCTGTGATCCGACCGCGCCGCCGACGAAGAAGGTGGCCATGAAGGCGCTGTTGAGCCGGGACCTGGCCTGGCCGTCGAGCCGGTAGATCACCTGCTGGCCGAGGATCAGGGTGGTCTGCACGGCCATGTCGAGAAGCACCGCGGCGGCGCCGAGCGCGATGACGCTGTGCCGTCCCACCCCGGCGAGACCGAAGGCCAGGGCCGCGGTGACGAAGGCGACGGCCGTCATCGGCCGGACCAGGCCGCGG
This sequence comes from Streptomyces sp. NPDC025721, assembly GCF_055558595.1. NCBI lineage: Bacteria > Bacillati > Actinomycetota > Actinomycetes > Kitasatosporales > Streptomycetaceae > Streptomyces > Streptomyces sp. NPDC025721. Next base: position 537,916 of record NZ_JBVHMF010000001.1, on the reverse strand, counting down.
TCGGCCCAGCGTCCGGCGAGCGGTGCCACCAGTGCGCCGCCCGCGCCCGCGAGCGCGAAGAGGCCGACCTGCCACTGGCTGTAGTTGAAGGGATCGCTGGTCAGAACGAAGGAGATGGTGGTCCAGAAGACGCTGAAGGCGCCGAACATCGCGGCCTGGTACAGCGCCCTGCGCCGCAGCGCCGGATGGACGCGCAGCAGGCGGGCGGTGGAGCGCAGCAGGAGCCCGTACGACAGCGTGGCAGCGTCGGCTCCGGGAGCGCGGCGCGGCAGGGACCTGCGCAGTACCAGGGTCAGTACGGTCATCAGCCCGGCCGAGGTCAGGTAGACGACCCGCCAGCTGGTCGCGTCCGCCAGCAGGCTGCCGAAGGTACGGGACAGCAGGATGCCGGTCAGCAGGCCGCTCATCACCTGCCCGACGACCTTGCCGCGGCTCTCGTCCGGCGCGAGGTCGGCGGCGAAGGGCACGAGGATCTGGGCGACGACGAGCGTCGTGCCGACGATCAGCAGCGCGGCGAGCAGGACGGCGAAGCCCGGTGCGAGACCGGCCAGCACCAGACCGGCGATGGTGAGAGCGAGCAGGACGGTGGCGAGGCGGCGCTTCTCGATGACGTCGCCGAGCGGGACGATGAGCAGCAGGCCGGCGGCGTAACCGAGTTGGGAGACGGTGACGAGGCTGCCCGCGGCGACCGCGCCGATCCCGAACGCCTGGCGCAACTCGCTGAGCAGCGGCTGCGCGTAGTAGAGGTTGGCGACGGTCAGGCCGCAGGCCACGGCGAGCAGGACGATGAGGCGGCGGGGCGGGCCCGGCACGGGGACCGGTGTGGCGCCGACTGCGTGTCCGGGCCCTGCGGCGGCGGGTCCGGACGCGGGTATGTGCACGGGTTCGGGCCCTGGGGACGGTGCGTCGGACGACGGCTGGGACATCGATACCTCGTCGAAGTGGAAACCGGTTTAACCAGTTCCGAAGGTACCAGTTAAACCGGTTCCCCGGTAGAGTGGCCCGTATGACCGCGAACGGCATCGACGCCTACGCCCCGGCCCTGGACGGCGGCCGTGCTCAGCCGCGTTTCCGCGAGGGCGCCGGGCGGCTGTGCCTCGACTACCTGCGGACACTGCGCTACCGGGGCACGCCCGCGGTCACCGAGGAGCTGGCCGATCCGGAGGCGCTGATCGCCTGGGTACGGCAGTGCGGCCCCTGCTCCGACGTACCCGCCACCCCGCCCACACCCGCCCGGCTGCGCGAGGCCCGCGCCTTGCGCGAGGCGGTCCACGCGCTGGTCAGCGCCGCCATGGCCCCCGGCAGGGAACCCGGCGCGGCCCCCGGCTCCGGCCTCGGCGACACCGCCCGCGCCCGGCTCAACCGCGCCGCCGCCCACGCCGTCCCCGCCCCCCGCCTCGCCCCCTCCGGCGACCTCCAGTGGCATGCGGACGACCCCCTCGCCGCGACCCTCGCCATGATCGCCCGCGACGCCCTCGACCTCGCCGCCACCCCCGAACTGCTGCCGCGCCTGCGTCCCTGCGCCTCCCCGACCTGCGGCGCCGTCTTCCTCGACCAGTCCCGTCCGGGGACGCGGCGCTGGTGCTCCATGGACGTGTGCGGCAACCAGGCCAAGAAGACGGCGCTACGGGCGCGGAGCGCGTAGCCGGTGACGTCAGGGGCCGAAGTGCAGGGCCCGCGCGAAGGCGTCGATGTCGTCCATCGCCCGGAGCACCCGCCCCGGATCGGGCGCCGCCGTCATCACGAGCACGTCCGCACCGTGCTCGGGCACGCGCCACGCGTAACGGAGGCCGATGGTGATGCCGTTGTCGTCCGGGTCGACGAAGTAGCGCATCACGCGGATGCCGGTGCCCAAGTGCTCACTGCCGAAGTCCTCGACGATCGGCGGCTCCACGGCGTACTCCGCGTCCGCGTGGGTGAGCTCCCGCAATTCGCCGGGCAGTTCGCCCTCGATGTCGAACTCCGCCCAGTACACGGCCAGCGGATTCCCGCGCGGGCCGTCCAGGTGGAAGTGCAGCCCGTACCCCGGATAGACGCGCGGATACCGCTCCATCCCGTACGTCAGCGCCTCGGCCAACTCCCGTACCTCGCCGGGGCCCGGCGTCAAGGCGCTGTCCTCCCAGTGCGCCTCGGCCATCACCCGCGCGTACGCGGCGGCGTCCGGGAACTCCCCCTCGCTCCCCGGCACCGGCCACCGCGTCGGCACCCACACCCACCGCGAACCGTCCACCCGCCGGGCGTCCAGCCGGCTCCCGCTCACGCGTAGCTCCAACGGAACGTCGTCATCAGCGCGTCGAACAACTCGGCCAGCGCCCTGGTGAATTCGCTGCCCGGATCCCCGTCCCCCACCGTCGAGAACGCCACCGCGAGCCACCGCCCCGCGCCCTGCCTCGGCACGGGGACGACGTAGTCGACATGCCGCGCATACGTCTCCACCGGTTCGCTCTCGCGGAGGGCCGGCGGCTCCACGTACTCCCACCGCACGCCCAACGTCCCCGCGACCTCCCGCACTTCCCCTGGCGCCCCGCCCCGCTCCTCCCCCACCAGCCGCCCCAACACGGCCTCCGCCCCCGTCTCCTCCCCCGCCCACTCCCCCGCCACCTCGGCGACCACGAACGACGCCCCCACCACCAGCCCCGCCCGCGCCTTCACCGGCACATACAGATCCAGCCCACCCCCCGCCCTCGCCTCCCGCGCCATCCCCTCCACCCTCCGGCGCACCTCCGCCCGAAACGCCATCCCCTCATCCCTCGGCACCCCCGCCGGAATCCGCTCGATCCCCCGAAACACCTTCTCGTCCAACGCCGTCGCGGTGCCCGCGCGCAGAGGGATCCGGGCCCAGCCCGGGGGCAGCACGAGGGTGTACCCGACGGGGGTGGTCGCGGCCGTCACCGGGCCGCCTCCGCCGGGGGTTTGCGGCGCAGCCGCACTTTGGCGAGCCAGGCGGTGGCTGGAGCCAGCAAGGGGATGGGCGCGAGGTAGACGATGCCGGTCGACGCGACCGCCAAGGCGTTCATCAATCCGCCGAGCCCCACGTAGAAGAGCACCCCGGAATCCCAGCCTCGACTACGCCGCAGACCGTGCATACCTAGCCACACCAGGAGCTGTCCTGCGCAGGACAAGCTCAGCATCTCCGCGACGAAGACGGTCCGGCTCGGATCGGTCAGGCGAGCTGTGACGGAAATCAGGCAGAGCCCACCGAACGGCACCACCGCGCTCCACCGGACCAACTTGTCGCTGCGCGCGAGCAAGGAAGCATTCGTCACGTCGCTCACAGAGAACACCCCTGTTCCCGGAGCAAGTCGTGAGCCGCCGTCTGCTGCCGTGCGCTTACCACGTGGTTCCGACCTCCCGCGTGTACCGGTCCTTGAAGTCTCCGTAGGGCCCATACGCAGGTTTCTGCGGAATCGCATCGCTATCGCCCACGATCTTGTCGACGCCGTCGGCCACGGTGGCAGCTCCCCAAGCTCCTTGAAACAGCCGTCGGTGCCGCTCGGCACCCTGGCTCGCCCGCTGCACAGCGCCACTCTCCGGATACGCGGCCCGCATCCGGACCACGTCCTTGTAAAGATTCGCCGTCTCGCGGTCGCCGCCCAGAAGCACCGCTTCGCGCTGGGTGGCCTCGGCCACGGGGGTGGCGGCCTCGCCCGCAGCGGCGGCGCGGCCCGCGCGCTTGGCCGCCGCCTTGGCGATGTTGCGCTCGTGGCGGGCCGTGGCCCGGGCTGCGCTGGTGGTACCGCGACGATTGACGGTGGCGGAGGTCCGGTCGAGGACCGACCGGGAGGCGCGGGTGGCAGTGGCGGCGGCCCGCTCCTCGGCTGCGGCCTCGGCGGCGAGCTTCGTGGCGATCTGGACGCCTCGGAGATTGTTGAGGGCGATCGTGCCAACGCCCATGGTAAGGAGGCCGAAGATGTCCATGCCGACGTCCAGCCAGGAACAGTCACCGGCGGAGGCGAGCAGCAGGTGCGCGGCGAAAACGCCGATCGCGAGCCACATCGCGAGTGCCGCGACCCAGCCCGCTGGAGTCATCACGATCGCAACCAGGGCGATAGCGGTGGCGACCCAGCTCATCACGTCCGCGACAAGCGAAATCGCCCCCTTCACCCCGTCAATCTCGTTCTTGCGCCGCTCCCACCAACTGTCCTTGATCTTGTCGTTGATCTCGTGCCGGATACGCGCCGCGTAGTGCGAGGCCCGCTCGTCACGATGGGCCTCGACCCTGGTCAGGGAGCGGCGGTACTTGGCGAGCGGGTCGTCGCCCGAGGCAGATTCGGTGTCCTCAGGGGGAGCCGTCTCGGCGTCGGCGCGTGCGCCTCGCAGGATGCGGTCGGCGTCGGACTGGATGGCCTCCAATTCGCCGGCCCAGGCGGTGAGATGGCCGTGGACGCGTTCGTAGCGGCCGGCGGTCTCGCGGAGGTGGACTTCCAGTTCGCGGGCTTCGTCGCGCAGTTTGGTGGCGTAGCGGCCCTTGAGGCCGTCGCCGGTGCCGATGACCTTGAGGTCGGCGGCCTCGGCTCTGAGCATGCCCGCGAGGTGCTTCATGTGGGCGACCTCGTCGCGGATGGACTCGGGGTCACCGGGGGTGGGATCGGTGTCGGTGAGAGGGTGCCAGTCGCGCGGGCGCGGCCTGGTGGTCGTCGCCACGGGGGTCAGCCGCTCTTGGCGAGGTGTTCGTCGGTCTGCTTGAACGTCTCGCGGGCCGCGCCGACGAGTCCGCCGACGGACTCGATGCCGCCGATGAGCTTCTTGCGGTACCACGCCCAGTTGTTGACGAACGCGTCCATCGCGCCCGCTACCGCGCCCGACCCCCAGATGTGGTGCAGGTCGTCCCGATGGGCCTTGATGCATTTGAACTCGAAGTGCAGCTTCGTCAACAGCCGCTCCGAATCGGCGAGCACCTGATCCGTCACCTTGAGGTCCGCCATCCTCGTACCCCGACCACCCTCGTTGTCGCCGTCATATGCCGTTACCTACGGACTGACAACGACCCCGATCCGCCTCGGGGTTACGGGTGAATCGGATTTGACGCGGCACCGCTCACACGCTCAGCGCACCACCGTCTGGACCTCCTTCGCCACCACCGCGACATCATTGCCCGACAGTCCGTCCGGCAAGCCCGGCTCCGCCACCGGTCCGTTCGGATTCGCCGACGCCGTCCACGTCACCTTCCACGTGATCTCGGCGTGCAGGGTGTACGGGCCCGCTTTGCGGTACGTGACGTTGCAGGCGTCCTTCGACGAGTCCACCTGGTACCCGCCGCCCGCGGCAGGTGTGAGGTCGTATTCACACGTCTGCGGCTCGGCGTAAGGAGTACCCGCGTCGATGCGAAGGGCGCTGGGAACAGCGACAGTTGTGGCAGCGATGGTGAGGCCGAGTGCGTCGAAGCTGGCGGTCACCCAGACACGGTCGGGGAGGGCCCCGGTGAACGACGCGAAGGTGGGGACGTTGACGATTTGGTTGTCGGCGACCGGGCTCAATCGGACGGGGGGTGTGGGCAGCAGCAGGGCCTTGTAGGCCAGGCCCGACAGCACCTGGGGTGAGAGAGCGAGCATCGGCTTGGGGGCGACGGCGTCGACCCACTGTTGGCCGGGGATCGACGTGCACGCGGCCACCCGGCCGGGCGTCGTGGAACCGGACGTCATCTGGTCGACGTCGTAGGTCCGGAACCACCATGCGCCCTTGGCGTCTTCGTGGAAGTCGGTGCGCTTCTTGACGGTCTCGGCGATCTGGGCGGCGTTGGGACCGATTCCGACGTTCTCAGGGCCGAGCGCCCAGTCCTTGTACTGCTCCGCGTCGTACTTCGGCTGACTCCAGCACAGCGGCGGCGTCCAGTTGCGGTCCACCGCCGACACCGGTACCGAGCGTCCGCTGCCGTTGTGGCGTGTGTCCAGTTGGACGCCCGCGCTGATGGAGCCGTTGTCGGAGGTCGCCTGACGCGTAGGAGGCTTGGACGGCGGGGAGATGGGGTCGCCGTCTCCCGCGACGGCGGGACTCGCCGCTCCCAGTAACGCGACGCCGAGGATATTGAGGACGCTCGCGCCGACGACGGCCCGCCGAGGGGCCCTCATTGGCAGGCCGGGGCGGCCGCTTTGCCCTGGAAGGAGTCGAGTTGCCAGACGCCCGCCGCGTTCCTCAGCAAAGTGGCCGTATAGAGGCGGTAGTCGTCGGCGGTCGGCGCGGTGTGCAGGACCTCACCGGTCTTGATGTCCTTCGAGTACGCCTTGGACTGGTCTTCGCAATAGGTCACGACCGCGGTGTCGGCCGTCACCGCCGTCACCTTGCGGTCGTAGTAGCGGTAGGTCCCCGTCACCGTACGGCCCTCTTTCTTCCGCTTCGCGATCTGCTCAGCGTAGAACGACCGGGCCTGTCCGGAGAAGTACGCTTTCAGTACGTTCGAGGCCGGATCCAGGTCCACGTAAAGCTTCTGACGTGCCGTCAATGTGTCGGCCTGGCCGTGCAGTACCGCGTCCTTGGCGGCGTCGCCGGTCGCATCGGCGTCGATGACGACCTTGATGTCGGACGGCAGGTGGAAGTCCATGGGCTCCGCCGTCGCGGAGGTGACCGGCGACGCCGTGGCGGACGCGGTCGGCGACGGGGCGGACTGGGACGACGGAGTGTCGGTGATCTTGTCGCTCGCGGAGTCGTCCGAGCCACCGCAGGCCGTGAGGGTGACGAGGGCCGTCACCGTGAGGGTGACGGTCGAGACCGCGGCGGCGAGGGACTTGTTCATCGAAGCTCCGTGAGAGTCCGTGGGGAGAGGGTCGGTTGGTGATACTCCCCCGCCATGATGGTCAGTTCGTGAGGGTCAGTTGGCGATGCTGCCGCGCCAATCGGGGAGCAGTTCGTCCAGGAGGGCTTCGACGCGGGGCGGGAGGCCGCGGCTGGGGCCGCCGAGGGAGTCGCTGCGGGCGATGAGGGAGTTGGCGGCGGCCTGGAGGCGGGCGGGGTCGCCGGTGGCCTGGGTGGCGCGGAGGAGTTCGAGCCAGAGGCGCTCGTCGTTGGGGGAGACGACCAGGGCCGCCTCGATGGCCGCGACGGCCGCCTTCGGCTTGGCCGCGTCGAGGTGGAGGGCGGAGAGCGCGAGGGCGATCTCGGCGACGAGGACGGGGTGTTGGGCGTCGACTATCTCGTGGGAGAGCCAGCCGTAGCGGCCCGCGGTGCGGTCCTGGAGGAGCGGGCCGCGGGCCAGCGAGAGGGCCTGGGTGAGCAGGCGGCGGCGGGCGGTGGGGTCGGAGGCGGCGCTGCCCTCGGTGGCCTCGTGGTGGAGGGTCTGGAGGACGTCCCAGTCGGAGACGACGGAGGACGCGAGGACGATCCGGCCGGTGTCGTCGATGGTGAGCCGGGCGATGCCGCCGGGGTCGGTGCCGAGCCAGTCGCGGAGGCGCTCGACGAGGGCGTCGCGTACGTCCTCGGTGACACCGCGCGGCCAGAGCGCGGAGGCCAGGACGCGGGGGTGGACGCCTTCGCGGTGCAGGAGGAGCAGGGCCAGGGCCTCGTGGAGGAGCTGGCTGCGCTCGGCGGACGGTTCGTCGACGCCGACGAGTTCGAAGGAGCCGAGCAGGCGCGCGTACACGCCGGGCCGTCCCTGGTCGGAGAGGTCCACCATGAACGGCGGGGCGTCGGGGCCCGATCCGGGGCCGTCCTCGCCGCCCGCCTCGGCGAACAGCCGCAGCACGGCCTGGTACTGATCGGCGGGCAGCACCTGCGCTTCGAGGTCGAGGCCGAGCAGCGGGGCGAGCAGCCGTCCCGCGGAGGTGATCTCCAGCTCCCAGGCGGCGCCCGGCATGTCGGGACGGCTGGAGGCGACGAGGTAGCCGATGCCGAGCCGGCCCGCGTCGGAGGCGAGTTCGGCCAGCCGGTTCGCCTCCTCCTCGGTGGGCTCGGCGGCGAGCAGGACGAGGTGCGGTGCCCATTGGGTGTGCTGGGCGCGGCCGGTGCGCCCGGTGAGGACGCTGTCCTGGCCCGCTGTACGCAGGGCGCCCGCCCGCTGCGCGGTCTCCGCGGACATCGTCTCGATGACCTCGGGCACGTCGGCGAGGTGCCGGACGCGGGCGGGGGCGAGGGCCGTGAGGTCCTCGGCGAAGCCGACAAGGGTGACGGTCATCCGGTCCGACCAGCCGTTGGTGGCCAACTCCGAGGCGACGGAGGCCAGTACGGCCTCGCGGTCGGCGGCGGCTCCGGACAGCGAGACGATGCCGGGCACCGCTTCGAGGTTGAGCAGCAGCCGCGCTCCGTCGAGCGTGCCGAGCGCGACCAGGCCGGGGTACGGGGCCGCCGCCGACACGTCCGCGTCCTCGGTGAGGTCGGCGCGGTCGAGCCGCCAGAAGGTCTGGTCCTGGCCGAGCTGCCAGGGGGCCGGCGGCTGGCCCTCGGGCCAGGCCAGTTGCAGGTGCAGGGCCTCGTCGGTGAGCCACGCGGCGTAGACGGTCGGGAGCTTGAGGCCCTCGGCGTCGAGGCGGCCGGACAGCGCGCGCAGCGCGCGGTCGAGGAAGGCGACGGTGTCCTGGTCGGCGCCCACGCGCAGGGCGTCGGCGGCGTCGGCCTGCGGCCCGGTGGGGGTGCGCGGCGTGCGCAGGCCGCCCGCGGTGACCGACTGCCACAGGGCCGTACGACGGCGGCGGCCGAGCGCGGCGAGCAGGCCCGCGGCCAGCAGCGGGGCGGCGATCAGCGCTTCGGACAGGTCGAAGCCGTGCGAGTGGGAGGAGGAGTTCGCGGTGAAGGCGGCGGTGGGCCCATGCTCGGGTGCCGTCTCGGCGTGGGCCGGGGTGGTGACGGCCGCGTGGCGACCGCCGGACCCGCCCGTGCCCGTACCGCCCGTGCCCGTACCGTCGGGGCCGGTCTCGGCGGACGCGCTGTCGGTGGAGCCGGAACCGCCCGATCCGCCGCCCTGGGCGCCGGTCCCGCCGCCGCCCTGCTCGGCCGCCGCGTGCTGGGCGGAGGCGTGCGCGCCCTCGGCCGTGGTGTCCTTGGCGCCGCCGTGCTCGGCGTAATGCTGCACGTCGGGCGCGACGTGCGTGGCCGCGACGGGCATCTCCACGAGATCGCCGCCGTGCGCGTCGGAGGGCATCTCCATCACCCAGCCGGGCCGGATGAGGCTGGCCTGCGACAGCTTGGAGCCGTCCGGCTGCACGCGGTCCTTGTTGAGCTGGTAGATCTCGTTGTACCTGCGGCCGTCGCCGAGGTGGCGCTGCGCGATCTCCCACAGCGAGTCGTGGTGCCTGCCCTCGGGCGGCTGGATCCGGTAGAACTTGGTGTCCTTGTGCGCCGACTGACCCGCGCTCTGGTGCGATCCCGCCGCGTGCTGGGCGGCCTGCTGATGCGGTACGGCGGCGCTGACGGTACGTGCCTGGTGCTGCTGGCCGGGGGTCTGCTGCGCGGTGGCGGCCACGCCCGGCCGCGCCTGGCTCTCGTGCTGGTTGCCCTGGCCGAGCTGGGACAGACCGGGGACGAGGCCCGCGGTGCTCACGCCGACGAGCAGCAGCGCCGCGATCAACTGCCGTGCCAGCAACTGGCTCGGGCCCGCGCCCGGCACCCGGCTCGGCATGCCCACGCCGGAGACCGCCGCCTTGGTCTCGACCAGCACGCACGCCGTGAACTGCGCCCAGGCCAGCCATACGATCACGGCCAGCGTGTTGACGAACGTCTCGCTGGTGATGGGCTGTTGCACCAGGTCGGAGTCGAAGTGGTGCGGGAACGGCGACCCGATGAAGTACAGGAGCGCGCCCGGCACGCCCACCACGAGCACGGCGAGCGCCAGGAACGCGCCGAGCGCGCGCACGACGTCGCCGAACGTACGGTGCCTGCGCGGCGGGCGCGCCGCCGCCCCACCCTGCTGCGTACGGTTACGTCCCGTGGCGGTCGCGCGTGCCATGGCTGCTTCCTCTGCCTTCGGTTGGAGCGGCTGGTGCTTCGGCTGAACGGCTGGTGCTGTACGACTGGTGCTGTACGACTGCTGCGGAACGACTGGTGCTATACGACTGGTGCTGTACGACTGCTGCTAAGGGCTGCTTGTCACGGACTAGTTGGCCGGTCCCGTGACGGACTCGGCCGCCGCCGTACCGTGGACGACGATGTTGTGGTCGTAGAAGAAACCGGTGAGCATCGGCTCATACGTGAGCTGGACGGTCACCTCCACCCGGTTGGGCAGGGCGGAGGTGCAGTAGGAGGCCATGACGTCGGCCGGGCTCAGCCCCGACTGCTCGGCGAAATTCCTGACCCTGCCGGTGCAGGCCCCGGTGTTGATCACGGGCTGGGTGCCCGCGGGAGCGTTGCGCAGCGCCTCGACGTCGATGTCCTGGGCCGCGTAACGGGCCGCCTGCTCGGCTATGTCGGCGGCGCGCTCGCGCTTGGAGATCGACAGTCCGCCGTCGACGACGAAGGCGGCGAGCGCCATGAACACCACGGCGAAGATAAGCATCGCGGCGGTGCCGGAGCCGCGGTCGGGGCGGCGTACCACCCTCCGCGCCACCCTTCCTACGAGGCGCCGTACGACGTGCCGTGTCGCGTGCATCGGTCACTCCGCCCGTCGGTACGGGTCGAGCGGTGAGGCCGCCGTCGACGTGATCGTCTTGTTGATCTTGAGGCCGAGCGAGGCGAGGCCGCGGATGGTGCAGCTCACCTCGACCCTGAAGAGGGTGTCGGCCTCGAAGCCCTCGCTGGTCTTCTTCACCGACAAGGTGCCGGCCACGCAGGTGTCGCCGAGGTCCGCCCGGGCCGCCGCGATCGCCTCGGACATGGCGACGCCCTGACTGCGCTGGATCGACCCCGCACGGGCGGCGTCCCTGGCGGCGCCGTCCACCGCGCCCCGGCCGTCGACGAGTTGGCCGAAGGCGACCAGGATCAGGATGAACAGGATCATGATCGGGGCGAGGATCACCACCTCGATGGTGGACAGCCCTCCGTCGGCCCGCTCCCCCACCCGTCTGGTGCGCAGTGCGGTTCGCAGTCGGGTACGCATCGGATCAGCCCCCGTTGTCCGGTACGAAGCGCTCCACCGGCCCCTGGGAACTTTCGTTCACCTTGAAGTGGAAGCCGGGGAAGATGGTCGGTACGTCGGCCGTGACGCGCACGCCGACCGTGGCCGCGTCCGGCTGCAAGGACGTCACCTTGCGGCCGTCCAGCAGATTCGGTCCGAGCTGGTCGATACGGTCCTCGGCCGCGCTGGTCGCCTTGCCCGACCAGCCGCCGGGATCGGCGTCGGCCTCCGCCCGCGCCTTGCGGGCACCGGCGTGCGCGGCCGCCTGCGCGACATGGTCGGCGAAGGAGTACAGACCGAACTGCACCGTCGCGAAGATCATGAAGAACAGGACCGGGGTGAGGAAGACGAACTCGATCGCGGTCATCCCGCGGTCATCGCCGGTAGGCGCCCCCGCGCCGCTTACCGCTCTCGTGCTCGTACGGCTGCCCACGCCGCTGTCGCCGCGGGCGGCGTCCAGCCTGCGGCGTACGGCGTGGTGCAGCGCGTCGATTCGTCGTTCCATCACGGATATCGGTCCCGGCCTCAGCAGGTCTTGCTGTCCGTGGTGTTCGAGATGCAGTTGCCGACGTCCGATGCCTTGCCCTTGAGGGCGCCGTTGATGATGACGGCGACCACGCCGACGACGGTGACGACCACCGCGGAGATGATCACCCACTCGACGGCGGAGGCACCGCGGGACAGGCCCTCGGAACGGGCGCGCTCGACGCGCCCCTTGAGGAAGGTGAGAAGGAAGTCGACAGCCGGATGGCTGACCTTGGACAAGCGGTTCATGGTTCAAGTCCTCTCGACTCGACGCTCGGCGTTTCGATGACAGTGGTGCTCAGGAGGGACGGTGACGATCGGAGACAGTGGTGCTCAGAGACGTTGGCGGTCAGACCTGGAACACGCGCATCGCGGCGGGAAAGATCAGGAAGACCAGGAAGCCCGCGCACAGCAGGAGTTGCGCGACGAGCATGGACTGGGACTTCTCGCCCGCGGATCCCTCGATCTCGGCGAGTTCCCGGTGCCGCATCGTCTCGGCGCGCGAGGCGAGCGACTCGCGGACCTTCGCGCCGTCGTCGGCCACCAGGCCGAGTGTGACGGACAGGTCCCTCAACTCCTCGACGCCCAGCTCGTCGCCGAGTCTGCCGAGGGCCACCCACTGGCTGGTGCCGGTGATCCGGGCATCGGCCAGGCAGTTGCGGATACGGGTCAGGGCCCAGCCGTCGCTGATCTCGGCGGCGGCCATCAGGGCCTCGGGCAGACCGCGGCCGCCCGCGAGGTTCATCGACACCAGGTCGAGGTAGGCGCCGATGACCCGGCGCAGGTCCTTGCGCTTGTCGGCGGCGTCGCGGCGCACTTCGAAGTCCGGCAGGAGGAAGAAGACGCCGCCGCAGATCAGGGCCATCCAGACCGGGATCACGGGGTTGCTGCCCATGCCGAGCTGCCAGATCACGGCGAAGAGGAACGGCCCGAAGATCACACCGGCCGCGGCCAGGATGATCTTCGTGGCCAGGAAGTTCTCCCAGCTCCGGTCGAGCACGGCGAGGTCGGCGCGGAGCGAGCGCTGCTCCCAGCCCTGTTGGAGGTAGAAGGTGGCGACCCGCTGGCCGACGCGGCCCTTGAAGTCGGTCGGTGCGGAGTGCGCCGGTCCGCTGCTGACCGGGCCCGCGGCGCGCATCGCGTCGATCTGCGCCACCGTGTGCACGGCGCTGCGCTTGCCGGGCATGAGCGCCCGGATGAGGACGAAGACGCCGAGGCCGACTGCCGCGCCGACCAGGCAGGTGAAGAGGATGTTGTTCATCGTGCCGCCCCCTGACCCGGGATGGCCTGGCCCGGTACGCCGCCGTGGCCGGGCACACCGCCGCGGCCCGGTGCCGCCGCGTGGCCGGGTGCGGCGTGCCCCGGCGCTCCGTGACCCGGCAGCGGCTGGCCGGGGGTCGCCTGTGCGTGGGCGCCGTGGCCGGGCGGCACTCCGATGCGGTCGGCGGCCGAAACGCGCTCCGGCTCATGGACCAGGAACCGGTCCGGCGTCTCGATGTTCGACAGCTTCCGCAGCCACCAGAATCCGGCCGCGAACAGCGCGCACACCAAGGTGAGTACGGCCTGGCCGATCGCCGTGCCGTACGGCTCGACGAAGCTGCGGTTGAAGATGGCCAGACCCAGCACGAAGGCCACGGACACCACGACGACGATCTGCACACTGCGCCGGGTGCTCGCGCGCTGCGCCATCACGCGCTGCCGCATGTCCACTTCCTCGCGGGCCGACTTGGCGAGCGCGCCGAGCACTTCGCGCAGACCGGGTCCGCGCAGGCGGGCGTTGAGGATGAGCGCGGCGATGATGATGTCGGCCGACGCGTCGTTGATCTCGTCGGCGAGGTGCTGGAGCGCCTCCGGCAGCGGGGTGCGCGACCTGAGGCGGTCGACGAGCGACGACAGGTGGCCGCGCAGTGCGGGTGCGGCGGCGCGGGCCGAGGCGGGTATGGCCTGTTCGAGGCCGACGGCGCCCGCGATGGTGTCGCGCAGCGACTCGGTCCAGGCCGCCAGCGCTTCGACGCGCTTCATCGCGGCGCGTTCCTCCGCCGCGCCGCCGAAGAGCTTGTCCCAGGTGAAGACCAGCACGGCGGTGGAGACACCGAGGACGGCCCAGCGGGTCAGGCCGAGGACGACGAGTCCCGCGACGATGGCGAGCGAGCCGCGCTGCGACAGGAAGCGCATGAACTCCGCCGCTTTGTCGCCGGACGACTCACCCGGCGCTGTCGCACCGGGCTTGGGCGCCCAGCCGCGCATCGCGAGGACGAACAGCGCGATACCGCCGCCGACGGCGGCTCCGGCGAGCAGTCCGTAGAGCACGGACAGGGAGAAGATCCCGGTCATTACCGCCACACCCCCGTGGGCTGGTAGCCGTTGGCGAGGAGTTCCTCGAGGCAGGAGATCGGGGCGTGCGGCAGTGCCACGCCCTCCCGCCCCTCGGCGAACACCTCGCTGGACAGTACGCGGCCGTCCACGCCGTTCACCTCACGGACGGAGGTGACCACACGGCGCAGGGTGCCGCCGCGCTGGAAGTCGTTGCGTCGCTGCACGAAGACGACGAAGTCGATGGCGCCCGCCACCAGCATCTGCGACGCCTCGACCGGCAGCCGCTCGCGCGCCTGGAGTGCGTAGGTGGAGATGCGGTTGAAGACCTCGGCGGAGCTGTTGGCGTGAATGGTGGACAGGGAGCCGTCGTTGCCCTGTGACATCGCGTTGAGCATGGTGACGATCTCGTCGCCGAGCACCTCACCGACGATGACGCGCGAGGGGTTCATGCGCAGCGAGCGGCGGACCAGCTCGGCCATCGAAATGGCGCCCTGTCCTTCGGAGTTGGGCAGCCGCTCCTCGAACGCCACGACGTTGGGATGGATCTCGGGGAACTGGTCGAGGCCGAGTTCCAGCGCGCGCTCGACGGTGATCAGGCGCTCGTGCGGCGGGATGACGTTGGCCAGCGCGCGCAGCAGCGTCGTCTTTCCGGCGTTGGTGGCGCCGGCGATCATCACGTTCTTACGGGCGAGGACGGCGGCCGACAGGAAGGAGCCCAACTCCGGGGTGAGCGTGTAGTTGCCGACCAGGTCGGAGAGGAAGACCTTGCCGAGGCGGGCGCGGCGGATGGACAGCGCGGGGCGGCGCGTGACGTCCATGACGGCGGAGAGCCGGGAGCCGTCCGGGAGCCGCAGGTCGAGTTGCGGGTTCGCGGAGTCGAAGGGGCGCGAGGACAGGCCGGAGTACGCGCCGAGCACCTGGATCAGCTCGATGAGTTCCTCGTCGGACTCGGCGACCGGCTCGACCTGGAGCTCGCGGCCGTCGGAGTAGCCGACGAAGACCTGGTCGCAGCCGTTGATGTCGATGTTCTCGACCTCGGTGTCGTCGAGCAGCGGCTGAAGCCTGCCGACACCGAAGAGCGCGGCGTGCACGGCTGCCGCGTACGCCTCCTCGGCCTGCGCGTCGGGCGGGGTGCGGCCGAGGTTGATCTCGGCGCGGGCGTAGTCCTCCAGGATCTGCGCGATGATCGCCCGCGCGAACTGCCGCTCGTCCTCGGGTGACATGGCGGGTTCGCCGGTCACCTGGTCCAGTCGGCGCTGTTCCGAGATGCGGTCGCCCGCCTCCTGCCGGAACCGCTTGACCAACTGGTGGTCGACGGTGCTCATCGGAGCACTCCGTACCGGTGCGGTACGTCGGCGGTGATCTGCCGGGCCGAGCGGATCAGCAGGGACTTGTCCAGGCGGCCCCGGCGGCGGCCGTTGAGGGTGTCGGCGCCCGCCGTGTCGTGCGCGAGGGTGCCGACGACCCGTGCGGAGATCTGCGAGGCCACCAGCATCTCGTTGACCTGGCTGGCCTGTCGGGCGCTGTGGCTGGGGTCGGTGATGAGCACGATGCCGATCGGCGGGTGGCCGAGCGCGGCGGCGGCGCCGCGCTGCGAGCCGTGCAGTTTGGCCGACAGCGCACCGGCCCTGTCCCGTACCCGCGCGAGGTGTTCGGGTTCGGTGCGGGCCACCAGGAGGACGAGGGCGGCGTGCGAGAAGAGGTCGAGGGTGGGCGAGTCGGCGCCGATCCGGCCGCAGTCGGCGATCACGTCGGCGGCGCCGTTGGGCGACTCGGCGAGCGTGGCGAACGCCTGGCCGAGCATCGGCCACAGTCCGGACAGACCGGCGGCCTGTTCGGCGCTGCCGATGCCGACGAGGACGTCGAGTCCGCCGGCCAGCGGCTGGGCGTGGTCCCACAACTGCTCGGCGGCCAGGCCGCGTCGGGCGGTGGCGGCCAGCGAGAGCAGGCCGGTGTTGGGGTCGAGCATGCCGCCGTGCGCGGCGGGTGAGCGGTAGACGAGGTCGCCGCCCGCCGGGTCGGCCTCCGCCAGCAGGACACGGCGCGGCCAGACGGCGGCGAGCGCGACGGCGCTGGTGGTGACGCCTGGTGAGCCCTTGTCCGCGGCGATTGCGATCAGTGCCATGACGTATTCGCCCGCTCGCTCAGTTCTTGCTGTCGGGCATGAGCACGAGCGCCACTTCGTTCGCCGCGGCGGCGAGGGTGAGTTTGCCCGCGACGGAGGAGTCCGCGATCACGGTGACCAGGGTGTCGCCGCCACCGAGCCCGGAGGAGTCGGACTTCACGGACTTGATGATCAGGCTGTCGCTGATCAGCGTGTTGGCGCTCGCTCCGCCGCTGTCGCCCGAGGAGCCGTTCTGCCCCTTGGCCGCGTCGTTCCCCACCAGATACGCGGCGACGGTGTGGCCGTTGGCGAGACCGTCGGGGAACACGCCCTGCTTGAGGGAGAGTCCGACCAGCGACTTCCCGGCCGGGAGGGCGCTGCTGTTCGTCACCATCTCCTTGACCAGGACGGAGCCTTTGACGATGTTCGTGGACGCCCGGTAGTTCTTCTCCAGGTCGCCGCGCTGCTTCCACAGCACGAAGTTGACCCCGGAGTCGTCGGAGACCATGACCTCGCGGAGCGCGGAGGCGGGAATCCGGTCCCCGACCGGGATGTCCTGGTCGATCTTCACGACCGAGATCTTGTTCCCCGCGCGCATGACCATCACGGTGGCGCCGAGCGCGCCGACGAGAATGAGCAGCACGGCCAGTGCGGCCAACGCGGGTTTGCGTTCCCGCGACACTGTCGGCAGCCGCTCTCCGCCCATCGGCGTCCCATGCATGGGCGCGGATCCGGACTGACGGCTGTTACTGCCGCCGCCCGCAGCGGAACGTTCCCTGGTCCTCACGTCACTGCCCCCGTCGAGCCGGCGTGCTTCTTCGAAATCGGTTGCGTGGGGAGAGACTGCCGCGCTCCTGTCCGGCGACAGCCCGCAGGCCGATGTCAAGTCACCGCACGCTATCAGCGCCTTACAAACACCCTCAAGGCGCATCCCGTGACAAGCGACTCACAGCCTTGCAACAGAACGGAACGGCTTCCGTGACATGCCCACGCTCGGGCCGCACGCTACCCCACCCGCCCCGTCCACCCCTCTTCCCTCCGGCCTGAGGACCACTGTCCCACCCGCGACGGGGGCCGTGTCCAGCCCTGTTCCCGGCCTGTGGATAAACCGGTGCAGGTTATCCACAGGCCCGGCACCTGAGGCCCCACGACCGGCCTCCAGCGGATATCGTCCTGAGAAACCAAGTCGCATCCGGGGGAACGAGGAACGTCGTGCGTCTGTCGTTGACCGTGGTCGACCCGCTCGGCGGGGACCGCGCCGATGTTGTGGTGGAGACCGAGTCCGCGTCGACCGTCGCGGATGTCGCGCGCGAGCTCGGACGGAAAGTCGGCGCAGGCGGCGCGGAGATCATCTCGATCTCCGGCGGCCCCTCGCGCGCGCCCGGCTCGCCCGCGGTGTACGTGGACGGGTACGCGGTGGACCCGAGTTGGTCGGTGGCCCAGTCACCGCTGCGCGAGGGCGCGGTGGTCAGCCTCTACGACCCGGCGGGCTGCCTGCCGGGCGAGCCCGCCGGTGTGGTCGAACTGCGGGTCGCGGGCGGCCCGGACGCGGGCGCGGTCCACCGTCTGGGCATCGGCAAGGTGGAGATCGGGCGCGGTGCCTCGTCCCGGATCCGCATCGACGACTCGGAGTTGGCGGAGCGCGCCGCGGTGCTGACCGTGGGCATGGGCGGCACGTGCCAAGTCACGGTCGGCGGCGACACGAAGGAATGGCCGCTCGGCGACCAGCTCTCCCTCGGCAACAGCCTTCTGGAGCTTGGCCCCTATATCCCGCCGAACGCGGCGCTGCATCCCGGCGAGGACGGGGCGACCTACGACTACAACCGTCCGCCGCGGCTGTCACCGCCCGAGCGGACCACCGTCTTCCGGCTGCCGACCCCGCCGAAAGAGCCGGCCGGACGGCCGCTGCCGTGGCTGATGGCGGTCATGCCGCTGCTCATGGCCGTGATGATGGCCTTCATGATGCACCGCATGATGTACCTGTTCATGGCGGTCGTCAGCCCGATGGTCATGGTCGGCAACCACTTCATGGACAAGAAGAACGGCCGCAAGTCGTACGCGAAGACGGTCACCGAGTTCCGCGAGCGCAAGGAACGCATCGAGCAGGACGCCAACAAGGCGCTCGACCTCGAACGCAAGGACCGGGCCGCGGCCTCGCCCGACCCGGCGACCGTGCTCAACACCGCGACGGGGCCGCGCACCCGGCTGTGGGAGCGGCGGCGCGGCGACGCCGACCACCTGCTGATCAGGGTCGGCACGGCGAAGCTGCCGTCCGAGGTGATCCTGGACGACCCGGAGCAGGAGGAGCACCGCCGCAAGGTCAACTGGGAGATCGACGACGCCCCGGTCGCGGTGGAGTTGCGCAGGCTCGGCGTGATCGGTTTCGCGGCGCCCGGCGACGACGCGCGGGCGATGGGCCGTTGGGCGGTGGCGCAGATGGCGACGCTGAGCAGCCCGATGGATGTGCAGTTCTATGTGCTCACCGAGCAGTCGGGGCAGCAGAGTTGGGACTGGGTGCGGTGGCTGCCGCACTCGCGGCCGACCGACGGGCAGGACGCCAGCGCGCTGCTGGGCACGGACGCCGAGACGGTCGCGGCGCGGGTCGCGGAGCTGACCTCCATTCTGGACGGACGGCAGAAGGCGAAGCAGAAGGCGGGCAGCGCGGCCAATCACGCGGCCTTCTTCAAGGACCCGGACATCGTGGTGATCCTCGACGGGTCGCGGCGGATGCGGTCGCTGCCCGGCGTGGTGCAACTGCTGCGCGAGGGCCCAGGTGTCGGGATGTTCGCCATCTGTCTGGACTCCGAGGAGCGCT
This sequence comes from Streptomyces sp. NPDC025721, assembly GCF_055558595.1. NCBI lineage: Bacteria > Bacillati > Actinomycetota > Actinomycetes > Kitasatosporales > Streptomycetaceae > Streptomyces > Streptomyces sp. NPDC025721. Next base: position 519,181 of record NZ_JBVHMF010000001.1, on the reverse strand, counting down.
TCCTGCCCGGCGAGTGCCAGGCCGTGGTGATTGCGGAGTTCGAGGCGCCCGCCGTGGACGCGACCGTCGCTTCCGTTCCGGAGACCGCCGCGGCGGCCGCGCCCCGGCAGGGCGGCTTTCCCTCGGTGAACGCCTGGTACGCGGGCGCGCAGCAGGCCCAGGCGGTGACGGCGGAACCGGCCTCCGGCGCCTTCCGGTTGCGCGTCGAGCAGGCGGGGGTGGCACGCATCCGCAAGGTGCGGCCCGACCTCGTCTCGCCCGCCTGGTGCTCCCGGCTGGCCCGCTGCCTGTCGCCGATCCGGGACATCAGCGGCGACGCCGAGGACTCCGCGATCCCGTCCGCCAGCCGCCTGTTGGACGTCCTGGAGATCGAGCCGCCGACGGCCGACGCCATCGCCTCGCGCTGGCGGCTGAGTCCGATCTCCACCCAGGCGGTGGTCGGCGAGTCCTACGACGGTCCGTTCGCGATCGACATCCGCAAGGACGGGCCGCACGGCCTGATCGCGGGTACGACCGGTTCGGGTAAGTCGGAGCTGTTGCAGACCATCGTGGCCTCGCTCGCGGTGGCGAACACCCCCGAGGCGATGACGTTCGTGCTCATCGACTACAAGGGCGGCTCGGCGTTCAAGGACTGTGTGCAACTCCCGCACACCGTCGGCATGGTGACCGACCTCGACGCCCACCTGGTGGAGCGCGCGCTGGAGTCGCTGGGCGCGGAGCTGAAGCGGCGCGAGCACATCCTGGCCGAGGCCGGGGCCAAGGACATCGAGGACTACACCGACCTGATGCGGCGCCAGCCCGAGCTGAAGCCGATGCCGCGGCTGCTGATCGTGATCGACGAGTTCGCCTCGATGGTCCGTGAGCTGCCCGACTTCGTCACCGGTCTGGTCAACATCGCCCAGCGAGGCCGTTCGCTGGGCATCCACCTCATCCTCGCCACGCAGCGGCCGAGCGGTGTCGTCTCGCCGGAGATCCGGGCCAACACCAACCTGCGGATAGCGCTGCGCGTCACCGACGGCAGCGAGTCCTCCGACGTCATCGACGCCCCGGACGCGGGCAACATCTCCAAGTCCACTCCGGGCCGCGCCTATGTGCGGCTCGGCGCGACCTCGCTGGTCCCCTTCCAGTCCGGCCGGGTCGGCGGACGGCGGCCGGGCGCGGTCGAGAACGTGACGGTGGCGCCCTGGGTGGGCATCGTCGACTGGTCGCAGCTCGGCCGTTCGGCCCCCCGCCGCCCCGCGGGCGCCAAGGGCGAGGAGGACGAGATCACCGACCTGAAGGTGCTCGTCGAGGCGATCTGCGAGGCCAACGAGCGGATGGCGATCCCGCCGCAGCACAGCCCGTGGCTGCCCGCGCTGCCCGACAGTCTGCTGCTTGACGAGCTGCCGACGCCGGTCGCCGCGGGGGCGCTGCCGCCCGCCGCGTACGGCATCGAGGACCTGCCCGCGCTCCAGGCCCGGCGCCCGGTGGCCATCGACTTCCACACCTTCGGCCACCTGTTGGCGGCGGGCGCCCCGCGCTCCGGCCGCTCCCAACTCCTGCGGACGATCGCGGGCTCGCTAGCCCGTACGCACTCCACCGCGGATCTGCACCTGTACGGCATCGACTGCGGCAACGGCGCGCTGAACGCGCTGACGAAGCTTCCGCACTGCGGCGCGGTCGTGGGCCGTGCGCAGTCGGAGCGGGCGATCCGGCTGATCGGGCGGCTCAAGGCGGAGATGACGCGCCGTCAGGAGCTGCTGGCCGGTGACGGGTTCGCGGACATCGGCGAGCAGCGCGCGGCGGTGACCACCGAGGAGGAGCGGCTGCCGCACATCGTGATCCTGCTCGACCGCTGGGAGGGCTGGACGCCCTCGCTCGGCGAGCTGGACCACGGAGCGCTCAGCGACGAGCTGTTCATGTTCCTGCGGGAGGGCGCCTCGGTCGGCATCCACCTGATCATCACCGGTGACCGCACGCTGATGGCGGGCCGGATCTCCACGCTCACCGAGGACAAGATCGCCTTCCGGCTCGCGGACCGCTCGGACTTCTCGCTGATCTCGGTCAATCCGCGCAAGGTGCCGGACGAGATCCAGCCGGGCCGCGCGTACCGGGCGGAGTCCGGTATCGAGACGCAGGTCGCGCTGCTCACCGACGACTCCACCGGTCAGGGCCAGGCCGCGGCGCTGGCCGCGATCGGCGCCGCCGCCACCGAGCGGGACGCGGCACTGCCCAGGGCGCGGCGGCCGTTCCGGGTGGACGTGCTGCCCTCGCGGCTGTCGTTCGCCGACGCGTGGGAGATGCGCGACACCGACGCGGCGCGCAATCCGCTGTGGGCGCTCGTCGGCGTCGGCGGCGACGAACTCACCGGCTACGGGCCGAACCTGTCCGACGGCCTGCCCGCGTTCGTCATCGGCGGCCCCGGCAAGTCGGGCCGCTCGACGCTGCTGCTCACCCTCGCGCGCAGCTATCAGCAGCAGGGCGTGAAGCTGGTCGTCGCGGCTCCCCGTCCGTCGCCGCTGCGTGAACTGGCGGGCGCCGAAGGGGTGTTGCGGATGTACACCGACAGCGACATACCCGCCGACGACCTGGGCAAGGCGCTGGAGGAGGCCGAGGGCGGCCCGGTGGTCGTCATGGCCGACGACGCGGAGCTGCTGCGCGACTGTGACGCCAAGGATGTGCTGAAGGAGATCATCGCCCGCGGTTCCGACCACGGCCGGGCCGTGGTCATCGCGGGCGGCGAGGAGGATATCTGCTCGGGCTTCTCCGGCTGGCAGGTCGACGCCAAGAAGGCGCGCCGCGGTGTGCTGCTCTCGCCGCAGCAGACCATGAGCGGTGAACTGATCGGTACTCGGCTGAGCCGCAGCAGCGTCGGCGGGCAGGTCACGCCGGGCCGGGCTCTGCTCCACCTCGGCGACGGTGAGCCGCTGACGGTGACGGTGCCGCTGACCACCTGAGCGACCGCCGTGGAGACCGGCGGCCTGACGGGCCGCCGGTCAGCTGCTCGGCAGTCCCGTGCGGGAGAAGGTGTCGGTCGGGCCACCGGTCCAGCGCACGGTGAGGGTCTTGCCGTCACCGGTCAGTTCGCCGCGGCCGGAGGTGCGTTCCTTGTCGCCGTCCATGCAGGTCAGCGTCAGGCCGAGGCCGTCGCGGTCGGTGTAGGTGCCGCCGCACAGATGACTGCTGGTCAGCCCGGCCTTGCCCTTGCCGAGGACGAGTTGGACCTTCGTCGAGCCCTGCGTCGCCAGCCAGACGCCCTCGACGCCCTGCGTCGAGTCGCCGCCGACGACGGAGGAGGCGGTGGGACTGCCCGACGCGCCCGGCTCGGCCGACATGCTCGCCGCCGTGCCCGGAGTGCCGGTCGCGGACGCGCTCGCGCTCGCGGGCGGCGCCTTCTTCGCCTCGTTCCCGCCGCCACTGCCGCACCCGCTCACAGCGAGTGCGGTGACGACCGCCACCGCGGCGATTCCCGCTCCCGTGGACGTACGACGAAGCACCTGAACTCCCCCATGTCGCTGTCTGGACCCGGCGTCGGCAAGCTACCAGCAGGTCCCCGAAGCAGGCGTGGGTGAATCGGCGCACACACGCGACTGCCACAGGACCGTGACCAGTGGGCCATCGACGGCCCGCATACGCCTAATAGAGTAGGGGCCCTGAGATCCGCACGCGGCCCGCGGAATCTTACGTAATGCCGAGAAAGGGTTGATTTTCCATGGGGGACTTGCAGATCAACGGGACGGTGATGGGGGACTTGCGAAAGACGTTCTCCACCATTGCGGACCGAATGGACACGGTGAGCCGGGCGATGGGCAATGCCAACGGCGAGTCGGTCGGCGCGCCCAAGCTGATAGACGACGTCCACGACTTCGCCGACGACTGGCACTACGGCATCAAGCAGATCGGCCAGCACGCCGACACCGCGGTCCACATGATCGACCAGATCGGCAAGACCTTCGACGACGCCGACCTGCAACTCGCCAACTCCCTCAAGACCGGCGGGAAGTGACGGGCGTGACGCGCAGCTTTCCGCATCTGGGCTTCGACCCCACGCCCGGGGACGTCGAGCGCACCCGCTCACTGGCCCGGCAGATCGGTGATGTGCACACCGAGTTGAGCACCACGGTCTCCGAACTGGGCCGGCTCGACTGCGGTTACTGGAAGGGCGAGGCCGCCAGGGCCTTCATTTCTCACATCGACAGCGATGTCACCCCGTTGATCAAGAAGGCGCACGACTCCTTCGGCCGCGCGTCCAGCGCGCTGGGCCGCTGGGCCGAGCAGCTCCACGGCTTCCAGGCGGAGGCCGACACGCTGGAGCGGGAGGCCGCCACCAAGCAGGGCACGCTCGACCACGCGAAGACCGCGGCGGGCATCCCCACGGACAACAGCGTTCCGCACCCGCAGCCTCAGGCGTCCCCCGACCCGGACCCGGCTGCCGCCGCCGACGCGAAGAAGAAGCAGCAGGCCGTCACCGACGCGAACAACGCGCTGGACGGCGTGCGCCACCGCGCGGAAGAGCTGCACAACCGTTTCACCAGCGCCGCCAACGCGATCAGCCACGACCTGGACAAGGCCGGTGACATCGCCCCGGACAAGCCGGGCCTGTTCAGCCGCATGGTGCACGGCATCGAGGACGCCTGGAACGACACGATCCAGTGGGTCAAGGACCACGCCGACATGATCAAACTCATCGGCGACCTGCTCAGCGACCTCAGCGGCCTCCTCGGCGTACTGGCCATCATCACCGCGCCCTTCGAGCCGCTGGGCGCGATCTTCGCCGCCGCGGCCGTCGTCACCAGCGCCGCCGCGCTGATCACCCACCTGATCGCCATGGCCGCGGGCGCCGACGTGAGCTGGATCAGCATCGGCTTCGACGCGCTGGGCGCGATACCCGGAATCGGCGCCTTCGCCAAGGGCGCCAAGGTCGCCGACGGAGCCATCGCCGCCACCCGCGCCGCCGAACTCGGCGAGGGATTCCGCGGAGTCACCACCATCAGCCGGAACTTCGTCGGCAAAGCGGGCGATTTCATCGCCGGCGGCAAGCAGATAAAGCTGTTCAAGAACGTCACGCTGGAGTTCGGCGGCCTCAAGACCGCCGGGCAGGTCATCTCCGACGGCAAGATCATCAATCGTATGCAGACGGTTTCCGAGCAGCTTTACCACGGTGGCCAGTTGATCGGTACGAAGGGCATCAAGATGGTCACCGGCGGCCGGGTGGCGATCGACGCGATGGGCAACGTGGGCCGCTCCATCGACGTGGGGCTCAAGCTCGCGCCGAAGCTCTACTCGATCCCGCAGCACATCGGCGAGGCCGTCCACCTCGGCGACCGCTTCGACCGGGCGGCCACCGCCAACTGACGACCGGCGCCGACCGGCGACCGCGTACGGTCGTATCCGCACGGCCGCCGCACGAGGACTCCACGGCGACGTCGACAGCGACTCAGCACAGCGACCCCGCACAGCGACTCCGCTCAGAGCCGACCGAAAGGCGCACGACGATGGACTGGTTCCCGGATCAGGACGAATCCACGCTGGTACGTACGCCGATCCGTTTCGCCACCGGTTACGCGCATCCGGTGGCGGGCTCGCGGTGGTTCCGGGACACCGAGCGGCGCGACATCCAGGCGGAGCTGCCGGGCTGGCCCGCCGGGCCGGAGTACACCCTGCACTCCAAGACGACGCAGAAGGTCGACCGGGTCGGCGGCGGGCTGCTCGGCGGCATCGTGACCGCGCTGCATGTCGCCGTCGAGGCGGTGACCGGCGGCAACTCGGTGCAGGTCGGCGGGGCGTCGCGGTCGGCGCCGCAGGACCCGGCGAACGAGTCCGAGGACTTCCCGGTGATGTGGGCCGCGCCGGGGACCGTCGCGCGTACCGTGCCGTGGCAGTTGGACCCCGCGCGCAGCCCGGAGCGCACCCGCGTGGACGCGGTCGTCACCGAACGCCGCTTCCTGCTGCTGGGCGTCGGGCCCGACCTCACGGCGTCCGCCACCGTCCTGTGGGAGACGCCCCGCGAGTCGGTGGGCGGCGCCGAGCAGTTGGCGTTCAGCGAGGGCGGGCACGATGTGCGCGTCACCTTCACCGACGGGTCGTGGGTACGGCTGTCCACCGGAGCGGCCGACAAATTCGCCGGGGTGCTGGCCGAGCGGCGCAAGCCGCTGCCCGAGTCCGAACTGACCGCGGGACAGCGCGAGCGGCTGGCCCGTTTCGTCGGCGAACTGCCCGCTGCGGCGCAGCCGCCGCGCGCCTTCCGGCTGGCCAGCGGCACCGTCCTCGTCGAGTCCCAGGTCCCGGCGAAGGTCGGCAAGGGGCTGTTCGAGACCCACTCCGTCATCATGGGCGAGTCCGGCGAACCGGCCCGCCCGCAGCCTGGCGACCTCTGACCCCGACGGTCCTCGGCCGCCGTCCGAAGCCCCACCGCCCGAAGCCCAACCGCCCAACGCCCAGCCGTCCAACGCCCCGCTGTCCAAGGCCCCGACACCCGACGCCCCGACTCCCCTTGACGACCTCTGCCGTCCAGAACCTCTAGGCGAGACCACCATGACGACTCCCCCTCCGGACGCCACCACCCCGGAAACCCCCGCCGCGGCGGGCCCGACAGCCGCGGCGGACGACACCGGCCTCGAACTCCAGGCCGTCGAGATGTCGGACGTCCCCCCGCTGTCCTTCGTCGTCCCCGAGTCCTTCCACGGACTGCCGATCGCGGCCACCCCCGAGGAGCGCGCCGCGCTCGCCGAGGAGTTCGTACGGGAGATGTACCCGGAGGGCAACGACGACCTGTGGACGCCCGCCGCCCCGTACTACGCGGCGCTCGGCGAGGCGATGGGCGACCGGGGACTCGCGTACTCCGCGATGGGCCTGTTCTCCATCGACGAGGGCATAGCCCACTGCTCCTTCACTGTCGCCGCGATCGCCTCCGACCACCCCTCCCCCGAGGTCGCCGCGCTCGGCATCCGGGAGATCCTGGTCCGCGAGGAGACCAACGACGCCCGCTGGCTCGACCTGCCCTGCGGCCCCGCCGTCTCCTGCGTGACCCTGCGCGAATACGTCATCGGCGCCGAACTCACCGCCAGCGGCGAAGAGGTCAAGCTCCAGATGGGCCAGGTGCAGGTGTACGTGCCCTTCCCCACCGGCCCCTACACCGCGGTCTTCACCCTGGACACCGCGGCCGTCAACTACTGGGGCGAGTTCAGCGAGCTGACGATGGCCATCCTGCGCAGCGTCAGCTTCGCGGACGACGACGGCACCGTCGGCGACGGCACCGCAACGGCATCCGCGGCCGAGGACGGACCCGCAAGCGGGAACGGGAACGGGAACGGCCAGACCGTGACGCCGACCGGCCCCGGCGCAAGCACGGGCGCCGACACGGGCACGGGCCCCGGCACCGGCACTGGCACAGCCACCGGCACGACCTCACCGCAGGCCGACCGATGACGGCGCCGCTTCCCGGCACGCCCCAGGACCCGGAAGCGGCCGGACCCCCCACCGGACTCCCCACCGGACCCCCCACCGGATTCGCCCGCGTGTGGGAAGCGGGCCGGATCGGCTCCCCGACCCGCGGCGCCGCCTGGGCACGCTGCGCCGTCACCCTGCTGTTCACCGTGCTCGCCACCGTCGCGGTCGCGATCGGCTGGTCGCACGCCACCTACGCGGGCTCCTTCGCCGTGGCGGGCGTCGCCCTGATCGTGGTGACCGCCTCGGTCACCATGGTGCTGACGCTGTACTGGCTGCACGGCTCCATCGGTCAGGTCATGTGCGGTTTCCTCCTTCTGCTCTTCTGCATGTTCGTCGGTGGTTACGCCGTCTCCAGCGCGCTGTTCGCGGCGCGCGGTGAGGTGTCCACCGGTGTGATCACCGAGTACACGAACCGCACGACGCTGCGTACGTCCTGGGAGTCGTGCCGGGTCCGGCTGGACAGCGGCGCCATGGTGGACCGGGAGATCCGCTGCGACCGGGCGTCGGTCGGCAAGCACGTCACCGTGACGCAGGACCCCTCCGGCATCGCCGCCCCCGCGTTCGGCGACCGCACGGACGGCTCGCCGGTCCTCTCCGGCTTCGTCGGCGGCGCCTTCCTCCTGCTCGTCCTCACGATCGTGCGCGCCACCGCCGTCGGTGAGCGCTACCGGCTGACCGGCGCCGCCAGCCCCGCCGAGGGCCCGAACCCCGGCTACTACCCGCGTCGGCTGGCCTCCCCCGACTACGGCTCCCGCGCCTCCGCCTGACCGACCGCCGACGCCTGCCCCACCGGCTGGGAGGCCGGGCGGCACCGCGGCCACCACCGCCTCCCGACCGGCACCCGCGACCCGCCGCCGGACGAACGCCCCCCGTACGCCCCGGCCTCAGCGGCTCTCCGCAGTCTGCGGCTCCGCCAGCGCGCCCCGCAGGAAGCCCTCGACCGCCTCGCACCACGCGTCGGGCTGGTCCCACGGGACGAGGTGACCGGCGTCCGGGATCTCCGCGTAACTGCCCCGGGGCAGCACCCGGACCATCTCCTGGGCCTCCGCGCGGCCCAGCTCGCCGTCGAGACCGCGGACGACGAGGGCGGGGCAGCCGACCCGCGCCAGCTCGTCCCAGTGGGCGTCACGTATCCAGGGGTCGCGGGAGCGCAGCAGATGGCGGGGCGCATAGAGCGGGCGCCAGCCGTCGCCCCGCTCCTCCATGACCTCGGCGAAGAAGTCGCCCCTGGCCGGATTCGGCGGATCGGCCCACGGGTCCTCCACGCCGAACCACCGGCGCGCGTCGGCGAGCGTGTCGAAGGGCAGCGGCCAGGACCGCGTCCAGTCCTCCCACTCGCGCTGCCCGGCCTCGCCGAGCGCCGCCGCGCGCATGTCGCAGATGACCACCGCGGCCACGAGGTCGGGACGGCTCGCGGCGACCTGCCAGGCGGTGAGCGCCCCCATGGAGTGGCCGACCAGGGTGACCGGGCCGAGGTCGAGCTGTTCGACGGCGGCGACGGCGTCCGCCACGTACGCCTCCGGGGTGTACGGGCCCTCCGGCTTCGCGCTGCGTCCGTGGCCGCGCTGGTCGAGGGCGACGGCCCGGTAGCGCGAGGAGAGACGGCGGGCGGTCGGCGCCCAGTGCGAGGCGCGGCCGAGCAGGCCGTGCAGGAGGAGCACGCCGGGACGCCGGGCACCGGATTCGGGACCGGGCCCGGGACCGGCTCCGGAAGGGGAAGGGGAGTCACCAGCGGAACGGGAAGCGGAACCGGCACCGGAATCCACCTCGGCCGCGTAATCCCAGGCTGCGAGCCGGGCCCCGTCGGCCCCGATCACCTCGGTGCGCCGGGTCGTATGCCGCGTCGTGTGCCGAGCCGCCTGCCGCGTCGCGTGGCCGGCCATGTGCCCCACCCCCTTCCGTCGATCTCGTCCGTCCGGCCGCACGCTCGCGGCCGGCTCGTCCAGGACCCCCACGCTATCGAACTTTTATTCGAACAAGCTCGTCCCGCGCCCAACACCGCTCTTTCGAGTGACAACGCTCAAGGATTGGCGGCTCAGGCCGAGGGGAGGACTTCTGCGGGGCGCGGCACGCAGGGGAAGCGGGCCGCGGGAGGCACTCGGGAGGCTCGGGGTCCCGGGTCCTTCGAGGGGGTCCCAAGGGGAGGGACAAGGGGAGGAGGGGCCCCGACGCCGTTCGACGGCGCCGGGGCCCTCACCCTTCAGGAAGGCACGAAGCCGTGGGGCTACCGCTTGGCCACGAAGACGTGCGAGGCGATCTCGGCGTCCAGTTCGGCCGCCTCGCCGCCGCTGCCGACGAGCACTCCGCCCGCCGACGACGTGACGCTGACCACGGCGCCCGGCTGCACACCGGCCCGCCGCAGCGTGTACATCACCTGCGCGTCGGTCTGGATCGGCTCACCGATCCTGCGCACCACGACGCTCGCCCCGGCGGCGCCCGGCTGCAACTCGTTGAGACTGACCATGCCGTCCTCCAGGAACGGATCGGCCTCGCCCTTCTCGCCCAGCTCCTCGAGTCCGGGAATCGGGTTCCCGTACGGCGACTCGGTCGGGTGGCGCAGCAGTTCGAGCACGCGCCGCTCCACCGCCTCGCTCATCACGTGCTCCCAGCGGCACGCCTCCGCGTGCACCTGCTCCCACTCCAGGCCGATCACATCGACCAGCAGGCACTCGGCGATGCGGTGCTTGCGCATCACGCGGGTGGCGGTGCGGCGCCCCTCGTCGGTCAGCTCCAGATGCCGGTCGTTGGCGACGTGCAGCAGCCCGTCGCGCTCCATCCGCGCCACCGTCTGGGAGACCGTCGGGCCGCTCTGGTCGAGCCGCTCGGCGATTCGGGCGCGCATGGGGACCACACCCTCCTCCTCCAGCTCCAGGATGGTGCGGAGATACATCTCCGTCGTGTCGATCAATCCGGACATGCGCGCCCCTCGTTTGTTCGTGCGTGGCCCTCAACCAATTCTGACCCATAGCGCCGACAACGGTCCCCGATCCGGTCGTCGCCCTTTCTTGACACCGGCTCGCGGGGGCCGCACGGTGATCCGCATGAGTGAGCCTCGCGAGTCCCTGGCCGACCGATACTTCGACGCCGCGATCACCCTTCTGCACCGGATCAGGGACGAGGAGGCCGCCGGCATCCAGGCCGCCGCGGACGCCGTCGCCGACGCCATCGCCGCGGACGGGCGGGTCTTCGTCTTCGGTGCCGGCCACTCCTCGCTGCCCGCCCAGGACGTGGTCTACCGGGCGGGCGGCCTCGCCCTCATCAATCTACTGGCTGTTCCCGGCGTCGTCGGCGTGGACGTGATGCCCGCCACCTTGGGCAGCGCCCTGGAGCGGGTCGACGGCCTCGCGGGCGCCGTCCTGGACACCAGCCCCGTACGGCCGGGCGACGTCCTGTTCGTGATCTCCCTGTCCGGGCGCAACGCGCTGCCGGTCGAGATGGCGCAGAACGCCCGCGCCCTGGGCCTCACCGTGATCGGCGTCACCTCGGTCGCGTACGCCAAGGAGACGCGTTCCCGGCACGCCTCGGGCACCTTCCTCAAGGACCACTGCGACATCGTCCTCGACTCCAAGATCGCGGTCGGCGACGCGGAGCTGACCGACGACGCCATCCCCGCGCCCTTCGCCCCCGCCTCCACGGTCGTCATCAGCGCCCTGATGCAGGCCGTCGTCGCGACCGCCGCCACCGGGCTCGCCGCCCGCGGCGTCACCCCGCCCATGCTGCGCTCGGGCAACGTGGACGGCGGCCACGACTGGAACGGCCGGATCTTCGAGGAGTACCGGGAGCGGATCTTCTTCCGGCACTGACCGGCGACGGGCCACCCGCACCGGCCTTCCCACATCACCGACCGACGGCAGGCCGCCCGCACCGGCGCTCCGGCACCGACCGGCCGCAGGCCCGCCCGCACCGGCCTTCGTCCGCTGCCCGCCGACGCCCCGCGAAGGGCGTCGGCGCTCAGCGGTCCCCCGTCAGCCCCGCCAGGTCCAGCGCCATGGCGACCCGCGCCGCGACGTCCTCCGCGTACGCCGCGTCCGCCCGGTCGAAGAGCCTGCGGCCCGAGCCGCGCAGGAAGGTGAGCGCGCCGACCGTACGGCCCCTGCTGCGCAGCACCGTGGCCAGCCCGTGCACGGTCCCGGAGGGCCAGCGCCTGGCCGCCGCCCACTCGTCGATCCGTTCACCGGTCGCCGGTTCGTCCGCCGTCAGCGCGCCGAAGCTGGCGCGTACGGTGCCGATCCGCTCCAGCGCCTGGAGGACGGGGTGGGCGACGTCGTAGCCGACCGGGATGGAGTTGTCCTCGGTGGCGTCGGCGGGACCGGGCTCGCCCGCCGGGGTCGCCGCGATCCGGATCAGGCGGCCCGCGTCGTCGGTGATGTCGACCAGGGCGTGGTCGGCGAATCCGGCCAGTGCGAAGTCGAGCTGCAAGGTCGCGGCCTCAAGGGCGCTCTCGCACTCGGCGGCGGCGCGGTCGGCGCGGTGGAGCTGCTGGTAGCGGAACCGCACCTGGGCCCCGTCCTTCTCCAGCGCCTTCTGCCGGGTGATGTCCAGGAAGAGCCAGCCCACGCCCAGCGGTACGGGTTCCTCGCCCAGCGGCGAACCGAGGCGGACGAATCCGCTGCGCCAGCAGTAGCGCCCGCCGGTCTCGTCGCCGCGCACGGTCACCCACAAGTCGGTGGTGGCGGGCGGCGCGCCCTCGGAGAGCACGTGCTGGAGTACGTTCTCCAGTTCCTCGACGCCCTGGGCCAGCAGGTCGCCCAGCGGCCTGCCGAGCAGCGAGTCGCGGCCGGTGCGCAGCAGGCGGGCGGCGTGCGCGTTGACCACGGCGGGGCGCAGATCGGCGTCGATCAGTACCACACCCCATGAGGCGTCGGTGAAGAGCACTTCGCTGAGAGCGATCGACCGTTCCAGGTCGATCTGCGCGTGCACCTCGGAGAAGGCGCAATAGACGCCGCTCGGCTGCCCGTCGGCGCCCTGCACGGCCGCCGACTGGGTGCGGACGAGCACCCGGCGGCCGTCCTTGGTGACGAGCGCGAATTCGTGCACCTGGCGGCCGGGGCCGTCCATGGCGCCGAGCAGGCGTTCCTCGGTCTCGCGGGCGTCGGCCGTACGCGCCGCCCAGCCGGCGAATCCGTGCCGCCCGATCGCGTCCTGCGCGGTCCAGCCCAGGATGCGGACGGCTTCGGAGTTCCAGTGGGTGATCACGCCATGGCGGTCGAAGGCGCACAGGCCCGCTTCCATGCCGTCGAGGAGCGCGGCGAGCAAGTGCTCGTCGCCCTCGTGCCCGTCATGGGCCCCGTCCGGGGCAATGCCGTCGCCACCCCCCTGGCTCCCGTGGACTTCGCCACCGCTGTTGTCGCCACTGCCGCCGTCATCGAGCGGCTTTGATTGCGCGTCGAAAGGCTGCACGTCGCAACATTGAACTCTGGTGTGGGCTGCGTCACACGAGATTTCCATAAATAGGTTGTGCGGTTCCGGCCGGCTTCTTACTGTTGCGGGACACACGAAGGGAGGTGGTCTGACGCATGAAGTGCACTCGGACACGTGAGGTGGCTGCGGGCTAGCTCCGCGCACTGGGCGTGCGCGAAGCGCGCCAATCCCACGCAGTTCACCCGACCCGCGGGCTCGTCGGACTTGTCCGGCCGGTGCCCGGAGCCTCCTGGCTCCGGGGAGCAGCCCGCGGGTCGTTCGCGTTCCGGCAGGACCAGCGCTCCAGGACCGGCCCTCAAGGACCGGCCTTCCGGGACCCCCGCTCCGGCACCGGCCTTCCGGGACCCGCGCTCCGGCACCCGCGTTTTACGGCGCCAGGCGCTCGATTCCCCATCCGCCGTCCGCACCGCGCGTATAGCGCAGCCGATCGTGCAGCCGGTTCTCCCGGCCCTGCCAGAATTCGACGGTGCGCGGCTCGACCCTGAAGCCGCCCCAGAACGGCGGTACGGGCACGTCCGTCCCTTCCGGCCAGCGCGCGCACAGCTCCGCGTAGCGCGCCTCCAGCACCTCGCGCGAGGCCACCACGGCCGACTGCTCGCTCGCCCAGGCGCCGATCCGCGAACCGTACGGGCGGCTGCGGAAATACGCCGCCGTCTCGTCTCGCGGCACGCGCGCCGCCGAGCCCCCGACGATCACCTGGCGGGCGATCGGATGCCAGGGGAAGAGCAGCGCCAAGTGCGGGTTGGCGGCCAGCTCGCGGCCCTTGCGCGACGCGTAATTGCTGAAGAAAACGAATCCGCGCTGGTCGTAGCCCTTGAGCAGGACCGTACGGGAGCTGGGCACGCCGTCGGCGTCGGCCGTGGACACCACCATGGCGTTGGGTTCGGCGAGCGCGCCCTCGTCCCGTGCCCGTACGGCGTCGGCGAACCAGCGGGCGAACTGCTCGTAGGGGTCGGCCGCCAGCTCCGGCTCGGTCAGTCCCGCGGCCCGGTACTGCTCGCGCATCGCCGCCGGGTCCGCGGCCGGGAGGGGCTGCACCTGGCGCTCTTCATGTGGTTGTCGCACGGGCACATCTTGCAGGACGGCGGGTCCCGGCGCCGACGTCCGCGAATGTGCCGGAACTCACGCTGTCCGGCGCGTCCGGCAGCAAGGAGAATGACCGGCCGGGGCCAGGTCCTGTCCGGCGGATCGTGGGACGGTCCAGGCTGATCCGGATGGAGCAGGGTGACAGCCCCTCGGGCGGGGCATGACCGTGGGGTCGGCCCGTCCGGCACACTCCCGCCCGCCCCCCCCGGGCACCGTCGTCGTCTCATTCATCAGGCACTGCCGCACCACCGCACTGTCGTGATCATCAAGAGGAGCCGCCTCATGTCCGACTTCGTACCCGGACTCGAGGGAGTCATCGCGTTCGAAACGGAGATCGCCGAGCCCGACAAGGAAGGCGGTTCGCTGCGTTATCGCGGTGTCGACATCGAGGACCTGGTCGGCCACGTGTCCTTCGGGAACGTGTGGGGCCTGCTGGTCGACGGGAAGTTCAACCCCGGTCTGCCGCCCGCCGAGCCCTTCCCCATCCCGGTGCACTCCGGCGACATCCGGGTGGATGTGCAGTCCGCGCTCGCCATGCTCGCCCCGGTGTGGGGTCTCAGGCCGCTGCTGGACATCGACGAGGCGGAGGCGCGCGACGACCTCGCGCGCGCCGCGGTGATGGCGCTGTCGTACGTCGCCCAGTCCGCGCGCGGCCAGGGGCTGCCCATGGTGCCGCAGAAGGAGATCGACAAGGCGCACTCCATCGCCGAGCGGTTCATGATCCGCTGGCGCGGCGAGCCCGACCCCAAGCACGTCGCGGCGGTGGACGCGTACTGGACGTCGGCGGCCGAGCACGGCATGAACGCCTCCACCTTCACCGCCCGGGTCATCGCCTCGACCGGCGCGGACGTCGCCGCCGCGCTGTCCGGCGCGGTCGGCGCCATGTCGGGCCCGCTGCACGGCGGCGCGCCGTCCCGCGTCCTCGGCATGATCGAGGAGATCGAGCGGACCGGGGACGCGGAGGCGTACGTGAAGGCCGCCCTCGACAAGGGTGAGCGCCTGATGGGCTTCGGCCACCGCGTCTACCGCGCGGAGGACCCGCGGGCGCGCGTGCTGCGGCGTACGGCGCGGGAGCTGGGCGCGCCGCGCTACGAGGTCGCGGAGGCGCTGGAGAAGGCGGCGCTCGCCGAGCTGCACGCCCGCCGCCCCGACCGGGTGCTCGCCACGAACGTCGAGTTCTGGGCGGCGATCATGCTGGACTTCGCGGAGGTCCCGGCGCACATGTTCACCTCGATGTTCACCTGCGCCCGTACGGCCGGCTGGTCCGCGCACATCCTGGAGCAGAAACGTACCGGCCGCCTCGTCAGGCCCTCGGCGCGCTACGTGGGGCCCGGTGTTCGCGGACCGCAGGACATCGAGGGTTTCGCGAGCATCGCGCACTGAACCGCGGCGCATTTCGGCGCAGGGCGCGGGAGGGCCGTCGGGCCGGTCCTCGCGCGCCCCTTCGCCGTTTCGCGCGCCGGTGCGCGACGCGGGGCCAGGTGCCCGGCCGGCCGGGGCGCACACCCTGTGTGACACCGTCTCACCCGATGGAACGCTCCCGGAAACACGCCCGTGACGGACTACGCTGCGACCGTGGCCGATATCGAGATTCCCGCTGACATCAAGCCCGCCGACGGACGATTCGGGGCGGGCCCCTCCAAGGTGCGGACGGAAGCGCTCGAAGCGCTGGCCGCGACCGGGACGTCCCTGCTCGGTACCTCCCACCGGCAGGCGCCGGTGAAGAACCTGGTGGGCCAGGTCCGCCAGGGAGTCAAGGAGCTCTTCTCGCTGCCCGACGGCTACGAGGTGGTGCTCGGGAACGGCGGCTCGACCGCGTTCTGGGACATCGCCACGCACGGGCTGATCGACAGCAAGTCGCAGCACCTGTCCTTCGGCGAGTTCTCGTCGAAGTTCGCGAAGGCGGCGCAGCTCGCGCCGTGGCTCCAGGAGCCGACGATCGTGAAGTCGGAGCCGGGTACGCACCCGGAGCCGGTCGCCGAGGCGGGCGTCGACGTATACGCCTTCACGCACAATGAGACGTCCACGGGTGTCGCGGCGCCGCTGCGCCGGGTCGCGGGCGCGGACGCCGGGGCCCTGGTCCTGGTGGACGCCACCTCGGGCGCGGGCGGTCTGCCCGTCGACATCACCGAGACGGACGTCTACTACTTCGCGCCGCAGAAGAACTTCGCGGCCGACGGCGGGCTGTGGGTCGCCGCCTTCTCCCCCGCCGCGCTGGAGCGGGCGGCCTCGGTCGCCGCGTCCGGGCGGCACATCCCGGCGTTCTTCGACCTGCCGACGGCGATCGACAACTCGGTGAAGAACCAGACGTACAACACCCCGGCGCTGTCGACGCTCTTCCTGCTCAAGGAGCAGCTCGAGTGGATCAACGGCCAGGGCGGTCTGGAGTGGGCGGTCAAGCGCACCGCCGACTCCGCGTCGCGGCTGTACGGCTGGGCGGAGAAGTCCTCCTTCGCGACGCCGTTCGTGGCGGACCCCGCGCAGCGCTCGCAGGTCATCGGCACCATCGACTTCGAGGACGGCGTCGACGCGGCGGCCGTCGCGAAGGTGCTGCGGGCCAACGGGATCGTGGACACCGAGCCGTACCGCAAGCTGGGCCGCAACCAGCTCCGGGTCGCGATGTTCACGGCCGTCGACCCGGCCGACGTCGAGGCGCTGACCGCCTGCATCGACTACGTCATCGGTCAGCTCTGACCGCTGCCGCACACACGGCAACCGCGACCCCGGCCAGGCAGGACGGCCGGGGTCGCGGCATACCGTCGTATTGTCGGCCCGCCCATCCCGCTCGTACCGCCCGTACGCCCGTGCGCCCGTACCGCCGCGCCCAGTCGGCGTCAGTCGCGGTGGCGTTCCCGGTTGCGGCGCAGCAGCTTGCGGGCGCCCACGCCGATGGCGCCGATCACGGCGAGCACCCCGATGCCCACGACCCTGCTGCCGGTGCTCGTGGTGCCGGTGTCCTTGGCCGTGCCCGGTGAGGCCCCGGGAGAGGCCCCGGAAGAGGCTTGAGAGCCCTTGTGGTCGTCCGCCGACGCGCTCGCCGAGGCGGCCACGCTGTCGGGCAGTTCGTCGCCGCTGAGCGGCGCGCGCCACACGTCGCTGTTCTTGCCCTCGCTGCCGAACATCAGATTCCGGCCGTCGGTGGTGAAGGTGACGGACTCGCCCTGCCGTTGCATGGGGACGTCGAGGCTGCCGATCTTGTGCGGGGCCCCGTCGGCCCAGCGGTAGCCGGTCGCCCCGAGGTAGCCGCGCAGCACCAGGCGGGTGCCGTCGGGCGAGAAGGCGCCGTCGGTCACCCAGGGGACGTCGGCTATGCGGTGGAAGGTGTTGACGCCGCCCGCGCTGAGCTCGGCCGGACCGGCGTAAAGCGCCCCGCCGTCCTGATTCTTGCTGGCGATGTACACCCGGCCCGTCTTCGGATGCACCATCAGGGCCTCGGCGTTACGGGGTCCCGCGTCGTAACGGACGGTGTAGCGGGTGACGTCGACGGTGCGGTCGCCGAGCTGCTTCGGCTCGGGGAAGCGGTAGATCCAGACCTCGGGCCAGGTGCCGCCCAGATTGTCGCCGATGTCGCCCACGTAGAGGTCGCCGTCGGGGCCCAGGGAGATCGCCTCCACGTCCCGCGCGTGGATGCCGCGCATGGTCACCCTGGCCACGGTCTTGCCGGTGGCCGAGTCGACGGCGTAGACGTACGGGCCGTCGTCGCTGTCGTTGTGCGTCCAGTACACGCCGGGGTGGAGGCGGCTGGCGGCCAGGCCGCTGGACTCGGTGATCCGCGGGTCGCTGAGGGAGAAGGCGACCGAGGGGCCGCTGTCGGCGACGGCGGGTACGGCGGTGCCGCAGGCCAGGGCCACGGCGGCGCACGCGGCGGCCGTCAGGAGATACGCACGCATGCACCCCAGTGTCCCTGGTCGGCGGGCGGTCGGGGATGATGCCCGGCATGCGTTACCTATTCGTCGGCGACTCCATGACCGTGGGCGCCGCGGGCGACTACACGTGGCGCTACCGCATGTGGCAGCACCTGAACGAGCTGGGCGAGCCGTTCACGGTGGTGGGGCCGCGCACCACGCTGTACGACACGGCGGCCGGCGCGGCCGTCTCCTCCGACTACGCCGACCCGTTGTTCCCGGAGCGGGCCAGGCGGCATCTGGCGGGCTGGGGCGAGGGCTGGCACCACATGGTGCCGATGATCGGCGACGTCGTACGGGAGCACCGCCCGGACGTGCTGCTGATATCGCTCGGCCTGATCGACCTCGGCTTCTACACCGACGCCGAGCAGACCGCGCGCAATGTGGAGCGGTTCATCGCGGCGGCCCGCGCGGCGGGCCCCGCGCTGCGGATGGTGCTGCTGCCGGTCATCCCCAACACCAGGGCCGATCTGGATCCGGGCTTCGCGGACCAGTGCGCGGAGCTGAACACCCGCATGGCGAAGGCGGTCGCCGAGCACGACTCGCCCGCCTCGCCGCTGCTGCTGGCCTCCCGCCCCGAGGGGTACGACATCCTGCTCCACACCTACGACGGCACCCATCCCAACGCGGCGGGCGAGCACAAATTGGCGGCGGCTTTCGCGGACGCGATGTACCAGGCGTGGGACATCGGGGCGCCCTACAACGAGTACTGAGCCGAACGGCGCCAGGACCGCGGGCCGAACGGCGGACGACGCCGCGGGTGCCCCCCGGATTGCCCCTTGATTCGAGCGCACTCCAAGAGCTTGGCTGAACGCCATGGAGTACACACAGCTCGGACGTACCGGCCTCAAGGTCAGCCGTCTGGTTCTCGGCACGATGAACTTCGGCCCGGAGACGGATGAGGCGGACAGCCACTCGATCATGGACGCGGCCCTCGCGGCGGGCGTCAACTACTTCGATACCGCCAACGTCTACGGCTGGGGTGAGAACAAGGGCCGCACCGAGAAGATCATCGGCACCTGGTTCGCCAAGGGCGGCGACCGCCGCGACAAGACGGTGCTGGCCACCAAGGTGAACGGCTACATGGGCACCGCGGACGAACCCTGGCCGAACCACGACAAGCTCAGCGCGCTCAACATCCGGCGCGCCGTCGAGGCCAGCCTCAAGCGGCTGAACACCGACTACATCGACGTCTACCAGTTCCACCACGTCGACCGGGACACTCCGTGGGAGGAGATCTGGCAGGCGATCGACGTCCTGATCCAGCAGGGCAAGATCCTCTACGCCGGGTCGAGCAACTTCGCGGGCTGGCACATCGCGCAGGCCAACGAGGCGGCGGCGCGGCGCGGTTCGCTCGGTCTGATCACCGAGCAGTGCCTGTACAACCTGGCGGAGCGGCGGGCGGAGATGGAGGTCATCCCGGCGGCTCGGCACTACGGCCTCGGCGTGATCCCCTGGTCGCCGCTGAACGGCGGTCTGCTCGGCGGCGCGCTGCGCAAGCAGCGCGAGGGCGGCGGCGCGCGTTCCACCAGCGGGCACACCGCGAAGGCGCTCCAGGACGGCAAGCTGCGCGACCAGGTCCAGGCGTACGAGGACCTGTGCGACAAGCACGGCCTCCAGCCCGGTGATGTCGGTCTCGCCTGGCTCCTCACCCGTCCGGGTGTGACCGGTCCGATCGTCGGCCCGCGCACCCAGGACCAGCTCGACTCGGCGCTGCGCGCGCTGGAGCTGGAGCTGTCGGAGGAGTTCCTGGCGGCGCTCGACGAGATCTTCCCCGGTCCTGGGCCGTCCCCGGAAGCCTTCGCCTGGTAGGTCCCGGCACCGAGGGAACCCTGAGGAACACGGCGGAGCCCGGAGGAACACGGCGGGTACGGCGGGCGCGGCGCTCGGAACAGCCGCGGCGGCCGTGCCCGCCGAGCCGTGATCCGGCCCGGACGGCCGGATGGCCGGATGGCCAGGCGGCTGTGCGGCCCGCGCAGCCGGGTGGTGTGGACGGACGGTCCGGGGTGCCGCCGCGGGTCAGCCCAGCGCGGCGGCGACGACCACCACCACGAGCATCAGGACGAAGGCGGCGGTCATCACACGAGTACGGGTCTTGGGGTCCACACCCCGAGGTTAACCGGCCCCGGTCACCCCTCCGGCCGGTGGGCCGCCGGGCGGCCCAGCGGCCAGGATTCCTGCGTCGTGTAGCGGGGCTGCTCGCCGGGGACCCCGGAGCGCGGCAGGGCGCTGCTGACCAGGTGGAGGGTGTCGGCGTTCCAGGCCGCCCCGTGGAGGGCGGCGAGGGCGTCGGCGAAGGGCCGCAGGCTCACCGCGTGGCCGCGCTGGGTGCGGGCCAGCGTGAGGTGGGGCCGGAAGGCGTGCTCCGCGTCGGGTGGCGCGCCCGCCCGCCGGGCCGCGGCCCGTACGGAGCCGGCCAGCGCGGCGAGACCGGTCAGGTCGCCGTCGACGCCCGCCCACAGCGCGCGGTCGCCGAACCGGCCGCCGCCGGACAGCCGCAGTGCGCAGGGCTCGTGACGGGCGGCGGCCCGGCCGAGGCGTTCCGCCAGCTCGGGTCTGACGGGGTCGGCCACCTCGCCGAGGAAGGCGAGGGTGAAGTGCCAGCTCTCCCGGGCGGTCCAGCGCAGCGCCGAGGCGTCGGGCAGACGCCTCAACGGGCCGACCGCGTCGGCCAGTTCGTCGGCGACGGACGGTGGCGGCAGCAGCGCGACGAAGAGCCTCACGGCACCGGCCGTACCGGGACCGGGCGAGCCGTGGCCCAGCGAGCCGTGACCGGGCGGCGGCCCGGAACACGCCGGGCCGGAGCGAGGCGTGCCACAAGCAGACGTGCCGTAACCAGCCGTGCCCGAACCGACCGGGCCGGAGCGAGGCATGCCGTAGGCAGACGTGCCCGAACCGACCGGGACGGAACTGACCGTGCCGGAACCGACCCGGCGGGGGCCGCCGCCTGCACCGGTCCCGTGAGCCCGCGCGGGCTCATACGGGCCGCGCCTGGGACCGGGTCCGGGACTGAGCCTGGGACCGGTCCCGCGCCTGGGCCGCCACCCGCACCGGCTCCGTGAACCCGCGCGGGCTCATACGGGCCGCGCCTGGGACCGGGTCCGGGACTGAGCCTGGGACCGGTCCCGCGCCTGGGCAGCCGCCCGCACCGGCTCCGTGAACCCGCGCGGTCATACGGCCGGGGTGAGCCGGGGTGCCGACTCGTCGCCCTGAGGCTGGGTCTGAGGCCGCGCCTGGGACTGAGACCGGTCCCGCGCCTGGGACCGGTCCCGCGCCTGGCCCTGAGGCGCCGGCGTCTTCGCGTCCGGGCCGGGCGCCGGAGCGCCCTCCCCCGCCGCCACCGGCGCGTCCTCGGCGTCCACGTCGCCGGTGACCGGCTCGCGGGGCACGAAGGAGAGCAGGGGCCGGTCCTTGGTCCTGCCGCGGCGCAGGTTCAGACGGGGCCGGAGGCCCCCGATCCGCGCCAGGACGATGGCGACGGCCACCGCGGCCGCCGCGGAGATCAGGCCGCCGGACAGGAAGCCGACGCGGGCGCCGTAGGTGTCGGTCACCCAGCCCATCACCGGACCGCCGATCGGGGTGCCGCCGACGAAGACCATCATGTACAGGCTCATCACCCGGCCGCGCATGACGGGTTCGGTGGCGAGCTGGACGGTGGCGTTGGCCGTCGTGTTGAAGGTCAGGCCGAAGATGCCGATCGGGACCAGCAGGACGGCGAAGATCCAGAAGGCGGGCGCCACGGCCGCGGCGGCCTCCAGCAGCCCGAAGACGCAGGCCGCGGCGACCAGCATGCGCAGCCGCGTGCGGGTGCGGCGGGCGGCGAGCAGCGCGCCGAGCAGGGAACCGGCCGCCATCAGGGTGTTGAGCAGGCCGTAGGTGCTGGCGCCGCTGTGGAAGACCTGGTTGACGAAGGCGGAGAGCCAGATCGGGAAGTTGAAGCCGAAGGTGCCGATGAAGCCGACCAGGACGATCGGCCAGATGAGGTCCGGCTTGCCCGCCACGTAGCGCAGGCCCTCGCGGAGCTGGCCCTTGCCGCGGGGCACGCGGTCGACCCGGTGCAGCTCGGAGGTGCGCATCAGCAGCAGGCCGACGAGCGGGGCCATGAAGGACAGGCCGTTGAAGAGGAAGGCCCAGCCGCTGCCGACGGCCGTGATCATCACACCGGCGACGGCGGGGCCGATCAGGCGCGCGGACTGGAAGTTCGCGGAGTTGAGCGAGACCGCGTTGCGCACATGGCTCGGGCCGACCATCTCCATGACGAAGGTCTGCCGCGCGGGGTTGTCGATCACGGTGACCATGCCGAGCAGGAAGGCGATCGTGTAGACGTGCCAGACCTGGACGACACCGCTGAGGGTGAGGACGGCCAGCAGGAGTCCCAGGAGGCCGAGTACGGCCTGGGTGAGGATCAGAATCTGCCGCTTGGGGTAGCGGTCGGCGATGACGCCGCCCCAGAGGCCGAAGAGCAGCATCGGCAGGAATTGCAGCGCGGTGGTGATGCCCACCGCGAAGGACGAGCCGGTGATGCTGAGCACCAGCCAGTCCTGGGCGATCCGCGACATCCAGGTGCCGGTGTTGGACACCACGGCGCCGGTCGCGAAAAGCCGGTAGTTGCGGACCTTGAGCGAGCTGAAGGTGCTCGTCCTGCCGTCCGCGGGTCGGTCAGGTTCGGTTGCGGTGCCTGGTCCGGCTGCCGAACTCAATCGGGTCTCGCCTCCCCTTCAACAGGTGGTCGGTCATGCTGTCCGATGGCTCGCGCGGCACAGGTGTCGTACGGGTCATACAGCTCGTGCGGTGCATACGGTCGTGCGGTTCGTGCTGGTTGTGCTGGTCGTGCAGGTCATACGGTTCGCGCAGGTCATACGGTCATACGGTTCGTGCGGGTCATGCGGGTCATGCGGTTCACGCGCGTCGTACGACGTCGTACCGGTCACAGGTGAGCGAGCTTCTCCAGGACGGGAGCCGCCTCGCGGAGCACCGCGCGCTCCTCGTCGGTCAGCCCCTCGGTGAGCCGGGCCAGCCAGGCGTTCCGCGTGTCGCGGGCGTCGGCGAGGATCGCCTCGGCCTGCTCGGTCTGGCTCACCACGACCTGGCGCCGGTCGTCGGGGTGGGGTTCCCGGCGGACCAGCCCCTTGGCCTCGAGCATCGCCACGATGCGGGTCATCGACGGCGGCTGCACGTGTTCCCTGCGGGCCAGTTCGCCAGGGGTGGCGGACCCGCAGCGGGCCAGGGTGCCCAGCACCGCCATCTCGGTCGGGCTGAGCGTCTCGTCGACGCGCTGGTGGCGCAGTCGGCGGGACAGGCGCATCACCGCGGAGCGCAGCGAATTCACCGCGGCGCGGTCGTCCTCGGACAGTTCGGTCACGTTCATTAGGTTAGCTCATTAGCTAATCTAAGTAAAACTTGGCCAAGCGGGACCCCACTCAACCCTCATGTGCCCTTATCTCACCCATACGGGTGAGATGGCCGCCGAAAGCCCCCCGCGGCGGCCCCCCGTCCGGGGACCTTTGGGCGTATGGCATCGAGAGTGCTCAGCCTCCGCATAGACGCAGACCTGTGGGACCGGATCCGCGACCATGCCGCCAAACGCGGAATGAGCGCCCAGGACTATGTGGTCCAGGCGCTCATCCGTGACGACTTCGACGAACGGTTCAAGACGGCCGTCGACGAGACGGAGCGGTTCTACGGGCAGGACGGGCCGCTGAGCGGACCCGCCCCCACCCCTCAGGCACCGGCTCAGAGCAGGCCGAGCGCGGGCATCAGGTAGTAGAAGGCGAAGACCGCGGCCACGGCGTAGAGCGCGACCGGCACCTCGCGCCAGCGGCCGGCGGCCAGCCGCAGCAGGCAGAAGCTCAGGAAGCCGATGCCGATGCCGTTGGTGATCGAGTACGTGAACGGCATCATCACCATGGTCAGGAACGCCGGCACCGCGATGGTGAAGTCGCTCCAGTCGATCTCCCGGACCGAGCCCGCCAGGATCAGGAAGCCGACCGCGACCAGGGCGGGCGTGGCCGCCTGGGCCGGGACCATGGTGGCCAGCGGTGTGAAGAACAGCGCGAGCACGAACATCAGGCCGGTCACGATGCTGGAGAGACCGGTCCTGGCGCCCTCGCCGACGCCCGCCGTGGACTCCACGAAGCAGGTGTTGGCGGACGAGGAGGAGGCGCCGCCGACGGCGGTGGCGATGCCGTCGATCATCAGCACCTTGTTGATGCCGGGCAGGTCGCCCTTCTCGTCGAGCAGGTCCGCCTCGTCGCTGACGCCGAGGATGGTGCCCATCGCGTCGAAGAAGCAGGACAGCAGCACGGTGAAGACGAAGAGCACGCCGGTCAGGATGCCGACCTGGTGGAAGCCGCCGAAGAGGCTGACCTTGCCGATGAGGCCGAAGTCGGGGCTGGCGACCGGGTTGCCGGGCCACTTGGGAACGGTGAGGCCCCAGTTGGCGGCGGGGATGTCGGCGACGGCGTCCACGATCACCGCGAGGACCGTCATGGCGACGATGGAGATCAGGATCGCGCCCGCGACCTTGCGGATGATCAGCGCCAGGGTGAGCAGCGTGCCGAGGATGAAGATCAGCACGGGCCAGCCGTTGAGGTGGCCGTCGGAGCCGAGCTGGAGCGGCACGGTGGTGTGAGCGGCGTCCGGGATACGGGTGACGAAGCCGGAGTCGACCAGGCCGATCAGCATGATGAACAGGCCGATGCCGATCGCGATGCCCTTGCGCAGGCCGAGCGGCACCGCGCTCATCACACGCTCCCGCAGCCCGGTGGCGACCATGATCATGATCGCGAAACCGGCGAGCACGACCATGCCCATCGCGTCCGGCCAGCTCATCTTGGGCGCGAGCTGGAGGGCGACGACGGTGTTCACGCCGAGCCCGGCGGCGAGCGCGATCGGCACATTGCCGACCACGCCCATCAGCAGGGTGGTGAAGGCGGCGGTGATCACGGTCGCGGTGACGAGCTGGCCGCCGACCAGGTGGTGGCCGTACTTGTCCACGGCGGAGCCGAGGATGATCGGGTTGAGCACGATGATGTACGCCATCGCGAAGAACGTGGCGAGACCGCCGCGAATCTCCCTCGGGACGCTGGACCCGCGCTCGGAGATCCGGAAATAGCGGTCAAGGCCGGGGGCGGCGGGCGGCATACGGGTCCTCAAGGTGCTCAGCTTGGATGATCATACGAACAAATTCGGCCAGCGCGTGGCTGCTTCAGTATGAATAAACAACTTGTCAAACGCCATCTGCGCGCGTAGATCCTTGAACCGCAGGGCCGCCACCACCTCGCGGGCACCGCGACCGGCCCCCTTACGATGGGCGCATGAGCAGCAACCGGACCCCCCTGCGCGAGGCCCCAGAGCCGCTGGAGGCCAACGATGTGGCCACTGTCACAGTCGGCACGATCATCTGGGCCGTGCTGTTCGTCGTGCAGCTCCCCTTCTACGGCTGGTACGCGGATCACGGCCATACGTGGCTGATCTGGACCTGTCTGGCGGGTGCGGGGCTCGGGCTGATCGGCCTGAAATACGTCACCGCGCGGCGGGCCGCGATCCGTCGCGCCGCCGCGGCGCGCGGTCAGGAAGGGACCTCCGCCGGGTAGAAGCGCCGGGCGCCACGTACCGTCGGACCCATGACGGAACGCACGGACACGGAGGTCGTCACCCGGAAACCGGGACTGACCGGCGGCGAGGTCGCGGAACGCGTCGCGCGCGGCGAGGTCAATGACGTACCGGTACGCTCCTCCCGCTCAACTTCCGAGATCGTCCGGGCGAATGTCTTCACCCGGTTCAACGCGATCATCGGCTTCCTTTTTCTGATCATTTTGGTGGTCGGTCCGATCCAGGACGGCCTCTTCGGCTTCGTGATCGTCGCCAACACCGCGATCGGCATCATCCAGGAGCTGCGCGCCAAGCGGACCCTGGACAGCCTCGCCGTGATCGGCGAGTCCAAGCCCTCGGTGCGCCGTGACGGTGCGTCGGCCGAGATCCACACCTCGGAGATCGTCCTCGGCGACCTCATCGAGTTGGGCCCCGGTGACAAGGTCGTCGTGGACGGCGTCATCGAGGAGGCCGACGGCCTGGAGATCGACGAGTCGCTGCTGACCGGTGAGGCCGACCCCGTGCTCAAGCACGCCGGGGACCAGGCGATGTCGGGCAGCTTCGTGGTGGCGGGCGGCGGCGCCTTCACCGCCACCAAGGTCGGCCGGGAGGCGTACGCGGCGCAGCTCGCCGACGAGGCGTCCCGCTTCACGCTGGTCAACTCCGAGCTGCGCAACGGCATCAGCCAGATCCTCAAGTACGTGATGTGGATGATGGTGCCGACCGCGGTCGGCCTGATCATCAGCCAGTTCACGGTGGAGAGCCACGACGGCAGCGAGGCCGTCCGCCGTACGGTCGGCGGCATCGTGCCGATGGTGCCGGAGGGCCTGGTGCTGCTGACCTCGGTGGCCTTCGCGATCGGCGTGATCCGGCTGGGCCGCAAGCAGTGCCTGGTCCAGGAACTGCCCGCGATCGAGGGCCTGGCCCGGGTGGACATCGTCTGCCTGGACAAGACCGGCACCCTCACCGAGGGCGGCATGGACGTCTCGGACCTGCGCCCGCTGGACGGCGCTGACCGCGACTACGTCGCCCGCGTCCTGTCCGCGCTCGGCGCCTCCGACCCGCGCCCCAACGCCAGCCTCCAGGCCATCATCGACGCCTACCCCCGGCCGGGCGGCAGCGCTTCGAAGGACGGCTCCAACGGCGGCTCCGAGGACAGCGACCAGGACGGCGCCCAGGTCGGCGACCAGGGCGGCCACCAGGACGACAGCGCCGCCAAGGACACCGCCGCGGACGGCGGTTGGCGCTGCACCGAGGCGCTGCCCTTCAGCTCGGCCCGCAAGTACAGCGGCGCCGCCTTCAACGAGCCCGACGGCACCAGCAGTACGTGGCTGCTCGGCGCGCCCGACGTGCTGCTGCCCACCGGGCACGGCTCGCTCGCCGAGATCGACCAGCTCAACAACGAGGGCCTGCGGGTGCTGCTGCTGGCCCGCACCGACCGCCCGCTCGACGACCCGCGGGTGGCCGAGACCGTCACCCCGTACGCGCTGGTCGTCCTCGAACAGCGGCTGCGGCCCGACGCCGGGGACACGCTGCGGTACTTCGCCGAGCAGAATGTGCAGACCAAGGTCATCTCCGGCGACAACGCGGTGTCGGTCGGCGCGGTCGCCGGCAAGCTCGGGCTGCCGGGCGCGGACGCCCCGGTGGACGCCCGCCAACTGCCCACCGACCAGGACGAGATGGCGCAAGTGCTGGAGGACGGCGCCGTCTTCGGGCGGGTCACGCCGCAGCAGAAGCGGGACATGGTCGGCGCCCTCCAGTCCCGCGGGCACAACGTGGCGATGACCGGCGACGGCGTCAACGACGTACTCGCCCTCAAGGACGCCGACATCGGCGTGTCCATGGGGTCGGGTTCCGAGGCCACCCGCGCGGTCGCGCAGATCGTGCTGCTCAACAACAGCTTCGCGACGCTGCCTTCGGTGGTCGCCGAGGGCCGGCGGGTGATCGGCAACATCACCCGGGTCGCCACGCTGTTCCTCACCAAGACGGTCTACTCCGTGCTGCTCGCGGTGCTCGTGGTGTGCTGGCAGGTGCCGTACCCCTTCCTGCCGCGGCACCTCACGCTGCTGTCCACGCTCACCATCGGCGTGCCCGCCTTCTTCCTGGCGCTCGCGCCCAACAAGGAGCGGGCCAAGCCGCATTTCGTCCGGCGGGTCATGCGGTACTCGACCCCCGCGGGGATCATCTGCGGGCTCGCGGCGATGCTGTCGTACCTGCTGGCCCGGCACCACTACTCCGGCAGCGGGGCGCTGGACGCCGAGACCAGCGCGGCCACACTCACGCTGTTCCTGCTGGAGGTGTGGGTGCTGGCGATCGTGGCCAGGCCCTACACCTGGTGGCGGATCGCGCTGGTGCTGGCGATGGGCGTCGGCTTCCTGATCGTGCTGGTCGTCCCGTGGCTCCAGTCCTTCTTCGCGCTGAAGCTGGTGGGCGCGCAGATGCCGTGGACGGCCGTCGGTATCGCGGTGGCGGGCGGACTGGTGCTCGAAGTGGTGTGGGGGTGGGTGCGCAGGCGCGACACGGCGTGAGCCCCCACGCCTGAGGGTCCGTCAGTCGAACCAGCGGTCCATGGCCAACTCCTCGGTACGGGTGGGGTCTTCGAGGAGTGCGGCCAGTTCGAAGCGGCGGTGCCAGTGGGCCGTGGCCCACGCCAGGCCCGCGGCCACGCCCTCGACCGTGGAGGCGTGCAGGGTGCCGTCGACGTAGCGCCAGGAGAGTTCGACGTCCCCGGTGACGAGCAGTTCCTCGTGCTCGATGTACGTGGCGGGGGCGCCGGGGAGCAGGTCGTGGACGGCGGGCAGCACGTCGTGGATCTCGCCCTCGGAGACGACACGGGCCTCGACGGCGTCGCTGAGGCGGCGGACCTGGAAGAGGTCGGCGAGGTCCGCGGCCAGCCGCGGCGGCACGGGCAGCAGGGCGCGGCCCGCGGCGAGCGGCAGCAGGTCGGGGGCGTCGGCGACCAACGCGTCGGCGGCGTCGACCACGCGGGGCACGCCGTCCACGACGGCCCGCAGGTCGTCGGGGAGCGTGACCTGCTCGGGGTCGAGTTCGGCCAGCGCCGCGTAGAGGTGGTGGAGCTGGGCGGGGGTGACCCGCCGCTCGGGGTCGGCCAGCCGCGCGAGGAGTTCGGCGGCCCCGCCCGGTTCGTCCAGCAGCGCGCGTACGGAGGTGCGGACGCCCAGCGCCCGCAGCACCTGCTCGTCGACGGCCGTGCCGGTGGCGGCCTCGTCGTAGAGCCCGGCGAGCAGCGGGTCGCCGCCCGCCGCGCGCAGGCCGACCGGGCGGCGGCCGTCGAGCACGGGGTGGTCGCGGAGCCACCAGGCGGCGTAGGGGCGTACGGAGTCGGTGGTGCCGTCGGGGAGCAGGACGCGTACGGGCGCGGTGATCGCGTCGCGCAGCGGGGGGCGGGAGAGCAGCGCCAGCGCCTGCGGCCAGGCGTCGTCGTCCACCAGGTCGAGGTCGCGGACGCCGATCACCTCGGTGGCGACCGGCGGCACGTCGGTCTCGGGGAGGCGGTCCAGGACGTCCTCGCACCACACGTCGACGGCGTCGAGAAGGCCGATGTCGTCGGGCTCGGCCCAGTCGCTGTCGCGCGGTTCGAGGTCGTCGGGGTCGAGGACGACGTCGGCGGCGCGGACCAGCGCGAAGGTGGCGAGCACCCCGACCGCGGCGAGCGGCTGTTCGCCCCAGCGCTCGGCCAACTCGGCTTCCACGGCGGCCAGTTCGCCCTCGCGCAGGACGGATTCCAGGGCGCTGCCGGGGAAGACCAGCTCGCCGGCCGGGGCGAGTTCGCCCTCCTCGTCGGGCAGCGCGAGGGCGGCGAGCCACGGCTCCTCGCCGGGCGCGAGCCCCGCCGCGCGGGCCAGAGCGAGGACGGTGTCGGCCAACTCCTCGGTGTCCAGGGCGTTCTCGTCGTCCCAGGCGGCGCCCTCGTCGTCCAGCGAGGCGGCCACGGCGGCCCTGACCTGAGGGGTGGTCAGGACGGCGCGCGGGGTGGCGGGGGACGCGCCGAGCTTTTCGAGCAGCGGGTGCACGGCGTCGGCGTGGGCGACGCGCAGGCCGAGGCGGGCCAGCGCGGCGGGGTCCACCGCGCCCGTGTCGCCGTCGTCCCCCTCCCCCGGCACCGGCAGCAGCACCTGGCGCGGGCCGACGACCGTACGGCCGTCGGCGAGCGGCACCGGGAGGCCGCTGAGGACGTCGGCGTCGGTTCCGGCCAGCGCGTCGTACAGGCGCCACCACCAGCCCGCGGGGCGTTCGGTGCCCGCGAGGCGGTCCACGGCGTCGGCGAGGGTCAGCCGGGCGACGCCCAACTGGCGCAGCGCGGGCCGCCGTTCGAGCGTGGAGGGGACCAGCGTCGGCAGCACCTCGGCCAGGACGCGTACGGCTTGCGCGGTGGCGCCCTCCACGACCTCGGCCTCGACCGGGCGCAGCGCGGGCGCCTCACCGGCCAGCGGGCCGCCGCCGTCCCAGGAGCCGTCGTCCGCGGCCTTCTCCGCCGCCTCGGGGCCGTCGGGGCCGTCGTCGGGGCGCGGCTCGGCGGCGCGCGGCAGGAAGGCGGTACGGGGCAGCTCGGCGAGGATTCTGCGGCGCAGCTCGGCGTCGAGTTCGCCCTTGCCCAGCGGTCCCGGCACCAGGTCGACCACGCCGGTGCCGACCGGCCGCCAGCCGGCCAGCAGCGCCACGTACGACTCGGCGGCGCGGGCCAGCAGGAAGTCGGTGAGCGGGCCGAGGGCGGCGTGGCGGCGGGTCGGGTCGAGCGGGAAGGAGGCGAGCAGCAGCGCGGGCAGGCCGAGCGGTTCGTCGGTGGGCGTGGGCGCGTGGACGACGGGCGCGGTGCGGGGCGCGGCCGGGGCGCCCTCCTCGTCCACGGGGACCGCCCAGGTCACCGACCAGACGGGGCGCAGCCGTTCCTCGACGGGGCGGTCGGCCAGCAGGTCGGGGGTGAGGGCGCCGGAGGCGGACGACACCCGCCAGCGGGCGGCGCCTTCGCGGTCGCTGTCCTCGATGACCACGTCGCCGTCGTCGGTCTGACGGCGGGTCAGGGTCCGTACCCCGTCCGGGGTTTCCACCACGACCTCGGACAGGCCCGGCAGCGCGAGCAGCAGCGCGTCGTCCACGGCCGCCAGCAGCCGGGCCGCGAGGTCGCCCGCGGCGCCGTCGCGCAGCGGCAGCAGCACGACGGTGTCGTACGTGTCGGGCGCGCGGCCCTCCGCGGGGAACGGCAGGCGCAGCAGCGGGACATGGCCGTCGCGGCGTCGCAACTCATCGGTCAGGCCGGGGACTTCGGCGGCCAGCGCGCGGGCCTCGGCCAGCGACCAGCGGACGCCGCCGGTGCGGCCCACCACGGCCGGTTCGTCGCTGACGGCCAGCACCGCCGCGAAGCCGACGCCGAAGCGGCCGACTGCGGCCGGGCCGTCGTCGCGCTTGGCGGAGGCGCGGAGCGTGGACAGCGACTCGACGGCGGCGGCGTCGAGCGGCGCGCCGGTGTTGGCGGCGGCCAGCAGGGCGGGGTCGTCATCGCCCTCACCGGCCCCGTGGAGGGTCAGCCGCAGGCGGCCGGGGACGCCGGCCCGTACCGCCGCGTCGGCGGCGTTCTGGGCCAGTTCCACGACGAGGCGGTCGCGGTAGCCGCCGAGGGCCAGGTCCTCCTCGGCGTTCGCGTCCTCACGGAAGCGGGCGGCCGACGCGGACCAGGCGGTGGTCACGCCCGCGCGGAGCGCGGCGGTGCCGAAGGGGTCGCTGGTGGCTTCCGTGACGACCGTCGGTCGGGTCCCTGCGCGGCTCACGTGGCCCTCCGGTTGTTGCTGCGGCCCGCGGCCGGGCCCCTGTCGGGGCGACCGTACCGCCAATGGCGCCGCGCCCGCGCGGCGCGGTCGCCCGCACGGGGTCCACCGCCGCCCCCGGCCCACCGGCCGGGGGTACCGCGGCTACGAGCGGCCCGGCCCGTCCGCCGCGGCGGCGTCGTCGTCCGCCGGGGACACGCGGCCGGGGTGCAGGGAGACCTGCTCGGTCTCCTCCATGTCGTCCAGGACCATCGGCGGCGGGGTGGGGGTCTTGGGCATCACGGCGGCCTCGGAGTGGCCGCCGCAGCCGTAGGACAGGGAGACCAGGCGGCCGTCGGCGGGCGAGAACTCGTTGGCGCAGATCCCGAACGCCTGGCTGAGGGAGCCCTTGATCGCGACGAGGAAGCCGCAGCTCACGCAGTTGGCGGGCGCGGCCTGGGCCATGGGCGTCTTGGCGCCGAACTGCTCCTCCCAGCGGTCGGCGGCGGCGTGCAGACCGTAGCGGGAGAGCACCCGCGGCCGTCCCATGCCGATCTCGGCGGCGACCGCGGTGATCGTCGCGGGCGTGGGCACCACGAAGTCGGCGTCGGAGGAGTCCGCGGCGCTCTCGGGACCCGCGGAGCCGTCCGGGGCGTCGGCCGACCCGTCGGGGAAGCCCGGGAAGCGCTCGTCGTCCTCGCCGGTCCACCCCGGCTCCAGGCGCAGGTCGTCGGCCTCGGTGGGCAGCAGGTCACCGGGGCCCATGTCGCCGGGCCGCAGCCGCTCGCTCCACGGCACCCATTCGGGCGCGAGAATCGC
Organism: Streptomyces sp. NPDC025721; assembly: GCF_055558595.1. NCBI lineage: Bacteria > Bacillati > Actinomycetota > Actinomycetes > Kitasatosporales > Streptomycetaceae > Streptomyces > Streptomyces sp. NPDC025721. The sequence continues at coordinate 487,167 of NZ_JBVHMF010000001.1, read as the reverse complement.
GTCGTCGCCCGGCAGCAGCACCGTCTCGTCGATGGTCACGACCTTGGCGCGGGAGGCCCGCGTGAGGGTGGTGGCCCAGCGCCAGCCGCGGTAGGCGGGCTCTTTACAGGCGAAGTAGTGGGTGACGACGCGGTCCCCCTCGGCGACGACGCCGAGGTGCTCGCCGACGGACTGCGGCCCCGCCGCCTCCTCCGTCACAGCCAGCGCGACATCGACCGCCTCGGCGCACAGGCGGTCAGGGGTACGGCTTCGCATCGCAGCACTCACAGAAATCGTTTCTCTCTCTACGCCGTCTCACGTGTGCGCCGCGACGCGACGGACCCGACGCGGAAAACCGGGGCGGAGCGGACCTGCGGACCGCTTCGACGCCTTGGTTTTCTGCCTTCGTGGCCCTGCCCGAGCGTCTTCGGGCGCACCTGTTGTCACCCATTCTGCGCGATCGCACGCTACCTGTGCGCACCACGTGCGCAAAGGAGGGGGTGCGTGGTCTTCCGATTGGGGCAGGATTGCTGTCGTGGCACGAACGGTGACTGCGGGCCCAGGGCCCGTGCGCAGGGCCGGACGCGCCCTCGCTAACGGCGTGGGGCGGTCCGGCGGTGCCTTGCGCCGTCGTATCAGGCGTACGACACACGCGGGCGGCGCGGGCGAGTCGGGGCTGGCGAAGCTGATCGAACTGCACGCCGTGAACTCGGCGGGCGACATGTTGATCACGATCGCGCTCGCGAGTTCGGTGTTCTTCTCGGTCCCGACCGGACAGGCCCGCGGCCGGGTCGCGCTCTACCTGCTCGTGACGATGGCGCCGTTCGCGCTCCTGGCCCCGGTGATCGGTCCGCTGCTCGACCGGCTCCAGCACGGCCGCCGGGCGGCCATAGCGATGGCGATGATGGCGCGCGGCGTGCTGGCCTGGACGATGGCCGGGGTGATCAGCACCGCGGGCCTCGGCCTGTATCCGATGGCGCTGGGCGTCCTGGTGGCGTCGAAGGCGTACGGCGTGGTGCGAAGCGCGGTGGTGCCACGGCTTCTGCCGGACAGAACGACACTCGTGAAGGCCAATTCACGGGTGACGCTGGCGGGTCTGCTCGCGACGGCCATCGCCGCGCCGGTCGGCGCGGGGCTGCACGCCTTCGGCCCGCAGTGGCCGCTCTACGGCGCCTTCGTGATCTTCATCGTCGGCGCGCTGCTGTCGATGTCGCTGCCCTCGAAGGTCGACTCCTCGCGCGGCGAGGGCAAGGTCCGGCTGTCGGCCGACGAGGAGGCGCCGCCGGAGCCGTCGGGGATTCCGGGCAAGCGGCCGAGCCTGCTGGGCGTCGGCTCCTCGGTGCTGCACGCCCTCCAGGGCAACGCGGGGCTGCGCTCGCTGTCCGGCTTCCTGACGATGTTCCTGGCGTTCATGCTGCGCGAGCATCCGCTGGGCGGCCTCACCGCGGCGACCTCCCTGGGCGTCGTGGTCGTCTCCGCCGGCGCGGGCAACGCGCTGGGCACGGCGCTCGGCGCGTGGCTGAAGGCGCGCGGCCCCGAGATCATCATCGGCAGCGTCCTGATCTGCTCGCTGACGGCGACGATCGCCGCGGCCACCTGGTACGGGCTGGTCACCGTCGCCGCCGCGGCGGCCGTCGCGGGCATCTCGCAGGCCCTGGCGAAGCTGTCCCTGGACGCGCTGATCCAGCGCGACGTGCCGGAGTTGGTGCGCACCTCCGCCTTCGCCCGCTCCGAGACCGCCCTCCAGCTCTCCTGGGTGGTCGGCGGCGGCCTGGGCATAGTGCTCCCGCTCAACGGCCAGCTCGGCATGTCGGTCGCGGCCTGTCTGGTGCTGGTGGCGTTCGTGGTGTCGGTACGCGGCCTGTTCGGCTCGGCGCGGCGCGGCGGAAACACGGCGTCGGCACGGGTGGCGTAAGGACACCGGCCGTACGCGGTAGGGGCCCTGGCGTACGCGGCGGGGGTCCGGCCGTAACCGGTACGGGTGTACGGCGGCGGTGATCGCCGGGCCGTCGCGGGACACGTCCCACCCCCGCGCAGCCTGGGGGCAACAGCCCGGTAGCCTCCTGCCATGAGCATTCGCCGCGCTGCCACCACCATCGGTGCCGTCTCCCTCGGGCTCGTCGCCCTGACCGCCTGCGACAAGCCGACCCCCCTGGCAACCGTGACCGTGGGCACCCGGTCCGTGACCGCGGAAGCCGTGGACAAGTGCTACGCCCACGGCAAGCTGCTCCCCCAGGCGATCTTCGAGGCGTGTCTGACGGCCGCCCCCAAGCACCACCTCACGGTCGGCCTGGGCGACCAGGTACGCATCGGCGTCGACCCGAAGCTGGCGAAGAAGGGCTGGCTGCTCGCCAACGGCACCCAGCTCGTCACGCAGGAACTGCTCAAGAACCAGACGTACTGGACGCTCGACAGCGGCACCCTGTTCACCGTGCAGGACCAGCAGACCGGCCAGTCCACGCAGGTCAAGGAAGTCACCTTGAACATCGTGGAGTCCGGCGACCTGACGGGCCGCAAGACGTACGGCATCTGGAAGATCAAGCTCGTCCGCGGCAAGTGACACCCGACCGCGCCGCCGGTCCCGCGCCGGGCCCGGAACCCGGTCCCGCGCCCGCGCCTTATGGCAGGCTCCTCGTCGTGACCGCGGTGGACGCCGAACGCGCGGCCGTCGAGGCCGGGCTGAGCGCGGCGCCACCGCCCACCGCCGTGACGGCGGACGTGATCGCCGCTGGTGTGGGTCCGGCGGCAGCGGCGGCGGGCACCGCCACCGCGCTGGCGCTGGCCGAGGCGGCGGGCGCTCCGTACGGCCTGGTGGTCTGCGCCGGGATCGCGGGCGGTTTCGCGCCGGTCGCGCCCGTGGGCCATGTGACGGTCGCGGAGACGGTCGTGGCGGCGGACCTGGGCGCGCAGACCGACGAGGGCTTCGTACCGGTCGTGGAGCTGGGTTTCGGCACCTCTGAGCACCGGCCGCCCGCGCGGCTGAGCCGGGGCGTGGCGCGGGCGCTGGGCGCAGCGTACGGCCCGCTGCTGACCGTGAGCACGGTCACCGGCAGCGGGGAGCGGGCCGCGGAGCTGAGCGGCCGTCACCCGGGCGCCGTCGCGGAGGCGATGGAGGGCTTCGGGGTGGCGGAGGCCGCCGCGGCGCACGACGTGCCGATGCTGGAGATCCGCGCGGTGTCGAACGCCGTCGGCCCCCGTGACCGCGAGGCGTGGCGGATCGGCGACGCGCTGGCGGCCCTGACGGTGGCGTTCGGGAAGCTCCCGGCCGCCTTGGAGGTTGAAGCCACACATGACGACTGACACCGCGAACACGGGCCCGGCCGGGGCGCCGCACGACGCCGCGCTGCGGATCGCGTACTCCCCCTGTCCCAACGACACCTTCGTCTTCCACGCGTGGGCGCACGGCCTGGTGCCGCAGGCGCCGCCGCTCGACGTGACCTTCGCGGACATCGACATCACCAACGGGATGGCCGAGCGCGGCGAGTTCGACGTGCTGAAGGTGTCGTACGCGGTGCTGCCGTGGGTGCTGGACGAGTACGCGCTGCTGCCGTGCGGCGGGGCGCTGGGGCGCGGCTGCGGGCCGCTGGTGCTGACCCGGGAGCCTGGCGCGGACCTGGCGGGCAAGACGGTCGCGGTGCCCAGCGAGCGGTCGACGGCGTATCTGCTGTTCCGGCTCTGGGCGGCGACCGAGGTGCCGGGCGGGGTCGGGGCGATCGTGGTGCTGCCGTTCCACGAGATCATGCCCGCGGTACGGGACGGCCGGGTGGACGCCGGTCTGGTGATCCACGAGGCGCGCTTCACGTACCGGAACTACGGCCTGCACAAGCTCGCGGACATGGGCGAGCACTGGGAGGCGACGACCGGGCTGCCGATCCCGCTGGGCGCGATCATCGCCAAGCGCTCGCTCGGCAAGGAGCGGCTGCACGCGCTCGCCGAGTCGGCCCGTACGTCGGTGCGGATGGCGTGGGACGACCCGGAGCCGTCACGCGACTACGTGCTGGAGAACTCGCAGGAGATGGACCCCGCGGTCGCGGACCAGCACATCGGGCTGTACGTCAACGAGTTCACCGCCGATCTCGGCGAGGACGGATACGCCGCCGTACGCGGACTGTTGACGCGGGCCGCCGCCGAGGGACTGGTGCCGCCGCTCGCCCCCGACGCGCTCGCATTCTGACCGAGATTTTCGTCGGGTGGCCGGAATTCACCGTGCCCGTTGCGCACTTGCGCACTTCGGCACTTGCGTACTTCGGCACTTCGCCGCTTTACCGGAAGGCGGGCTTCCGGCAAAGCGGCGCTAAAAACGGTCGACTTCCCTACGTCATAGCGGACTCATACGTCGAGCTGATCGGCGACAACGCGCAGTACGGAAGCGATCTTGTGTCCGTGCGCCTTGTCGGGATACCGGCCGCGCTGGAGGGAACGCGCGACGTCTTCGAGCAGCGTGGTGAGGTCCTGGACGATCGGCAGCAGCTCATCGGGTTTACGGCGCTGTGCCGCCGCCACCGAGGGAGCGGGATCCAGAAGTGTCACCGAAAGCGCCTGATCACCGCGCTGTCCTGCGACGACGCCGAATTCCACGCGCTGGCCGGGCTTGAGCGCAGCGACTCCGTCAGGCAGCACCGACGAGTGCACGAAGACGTCGCCGCCGTCATCGCGGGAGAGAAAGCCGAAGCCCTTCTCGCTGTTGAACCACTTGACTTTGCCGGTAGGCACGTCCGACCTCGTCCTCATTGCTCGAAACGACTCTGAATAAGACTTCAGCGGGTCCATCGGAGACCCGCTGGCACCAAGGCTAATGGCCTGGTGCTGTGTGACAAGACGCCAAGGTCCCGTTCCCCGGCCGTTCGACCGCCCCCTGAACGGATCTACCCTTGTCCGGTGAGCAAACAAACCATGGGCGCCGGTGACCTCCTGGTCCGTGTCGGCGCGATCGTCTTCCTCGTGGGCGCGGTCGGCACTCTCGTCACCGTCGCGCCGCTGTTGCTGGGCACGCATACGCTGCCGACGCCCGCGTATTTCGTGTCCATGCTGATGGGCGTGGGTATGGCGGTGGCGCTGTGCGGGCTGCTGCGGTCCGCCCTCGCGCAGCGGCAGACCTCACGGGAGCGGGGCGCGGCCGGTTCCTGAACCGGCCGCCGGGCTCTCCCGCCGAAGCCGGCGGCGGCTTGCGCCGTCCCCGGCGCGCTCAGGCAGCCGCGGACGTGTGGGCCGCGAACCAGGCCGGAAATTCGGTGAGATCGTCCAGGACGACATCGGCTCCGGCCGCCCGCAGTTCCGCCGCGTCGCACGGGCCCGTGGCCACCGCCACCGACAGCGCGCCCGCCTTCCGCGCGCCGCGCACGTCCCCGACGTGGTCGCCGACGTACACGCTCGCGCCGTATTCGATCAGCGCCTGCGCCTTCTGCTCCGCCCACAGCCAGCCGCGCACCTCGGCCTCGATCCCGACGTGCGCCAGGTGCAGTTCCGCGTTGGGCCCGTACTTCGCCGTCACCACCACCGGCCGCCCGCCCCCCGCCCGCACCGCCGCGACCGCCTCCGCCGCACCGCGCATCGCGGGCGTCGGCGCGATGGCGTGGTCCGGATACAGCGCCCGGTACAGATCGCCGATCTCGGCCACGCGCTCCGCGGGGAACCAGTTCGCCAGCTCGTCGTCCAGCGGCGGGCCCAGCCGCGTGACCGCCAGCTCCGAGTCGATCCACACGCCGGTTTCCGCCGAGAGCCGGTCGTACACGGCCTTGATCCCCGGGCGGGAGTCGATGAGGGTCATGTCGAGGTCGAAGCCCACCGTGAGGGTGGGCCGGGGCGGTACGGGGCTGAGGTCGCTGGTCACGCCCTCCATTCTCCCCTGCCGGGTCAACCCGATTTTCGTCCCCGTAGGGGGCGCGGGGAACTGCGCGGCCCGCCCCCACCGGCCGGTGGTCGGGACACCACCGAATTGCCCCTCTGGGGCCGGTGGTGACCTGCGGGAGCATCGTGGCTGAGCGCGCAGTTCCCCGCGCCCCTAAAAGATCGGCCCGCCGCCCGGCGCAAAGGGGCCGATCGGGGCCGCGCCCCGGGGAGAACCCGCCTTCGTGAGGGGGGCGTACCGGGGCGGAGCCCTAGGCGCGGCGGCGGGCGCGGAGGATCAGGTAGAGGGCGGAGCCAACGGCGGCGACGCGGACCGCGAAGGGATAGGCGTCCTGGAAGGCGTGGCCCATCTGCCCCTGGGCGATGGGATCGCCCCATTTGCCGGTGTCGCGCCCCCAGACCCAGACGACGAGCCCGAGGGCGGCGGCCCCGGGAATCCCGAGGATGCCGAATTTGGCCTGGCGGCGGGTGAGTTGGCGGGAGAGGTAGCCGGCGAGCCAGCCGAGGCCGAGGGGAATCCAGGAGCCGATGACGGCGCCCGCGACGAGAAGGGCGGCGGCGAGCAGGAGCAGCGGGCTGCCCCAGGTGACGGTACGGGCGGCGCGGCGGCGCGGCAGCCAGCGGCGGCGCGACCGGGCGGCGACCTCCTCCTCGTACGCGGCCTCCTCCTCGGCCTCTTCCTCGACCGGCGCACGCGGCGCCCCGGGCCTGACCCTGGCCCGGGTGTCACCGTCGTCGTCCAGATCCTCGTCGTCGAAGGGGATGAAGACGCCGCCGGTCATACCGGGCAGGCCCGTGAGTTCGTCACCGGCCCTGAGGTGACCGTCGCGGCGCTCGTCCCGGTCCCACCAGTCGTCCTTCTTTCCCGCGCCCCCGCCGCCGCCCCTGCCGCCGCCGCCCTTGCCGCCGTCGGCCTTCTCCGTACCGTCCCTGCCCGCCGTCTTCCGCATCGACGGCACGCCGTACGGGCCGTAGGGGCCCCCGGCGGGCGCGGACGGGGACGAGGGCGGGGCCGGGACCTCGGGGGCGGCGGCGCCGGACGAGGCGTCGCCGGAGCCGCCTGCCGCGGCCTCCACGACGGCGTCCGGGCTGCCGATCCGGCCCAGGATGCGGCGGACGGTCGCCGGGTTGTCGCTGTCCTTGCGCTCCCGGTCGATGTCGGTGCGGAGCTGCGCGACCAGCCGCATGCGCTGGGAGGCGGGCAGCGCGGTCTGCGCGAGGTCGCCGATCCGGCTGAGGTAGTCGAACACCATCTGGTCGCTCTCGACACCCACCGCCAAGCCCCTTTGTCCGCGCCCGTGTCCGACCCTGCACCGACCGTACCCGCCCGCCGTCACCGCTGTCCTCATCCGCGGCCGCCATCCATGGCCGCCGCGACAAGGGGGGCTAATGTGGAACGGATGACGACCGGAGGGCAAGGATCTGTCCCGCGCACGCTCGCGGAGGACCTGCGCGCACGTGACGACGAGGCGCTGGGGCGGCTGCTGCGCGCCCGGCCGGACCTGCTGAGCCCCGTACCGAACGACCTGACGCAGCTCGCGACCCGCGCCTCCACCCGTACATCGGTGGTCCGCGCGCTGGAGCACCTGGACCGCTTCACGCAGCAGGTCGCCGAGGCCCTGTCGGTGACGCGGGACCCGTGCTCGTACGGGACGCTGCTCACGCTGATGACGGGCGGCCCCGAGGGCACCGGCCACGCGGAGCCGCTGGACGCGGAGCTGGTGGCCGCGGTGACCGCCGCGCTGCCGCGCGCCGTGGACGTCCTGCGGGCGCGGGCGCTGCTGTGGGGCCCCGACGACCGGCTGCGGCTGGTGCGCACCGCGCGGGACGTGCTGGCGCCCGCCGCCACCGTGCCGTCCGCGACCGGCCTCGGGCCCTCGGTGAGCGAGGCGACCTCGGGCATGTCGCCCTCCCGGCTCCAGGAGATCCTGGCGGACGCCGGGCTCGATCCGACGCACGACCCGATGAGCGCGGTCACCGCGCTGGCCGGACTCTTCGCGGACCGCGACCGCACGGCGGCGCTGCTGGACACCGCGCCGGACGGGGACGCGCGCAAGGTGCTCGACCGGCTGGTGTGGGGGCCGCCGTACGGCGAGGTACGGGACGCGACCGTGCCGGTGCGGGCCGCGGACGCGGTGACGCCCGTGCAGTGGCTGCTCGCCCGCGGCCTGCTGCTGCCCGCGGGCCAGCACAATGTGCTGCTGCCGCGCGAGGCCGCGCTGAGCCTGCGCGGCGGCCGGGCGCACCGTACCCCGGAGCCGCTGCCGCCCGCCGTCGCGCCGGTGCCGCGTACCGAGCGGACCGTGGACATGACGGCGGCGGGGCAGGCGTTCACGGCCGTCAGCACGGTCGGCGAGCTGCTGAAGGAGTGGCAGACCGGCGGTCCTTCGGTCCTGCGCGCGGGCGGCATCAGCGTCCGCGACCTCAAGCGGACCGCGACCGCGCTCGACCTGACCGAGGCGCAGGCCGCCTTCTGGCTGGAGCTGGCCTACGCGGCCGGGCTGATCGCGACGGACGGCGAGCTGGACGAGGCGTACGCGCCGACGCCCGCGGCCGACGAGTGGCTGCTGCTGCCCGCGCAGGAGCGGTGGGCGACGCTGGCCGCCGCCTGGCTGACGGCGACGCGGACGCCGGGCGTGGTCGGCAGCAAGGACGCCAAGGGCCGCGCGCTGTCGGCGCTCGGCCCCGACCTCGACCGGTCGCTCGCGCCCCGGGTGCGCCGCCGCGCGCTGCGCGTCCTCGCCGATCTGCCGCCGGGCTCGGCGGCGGCCCCCGACGAATTGCTGGCCCGGCTGCGCTGGGAACGGCCGCTGCGGCCCGGCGCGGACGCGCTCCGCGCCGACCTGCTGCGCTGGACGCTCCAGGACGCCGAGAATCTGGGCCTGACCGGGCGCGGGGCGCTCGCCGCGCACGCCAGGCCGCTGCTGGGCGGCGCGGGGACCCGCACGGCGGCGGAGTCCGCCGCGGCGGCCGGTGCCGCGGCCGGGCTGCTCGCGCCGCTGCTGCCCGAGCCGCTGGACCACGTACTGCTCCAGGCCGACCTGACGGCGGTCGCGCCGGGGCCGCTGATGGCGCCGCTCGCCGAGACGCTCGGGGTGCTGGCCGACATCGAGTCCAAGGGCGGCGCGACGGTCTACCGCTTCACACCGGAGTCGGTACGGCGCGCCCTGGACGCCGGGCGCACGGCGGCGGAGCTCCAGGACTTCCTGACCTCGCACTCGCGCACGCCGGTGCCGCAGCCGCTGAGTTACCTGATCGACGACGTGGCGCGCAGGCACGGCACGCTGCGGGTGGGGGCCGCGTCGGCGTATCTGCGCTGCGACGACGACGCGCTGCTGACCGAACTGCTCGCCGACCGGCGCGCGTCGGGCCTCGGGCTGCGCCGCCTGGCGCCGACGGTGCTCGCGGCCCAGTCCGAACCGGCCGTGCTGCTCGACAAATTGCGCGCGATGGGCCTGGCGCCCGCCGCCGAGTCCGCGGACGGCGATGTGCTGATCACCCGCGCCGATGCCCGCCGCACCCCGCCGCGTACGCCGCCCACGCCCGTCACGGACGGGCCGCCGGTGCCCGCGGGGGCGCTGCTGGGGGCCGCGGTGAAGGCGGTCCGCGCGGGCGACCGCGCCTCGACCGCCGTGCGCCGCTCGCCGGACTCCGCGGTGTCCTCGGCCGCCGCCGGGAGCGCGGACGGCGGCCTGCCCCGTACGCCAGCGGCCGACACGCTCGCCACCATGCAGGCGGCGGTGCTGAGCGGCGAGTCGCTGTGGATCGGTTACGTCAACGCGGACGGCGCGGCGAGTCAGCGGGTGATCGCGCCGGTACGGGTCGAGGGCGGCTATGTGACGGCGTACGACCACACCGTGGACGAGGTGCGCACCTTCGCGCTGCACCGGGTCACGGGCGTTTCGGAGCTGGCCGACGACCCGGCCTGACGCGCGCCCGCACGGTCCCTTCCGGCCGCACGGTCCCTTCCTGCCGCACGGTCCCTTCCGGCCGCGCGATCCCTTCCTGCCGCAGGCCCCGCCGGACGTCCCGGCGCCCGTCCTGGCGCGGTCCGCTGTCCGGGCGCCTGCGCTGCCACCAGTGGTGGCGGCGCGGGTAGAGGGCGCGGCCGAGGCGCAGGCCCAGCAGCAGGTAGCCGATGAGGGCGCCCGCGGTGTTGAGGATGACGTCGTCGATGTCGAAGGACCGGCCCACGATGATGACGCCCTGGGTGGTCTCCACCGTCAGCATCACCAGACCGGTCAGCACGCCCACCCTGAGCAGGCCGCGCGCCTTCGGGAACAGCATCGGCAGCAGGATTCCGAAGGGCACGCCGAGCAGGATGTTCCCGCCGATCTGCTTCACCGCGTCGCGCGTGCTCGGCCCGTTGAGGTAGGCCCTGATCGAGTGGCCCGGATGCAGATTGGAGTGGATCAGTGAGACGGACGCCGGTGACGGCACCAGCGTGACCTTCGCCAGCGCCACCGCGAAGGCCACCATCCCGACGATCGCCGCCGCGAGCACCACCACGCGGGCGAGCGTCGCGCCCCACGAACGGCGTTGCAGCAGGGGGACGTACGGCTCCTCGACCGGCTCGGGCTCGACGACGGGCGCGGCCTTGGGCTTCGGCCCGAACCTGGACTTCAGCGTGGGCCTCGGCTCGGGCTGCGGGGTCGCCTTCGGACCGGCCTCGGCGGCCGGGGGCGCGGCCTTCGTCCAGGGCCAGGTCCGGGCGGGCGCCGTGTCCCGAGCCGTCGTCCGTGCCGTCGCTGCCGTCTTCGCGGGTGCTTTCGCCGGTGCCTTCTGACGGGTCCTGGCCTGGGCGCTGGTACGCGGCTGAGCGGCCTTGCGTACGGGGGTGCGTGCGGGCTTGGCCGCGGACCTCGCCGTGGGGGCCGGGTCCGCCGTGGCCTTCGGCGCCTTCGCCTTCGGCCCGTCCTTCGGTTCCTTCGGCGCCGTGCGGAACAGCGCCATCCTCACCGCCATGAACCCTTGCCCCCCTCGGATAGGCACCGTCATGGCGGCGCATACCCGCGACCGGCCGCCGTACGCCGTCCGCACACGACGACTCGGACGGCCGATCTCCTTGGGCGGCAGGGGACTTCAGCCGTGGCGGCCCCTGCGTCGCGTCGCCGCGACGAGCAGCCCGCCCGCTCCCAGCGCTCCGGCCGCTGCGACGGCCAGCCACTCGGTCTCCGCACCGGTGTGCGGGAGGTGTCCGGGGGGCGAGGTCGGAGGGGACGTGGGCGGGGAGGTCGGGGGCGTCGTCCAGCCCGTCGTCGGCGGCGTGGTGGGGGGCGTCGTGGGGGGTGTCGTCGGAGGTGAGGTGGGGGGCGTGGTCGGCGGGGAGGTCGGCGGCGTCGTCGGAGGCGTCGTCCAGCCCGTCGTCGGCGGCGTGGTGGGCGGGGACGTGGGAGGCGAGGTCGGAGGCGAGGTGGGCGGCGTGGTCGGCGGCGTGGTCGGCGGCGGCGTCCAGCCCGTCGTCGGCGGCGTGGTGGGCGGGGACGTGGGAGGCGAGGTCGGAGGCGTCGTGGGAGGCGTCGTGGGCGGTGACGAGTACGGCGGGGTCGTCGGCGGGCACGACGTGCTCTCGCTGGGCGACGGCCACCCGGTGTCGGGGGCGGACGACCATCCCGTATCGCTGTACGAGGGCCCGTCCGCCGGGCTCGGGGCCGCGCCGGCCGCCGAACCGGGGAGCAGCAGCCCGGCCGCGGCCATGACCGCGGCGCCGACGACGGCTGTGGAGGCCGCTACGGCCCGCAGCTTCCCCCGCTCACGCGGGTCTGCGGGGGGAAGCGCGGGGGGAGGAGACAGTGGGTTGTCCATAGCGGGCAGATAACAGCAGGTCGGGTGCGACGCGCCGGTCGCCACGTACGCGATCGGCGCAGCTTCGCTCGGATGGCGAACGGTTGCGCGCAGGGTTGGCCGCCATCGGGGTGAACCGCGACACGCGGTCTTGACCGCCATTCGCAGTACAATTCTCTGTTCGGTCCCGTCAGCGGAGGTAATGCGTGTCCTGTCTCATCGTGCAGAGCGACAAAACGCTCCTCCTGGAGGTCGATCACGAGCAGGCGGACGCCTGCCGCCGGGCCATCGCGCCCTTCGCGGAGCTGGAGCGCGCCCCCGAGCACATCCACACCTACCGGCTGACCCCGCTCGGCCTGTGGAACGCGCGGGCGGCGGGCCACGACGCCGAGCAGGTGGTGGACGCGCTGGTCGAGTACTCGCGCTATCCGGTGCCGCACGCGCTGCTGGTCGACGTGGCCGAGACGATGGACCGCTACGGGCGGCTGCGGCTGAGCAAGCACCCCACCCACGGCCTGGTGCTGACCAGCACCGACCGCCCGGTCCTCGAGGAGATCCTGCGCTCGAAGAAGATCCAGCCGCTGGTGGGCGCCCGGATCGACCCGGACACGGTGCTGGTGCACCCCTCCGAGCGCGGCCAGATCAAGCAGGTGCTGCTCAAGCTCGGCTGGCCCGCCGAGGACTTCGCCGGTTACGTGGACGGCGAGGCGCACCCGATCGAGCTGGACGAGACCGGCTGGGCGCTGCGGCCGTACCAGCGGCAGGCCGTGGAGAACTTCTGGCACGGCGGCTCCGGTGTCGTCGTGCTGCCCTGCGGCGCGGGCAAGACGCTGGTCGGCGCGGGCGCGATGGCCGAGGCCAAGGCGACCACGCTGATCCTGGTGACGAACACCGTCTCGGCGCGGCAGTGGAAGAGCGAGCTGATCAAGCGGACGTCGCTGACCGAGGAGGAGATCGGCGAGTACAGCGGCACCCGCAAGGAGATCCGGCCGGTCACCATCGCCACGTACCAGGTGCTGACGACCAAGCGGAAGGGCGTCTACGCGCACCTGGAGCTGTTCGACTCCCGCGACTGGGGCCTGATCCTCTACGACGAGGTGCACCTGCTGCCCGCGCCGGTCTTCAAGTTCACCGCCGACCTCCAGGCCCGGCGGCGGCTCGGCCTGACCGCGACGCTGGTGCGCGAGGACGGCCGCGAGTCCGACGTCTTCTCCCTCATCGGCCCGAAGCGGTTCGACGCGCCCTGGAAGGAGATCGAGGCGCAGGGCTACATCGCGCCCGCCGACTGCGTCGAGGTCCGCGTCAACCTCACCGACTCCGAGCGGCTCGCCTACGCGACCGCCGAGCCCGAGGAGAAGTACCGCTACTGCGCCACGACCGCCACCAAGCGGCGCGTCACCGAGGCCCTGGTCGCCCAGCACAAGGGGCAGCAGACCCTCGTCATCGGCCAGTACATCGACCAGCTCGACGAGTTGGGCGAGCACCTCAACGCCCCCGTCATCAAGGGCGAGACCACCAACGCCCAGCGCGAGAAGCTCTTCGGCGCCTTCCGCAACGGCGAGATCTCCGTCCTGGTCGTCTCCAAGGTCGCCAACTTCTCCATCGACCTCCCCGAGGCCACCGTCGCCATCCAGGTCTCCGGCACCTTCGGCTCCCGCCAGGAGGAGGCCCAGCGCCTCGGCCGCGTCCTGCGCCCCAAGGCCGACGGCCACGAGGCCCGCTTCTACTCCGTCGTCGCCCGCGACACCATCGACCAGGACTTCGCCGCCCACCGCCAGCGCTTCCTCGCCGAACAGGGCTACGCCTATCGCATCATCGACGCCGACGGCCTCCTGGAAGGCGAGACGGCCTAGACCGTTTCCGATCTCCTGGGCCGTTTCCGATCTCCAAGGCCACGAAGGGGATCTCCGAATACGCGGGCACGGCGTCCGACGGCCGGGGAGAGGGCGGTGAGCAGCGCTTCATGCCACACGGGACTGCGCTCACCGCGCTGAGGGACGCCGTCGCCACCGGACGCGACCAGTACGAGGTGCGGCTCACCTCTCCGGGCTTGAGGAAACTCGCCGCCTACGCCTATGTGGCCGAGCAGTTCGGCTACCGGTACGCGGGCCCGGCGCCCGGCAGCCGCTCGATGAACCAGCCGCTGATGACCTTCCGGCGGAGCCCGGAGTCGGGGGATCTCGCCGCGCGGACCGCGGCCCGGTATCCCGACCCGGCCGGGGGCGGTCCGCTGCCGGGGATGGTCGAGGGACGCGGACTGCGGCCCGCGAGGTCGGCGGCGGGTGACGTGCGCCTGATCCATTCGCGGATGGTCGTCGACGCGTGCCTGCGCTACGGCCGACGGGTACTGAAGAACATCCTGGTGCTGCTCGTCGTCATAGCGGTCGTCCTCTTCTTTCCCGGATACACCGTGCGTCACGTCCTCGTCGGCGCGGGCGTATGGCTGGCTTTCTTCGCCGTGTACCTGATCGGGCTCGGCATCGCGCGGCTCAGACTCGCGCGGCACCGGAACCGCTTGGCGGCAAGCGGAGTCCAGTGGCCGCCGCCGTAGATCCAGGCGGAGGCGGGAGTCCGCGGCAGCGACTGCCGCCGCTGACCGCTGCCGTGCGGGCCCGGCGTCATGACGACGGGGCTCAGCCGGCGGCGGGGAGGTGGAAGTAGATCAGGAGGGTGGTGACGGCGAGGAGCGGGGCGGCGAGGGAGGCGACGGCGCGGGTCGTGCGGTGGCGCAGGCGCCAGGGGAGGGCCCAGGACACGACGAGCGCGACGACGGCGAGCAGGAGGACGGCGGGGGCGACCAGGAGCATGGTGGTCAGCGCCTGGCAGCCGTTCGGCGTGCAGGAGTTCGTCGCCATCGGGGAGAACATCGCGATCAGGCCGCAGAAGGCGATGACCGGGCCGCCGAGGACGGTGGCGATCAGCGGGGCGACGTAGGCGTGGCTGTCGTGGTCCGGCGGCCTGAAGCGGGGCACGAAGGGAGGCATGACGGGGGCGGGGCCGTAGGCGGGGCTCTGCCGGACCTGCGGACGGGCGCCCGCGCCGTGCTGCCACTCGTGCGGCTGCGGCGGGCCGTACGGGTCCTGCGGGACGTACGGGCGGCTGTTGGTCATGTCATCCATTCAACGGACCGGGCGGCCGGGCCGGATCCGGCGTCGTACTCAGGTCGGCGTGGGCGGGTACTCAGGGCGGTGCCGGCCAGCAGGGCGAGGCCGAGCAGGGGGTAGGGGGCGGCGAGGGGCTGTTCCCACCAGGAGAAGCGCAGGTCGCGGTCGCCCTGGTGCGGCACGAGCCACATGCTGCGGCCGTAGAAGACGGCGGCGCACCCGAGGAGCGCGGCGCGGCGGCCGAGCAGGTCGGCGGCGCGCGGGCCGCGCGACCGTGCCGTACGGGAGCCGGGGCCGGGGCCGCTGTCCGGGCCTGGACCTGGGCCTGGGTCCTCCGCGGACAGGCGCGTGGCCAGGAACGCCAGGAGGGGCACGCACCAGACCCAGTGGTGGGACCAGCTCACCGGCGAGACCAGCAGCGCGGTGACGGCGGCGCAGAGCAGGCCGAGCGCGGGCCGGCCGCCGCGGTGGGCGCGGGCGGCGACGGCGAGTCCCGCGGCGGCGGTGACCAGGGCGGACGCGGCCCAGAGCAGGCCGGGGGCCGGGGTGTGCAGGACGCGGGCGAGCAGACCCTGGAGGGACTGGTTGTCGACGATCCAGACCTCGCCGACCCGGTCGGTCTCGTAGAGCCGGGCGGTCCAGAAGTCCAGCGAGGCGCCGGGCAGGACGGCGAGCCCGAGCGCCGCGCTCGCGGCGAATCCGGCGGCGGCGCGGGCCGCCTCCCGGCGGCGGCCGGTGAGCGCGAGGTGCACGGCCAGCAGCGCGGGCGTGATCTTGACGCCCGCCGCGAGGCCCAGCGCGAACCCCTTGCCGCGCGCGCCCTCGGGGCGGGTGAGGTCCCACAGGACGAGGACGGCGACGGCGAGGTTGATCTGCCCGAAGACCACCGTCTGGAAGACGGGTTCGAGCCAGAGCGCGCCCGCGGTGCCGAGCAGGACGGGCGCCGCGTACCGCCGGGACCGTACGGCGTCGGCGGCGGCGGTCCCGGTGTCCGCGGCCAGCCGCAGGGAGAGGCGGACGAGGGCGGCCAGCAGGGCCAGATTGGCGGCGACGCAGGCCGCGCGGGCGGCCGACAGCGGGAGCCGGGCGACCGGGGTGAAGAGCAGGGCCGCGAAGGGCGGGTACGTGGCGGGCAGCCGCCAGCGTGTGACGCGGAATCCGTACAGGTCCCGGCCGCCCAGGACGGCGGCGCCTTCGGCGCGGTAGACCTGAAGGTCGGCCATCGGGACCGGGCGGCGGAGCCACCAGGCAGCGAAGAGGGCGAGGGAGAGCGCGAGCGCGGCGAGCGCCAGCGCGGTGGTGCCGGGACAGCGGGCGCTACGGGGACGGCGAGGGTCGGCGGGACGGTCGGCGGGACGGTCGGCGGGGGGCGCCGGGCCGAGCGCGGGAGCGGTCACCGCGGCGACAGTAGTGGACCTGCCCGCCGGTGATCGTCAACGCGGCGCGGGGCCGCCGCTCAGTGACGCTTGCCCTCGTTGCCGAGCAGCACCACTTCGACGGCCGTGACGGCGAAGACACGGACCGCGCGCAGCGTGCTTCCCAGCAGGTGGCGGGGGTGATCGGGGCGGGCACCGAGAGCGGTGCCGCCGTGGACGGTGGGACCTGGGGCAACGGTGGTGGTGGTCATGAATCCACCGTACGAAATCAGGCATACGGCCTACGTCGGGCTCAGGGCTTAACTCGCACGCTCCGTGTCCGGCTCTGGTCTGACACCGGACCCTGACCCGGGTATCAGGGTCACCCCTGAGGCCCTACGACCTGCGGCTCCCCCGGGCCCCGATCCCCCACGCCGCCGCGCCGCCCGAGCCCCGCCAAAGCCCCGCCCGCGCCCCTACCAGGACCCGCCCGCGCCATGTCCCCACCCCGACCGCACCTCGCCAGGCCCCGCCCGCGCCGCGTCCCCGCCCGGCCCGGGCCGCGCCCCCGCCCCGTCCGACCGCAGGTCGAACGGGGGGTGAAATTCATTCGCGGCTCCCCGCGCGGACGCGTATGATCGCCGGTCTTGCCGCCTCCCCACGGGAGTGCCGCCGGCCGGACGGAAACCGGTCGGCTCGTCGCCTCGCCGACGACCCCTCGCGTACGCACTCGTATCAGCCGGAGGCAAAGCCGTGCCCTCGCACGTCCCGACCCAGGGCAGCAGCCCCAGCCCGCAGGACCGCACCGACCACTCCCCCGACCCGCTCGGCAGGGAACGCTCCCACCTCGCCTCGTCCCGTACCGCGCTGCGCGCCATGCGGCACGACGTGGAGTCGCTCGACATCGCGGACGTGACGGGAAACTGGGTCAACGCCAAGATCCTCGCCGCCGAGATCGACGACCGCATCAAGGCGCTCTCCGACCTCGCCGACACCCCGCTCTTCTTCGGCCGCCTGGACTACCTGCACGCGCCCGGCACGGAACTGGCCGAGGGCGCGACCGGCGAGCAGTTCTACATCGGCCGCCGCCATGTGCACGACGCGGACGGCGACCCGATGGTGATCGACTGGCGCGCGCCGGTCTCGCAGCCCTTCTACCAGGCGTCGCGCCGCAAGCCGATGGACGTACGGCTGCGCCGCAGGTTCGGCTACACCGGCGGGGACCTGACCGCGTACGAGGACGAGTACCTCACCGACCCGCCGGAGGGCGCGGCGGATCCGGGGACGTCGAGCAAGCTGCTCCAGAGCGAGATCGAACGGCCCCGCGTCGGCCCCATGCGCGACATCGTCGCCACCATCCAGCCCGAGCAGGACGAGATCGTCCGCGCCGACATCACCGGGAGCGTCTGCGTGCAGGGCGCGCCCGGCACCGGGAAGACCGCCGTCGGCCTGCACCGGGTCGCGTATCTGCTCTACGCGCACCGCGAGCGGCTGGCGCGGACCGGCACGCTGGTGATCGGGCCGAACCGGTCCTTCCTCCAGTACATCGAGCAAGTGCTGCCCGCGCTGGGCGAGTTGCAGGTCAAGCAGGCCACCGTGGACGACCTGGTGGCCCATGTCGAGGTGCGCGGCACCGACTCGGCGGCGGCGGCCACGGTCAAGGGCGACGCGCGGATGGCGGAGGTGCTGCGACGGGCGGTGCGGTCCGGCATCCGGATGCCCACCGAGCCGGTGATGGTGGTGCGCGGCTCGCGGCGCTGGCGGGTCCCGGCGTACGAACTGGAAGAGATCGTCAAGGAGTTGGCGGCCCGCGACATCCGGTACGGCGCCGCGCACGACGCGCTGCCGCAGCGGATCGCGCACGTCGTCCTCGTACAGATGGAGCGCTCGGGCGAGGCGCCGGACGACCGCGTGCAGGACGCGGTGGCGCGAACTCCCGCCGTGAAGGCGGCCGTCAAGGCGTGCTGGCCCGCGGTCGATCCGGCCAAGACGGTGCTGCGGCTGCTGTCGGACCCGGAGTTCCTGGCCGAGGCGGCGGACGGGGTGCTGGACGCCGAGGAGCAGCGGACGATCCTGTGGGCGAAGCCCGCGCGGGGGCTCGCGTCGGCCAAGTGGTCAGCCGCCGACGCGGTGTTGATCGACGAGGCGTACGACCTCGTGCAGCGGACGTCGTCGCTCGGGCATGTGGTGCTGGACGAGGCGCAGGACCTGTCGCCGATGCAGTACCGCGCGGTGGGGCGGCGCTGCTCGACCGGGTCCGCGACCGTGCTCGGCGACCTCGCGCAGGGCACCACGCCCTGGGCCACCGGCTCGTGGGCCGAGGCGCTGGGCCATCTCGGCAAGCCGGACGCCCGCGTCGAGGAGTTGACGGCCGGTTTCCGTGTGCCGCGCGAAGTGATCGCGTACGCCACGCGGCTGCTGCCGCAGATCGCGCCGGGCCTCGCGCCCGCCACGTCCGTCCGTGAGGCGGCCGGCACGATGTCGGTACGGGCCGTCGCCGCCGGCGCGCTGGACGCGGCCGTGCTCGCGGCCTGCGACACGGCGCTCCGGCACGAGGGGTCCGTCGGCCTGATCGCCGCCGACCCGCGGATTCCCGTACTGGCCACGGCACTTGAGGCCGCCGGAATCCAGTACGTCTCGCCCGGTGAGGAGACCTCCGCCGAGGCCCGCGTCACGCTGGTGCCCGCGTCCCTGGCCAAGGGCCTGGAGTACGACTACGTCGTGCTCGACGAGCCCGCGGACATCGTGGCCGCCGAGCCCGACGTCCGCACCGGCCTGCGACGCCTGTACGTCTGCCTCACCCGCGCCGTCTCCGGCCTCGCGGTGCTGCACACCGCGCCGCTCCCCGAGGCCCTGGCCCCGGCCTAGGCCGCGTCCGCAAGGTCTCGTCTGGCGGGCGCGCCGCTGCGCGCTACGCCTGCTCGATGCGGAAGAAGTTGCCCGCCGGATCCCGTACGGCGCCGTCCCGCACCCCCCACGGCTGGCTGGCGGGCTCCTGGAGCACCTCGGCCCCCGCCGCCCCCGCGACGGCCTCGAACGTCGCGTCGAGGTCGTCGCTGCGGAAGTGCAGCGGCCGCAGTTCCCCCTTGGCCAGCAGCGCCGCCAGCGTGTCCCCGTCCTCCTTCGACCGCCCCGCGTGCGGCTGCG
Organism: Streptomyces sp. NPDC025721; assembly: GCF_055558595.1. Taxonomy (NCBI): domain Bacteria; kingdom Bacillati; phylum Actinomycetota; class Actinomycetes; order Kitasatosporales; family Streptomycetaceae; genus Streptomyces; species Streptomyces sp. NPDC025721. The sequence continues at coordinate 467,951 of NZ_JBVHMF010000001.1, read as the reverse complement.
ACAGCACGATCTGGATCTCCGGCTGGCTCTTGGTCGTCAGCGTGATCCACCGGAAGCCGTCGTGCTCGACCTCATTGCGCACGGTGAGACCGAGGGTGTCCCGGTAGAAGACGAGGGCGGCGTCGGGGTCGTCGACGAAGACGTGCACGGCACTGATGGAAACGGTCATACGGCCGATGCTAGGGGCTGTCCGGCCGATATCGGAGGCGACGGGCGCGGGCTCACAGCGGCGAACGCGCGGCGGCGCCTCCCGTCTTGCGGGGGCGGGTCACCAGCATGACCTGGCAGCCGGGGACGACCTCCAAGTCGCTGTGGTCGCGGGCGCGGTAGGCGCTGGGGGTCTCGCCGACGATCTGGGTGAAGCGGGCGGAGAAGGAGCCGAGGCTGGTGCAGCCGACGGCGAAGCAGGCGTCGGTGACGCTGACGTCGCCGCGCCGCAGGAGGGCGGTGGCGCGCTCGATGCGGCGGGTCATGAGGTAGGAGTACGGGGTCTCGCCGTACGCCGCGCGGAACTGGCGGCTGAAGTGGCCGGTCGACATCAGCGCGGTCCGGGCCAGGGCCGGGACGTCGAGCGGCTGGGCGTACTCGCGGTCCATACGGTCGCGGGCACGCCGAAGGAGCCGCAGCTCGTCCAGGTCCATGACGCTCATGGCTCCATTGTGGCGCGGGGGTACGACAACCGCCGGTACGCGCCCCGGCCCGGCGGGACCGTCCGGGGCGGCGCGACGGCCGTACCGCCCGGCCTCAGGAGACCGGGACCGGGGTGTCCAGGGCGGCGCGCCAGCGGGCGACCGCGCGGACGTCGACCGGGGAGGCCCAGCCCGCGGGGCGCACGGCGCCGCCGACGTGGAAGCCGTCGAGCCCGGCGCCGCGCAGGTGCGGCACATGCTCCAGGAGCAGGCCGCCGCCGACGAGGAGCTGGGGTTCGTACCCCGGCTCGCCGGTGCGCGCGGCCTCGTCGCAGAGCACCGGGAGCCCGGCGGGCACGCCGTCCGCGGCGCCCGCGGTGAGGTACGTGTCGAGGCCCGGCAGCCCGGCGAGCTGGAGGCGGAGCGCGTCGCGGTCGGCGGCGCGGTCGATGGCCCGGTGGAAGGTCCAGCGGCAGCCGTCGATGACGTCGACCAGCGCGTGCACGGCGTCGAGGTCGGCGCGCCCGCCGTCGTCGAGGAAGCCGAGGACGAACTCGTCGGCGCCCTCGGACCGCAGGGACTGCGCGGCGGCGCACAGGGCGTCGAGGTCGCGCGCGTCACCGGCGCTGAATCCGTCGGACAGCCGCAGCATGACGCGCAGCGGGATGTCGACGGCCGCCCTGATCGCCCCGAAGGTGGCGCGGGAGGGGGTGAGCCCGTCCGCGGCCATGTCGGTGACCAGTTCGAGGCGGTCCGCGCCGCCGTCCCGGGCCGCTACGGCATCGTCCGCGCCGAGGGCGATCACCTCGAAGATTGGTCTAGACATATGAGCAAGGGTGCCACATGCGTCACTCCCGCGCGAGACGTGTAGCGCACAATTACCGGCATGTCCTTCACGCCCGCCGCCCCTCACCCCCGCTACGACGCCCTGCTCGCCGAGTGGTGCGACCTGCTGCGCCGCTGCCAGGAGCCGACAGCGGACGACGCGCCCGCCCCCGACCCCGCGCCGTACGGCGCCGATCTGCTCGGCCGCTGGGCCGAACCGCAGCGGCGTTACCACACGCTGGACCATCTCCAGGCGGTCCTGGACCACGCCACCGAACTGACCGCGTACGCCGCCGATCCGGACGCGGTGGCCCTCGCCGCCTGGTTCCACGACGCGGTCTACCGCCCCGACCGCTCGGAGAACGAGGAGCGCAGCGCCCACCTCGCCGAACGCGCCCTGCCCGAGGCGGGCGTGGCCGCCGACCGCACCGCCGAGGTCGCCCGCCTGGTGCGTCTGACGGTCACCCACGACCCGGCCGAGGGCGACCACAACGGCGCGGTCCTCTGCGACGCCGACCTCGCCGTCCTGGCCGGCGACCCCGCCGCCTACGCGGCCTACGCCGCCGCCGTCCGCTCCGAGTACGGCTTCGTCCCCGACGACGCCTTCCGCGCCGGCCGCGCCGCCGTCCTGCGCCAACTCCTCGCCCTCCCCGCCCTGTTCCGCACCCCTTACGGCAAGGACCAGTGGGAGCGCACGGCGCGCCGCAATCTGACGACGGAGCTGGAGCTGCTCACGGCCTGACGGAGCCGGACCTGCTCACGGCCTGACGTATTTGCGCCGCCGCAGGCCCGCGGCGGTCAGCAGGCGGACGATCTCCTTGCTGCCGGTCTCGACCGCGCCGAGGGCGACCGCGTCGGCGTACCGCTCGGAGGGGATGTCGTAGTGGTCGCGTTCGAAGGCGCGGGACGGGGCGCCGAGGCGGGCGGCGAAGGCGTGCAGTTCGGCGTAGGAGACGTCGCTGACCAGGTGGGACCAGTGGCGGCCGTGGCCGGGCCAGGTCGGCGGGTCGATGTAGAGGGTCATGAGGGGTCCGACTCGGTGTCGTGGGTCATACCGGGTTCACCGGGGTCAGGGCGCCGACAGGGGCGACGACGGCGCCGCGGGCCTCGCAGACCCAGTGCGGGTCGGGGCCGAGTTCGGGTTCGACGGCCAGGGCGTGCGGGTCGTCGCAGTCGGGGCACAGCGGCCAGCGCCCGTAGCGTTCGAGCAGGGCGTCCTGGACGTCCTGGGCGAGCAGCCCGGGGATGTACTCCGCGCCGTCCGGCCACTGCTCCAGCCACCAGCGGCGCTTGCTGACGGCGTCCTCGACCAGCGAGACGATATCGGCCTCCGCGACACCGCGGGCGCTGAGGTCGGACAGCACGAGAGCGCGGGCACCATGCAGCACGGTTTCACCTTCCATCCCTCCATTGTCGCAAGCCCGGCGGACGCGGACGCCGTGATCGTCGGGTGCCTTGACGTACGGCCGTCTCTGAAAATACCTTTCAGAAGGTGACCTATAGCGTGAAGGAAACTTTCTCCCCGAGCGTCCGCGCCCTCCGCGGCGTGTCCGGCGCGCCCGTCCTCCCCGTCACGCCCCCCGACCCGGGGGCCCTCGCCGCCAAGGTCCGCACCCTCGCGCCGTCGATGACCCGGTCCATGCACCGGGTCGCGGAAGCCGTCGCGGGTGATCCGGCGGGCTGTGCCCATCTGACCGTCACGGCGCTCGCGGTGCGTACCGGCACCAGCGAGGCGACCGTCGTCCGCACCGCCCGGCTGCTGGGCTACCCCGGCTACCGCGATCTGCGGCTGGCGCTGGCCGCGCTCGCCGCCCAGCAGGCCACCGGGGCGCCGCCCGCCGTCACCGCCGACATCGCCGTCGACGACCCGCTCGCCGACGTGGTCACCAAGCTGGCCATGGAGGAGCAGCAGACCCTCGCCGACACCGCCGCCCAGCTCGACATGGGCCAACTGGAGGCCGCCGTCGCCGCGTTGGCCGCCGCGCGGCGGACCGACATCTACGGGATAGCCGCGTCCGCGCTGGTCGGCCAGGACCTGGCGCAGAAGCTGCTGCGGATCGGCCTGATCGCGCACGCGCACGCCGACCCGCACCTGGCGGTCACCAACGCCGTACAGCTCAAGCCGGGCGACGTGGCCCTGGCCATCACGCACTCGGGCAGTACGCACGACGTCATCGAGCCGCTGCGGGCCGCGTTCGACCGGGGGGCGACGACCATCGCCATCACCGGCCGGGCGGACGGCGCGGTCACGCAGTACGCCGATCTGGTGCTGACCACGTCCACCTCCCGCGAGAGCGAGCTGCGGCCCGCCGCGATGTCCAGTCGTACGAGTCAGCTCCTCGTCGTCGACTGTCTGTTCATCGGCGTCGCGCAGCGCACCTACGAGACCGCGGCCCCGGCGCTGTCCGCCTCGTACGAAGCGCTCGCGCACCGGCACAGTCCCCGCTCGGGCCGCGCCTGACGGCCGGTCCGCACCACTCCACGACCCCCACAGCAGAAGGATGAACGAGCCGCATATGTCGCACTACACCGAGCTGCGCCGCGAGCTGGAGACCCTCACCACCGAGGCGTTCCGGCCCGAGCTCGCCGAGATCGACCGGATGCCCACCCTGGAGATCGCGCGGACCATGAACGGTGAGGACGCCACCGTTCCGGCCGCGGTCGCCGGGCAGTTGCCCGTGATCGCCGCCGCCATCGACGGGATCGCCGCCCGGATGGAACGCGGCGGACGGCTGATCTACGCGGGCGCCGGTACGGCGGGCAGGCTCGGCGTGCTCGACGCGAGCGAGTGCCCGCCGACCTTCAACACCACGCCGGGACGCGAGGTGCTCGGACTGATCGCGGGCGGCCCGTCCGCGATGATCACCTCCATCGAGGGCGCGGAGGACAGCAAGGAGCTGGCCGCCGCCGACCTCGCCGCGCTCGGACTGACCCCGGCCGACAGCGTCGTCGGCGTCTCCGCCTCCGGGCGCACTCCCTACGCGGTCGGCGCGGTGGAGTACGCGCGCGCCACGGGGGCGCTCACCGTGGGCCTGTCCTGCAACGCGGACTCGCCGCTCGCGGCGGCGGCCGACCACGGCATCGAGGTCGTCGTCGGGCCCGAACTGATCGCCGGTTCCACCCGGTTGAAGTCCGGCACCGCGCAGAAGCTCGTGCTCAACATGCTCTCGACCATCACGATGATCCGGCTCGGCAAGACCTACGGGAACCTCATGGTCGACGTGCGGGCCTCCAACGAGAAGCTGCGGGCGCGCTCGCGGCGGATCGTCGCGCTGGCCACCGGCGCGGACGAGGAGGCGATCGAGGACGCGCTGACCGCCACCGACGGCGAGGTCAAGCACGCGATCTTGACGCTGCTCGCCCATGTGGACGCGGCCACGGCGGCCCGGCTGCTGACGGAGTCGGGCGGCCACCTGCGGCAGGCGCTGGAGGCCGCGCCGAAGTAGCCGCGCGGGAGCGGGAGTTCACTGGCGCTTGGCGGACTCGGCCGCCATCAGCACCGAGGCCAGCCATTCGCCGTCGAAGAGGGTGGCGTCCGCCAGGCGGTGGGCGCCGCCGTACGCGTTGAGCATCGTCTTGGCGGCGCGCAGCGCGGCCGGGGAGCGGCGGAGCATCGGCCGCGCCCACTGGTCGACGGCGGCGTCCAGCCCGGCCTCCGGCACGGCCTTGTGCAGGACGGACAGCTCGACGGCCCTGGCCGCGTCGAACGCCTCGCCGGTGAGGACGAGTTCGCGGATGCGGGCGGCTCCCACCTCGTTGAGCAGCCGGGGCAGGATGCCGCCCCAGGCGGGCGGCAGGCCCAACGCCAGCTCGGGCAGCCGGAACCGGCTGGTGTCGGCGCCGACCCGCAGGTCGCAGAACATCGCGAGCGCCACGCCCGCGCCGATCACGTCGCCGTGCACCCGCGCGACGGTGACGGCGCCGAGCGTGGCGAGCGCCTCGCACACCTGCCGCGCCTTGTTGCCCATGGTCCGCAGGCCGGACCCCGTGGGGTCGGCGGCCAGCGACTCGGCGAATTCCCTGCGGTCGCCGCCGAGGCAGAAGTGCTCGCCGGCGCCGGAGAGTTCGAGCACCCGTATGCCGGGGTGGTCCTGCACCGAGCGCAGTACGGCCAGCAGTTCGTCCAGGACCGGGCCGGTGACGGCGTTCCCGGTCTCCGGGGTGTTCAGCCGTACGCGCAGCAGCGCTCCTTCCTGGCTGACGCGCAGGACCTTGAAGTAGTTCATCATGCTGTCGTTCGCCACCGGTTCTCTCGTACGGTCGTGCCGTGTGCGGCCTACAGGTCTCTGGGGCCCGCCTGTTCGGGGACGCGGGCGGACGCGGAGTCGGACACCGTCAGTGTCGTCATCCGCCGGAAGGCGACCCGCGGCGCCCACTCGGGGTCGCGGTGGACGCTCAGTCCCGGCAGCTTCCTGAGCAGCGCGGTCAGCAGCGCGGTGGCCTCCATCCTGGCCAGCGGGGCGCCGACGCAGTAGTGGATGCCGCCGCCGAAGCTGAGGTGGCTGACCTTGCGGCGGATGTCGAAGATGTGCGGGTCGGCGTACTGCGCGGGGTCGTGGTTGGCGGCGGCGAGCATCAGGTGGACGGTCTCGTCCTTGGGCACCTCGATGCCCGCGAGCGTCATGTCGTCGCCCGCGACCCGCGTCACGACGTGTATCGGCGGGTCGTAGCGCAGCACCTCCTCGACGGCGCCGGGGATGTCCTGCGGGTGGGCGCGCAGCCAGCCCATCTGGCGGGGGTGCTCGGCGATCAGCCACGTCATGGTGGACAGCAGATTGGAGGTGGTCTCCAGGGCGGCGAGCACCACCAGCAGCGCGAGGTAGTAGACGGCCTCGTCGGCGCGGTCGCGGTCCGGCTCCAGCCCGTCCCAGGTGCGCAGCCACTGCGAGACCGGGTCGTCCCCCGGTGACCTGCGCCTTTCGCGCACCAGCGCGGCGAAGTACTGGTGCAGTGTCACGGTGGCTTCGTCGGAGATCGCGAGCTGGCTCGGGGTGGGCAGCAGCTCCTGGGTGAACACCTGGGCGTGGGTCAAGTCCCGCAAAAGGGGGAAGTCAGCGGAGGGCAAACCCATCCACTCCCCTATCGCGCGCACCGGCAGCTCCTCGCTCACCAGTGAGACAAAATCGGCCACTCCGTCGCGCAGGCGTTCCGCGAGCCGGCCGACCAGGCGGTCCGTTGTCTTTTCCACCGATATCCGAATGTCACCGAGCGCCCTCCGGTCGAACATATTTCCGACCGAGCGGCGCATCAATGTGTGATGCGGTGGATTGAGCCGGACCAGAGTCTGACCGATCTGCCGTGAGGAAGGCGCGCTCCAGCGCGTTCCCTGGCCTTGCCTGGCGGCCCATTCGTTGTCGGTCACACGCCAGGCCCGGTCCCTCAGCACCTGGTCACTGAGGCCGAACGACGTGATCAGGTGGCCGCCCCAGGGCGCTGGGACGACATCCCCCATCGAGCGAAGCTCGTCGTAAAGAGGCAGCGGACTTTCCTGTCCGCCGGGCTTACGGAGTCGGGAAAAAAGTGATACAACTCTTCGCCGGTCGGTGGGGGCGACCGAATACGGTGTGACCATGGCGGCATTTCTCCTTGGTCCTCAATGCCAGGCCGGATTGACCTGTCCTGCATACCCCGGGCGCGAGATGCGTATCCGATCGGACACTGCTCGTAATTGTGGCAAGCGTCACACCGTCGGCGATGATTTCCGGCCAGGTCCGTTCTTTATCGAAACCGGCCGACCGCGAAGCCGCGGTCGGCCGGTTTTCGACTTGTGCGTCGCCGCGTGTTACGCCTTGAGCCAGTTGAGGAACGAGCTCCAGCGGCTGGCCGCCTTCGGCTTGCCCTGCGTGTGGTCGGCCGGAGCCTGAGCCGACTGGCTCTCCTGCGAGCGGACCGGCTGCCGCGCCGGGGTGAACCGGGCGGGCAGCGAGGTGAGCGCGCGGTGGAAGGGGCCCGGACGCCAGGTCAGGCTCTCCACCGGCACCGCCAGGTCGATGTCCGGCAGCGTGTTGAGCAGCTTCTCGATGGCCCGCAGCGAGATCAGCGTGGCCGGGTCCTTGGCCGGGCAGACATGGGGACCCGCGCCCCAGCCCAGGTGCGCCCGCTTGCTCATCGTCTGGCCGCCGCCGCCCAGGCTCGGGTCGGTGTTGGCCGCCGCGTAACTGATCACCACGGGGTCGCCCGCGCGCAGCGTGATCCCGGCGAGGTCCACGTCGTGCACCGGGTAGTGCACGCCGTAGTTGGCCATCGGCGGGTAGTTCCACAGCACGTCGTTGAGCGCGTCCTCGACCAGCAGGCCCGCCATGTGCTGGCTGTCGGCGTACTTGTCGTCGGACAGCAGCAGCCGCAGCGCGCTGGAGATCATGTTCTGCACCGGCTCGGTACCCGCGGCGATCATCGGGAAGAGCTGGTGGATCATCTCCTCGGTGGTCAGCGCGGAGCGGTGCTGCATCATCCAGGAGGTGATGTCCTCGCCCGGCGTGGTCCGCTTCAGCTCGACCAGTTCGACCAGCGCCCCGGTCAGCACCTCCAGCGACTTCTCGACATCGATGCCATCGAAGATGCCGGAGATCCCGAACACCAGCCGGTTGCCGATGTCCTCGGTGCAGCCGAAGAGGTCGTTGAAGACCAGCAGCGGCACCTGCTGCGCGTAGTCGGCGACCAGGTCGGCCCGCCCCTTGGCGCTGAACTGGCTGATCAGATACGAGGCGACCTGGTCGACGTGCCGGCTCAGCCGGTGCGAGTCGACCATGGCCAGGCTGTCGGTCGCCGCCTGCCGCAGCCGCATGTGCTCGGCGCCGTCGGAGAACAGCAGATTCGGCCGGTAGGCCATCATCCCCATCACCGGGCTGTCCGCCGGTATCTGACCCTCGTTCATCGCGCGCCAGCGGCGCGAGTCGCGGGCGAAGGTGCCCGGGTTCTGGAGGACCCGCAGCGCCTCGGTGTAGTCCGTGACGAGTTCGGCCTCCACACCCGGCGCCAGCTCCACCGGAGCGCTCGGGCCGAACTGCCGCATGTAGGAGTAGAACGCCTCCGGAGCGGCGGCGAACTCCGGGCCGTACAGCGGCACACTCTGGCCGCTGTCGTGCGCGGGGCAGCCGGGCGGCGGGGCCTGGAAGTCCGGAGGGGTCTGCATGCCTGTGCTCCTCGTTGAAATACCTGAGCTACCTGAACTACCTGCGGTGACCTACTAGTTGAGGCGAGACTGCAAATACTGCACCAGAGCGATCAGTGAACCCGCCGATGACCGCTCGTCGCGTGCGTCGCACGAGACCACCGGGGTCTCGGGAAGCAGATCCAGCGCCTCGCGCACCTCTTCGAGCGAGTGCGGGGGCGCACCGTCGAAGCGGTTCACGGCGATGGCGTACGGCAGACCGTGCCGCTCCACGAGGTCCATCACGGGGAAGGACTCCTGGAGCCGCAGCGGGTCGACCAGCACGAGCGCGCCGAGCGCGCCGCGCGACAGGTCCTCCCACAGCCGCACGAACCGCTGCTGGCCCGGCGTACCGAACATGTACAGCACCAGTTCGTCGCTGAGGGTCAGCCGGCCGAAGTCCATCGCGACCGTGGTGGTGGTCTTGTTGGGCGCGCCCCTGAGGTCGTCGATGTCCGCGCTGGCCTGCGTCATCACTTCCTCGGTGCGCAGCGGCGGGATCTCCGACATGGTGCCGATGAACGTCGTCTTGCCCACGGCGAAGTGCCCGACCACGAGGATCTTGGCGACCGTCCGTACCGAACTGGGCAGATAGACGTTCTCGCGCGGCGTCTGGGGAGCACTGTCCCTATCCGAAGCGAGCCCGGAGCCCATGCAGCACCTCCTCCAGCAGTTCCCTCTCGACCAACTGCGCGCGGGGAACGGGTGCCCGCGCGAGCAGATACCCGTCCTCCACCAGATCCGACAGAAGGATCTTGACCACGCCCATCGGCAGCCCGGTGTGCGCGGCGATCTCCGCGACCGCGAGATAACCGCCCGAGCACAGTTCCATCACCCGCAGCTTCTCGGGATCAAGAACCCTTGTCCGGGGCGCGTTTTCGGATACGGCGACCAGTGTGATCATCGTGAAGCCGCCGTCGACCGGAAGCTCGCGACCGTTGGTGATCACATACGGGCGTACTAATTCTGTGGCTTCTAACTCCAGCTCCGGTTCGCCCGTCAATTGACGTCAGCGTTCTCGCGAGGAGGTGTGGTCAGCACCTTGCCGAGTTGGCCGACGAGCTGCTGCATCCGGAAGGTGATCTCCGCGAGGTCCGCGTCCGGGGACGCGGAGACCGCGAGATAGGCGCCTTCACCTGCCGAGATGAGGAAGACCCAGCCGTGGTCGAACTCCACCAGGGTCTGCCGCCACTCCTGGCGGCGGTCGTCGCCGCCGACGAAGTCGGACACCGTACGGCTCAGCGACTGCATGCCGCTCATCGCCGCCGCGACGGTGTCGGCGTGGTCCCTGCCGACCTCGTTGGAGCGGGCCATCAGCAGGCCGTCGGCCGACACCAGGATCGCGTGCCGGGCCTCGGGCACCTCAAGGGCGCTGTCGAGCATCCACGACAGATCTCTTCCGATCATTGGGCTCATTGGGCGTCCTGCCCTTCGCTGCTCGCGCCGATGGAACGGCGGCCGGACTGAGTGCCCCGCTGGAACGCGCCCATGCGGGAGGCGACTTCGTGGCTGTCGCGCACCGGCTCGGGCGCCCGCTCGACTCTGTCCCCGGCTCTGTCACCGGTTCTGTCGTCGGAGCGCTCCTCGGCCGTGGGCACTATCGAGATCGGGTGCCGGAAGCGCCGCCGCTTGGGCAGGCCGCCGAAGGTGGTGGCGGGCACCACCGGCTCGGGCGCGCTCTGCTCCACCGGCTCGGACGCTTCACCCACGACGGGAGTCTCCTCGGGCTCGATGGTGGTGGTGAGGAGTTCGTCGGGGAGCAGCAGCACGGCGCGCACTCCGCCGTACGGCGAGGTGGAATCCACCGAGACGCTGAATCCGTAACGGTTGGCGAGTACGCCGATCACCGCGAAACCGAATTGCGGCGGATTTCCGAGGCCGGAGACACCCGGAGTGCGCTGGCCGGTGAGGAGTTCTCCCGCCAGCGTCTTCTCTTCGTCGCTCATGCCGACACCCGCGTCGTCGACGACGATGCAGACGCCCTTGGGCACGGGCTGGATATTGATTTCGATGGACGTTTCAGGGGCCGAATAACTCGTGGCGTTGTCGAGCAGTTCGGAAAGGGCGAGTGCGACCGGTTCGACCGCGCGGCTCACCACCGCGAAATTGCTCTGCGAACGGATTTCCACGCGCGTGAAATGCCGGATGCGGCCCTTGGCGCTGCGGACCACGTCGTAGACCGACGCCGCGTTCTTGCGGCGGCCGAGCCAGCCGTCGCAGAGCACGGCTATGGACTGGGCGCGCCGGGTGAACTGCGCGTTGCCGTGGTCCACGTCCAACAGGCCCTGGAGCGCCGCGTGCTCGCCGTTCTCCCGCTGGAGCTTCGCGATGGCGACCTGCTGCTCGCCCGCCAGACCCTGGAGGGTGCGCATGGCGGCCTTGAGCACGCTCTTGGTGCCCTCCTCGGCCCGGCGTCTGGCCTCATCCACGATCTGCTCGCGGCCGACTTCCAGGGAGGCGCGGCGCGCCGACTGCTCGGCGAGCGCGGCACGGAGCTTCGCATTAGTTTTCCGGCTGAGCGCAATCGCGGTCGCGGCGACAGGAGTACCTGCGATCAGGCCCCAAAGTGCTGGATCATGTAAGTAGGACGTCATGAGGCTCTCTTCAGGCGAGGGGCCGCCATTTGCGGAATCTCTTTCAAATCCGAACAAAAATGCGGAACACTTGCGCATGACACTTGCCAAGCAATGAGAGCCTAGCAGCAGGTTTGACCCCGGTACCCCCCGTACTTGTCCTGCTACCGGCATCTGACGGTAATTCAAAATTGCCCCGTTTTGGGACAGTCTTGGTGAATTGTTCCGAACAATGCGCCGGACACAAAGACGGCACCCCCCGGGTGACCGGGGGGTGCCGTCGTGCGGTCCTGCTGATCCGGGCTCGCGCCCCGTGGATCAGAAGTCCATGTCACCGCCGGGCATGCCGCCCGGAGCGCCGCCGGGGGCGGCCTTCTCCGGCTTGTCGGCGATGACGGCCTCGGTGGTGAGGAACAGCGCGGCGATGGAGGCCGCGTTCTGGAGCGCGGAGCGCGTGACCTTCGCCGGGTCGATGATGCCCTCGGCGATCATGTCGACGTACTCACCGGTCGCGGCGTTGAGGCCGTGGCCGACGGGCAGGTTGCGCACCTTCTCGACGATGACGCCGCCTTCGAGACCACCGTTGACGGCGATCTGCTTCAGCGGGGCCTCCAGCGCGAGCTTCACGGCGTTGGCACCGGTCGCCTCGTCGCCCTCGAGCTCCAGCTTCTCGAAGACCGCGGTCGCCTGGAGCAGGGCCACGCCGCCACCGGCGACGATGCCCTCTTCCACGGCGGCCTTCGCGTTGCGCACCGCGTCCTCGATGCGGTGCTTGCGCTCCTTGAGCTCGACCTCGGTGGCGGCACCGGCCTTGATGACGGCCACGCCGCCGGCCAGCTTCGCCAGGCGCTCCTGGAGCTTCTCGCGGTCGTAGTCCGAGTCGCTGTTGTCGATCTCGGCGCGGATCTGGTTGACCCGCCCGGCGACCTGGTCGCTGTCACCGGCACCGTCGACGATGGTGGTCTCGTCCTTGGTGATGACGACGGTACGGGCGCGGCCGAGCAGGTCCAGGCCCGCGTTCTCCAGCTTGAGGCCGACCTCTTCGGAGATGACGGTGCCACCGGTGAGGATGGCGATGTCGCCGAGCATGGCCTTGCGACGGTCACCGAAGCCGGGCGCCTTGACGGCGACGGACTTGAAGGTGCCGCGGATCTTGTTGACCACCAGGGTCGACAGGGCCTCGCCCTCGACGTCCTCGGCGATGATCAGCAGCGGCTTGCCGGACTGCATGACCTTCTCCAGCAGCGGGAGCAGGTCCTTCACCGAGGAGATCTTGGAGTTGACGATCAGGATGTACGGGTCGTCGAGCGACGCCTCCATACGCTCCAGGTCGGTCGCGAAGTAGGCGGAGATGAAGCCCTTGTCGAAGCGCATGCCCTCGGTGAGCTCGAGCTCGAGCCCGAAGGTCTGCGACTCCTCGACGGTGATGACGCCTTCCTTGCCGACCTTGTCCATGGCCTCGGCGATCAGCTCGCCGATCTGGGTGTCAGCGGCGGAGATGGAGGCGGTCGAAGCGATCTGCTCCTTGGTCTCCACGTCCTTGGCCTGCTCCAGCAGAGCGGCGGAGACGGCCTCGACGGCCTTCTCGATGCCGCGCTTGAGGGCCATCGGGTTGGCGCCTGCCGCGACGTTGCGCAGACCTTCCTTGACCAGGGCCTGGGCCAGGACGGTCGCGGTGGTGGTGCCGTCACCCGCGACGTCGTCGGTCTTCTTCGCGACCTCCTTGACCAGCTCGGCGCCGATCTTCTCGTACGGGTCCTCGAGCTCGATCTCCTTGGCGATGGACACACCATCGTTGGTGATCGTGGGGGCGCCCCACTTCTTCTCGAGGACGACGTTGCGGCCCTTCGGGCCGAGGGTGACCTTGACGGCGTCGGCGAGCTGGTTCATCCCGCGCTCGAGACCGCGCCGTGCCTCCTCGTCGAACGCGATGATCTTTGCCATGTGAAGTGTCCTCCGCGGACTGGGGTTCCCCCACCGGAGCAGGGGGCGACGGCTCGGACCGTGTGGTGCCCGCGACGGACGGCCGACCTGGTCGCCGGTTCCTTCCCGGCGGCCGGGCGGGCCTCACCGACCCGGTCCTTCAGCACTCTCACTAGGAGAGTGCTAACGCCAATGATTAGCACTCGACCCCATCGAGTGCAAGCGCCTGTGGACAACTCCGGGCCACGCACGAAGGGCCCGTCCCCCCTAAGAGGTACGGACCCTTGGTGCGTGAGTGCGTCGTGTCGGTCGCCGAGCGCGCCGGGCCGTCAGGCGGTGGCCAGCCGGACCATGTCCGCCTGCGGCCCCTTCTGACCCTGCGAGATCTCGAACTCGACCCGCTGGCCTTCTTCGAGGGTGCGGTAACCGTCCATCTGAATCGCGCTGTAGTGGACGAAGACATCCGCACCACCGTCGACCGCGATGAAGCCGTAGCCCTTCTCCGCGTTGAACCACTTGACGGTGCCCTGAGCCATTCCTAACTCCCCTATTACTGGCCCTATCGCGGCCCCGCACTCCGCGGGTCCGGGTCAGACCTCACCGCCGGGGAAGCCGTTGTCTGAGCGACAGGGGATCCCTGGTGGTGTGCGCCGGAACGCGTCGACCGCGGCTGAATGTATCTGCACGGATGCCCTCTGCAACAGGTCAATCGGACGAGAATTCGGGGAGCGACCGATCGGAAATACACCAGAATAGGGCGCTATGGCGGGGCATCTCGGACCGGACATACGTCGCCTATGCGACAATCCACACGTGAATTTGGCGATAAATCGCCGCACTGACCGTTCGCGGCGGCAACTTGCCCGTGGCAACAGTACAACCTTTCAACTACCGCCCCGGACACGGCCGTTCGGCCCGGTCCGGCCCCCCTACAGCACTGTGCCCCATCCACCGCAAAAGGGTGAATGGGGCACAAAACAGCAGGTGTAGCCGGGCCGTTACGGGAAGTTGATCAGCCGCCCGCTACCGCCGGAATGATCGAAACGCTCGCGCCGTCGGGGACAGCGGTGGCGAGACCGTCGGAAAAGCGAACATCGTCGTCGTTGACATAGACGTTCACGAAACGACGGAGTTTTCCGGTGTCGTCGAGAACGCGCGCCGAAATGCCCGCGTGATTCTTCTCCAGCGAGTCGATCACCTCGGCCAGCGTGCCGCCCTCGGCCGGAACCTCGGCCTGGCCGCCGGTGTAGGTGCGGAGAATGGTGGGGATACGAACAGAAGCACTCATGCGAGGCCAGCCTCTCGGAACGCGTCAAGGGTCGGGCGGATGGTGGCGGTCGGGCCGGTGGTCGGTGCCACCGCGTCCAAAGTCTTCAGTCCGTCGCCGGTGTTGAGGACGACGGTCTCGGCGGCCGGGTCGAGCTGCCCGGTCTCGATCAGCTTCTTCAGCACCCCCACGGTCACCCCGCCCGCGGTCTCCGCGAAGATCCCCTCGGTGCGCGCGAGCAGCTTGATCGCGTCCACGACCTGCTCGTCGTTCACGTCGTCGACCGCGCCGCCGGTCCGCCGGGCGATGTCCAGCACGTACGGGCCGTCCGCCGGGTTGCCGATCGCCAGCGACTTGGCGATGGTGTCCGGCTTCACCGGCCGCACCACGTCGTGCCCCGCCTTGAACGCCGCCGAGACCGGCGAGCAGCCCTCGGCCTGGGCGCCGTAGATCTTGTACGGCTTGTCCTCGACCAGGCCGAGCGCGATCAGCTCGCGCAGGCCCTTGTCGATCTTGGTGAGCTGGGAGCCGGACGCGATCGGGATCACCAGGTTGTCGGGGATGCGCCAGCCGAGCTGTTCGCAGATCTCGTACGCCAGGGTCTTGGAGCCCTCGCCGTAGTAGGGCCGCAGATTGACGTTGACGAAGCCCCAGCCCTCGCCGATCGGGTCGCCGATCAGCTCGGAGCAGAAGCGGTTCACGTCGTCGTACGAGCCCTCGATGCCGACCAGTTCGCCGCCGTAGACCGCGGCCATGACGACCTTGCCCGCCTCCAGGTCGTGCGGGATGAACACGCAGGAGCGGAAACCGGCGCGCGCGGCGGCGGCGCCGACGGCGCCCGCGAGGTTGCCGGTGGAGGAGCAGGAGAGCGTGGTGAGGCCGAAGGTGCGAGCGGCCTCCAGGGCGATGGCGACGACGCGGTCCTTGAAGGAGTGCGTCGGATTGCCGGAGTCGTCCTTGATGTGCAGGCCGCCGGTGATGCCCAGTTCACGGGCGAGGTTGTCGGCCTTGACGAGCTTGGTCCAGCCCGGGTGGAGGTTGGGCTTGTCGGTGACGTCGGCGGGGACCGGCAGCAGCGGCGCGTACCGCCAGATGCTGGTGGGTCCCGCCTCGATCCGCTTGCGCAGCGACTCGGGGTCGCCGAGCGGCAGGTCGTACGCGACTTCGAGGGGCCCGAAACACTCCTCGCAGGCGAAGATCGGGCTCAGCGGGAAGCGGGTGCCGCACTCCCGGCAGGACAGCGCGGAGGCCGGTCCGAAGGGGGGAGTGCTGGTGCTGTCGTGGGTGCTGGCGACGGTCTGCACAGCCATGATGGCGAGGCCCTTTCTCCTCATCTTCCTTGTGACGTACGTCGCCACAAGACGGAATTGGCACCTTCCCCACCGTGTGACCTCGCGGTCGGCGGGAGGGTTGCCGGGGCTTCAACGGGCCGTTCCCTCTGCCCCTCTGGATGAGCGGTATGGCGCCTGCCCGCCTTCTGTGCGGCGGCGACGCGTTTGTCCCGCGCTACGACCCCCGGCATGCGGCGGTCATACGCGTTGTTCAAGACTGTAACCGACAAGCGTGACAGTTGAGATAGTCGTCCGAACGGCGAGATGGCCGCTGGGGCGGCCGTCCGGCTGGTTTCTGAGGGCTCCCACCGTACGAAAAGGGGACGGGACCGTGCTCGATGAGGTGGAGCGGTGGCTGGAGCGGCGGTCCTGGTCCGCCGCCGACCGGCCGCTCGACCTGCTGCTCGCCGCGAAGCGGGCCGCGGGGCGGCAGGGCACGGTCAGCGTGGTGCTGCCCGCGCTCGACGAGGAGGCGACGGTCGGCGAGATCGTCGCGGCGATCCGCCGCGACCTGATGACCGACGAGGTGCCGCTGGTCGACGAGCTGGTCGTGGTCGACTCCGGCTCCCGCGACCGTACGGCGCAGGTCGCGGCGCGGGCCGGGGCGCGGGTGGTGCAGCGCGACGCGATCCTGCCGCGGCTGCCCGCGCTGCCCGGCAAGGGCGAGGTGCTGTGGCGGTCGCTGCTGGTCACCCGCGGCGAGATCGTCTGTTTCGTGGACGCGGACCTGCGCTCGTTCGACTCGCGCTTCGTGTCGGGGATCGTCGGGCCGCTGCTCACCGAGCCGGACGTGGAGCTGGTCAAGGCGATGTACGACCGGCCGCTGGAGACCGGCGGCGCGGTGGTGCCGGCGGGCGGCGGGCGGGTCACCGAGCTGGTCGCCCGGCCGCTGCTCAATCTGCACTGGCCGCGGCTGGCGGGCTTCGTCCAGCCGCTGGGCGGGGAGTACGCGGCGCGGCGCTCGCTGCTGGAGCGGCTGCCGTTCCCCGTCGGGTACGGCGTGGAGCTGGGCATGCTCATCGACGCCCTGTCCCTGGCGGGGCTCGACGCGCTCGGGCAGGTGGACGTGGGCGTCCGGCACCACCGGCATCAGGACGGGCAGGCGCTCGGGCGGATGTCGGCCGCCATCTATCGCACGGCGAGCCTGCGGCTGTCCCGGGCGCCCCTGGTCCGCCCCCGCCTCACCCAGTTCCACCGGGACCCCTCCGGGGGGTTCACCCCGCTCACCCACCCCGTCGACGTCGACGAACGCCCGCCCATGGCTCACCTCCCCGAATACCTCGCCCGCCGCGCCGCCTGACGGCTCCCCCGCCAGGCTCCCGCGCCGCCGGGGCCGCGGGGCTGACCGGCGCGGTCTCCTACGGAGCAGGAGGGTCCACGACGTTTGGGGCGGAGCCCGCGCGGCTAGGCTGGCGGCATGGTCGAAACGCGTGCGGCACGGATTCTGGTCGCTTCGAATCGGGGGCCGGTTTCGTATGCGCTGGGGGACGACGGGGAGCTGAGCAGCAGACGCGGCGGCGGCGGCCTGGTGTCGGGCCTGAGCGCGATCGGACCCGAGGCGGACGCGGTGTGGGTGTGCGCGGCCCTGGGCGAGGGCGACCGTGAGGCGGTACGGCGCGGGGTCGGCGAGCCGGGCGCCCGGATGATCGCCGTCGAGGAGAGCGTCTTCGAGGCCGCGTACAACGACATCGCCAACTCGGTGCTGTGGTTCGTCCACCACCTGCTCTACCAGACGCCGTTCGAGCCGCTCTTCGACGAGGACTTCCGCGGCCAGTGGGCGGCGTACCAGGCGTACAACGAGGCGTTCGCCGAGGCGCTGGCGGAGGAGGCGGCGGACGGCGCGCACGTCCTGGTGCAGGACTACCACCTGTCGCTGGTCCCGGCGCTGCTCCGGGCCCGCCGCCCCGACCTGCGGATCGGCCACTTCACGCACACCCCGTGGGCGCCGCCGGACTACTTCCGGCTGCTGCCCGACGACATCGCCGCAGAACTGCTCGAAGGCATCCTCGGCGCGGACCGCGCCGCGTTCCTGACCCGCCGCTGGGCCGACGCCTTCGCCGCGTGCTGCGTCAGCGTGCTGGGCGCCACGCTCGGCGACGACGGCCGGGCGGTCACCCACCGCGGCCGTACGACCCGGCTCGGCGTGCACGGCCTCGGTGCCGACGGCGACTTCCTGCGCGAGCGCTCGCACCGCCCGGACGTCGCCGAGCGCATCACGCGGCTGCGGTCGGAGACGGGTGCCGACCGCAAGCTGATCGTGCGCGTGGACCGTACGGAACTGTCCAAGAACATCGTGCGCGGCCTGCTCGCCTACCGGCAGCTCCTCCAGGAGCACCCCGAATGGCTCAGCCGGGTCGTCCACGTCGCCTTCGCCTACCCCTCCCGGCAGGATCTCGCGGTCTACCGCGAGTACACCGAGGGGGTCGCCCGGCTGGCCGAGGAGATCAACGCCGAATTCGGCACGCCCGACTGGCAGCCGGTGCTGCTCAAGGTCGACGACGACTTCGCCCGCTCCCTGGCCGCCTACCGGCTCGCCGACGTGGCCCTGGTCAACCCGATCAGGGACGGCATGAACCTCGTCGCCAAGGAGGTCCCCGTCGTCTCCGACAACGGGGTGGCCCTGGTGCTGTCCCGCGAGGCGGGCGCCTTCGCCGAGCTGGGCGACGACGCGATCGTCGTCAACCCGTACGACATCCGCGAGACCGCCGCCGCCCTGCACACGGCCCTCACCCTCCCGGAGGCGGACCGCGCCGAGCGCACCAAGCGCCTCGCCGACGCGGCCACCGCGCTCCCCCCGTCCCGCTGGTTCCTGGACCAGCTGCACGCCCTGGACGGCTGAGCACCGGGTCCGGGCTCAGTCCAGGGCGTCCGCGAGGGCGTCGAGGAGGGAGACGACGCCCTCGGGGCCGGGGACGGCGAGGTCGGCGGCGCGGAGGACTTCCTCGGGCGTCTCGGGCGCGGCGCTGGCGACGAGCAGGCCGGGCAGGCCGTCCTCGCGCAGGGCCTGGACGGCGGCGAAGGCGGCGAGGTCGCCGAGGTCGTCGCCCGCGTAGAGCACCGAGCCGGCGCCGACCTCGCGGAGGTAGGCGGCCAGGGCGACGCCCTTGTCCACGCCGGGCGGGCGCAGTTCGAGGACGAAGCGGCCGGGCTCGACCATGAGGCCGTGCCGGGCGGCGAGTTCGGCCAGCGGACCGCGCAGCGCCTCGAAGGCGGCGTCGGGGTCCTCGGCGCGGCGGGTGTGGACGGCGACCGCGCGGCCCTTGTCCTCCACCCAGGTGCCGCGCCAGGCGCCGTTGCGGTCGAGGAAGCCGGGCAGCTCGGCGCGGACCGAGGTGACGCCGGGGTGGTCGCCGGGGGTGTGGACGGAGCCGGTGGGCGCGTCCCAGCGCTCGGCGCCGTAGTGGCCGAGCACGACGAGGTGTTCGAGTCCCGCGACCCCGGCGAAGCCGCCGTAGCGTACGGCGACGCCCGCCGGGCGGCCGGTGACGACGGCGACGGCGGCGAGGTGCGGGGCGAGCCTGACGAGGGCGGGGACGGCGCCGGGGTGGGCGCGGGCCTGCTCGGGGTCGGGCACGATCGGGGCGAGGGTGCCGTCGAAGTCAAGGGCGACGACGGCGCGTTCCGGCCGCGCGAGCAGCGCCGCGAGACCTTCCTTTCCCTCGGGCGTGGTGGGGGCGGGGATGTCGGCGGAGGCCATGCAGCCGACCCTACCCGCGTCCCCCGGGCGCATGCCCGGCGTACGGTGGCACGCGCGCCCCGCGCGGGCCGTCAGCGCAGGTCGCGGCGGGCGTCGCGCTCCTTGCGCAGCCGGTTGACCGTCACCGGGTCGTGGGCGACGGCCCGGGGGTCGTCCAGCAGGGCGTTGAGGAGCTGGAAGTACGCGGTCGGGGACATGCCGAGGCGTTCGCGTATGGCCCGTTCGCGCGGTCCCGGTCCGGTCCAGGTGCGGGCGGCGATGGCCAGGACGGCGATGTCGCGCGCGGAGAGCGGTTCTTCCCGTGTCATGGCGCCCCTCTCCCCTGTCGGTGCGGTCGGGCCGTCGGCGTACCCGACGGCCGTCACCGTACCGCCGCGGGCCGCTACTTGCCGGAGTCCGTCGTGAGCGCGAAGCGCTGGAGGTCGGACAGGACCGTCTTCGGGTCGCCGTGCACGGCCTGGCCGATGTTCTTCTTGACCTCGTCGCTGACCGGGCCCCACGAGGTCTTGTTGACCGGGTAGAACACGGCGTCGGGCAGCAGGTTCAGGAACTGGACCAGGTCCTTGTTGGCCGGGTTTTTCCGCATCGCCTGGGACGCGGTGATGGTCACCGGCAGCAGCCCGTACTGGTTGAGGAACTTCAGCGAATTCTGCTCGTTGAAGACGAACTGGAGGAATTTGCCGTCCGCGTCCCGGTTGCCGTTCTGCTTGAACGCCATCATCCAGTCGGCGACGCCGAGGGTGTCGCTGCTGGGGCCGCTCTGGCCGGGCAGCGGGACGACGCCGACGTCGATACCGGCGGCCTTGGCCTGGGTGAGCAGGGTGGGGTGGCCCATGACCATGCCCGCCTTGCCGGCCAGGAAGGCGGCGAAGGTGTCGCGGCGGTTGGTCTTGGCGGGGTCGGTCGGGCCGACCAGGCCGGTCTGGACGAGGTTCTTCTTGACCCAGGCGAACGCCTCGACGTTGGGCGCGGAGTCGAAGGTGTAGCTGCCGACGGTGTCGGTGTAGCCGCCCTGCGCGCCGAGCATCCACATCAGGGACTCGGCCTGCGCCTCCTCGGGGGCCAGCGGCAGTCCGTAGGGCACCTTCACGCCGTCGGCCTTGAGCTTGACCGCGTCGGCCTTGAGCTCGTCCCAGGTCTCGGGGGCGTGCTTGATGCCCGCGCTCTTGAAGAGCTTCTTGTTGTAGAAGAACATGCGCGAGCTGGAGACGAAGGGTATGCCGTACTGGGTGCGGTCCACGGAACCGGCGTTGACCATCGAGGGGATGAAGTCCGACTGCATGCTGATCGGGAACAGCTCGTCGGCGCTGTAGAGCTGCTTGCCGGCGGCGTAGGCCGCGTAGGAACCGATCTGCGCGACGTCGGGGGCCTTGTTCGCCTTGACCATCTGGGCGACCTTGTCGTCCACGTGGTCCCAGTCGATGATCTCGACGTTGATCTTGATGTGCGGGTTGCGCGCCTCGAAGGAGCGCGCGAGGTCGTCCCAGTACGTCTTGGAGCTGTTGTTCGTCTTCGGGTCGCCGTAGTCGGCGGCGACGAAGTGCAGGGTGACGTCGCTGTTCAGCGGTGAACTGTTGCCGCACGCCGTAAGAGTGGTGATCGCCAGGGCCGACGTGATGCCGATCGCCGCCAAGCCGTGAAGTCGTCGCCGCTGCACCGTTCCTACCGCCTTCTTGCACACTTGCTCGCGTACCGCTACGGAAGCGTCGAGTCTTCCCCACACCTTTGCCCAAGGTCTACACCATGAGTGGTATCGCTTGCGCAACGGGTCCGCGCGCGGACCGGCGACGGGCGCGCTCCGGGACCGGCGGGAGAGCGGCACGCGAGCGGCACGCGACCTGCGCGGGACCAGCCCGGAAAGCGGCACGGAAAGCGGCACGGAACCGGCGTACGTCCGGCGGGCGTCCGTCGTGTGTCCCCCGGATGTCCCGTCGCGGCGCGCCCGAGTGTCCCGTTGCTCCGCAAACGCCGCCTGACGCGTGATCTTTCCTCGCCGAGTGGACTAGACCTTTTTAGGTGTTAGCCGCGACACTGTCCCCGTGAGACATGTCATCGCTCTCGATGTGGGCGGCACCGGAATGAAGGCCGCGCTGGTCGGCGCGGACGGAACGCTCCTGCACCAGGCGCGCCGTCCGACCGGCAGAGAACGCGGCCCCGACGCCGTGGTCGCCGCGATCCTCGACTTCGCGGCCGAACTGCGCGACCACGGCGTGCGCGAGTACGGCGAACCCGCCGCCGCGGCCGGGGTCGCGGTGCCCGGCATCGTCGACGACGTCAACGGGATCGCCGTCTACGCCGCGAACCTGCGCTGGAAGGACGTCCCGCTGCGGGCGTTGATGTCCGAGCGGCTGGACGGCGTACCGGTCGCGCTCGGCCACGACGTCCGCACCGGCGGCCTCGCCGAGGGCCGGATCGGCGCGGGCAACGGCGCCGACCGCTTCCTCTTCCTCCCGCTGGGCACCGGAATCGCGGGCGCCATCGGCATCGAGGGCCGGATCGAGGCGGGCGCGCACGGCTACGCGGGCGAGATCGGGCACATCGTGGTCCGCCCCGGCGGCCCGGAGTGCGGCTGCGGGCAGCGCGGCTGTCTCGAGGCGCTGGCCTCGGCGGGCGCGGTCTCGCGCGCCTGGGCCGAGGCGAGCGGCGACCCGGACGCGGACGCCGCGGACTGCGCGCGCGCCGTCGAGACCGGCGACCCGCGGGCGCTCGCGGTGTGGGGCGAGGCGATCGGCGCGCTGGCCGACGGCCTGGTCACCGGGCTCACCCTTCTGGACCCGCGTGTGCTGATCATCGGCGGCGGGCTCGCGGAGGCCGGGGACACCCTCTTCGGGCCGCTGCGCGCGGCCGTGGAGGCACGTATCACCTTCCAGAAACTCCCCCTCATCGTCCCCGCCGCGCTGGGGGACACCGCTGGATGCCTGGGCGCCGGCCTGCTCGCCTGGGATCTACTCTCCGTGGAGGTAACCGCCTGATGGCCCCCGTAACGACAACGCAGCGCACGGTGCTGGCGGGTGCCCGTGTGGTCCTGCCGTCAGGTGTGGTGGAAGGCGGCCGGCTGACCGTCGAGGGCACCCGGATCGCGGCGAACGAGGCCGACGAGCACGTCTCGACGGCCACCGTGGACCTCGCGGGCCACACCGTCGTGCCCGGCTTCGTGGACATCCACAACCACGGCGGCGGCGGCGCGTCCTTCACCTCGGGCACCGCCGACGACATCCTCACCGGTGTGCGCACCCACCGCGCGCACGGCACGACCACGGTGGTCGCCTCGACCGTCACCAACGCGCTGGACGTCCTGGCCAAGCAGGCCGGGCTGCTGTCCGAGCTGGTGGAGCAGGGCGACCTCGCCGGAATCCACTACGAGGGCCCGTTCATCTCGCCGTGCCGCAAGGGCGCGCACGACGAGGCGCTGCTGCGCGACCCCGACCCGGCCGATGTGCGCAAGCTGGTCGAGGCGGGCCGCGGGGCCGTCCGGATGGTCACCCTGGCGGCCGAACTGCCCGGCGGAATCGATTCCGTACGGCTGCTGGCCGACCTCGGCGTGATCGCGGCGATCGGCCACACCGACGCCACGTACGAGCAGACGCTGGAGGCCATCGACGCGGGCGCGACCGTGGCCACCCACCTGTTCAACGCGATGCCGCCGCTCCAGCACCGCGCGCCCGGCCCGATCGCGGCGCTGCTGGAGGACGAGCGGGTGACCGTCGAGCTGATCAACGACGGTACGCATCTGCACCCGGCCGTCCTGGAGCTGGCCTTCGGGAGCGCGGGCGCCGGGCGGGTCGCCTTCATCACCGACGCGATGGACGCGGCCGGTTTCGGCGACGGCCACTACGACCTGGGCCCGATGAAGGTCGAGGTGCTCGACGGGGTCGCACGGCTGGTCGAGGGCGGCTCGATCGCCGGGTCGACGCTCACCCTGGACACCGCCTTCAAGCGGGCCGTCACGCTGGACGGGCTGTCGCTGACCGACGCCGTACGCGCCATCTCCACCAACCCGGCGCGGCTGCTCGGCCTGGACGACCGCATCGGCACGCTGGAGCCCGGCAAGGACGCGGACCTGGTGGTGCTGGACGCGGCGTACGACCTGGTGGGCGTCATGCGCAAGGGCGAGTGGGTCGTCCGGCCCGACTAGCCGTCGCCGGAGGGTGCGCCCGGCAGGCGCGTTCGGGGGCGTCCGGCAGGCGTGTGCGGGGGCGCCCGGCAGGCGTGTTCGGGGGCGTCCGGGCGGTGAGTTCACCCGATTTTCGCGGATTCTCGCTAAAAGCTGCGTAACGGCGGTCGGCGCGCACTGGGCCGACCGCCGTACTTTTGTCATCATCGTCAGGTGATCATCACCGTCACGCTGAACGCCGCCCTCGATGTGACCTACCGGGTCCCGTCGCTCCGACCGCACTCCACCCACCGGGTCACCCACACCGCGGAACGCCCCGGCGGCAAGGGACTCAACGTCGCCCGCGTGCTGGCCGCGCTCGGCCGCCCCGCCGTCGTCACCGGCTTCGTCGGCGGCCCGGTCGGCGCCGAGCTGCGCGAACGGCTCGCCGAGCGGGCCGCCGAGTACGACGACGGGCTGCTGACCGACGCGCTGGTGCCCATCGCGGGCACCACCCGCCGCACGGTGGGCGTCGTGGACGACACGACCGGCGACACGACGATGTTCAACGAACCGGGGCCCACGGTCACCCCGCGCGAGTGGGGCGGGTTCCTGGAGCGCTACCGCGCGCTGCTCGCCGACGGCCGCGCGACGGCCGTGGCGCTGTGCGGCAGCCTGCCGCCGGGGCTGCCGGTGGGCGCGTACGCGGAGCTGGTGCGCGAGGCGCGGGCCGCCGGGGTGTTCGTGCTGCTGGACACCAGCGGGGAGCCGCTGCGCCGCGGGCTGGCCGCGCGCCCCGACCTGATCAAGCCGAACGCGGTGGAGCTGACCGGCCTGACCGGCTTCTCCGAGCCCGCCCGCGCGGCCGGTGACGCCCGGCGGCGCGGCGCCCGCGCGGTGGCCGCCTCGCTCGGCGAGGACGGGATGCTGGCGCTGACCGAGGAGGGCGGCTGGCAGGCGCTGCCGCCCGCGCGCCTGGCGGGAAATCCGACGGGCGCGGGCGACTCGGCGGTGGCGGGGCTGCTGTCCGGGCTCGCGGAGGGCCTGACGTGGCCGCGGCGGCTGGCGCGGGCGGTCGCGCTGTCGGCGGCCACGGTCGCGGCGCCCGCGGCGGGCGAATTCGACGCGGCCGTCTACGCGGAGCTGCTGCCCCAGGTGACGGTGGTGCCCGCGGAGCCCGGCGCGGCGGTGTGAGGGCGGGCCCCGGCGGCGGCTACTCGGTGACCTGGCCCTGCTTGAGTTCGAACTGGTCCAGGTTGACCGCGCACTGATTGCCCTGCTGGCAGCTCAGCGTCACGGTGTTGGAGCCCTCCTTGAGGTCGATCCAGGAGTAGGTGTGGTTGTTCCACGCCTTCGCCCAGTCCGTGTAGTGGCCGTAGTTCTTCAGATTGACGGGGCCGCTGCGCGCCTTGCCGTTCACCCCGAGGGTGAGCGTCGCGTCGTCGCCCGCGTTCCCGTAGTACGTGAAGAGCGTGTACGGGCCGTCCTTCGGCACCGTCACCGTCCACGTCACGGTCGCGCCGACCTGCGTCAGGTGGTCGACATAGGTGCCGCCCGCCGCGCTCGCGCCCGGGTGCTCGGTGCTCGTCTGCGCGCCGCCCGTCAGGACGAGCGTCGAGGCGTCGGTCTTCTTCGAGTCGTACGGGGTCGGCTCCGCGGAGGCCGACGGCGTCGTCTCCGTGGGCGCGGCCGAGGTGACCGCCGGGCTGGAGGGCTTGTCGCTGGCCTTCTTGTCGCCGTCGCCCGAGCCGTTGGTCATCGCGAAGGCGATGCCGATGGCCACGGCCGCGACCACGGCGACCGCCGCGATCAGCAGGCCCTTGCGGTTGGGCGCGCCGCCGCCCTGCTGGCCGCCGCCGCCCGCGCGACGGGTGTGCGGGGGCTGCGCGGGAGGCTGCTGGCCGGGATAACCCTGCTGACCCGGATATCCCTGCTGGCCCTGCTGCCCTTGCTGGCCGCCGTACTGCTGCTGGCCGGGCTGCTGGCCGTACGCCTGCGTCTGCTGCTGGGTCTGCTGCGGATAGCCGTAACCGGAGGGCGACTGCTGCTGCGGGTAGCCGTAGCCCGAGGGTGTCTGCGGCGGCTGCGGACGACGCTCACCGACCCGCTGGATCTGGTGGTGCGAGGTACGCGGCATGCCCGGCTGCTGCACCGGGGCCTGCTCGGGCTGCTGCTCGCCGCCCTCCGACCGGTAGAGATAACCGAACGGGTCGTCGTTCTCAGGGGCGCCGTCGTTTCCGGCAGTCATCCGCTGTCCACTCCCTCACTGCACTGCACACACGCTGCACACGCCGTCGCGGCGCCTGTGGTATCTCCGGAACACTACCGGCCCCGAGAGACACCCCGCTCAAGCCTTCGACGCATCTCCAGGTCAGGAAGGTTCCCCTGTGAGCAGGCACACTTCACCGGACACGTACCGTTAACCCCGTGGACAGCGAGTGGCGGGAGCGGTGGGTGCCCTGGCGGGAGGCCATGGACCGCGCCCTGTACGGCCCCGAGGGCTTCTTCGTACGGGAGCGGCCCGCGGCGCATTTCCGTACCTCCGTGCACGCCTCCGCGCTCTTCGCGGGGGCCGTCGCCGAGCTGCTGGTCCGGGTCGACGCGGCCCTCGGGCACCCGGCCGAGCTGGCCTTCACCGACATGGGCGCGGGCCGCGCGGAGCTGTGCTCCGGGGTGCTGGCCGCGCTCCCCGCGCCGGTCGCCGGCCGCGTACGCGTCCACGCCGTCGAACGCGCGCCGCGCCCGCCGGGCCTCGACCCGCGGATCACCTGGAGCGACCGGCCGCCGCACGGTGTGCGCGGCCTGCTCTTCGCCAACGAGTGGCTGGACAATGTGCCGCTCGACGTCGCCGAGACGGACGGGGCGGGCGTGCCCCGCCAGGTGCTGGTCCGCCCGGCCGACGGCGCGGAGCGCCTCGGCGAGCCGGTGCGCGGCGCCGACGCGCGGTGGCTGGAGCGGTGGTGGCCGCCGTCGCCGGAGCCCGGCGCCCGCGCCGAGATCGGGCTGCCGCGCGAGGCCGCCTGGGCCGAGGCGGTCGGCTCGCTGGACGCCGGGGCGGCCGTCGCCGTCGACTACGCCCACACGCGCGCGGCGCGGCCCCCGTACGGCACGCTCACCGGCTACCGCGACGGCCGCCAGGTGGAGCCCGTCCCCGACGGCTCCCGCGACCTCACCGCCCATGTCGCCCTCGACGCCCTGCCGGGTACGGCGCTCCCCCAACGCGCCGCCCTGCGCTCCCTCGGCCTCTCCGCCGCCCGCCCCCCGCTCGCCCTGGCCGCCGCCGACCCGGCCGCCTACGTCCGCGGCCTCGCCGCTGCGGGCGAGGCCGCCGAACTGACCGCCCGCGGCGGCCTCGGCGACTTCACCTGGCTGGTGACGGAGGTCGGCGTGACCGGCGTCCTGGCGGCGGCTCAGGACTCGGCGGAGGCACGGCGGTCGCCGCGGGCGCGCTGAGCCCGCGGGCCCGGCACCGCCCGTGGGATACGGGCGGGGAGTCCTGAGAGGATGGCGGCATGACGGAGACCACGATCGGAGTCGGCGGGGCGGCCGAGGGCACCGACATGGTGCTGAACATCGGGCCGCAGCACCCGTCCACGCATGGGGTGCTGCGCTTGCGGCTGGTGCTGGACGGGGAGCGGATCCGCAGCGCGGAGCCGATCGTCGGATACATGCACCGGGGCGCGGAGAAGCTGTTCGAGGCGCGGGACTACCGGCAGATCGTGATGCTGGCGAACCGGCACGACTGGCTGTCGGCGTTCGCGAACGAGCTGGGTGTGGTGCTGTCGGTCGAGCGGATGCTCGGCATGGAGGTGCCGGAGCGCGCGGTGTGGACGCGGACGCTGCTCGCGGAGCTGAACCGGGTGCTGAACCACCTGATGTTCCTGGGCTCGTACCCGCTGGAGCTGGGCGGGATCACGCCGATCTTCTACGCCTTCTCCGAGCGGGAGAACCTCCAGCACGTGATGGAGGAGGTCTCCGGCGGCCGGATGCACTACATGTTCAACCGGGTCGGCGGCCTGAAGGAGGACCTGCCCAACGGCTGGCAGGGGCGGGTGCGCCAGGCGGTCGCCGGGGTGCGGTCGCGGATGGGCCGCTTCGACGACCTGGTGCTCGGCAACGAGATCTTCCGCGGCAGGACCCGCGGTGTCGGCGTCCTGTCCCGCGAGGCCGTGCACGCGTACGGCGTCAGCGGGCCGATCGCGCGCGGCTCCGGCGTCGACTTCGACCTGCGGCGCGACGAGCCGTATCTGGCGTACGGGGAGCTGGGCGACACCCTGAGGGTGGTCACCAGGACCGAGGGCGACTGCCTGGCGCGCTTCGAGGTGCTGCTGGAGCAGACGCACAACGCGCTGGACCTCGCGGACGCGTGCCTGGACCGGCTGGCGGAGCTGCCGCCGGGGCCGATCAACCAGCGGCTGCCGAAGGTGCTCAAGGCCCCCGAGGGGCACACCTACGCGTGGACCGAGAATCCGCTCGGCATCAACGGCTACTACCTGGTGTCGAAGGGCGAGAAGACGCCGTACCGGCTGAAGCTGCGCTCCGCGTCGTACAACAACATCCAGGCGCTGGCGGTGCTGCTGCCGGGCACGCTGGTGTCGGACATGGTCGCGATCCTCGGGTCGATGTTCTTCGTGGTCGGCGACGTCGACAAGTAGCGCCGCCGGGCGGTCCGCGCGTCACATTCGGGGTCACTGGTCCGTCAGGAGAGTGACGACATGTGACGGAGGACCGACCGATGGACGCACCCATGGACGACGGTGGGCACGACGGCGTGCGCGACGGCCTTGAAGACGGCAGGGACGACGGCAAGGACGGCAGAGAGCTGCTGGCGGCGCGGTTCGAGGCGAACCGCGCCCATCTGCGGGCCGTGGCCTACCGGATGCTCGGCTCGGCCGACGAGGCGGACGACGCCGTCCAGGAGGCGTGGCTGCGGCTGAACCGCACCGACGCCGCCGAGGTCCGCAACCTCGGCGGCTGGCTGACCACGGTGGTCGGCCGGGTCTGCCTGGACATGCTGCGCTCGCGCCGCACCCGCCGCGAGGAGCCGATCACCGCGCCGGACGGATACGAGTACGGGTACGTGGGCGCGGTGACGCTGCCCGCGCCGGGGCCCGAGCAGCAGGCCCTGCTGGCCGACTCGGTGGGGCTGGCCCTGCTCGTCGTCCTGGAGACCCTGGACCCGGCCGAACGGCTCGCCTTCGTGCTGCACGACATGTTCGCCGTGCCCTTCGACGACATCGCGCCCATCGTGGAGCGCACCCCCGCCGCCGCCCGCCAGCTCGCCAGCCGCGCCCGGCGCCGCGTCCAGGGCGGCACCGAGGTCTCCGACCCCGACCCGGCGCTGCGGCGCGCGGCCGTCGAGGCGTTCCTCGCCGCGGCGCGCGACGGGGACTTCGACGCGCTCCTCGCGGTCCTGGACCCCGAGGTCACCGTCCGCTCCGACGTCCCCGGGCGGCCCGGCGTCACCTCCACCCGCCGGGGCGCGGCCAACGTCGCGCGCGGCGCGGTCAGTTACGCCGCGATGGCCTCCACGGCGCGGCTGGTGCTGGTCGACGGGCTCCTGGCGGCGGCGGTGGACCTGGACACCGCGGACGCGCGGGTCCTGACCTTCGCGGTCTCGGCGGCGGACGGGCGGATCACGGCCGTCGACATCGTCACCGAGCCGGGGCGGCTGGCCGCGCTGGACGTGCGCCCGCTGGCGTGAATCCCCCGCGCCGTCAGGCCTGGGCGCGCAGTTCCGACATGTCGAGCTGTTCGGTCTCGTCGTGGGCCGTGAGGTCGATGACCTCGGGGCCCGACTCCGCGACGGCCTGGGCGTGTTCCGCGACGGCCTCGTCCCCCACGACGTCGTCCAGGTCGGCCACGTCGTCCAGCGCGTCCACCCCGGAGACGTCCTCCGGGTCCGCACCGCCCGCGGGCTTCTGCGTGCCGAAGAAGTCGAAGCCGCCGATGGCCCGGCTGCCGTTGCCGCCGGGGGCGCCCGGCGAGCGCTGGGGCTGCGCGTAGGGCAGGACGGCGGCGGCGACGGCCGGGACGAGGCGGTGTTCGCGGACCGGCAGTCCGGCCGGTGACGTGGCGGGCGCGGCGGTCCGGGTGTGGCTCTCGGCCTCCGCCGCGTGGCGGCCCTGCGGCTCGTCCTCGGGGCCCGCGGTGTCGCGGCGGCGGGCGTCCTCGACGGTGCGCCTGGCCTGCTGGCGGGCGGCGTTGCGGCCGAGGTCCCGCAGCGCCTGATCGGCCTTGAGGAAGGCGGCGGGGCCGACCGGCGAGGCACCGCCGGTGAGGGCGAGCTGCCGCGGGGCGGAGTCCAGTTGGAGCTGACGGCGGCTCTCCAGCACCTGGGCGCGCTCGCTCTCGGCGGTGGCGTACCGGCGGAGCAGGTCGGCGTGCTCGGTGCGGAGCCTGGCCAATTCCCCGCGCTTGGCCCGGAGTTTCTTCTCCAGGCGCCCGCGTATCTCGCGGGACTCCTCCAGGTCCGTCTCCAACTCGGCGGCCCGCTCGTCGGTCCGCCACTCCTCGCGGACGCGCGCCGCTTCGAGTTCGGCGACCGTACGGCCGGCGGAGCGGTCCCAGGTGCGGGCGAGGGCGGCGCCCGCGCACGCGGTCAGCGCGGTGGCGACGGTGAGCACCCGGATCACGCCCGTATCGCCGGAGAACAGGGCGGCGGCGGCGAGGACCGCGGCGCTGCCGACGACGGTCAGCGGCGGCAGCATCCGGTGCAGCGGCTGCGAATGGCGGTGACGTCCACGGGGCATGGCCAGAAATTTAGCGTGTGTGAAGGGATCGTGGGGAGGCGGGTCCCGAATATCTGGGCGGATTCTCACGGCGATTCGTCCGGCGAATACGGAGGGCATTCGGCGCTGCACGATGTGTCCCCCCATGTGCCGTCGGCCAATGCCGTCCTCATGTGCCGCCGCGGCGGCGCCGAGGCCCGTCCGCGCCGCCCCACCGGGCCCCGGGGCCGCCCCCGTTGGGCCCGGCGCGGGGTCCGGTGCCGGGCCCGCGCGGGCGATTACGGCGGCGCCGATACCCAGGTTCGGCGACCTGGGTCCGACGTCAACTCCAGTTCACGGAAGGGGTTGTTGGGGTATTCCCCGACGCACTCCGGGAATTTGATCTTGAGCTTCCCCGCGACGGGATCAGTGCCGCGATCAGAGTCGCGATCGGTAGCGGGATCAGTAGCGGGATCAGAAAGCGCCTTCGGCCTGTGCCGCGATGTGCGCGGTGGGGACCGTCGGGGTGCCGTCCGGCGCGGTGACCGGCAGGCCCGCCGCGCGCCACGCCTGGAAACCGCCGTCCAGGTCGGTGGCCGCGCGCAGTCCGAGGTCCTGGAGGGAGGCGGCGGCGAGCGAGGACGCGTACCCCTCGTTGCAGATCACGACGACGGTCAGGCCGGGGCCCGTCGCCTGCGGGAGGCGGTGGGTGCCCTCGGGGTCCAGCCGCCATTCGAGTTCGTTGCGCTCGACGATGACGGCGCCGGGGATCGTGCCGTCGCGGTCGCGCAGCGCGCCGTAGCGGATGTCGACCAGCAGGGCGCCGTCGCGTTCCGCGGCGCGGACGGCGGCCTCGGGGCCCAGCCGGTCCAGCCGGGCTCGTACGGCCGCCAGGCGCGCGTCGAGCGCGGTCACCACTCCTCCGGGCGCTCGACCAGCTCCAGGCGCAGCGTGCTGCCCTTGCGGCTGTAGCGGCGGATCAGCGGCAGCGGCGGGTAGTAGGCGTGCACCGAGACGGCGTGCGAGGACGGGGAGCTGTTGGTGACCTGGTGGACGTGGTTGCGGCCGAAGGCGCGGCCGACGCCTTCCGGCAGCACGCGCCTGCGGTCCAGGCCCTCGGCCAGTTCCAGGGAGCGCCAGCCCTCGGAGGGCAGCGGCACGGACAGCGACTGCTCGGTCAGCTCACCGGCGGCGGTGACGAAGACGCCGTACGAGCCGCCGTGGTCGTGCCAGCCGGTCTCGGCGCCGGGCGGCCAGCCGATCAGCCACGCCTCCGCGCCGCCGGGGCCCTCCAGCCGTACCCAGGTGCGGCCTTCGGGGTCGAGCGGCAGATCGCCGACGACGGCGGGGTCGGCGGCCACCTTGCGGGCGAAGTCGAGGAGATCGGCAGCGGTGGGCGCGACGGGAGCGGTCGAGGGCGCGGTGGAGACAGTGGACACGGCGGAGGCGGAAGCGGCGGCGGGTTCGGACGAGGGAGCAGCGGAATTCAAGGGACACCACCCGGGGATACGCCGCGTCGGCGGGCAGCGGGGGCGTGCGTACGAGAGATCCCTTGAGAATGAAGCGTGCCGGGTTCGTACGAAAATCAGGCCGGGGCTGCGGCTACGACGCGAAAGATGAACGAAGGACGTCGGAGGCGCGCGTCAGCGCGCGGTCGTACAGATGCAGCCCGCGTACCGGACGAGGTCCAGGTGGACCTTCCGGTGCAGATGCCATCCGGGTTCGCTCACGTAGCGGACTGAACCACGCCACCCGCCCACCGGTCAAGCCGGACGTCCGAGTGGTGGCGTCGGCCCCGCAACGGCGGGGACCACGGGTGTCGGATACGTCTCAGGATGCGGGATACGTACCCGGGGGCGGGAGGTGCGGCCGGGACACGGGCACCTCGGGCGCGGGTCAGCGGCGGTGCGGGGTCGTGCCGTGCGGCACCGTGTCGTCGTCCTCGGGGAGGCGGCAGACCCGCTCCAGGAAGATCGCGGCGGCGATCACCGCGATCCCGGCGACGACGGCCAGGCCCGCGTAGATGGCCTGCTGGCGGCGCGGGTCCATGTCGAGGTCGTACATCACCAGGTAGAGCCCGGTGCCCGCGTACATGCCGACGACGAGGGCCGCGACGAGGGCGCTGGCCTGGCCGAAGACGACCGCGCGGGCGGCGGCCAGCGGGTCGACGCCCTTGGCGCCCGGGTGCCGTTCGCGCTGCGCCTTGAGCCGGGCGCGCAGCGACAGCGCGGTGGCCAGGAGCGCGACGGCGATCAGCGCGAGCACGATCGGCGCGGCGACCGGCACGCCCGGCAGCGTCCCGACGTGGTCCCACAGCCGCGCGGCGGCCCATGAGAGCACGCCCGCCACCGCGAAGAGCCCCGCCAGCGTCCTGATCCGCAGCGTCCTCACCGAGTGCCCGCCTCCACTTTCTGTGCAGTGCGCCGTCCGCGCGCCTGTGTGCGCTCGTCCGCCCGCGCCCGCCCGTGGCGGATGCGCGGTACGCAGGTCCCAACGATTATTCGGGCAGCCGGAGTTCCACGTCCGTGCGCCGTCGCACCCCCGCGGAGCCGACCGCCCCGATCAGTTCCGCGACCGGGCCGTGCCCCGGCAGTTCGGCCGCCGGGTCCACGTCGTACCACGGCACGAGCACGAAGGCACGCTCGTGGGCGCGCGGGTGCGGAAGTGTCAGCGCCGGGTCGTCGGAGGCCACGTCCTGGTACGCGATGATGTCGACGTCGATGGTGCGCGGCCCCCAGCGCTCGGTGCGCACCCGCAGGAACGCCTCCTCGATGGCCTGGGCGCGCTCCAGCAGCGACTCGGGCGGCAGCGTGGTGCGCACCAGCGCCACCGCGTTGAAGTACGTGGCCTGGGAGCCCTCGGGAACGCCCCAGGGCTCGGTCTCGTACACGTGCGAGACGGCCTTGACCCGGACGCCGGGGGTGTCCTCCAGCGCGTCGACCGCGCCTTGCAGGGTCTCCAGCCGGTTGCCGAGGTTGCCGCCGAGGGCGATCACCGCGGTCTTGGGGTTGTTCAGGGTGAAGTCCGCCGCGTCGACCTGCGCGACCACGGAGGCCGGTACGGGCTGCACGGTCGGGTCGAACGCGGGCTTGTGGGCGTGCTCCCGACGGGGGGAGTTCACGGGCGCCTCCGGGTGATGGTCACGGTCACGTCGTCGAAGGGCACGGTGATCGGCGCGTCCGGTTTGTGCACGGTCACCTCGACCTCTTGCACGACGTCGTGCGCCAGGCACGTGTCGGCGATGCGCTGGGCGAGGGTTTCGATGAGGTCGACCGGTTCGCCGGAGACGACGGCCGTGACCTCTTCGGCGACCACACCGTAATGCACGGTTCTGGTGAGGTCGTCATCGGCCGCCGCGGGGGCCGTGTCGAGGCCCAGCACGAGGTCCACGACGAAGACCTGGCCGTCCTCGCGCTCGTGCTCGAACACACCGTGGTGGCCCAGGGCCTTCAGGCCCCGCAGCGTGACACGATCCACGAACTCTCTCCCGCCGGTCGGTCGGACGGCCGCCGTCCGGGGTGTCCCGGCCGGCGGCGGACGGGGCGGTCCGCCCCGTCGTCTGCTCCGAATCTACCGTCGGTCACCGACAGAGCCGGTCACGGGCGGCCCGCGGTCACGCTCCCGCCGTCCCGTCGAAGCCCTCGTCGTCCAGCAGATCGTCGCCGGGACCGCCGGATCCGCCGGGGCCCTCGCCGTCCTCGTCGTCCTCGTCGTCGTCCTCCGCCAGCACCGGCGAGCCGTGGTGGACCCACATCCGCCAGCCGTCGGCGGTGCGGCGGAAGACGTTGGTGGCCACCACCAGGCCGCCGACGAGCGAGCCCGCGGAGCCGTCCTCCTCGGCGGGGCCGCCGGTCAGGATGTTCTCGGTGCAGGTGACCACCGCGCTGTCGCCGTCGACGGCGACCTCCACGTCGGTCAGGAAGAACTGGATGTAATCCGTGTTGGCCATGATCAGCGCGTACGACCGCATGACCTCGCGGCGTCCGCGCAGCACCGGCCAGCCGGGGTGCACGACGGCCACCGACTCGGCCAGCGGCCCGTCCAGGACCACCGACTCCAGCGCGTCCAGGTCCGAGGTCTCCACGGCGTCGTAGAACGCCTGGTTGGCCCGCTCGACGGCGCGGGCCTCCGCGGTGCGCGGCGTCATGCGCGGACCCCCCCGATCTCGATGGCGCGGGCGACGCGGACGGCGTCGGCGCTGGCGTGCACCTCGTGGACGCGGACCGCCCAGGCGCCCTCGCGGGCGGCGATGGCGGTGACGGCCGCGGTGGCCGCGTCGCGTTCCCTGGCGGGCGGCGGTTCGCCGTTGTCACCGGCCAGGATGCGGCCGAGGAACCGCTTGCGGGAGGCGGCGACCAGCAGCGGACGGCCCAGTTCGCGCAGCGCGCTCAGGTGGGCCAGCAGCGTCAGGTCGTGGTCCGCGGTCTTCGCGAAGCCCAGGCCCGGGTCGAGGATCACCAGGCCGGGGTCGATGCCGCCGGCCACCGCCCGGTCCAGGCCCGCGCGCAGTTCGGTGACGACCTCGCCGAGCACGTCGGCGTAGACGGCCCGGTTGTTCATGTCGATGCTCTGGCCGCGCCAGTGCATGACGACGAACGGCACCCCGGCGGCGGCGACCGCGGGGACCATCGCGGGGTCGGCGAGGCCGCCGCTCACGTCGTTGACCAGCCGGGCGCCCGCGGCGACCGCCTGCTCGGCGACCGAGCCGCGCATCGTGTCGACGCTGACCAGCACCCCGGCCGCGGCCAGCTCCCGCACCACCGGCACGACCCGGCGCAACTCCTCCGCCTCGTCGACCCGCTTGGCGCCGGGCCGGGTGGACTCGCCGCCCACGTCCACCATGTCGGCGCCCTGCGCCACGAGATCGAGGCCGTGCTTGACGGCCAGCTCCGGGTCGAACCACCGCCCGCCGTCGGAGAACGAGTCGGGCGTGACGTTCACCACGCCCATGACCGCGCAGCGGTCCCACTCCGGCAGTCCGACGGGCCTGACGCGGCCCAGCAACGTACTCATGCGCCCAGCGTAGGGGCTACGCCCTACGCCACCGCACTCCGCTCGGTCGCGTCCACCGACGTCGCGTAGCCGGGCTTGTGCCGGTGCGGGGGGCGGGTGGCGCGCCCGGGCAGGAAACGCTGGACGGCGTCGGGCAGCGGAAGGGACAGCGTGACGAAGCCCTCGGCCTGCATGATGGCGAAGCCGATCCTGGGCAGGTCACGGGAGTTGGGGAAGACCAGGAAGCGCGGCACCCACTCGGGCTGGAACTTCGCGTTGAACTTGTACAGCGACTCGATCTGGAACCAGCGGGACAGGAACACCAGCAGACCGCGCCAGCCGCGCAGCACCGGGCCCGCGCCGATCCGTTCGCCGCGGGCCAGCGCGGAGCGGAACATCGCGAAGTTCAGCGACACGCGGGCGATCCCGAGGGCGGGCGCCTCCTGGAGCGCGGCGACGATCAGCAGTTCGTTCAGGCCGGGGTCGGCGGCCCGGTCGCGGCGCATCAGCTCCAGGGACATGCCGTCCGCGCCCCAGGGCACGAAGTGCAGCACGGCCCGCAGGTCGCCCAGTTCGGGGTGCGGGGCGCCGGGCTCGCGGTCCTTGTGCGCGGTGACGACCACGCAGTCCCCGTCCAGCTCCTCGCCGAAGCGGCCGAGCGCCATGGAGAAGCCGCGCTCGGTGTCGGTGCCGCGCCAGGCGTCCGCGGCCAGCCGTACGCGGTGCTTCTCGTCCTCGCTGAGGTCCCGCACCCGGCGTACCCGGCACACGTATCCGGACCGCTCGATGCGCTTGACCATCTGGCGGACATTGCGCATGGCGCGGCCCTGGAGGGTGAAGGCGGAGGTGGTGACGATCGCCTCGTCGCCCAGCTCCAGGGCGTCCAGGCCGGTCTCGCGGGTCCACACCTCGCCGCCGGTCTCGCTGCACCCGACGACGGCGGGCAGCCAGGCGTGCGCGCGGGCCAGCTCCATGTACTGCTCGATGGCGCCGGGCCACGCCTCGACGTCGCCGATCGGGTCGCCGCTGGCGAGCATGACGCCGGACACCACGCGGTAGCAGACGGCGGCCTTGCCGCTGGGCGAGAAGACCACGGACTTGTCGCGGCGCAGCGCGAAGTGGCCGAGCGAGTCGCGGGCGCCGTGCCGGGCCAGCAGGGCGCGCAGCCGGTCCTCGTCGGCCTCGCTCAGCTCGGCGACCGGGCGTCCGGGGCGCAGCGCGAGGAAGGCGGTGGAGATCGCGATGAGCAGGCCGAGGCCGCCCAGCGAGTAGCCGACCAGGTCGTTGACCCGGTCGCTGGTGTACGTGACGGGTCCCTCGAAGCCGAACAGGCCGAGCAGGACGTGCTCGCAGCGGTCGAGGAAGCCGGGGTTGCCGCGCTCGGAGGACGGGTGGGCGCTGGTGATGACCAGGCCGAGGGAGAAGGCGACGGTGCTGAGGCCGACGAAGTTCAGCAGGGCCCGCCAGCGGGTGCGCGGGTCGGACAGCGCGGTGAACTCGTCGCGGTAGGAGATCAGCACCCACAGCAGGCCGAGCGAGACCAGGGCCCCGAAGATCGAGTGCCGGTAGACGAGCTGGGTGGCCGCGCCGACCGGCAGCAGCACGACGGCCGCCCACCAGGCGCGGACCTTCCCGCGCTTGAGCGCATGCGCGAGCATCAGCAGCAGGACGCCGGTGACGACCGCGGTGGCGGCGGCGAGCGAGCTGACGGTGCCGGGGAAGACCGCGGCCATGTGGTGCATCCGGCCGTTGCGGAAGGCCGGGAAGACCGCGGAGACCACGTCCAGCAGCCCGATGACCGCGGCGGCGCTGCCGATGATCCCCGGGACGGCGGAGGGTCGCAGCCGCCAGCGGCGCGAACGCGGGGCACAGGCACGGTCAGCGGACATGCTTCACCAGGGTCCAGTACGAGCGAGTGAGTGGCGCCCAGTAGGACGCGAAACCCTGTCTGTGGGTTCCTTCGCGGGCAACGCAACTGTGACAGCTACGGCGCGTCTACGTAACGGCTACGGCGGCCCCGTACCGCACCGTGCCTACCGGGGGCCGCCAGGCCCGTGCCCGAGCAGGCCCGCGCTCAGAGGCAGCCCGTGCCCGGTCAGCCGCGTGCCCGGTCAGCCGCGCCCGAGGATCAGGCTCATCGCCTCCGCGCGGGTCGCGGGGTCGCGGA
The DNA here is from genome assembly GCF_055558595.1 of Streptomyces sp. NPDC025721. Taxonomy (NCBI): domain Bacteria; kingdom Bacillati; phylum Actinomycetota; class Actinomycetes; order Kitasatosporales; family Streptomycetaceae; genus Streptomyces; species Streptomyces sp. NPDC025721. The sequence continues at coordinate 430,594 of NZ_JBVHMF010000001.1, read as the reverse complement.
GCTGGCCGCGTACGGCGGAGGTGATGGTCTTGGCGCCCTGCTTGCGGACCCCGCGCATCGTCATGCACATGTGCTCGCACTCGATGACCACGATCACCCCGCGCGGTTCCAGGATGCGCATCAGGGCGTCGGCGACCTGCGTGGTCAGCCGCTCCTGCACCTGCGGGCGGCGGGCGTACACGTCGACCAGCCGGGCCAGCTTGGACAGGCCGGTGATCTTGCCGCTGACGGCCGGGATGTAGCCGACGTGCGCGACGCCGACGAACGGCACCAGGTGGTGCTCGCAGGACGACATCACCTCGATGTCCTTCACCAGCACCATCTCGTCGTGCCCGAGGTCGAAGGTGGTGGTCAGCACGTCCTCCGGCGTCTGCCAGAGCCCGGCGAATATCTCCTTGTACGCGCGCGCCACCCGCGCCGGGGTCTCCCGCAGGCCCTCCCGGTCGGGGTCCTCGCCGACCGCGTACAGCAGCTCGCGCACCGCGGCCTCGGCCCGCTTCTCGTCGAACTCGCCGATCGAACCCTCGCCGTCGATCGTCACGGGGTCGGTCATGATGCCTCGTTCCTCCGAAGTTCGGCGAAGTGGGAAAGCTGGCCCAAAAACGGCAATGGCCCCAAGGTTAAAACCCTGGGGCCACTGCCTGCATTCCGGGTCCGGCCCGGACTGCCTGTTCTCGTGCCTGACCGGCTCGCGCCGGTCAGCTCTCCGGCGTGCCGTCCTCGGGACGGTCGACCGGCTCCGCGACGGGCTTGGTCGTGCTGACCGAACCCGTCGTGATGCCGTTGGCCGGCTGCGAGCCGTTGGTCAGTGCCAGCTCCTTGGGAGAGAGCACCGGCGGGCGGGTGGACGGCGTACGACGGGCGGAGCCCGTCCAGGCCGGACGCGGGGGACGCCTGACGATCGGAGCGAAGATCTCGGCGATCTGCTCCTTGTTCAGGGTCTCCTTCTCCAGCAGGTTCAGAACGAGGTTGTCCAGGACGTCCCGGTTCTCGACCAGGATTTCCCACGCCTCGTTGTGCGCCGTCTCGATGAGCTTCTTGACTTCCTCGTCCACCAGCCCGGCGACCTCTTCCGAGTAGTCGCGCTGGTGACCCATCTCACGGCCGAGGAACGGCTCCGAGTCGCTGGAACCGAACTTGATCGCGCCCAGCCGCTCGGTCATGCCGTACTGCGTGACCATGGCACGGGCGGTCGCGGTGGCCTTCTCGATGTCGTTCGACGCGCCGGTGGTCGGGTCGTGGAAGACCAGTTCCTCCGCCGCCCGGCCGCCCATCATGTAGGCGAGCTGGTCGAGCATCTCGTTGCGCGTCGTGGAGTACTTGTCCTCGTCGGGCAGCACCATCGTGTAGCCCAGCGCGCGGCCGCGGGACAGGATCGTCACCTTGTGGACCGGGTCGGAGTTCGGCGAGGCCGCCGCGACCAGGGCGTGTCCGCCCTCGTGGTACGCGGTGATCTTCTTCTCCTTGTCCGACATGATCCGGGTGCGCTTCTGCGGACCGGCCACGACGCGGTCGATCGCCTCGTCCAGCGTGGCGTTGTCGATGACCTTCTTGTTGCTGCGCGCGGTCAGCAGCGCCGCCTCGTTGAGCACATTGCTCAGGTCGGCGCCGGTGAAGCCGGGGGTGCGGCGGGCGACGGCCATGAGGTCGACGTCCGGTGCGACCGGCTTGCCCTTCTGGTGCACGCTGAGGATCTCCACGCGCCCCTGGAGGTCCGGCGGGTCGACCGCGATCTGCCGGTCGAAACGGCCGGGACGCAGCAGCGCCGGGTCCAGGATGTCGGGCCGGTTCGTGGCGGCGATGAGGATCACGCCGCCCTTCACGTCGAAGCCGTCCATCTCGACCAGGAGCTGGTTGAGGGTCTGCTCGCGCTCGTCGTGACCGCCGCCCAGACCCGCACCGCGGTGCCGGCCGACGGCGTCGATCTCGTCGACGAAGACGATGGCCGGGGCGTTCGCCTTGGCCTGCTCGAACAGGTCGCGGACGCGGCTGGCGCCGACACCCACGAACATCTCGACGAAGTCGGAGCCGGAGATCGAGTAGAACGGCACGCCCGCCTCACCCGCGACAGCGCGGGCCAGCAGGGTCTTGCCGGTACCCGGACGGCCGTACAGCAGCACGCCCTTGGGGATCTTGGCGCCGACGGCCTGGAACTTCGCGGGCTCCTGGAGGAATTCCTTGATCTCCTGGAGCTCCTCCACCGCCTCGTCGCAGCCGGCCACGTCGGAGAACGTCGTCTTCGGCGTGTCCTTGGTGATCAGCTTCGCCTTGGACTTGCCGAACTGCATGACGCGCGAGCCGCCGCCCTGCATCTGGTTCATCAGGAACAGGAAGACCACGACGATGAGGACGAACGGGAGCAGCGACAGCAGAATGCCGACGAAAGCGTTCTGCTTCGACGGCGAGACGGTGTAACCGTCGGGAAGGGTGGTCCCCTTCACCTTGCCGTCGACGATGTTCTGCAGCTCCGCGGCGATGGCCGAGCCCTGGTTGCCGATGTAGCTGGCGCGGACCTTGGAGCTGCCCTCGACCTTGGATCCGTCCCTGAGCTGGATCTTGATGGAGTTGTCGTCGCCTGTCGTCAGCTCGGCGGACTTGGCCTGGTTTGATTCGATCGCATGTAGAACCTCGCCGGTATCCACCGTCTTGTAGCCGCCGCCGGACCCGACGACCTGCATCAACACGACCACGGCGAGGACAGCCAGCACGATCCACATGACTGGCCCACGGAAATAGCGCTTCACGTCCATCCATGCGGGGCGAAGTCGCCCCGTCCCTCCTGCCACAGTGAGGCACCGCCGCCTGCTGGCCGCGCGTGCATGCCGGTGTATGACCCGACCTTCGGACGGTACCCCAGCATTGTCACCCGAGGTTGCCGCCGACCGTTAACAATCCCGCCTTCCCCTGCTCCAACGGCGGGAAACCGACTGGGGTTCCCGGGGCCGAACGGGGTGTGGCCGACGTCATGACTGTGCCGCGCCGGACCGTCGGCGGCGGGCCGACGGGAGTCAGCCACCGTATACGTGCGGGGCGAGTGTGCCCACGAACGGGAGATTGCGGTACTTCTCCGCATAGTCCAGGCCGTATCCGACCACGAACTCGTTGGGGATGTCGAACCCGGTGTACTTCACGTCGAGCTGGACCTTGGCCGCCTCGGGCTTGCGCAGCAGCGTGCAGACCTCCAGGGAGGCGGGGCCGCGCGAGCCCAGGTTGCTGATCAGCCAGGACAGCGTCAGCCCGGAGTCGATGATGTCCTCGACGATCAGGACGTCACGGCCCGCGATGTCGGTGTCCAGGTCCTTGAGGATGCGCACCACACCCGAGGACTTGGTGCCGGCGCCGTAGGAGGACACCGCCATCCAGTCCATCGTCACGTTGCTCGACAGCGCCCGTGCGAGGTCCGCCATCACCATCACGGCGCCCTTGAGGACACCGACGATCAGCAGGTCCTTGCCCGCGTAGTCCCGGTCGATCTGCGCGGCGAGCTCGCTGAGCTTCGCGTCGATCTCTGGCTTGGAGATGAGCACTTTCTCAAGATCGGCGCCCATGTCGTTCTCGTTCACTGCGCGGTATGTCCCTCAAGTAGTCGGCTCCCGGGTCGCTGGGCGACGGCAGCTCTACGACGGCGAGAACACCAGTCTGCCATTGGCCCTGAGAACGGCGACGCCGCCCGGCAGGTTGAGGGCTTTCTGTCCGTGCCAGCCGGTGACCAGCCGGTCGACCTCCTCGATGTGCCGGGCGAAGAGGAAGCCGGGGGGCGAGCCGGCGGCGATGGCGGCGCGGCGCAGGACGCGGCGGCGTACGGCGGCGGGCAGGCCGTGCAGCCGCAGCGCGTCCAGGCTGCCGTCGTCGCCCGCCGCGTCGGCCTCGGCGTCCGCGGCCCACTGGTCCAGCGCGTCGGCGTCGTCCCTGGAGAGCTGCGCGGTGCGGGCCAGCGCCTCGACGACGCCTTTGCCGAGGGACTTCTCCAGGACGGGCAGGGCTTCGTGTCTGACACGGGAGCGGGTGTACGCGGGGTCGTGGTTGTGCGGGTCCTCCCACACGGTGATGCCCTGGGCGAGACAGCCCTTGCGTACGGTGTCGCGGTCCAGCAGCAGGAAGGGCCGCCGGTACCGGCCGCCGGTACCGGAGACCGCGGCCATTCCGGCCAGCGAGCGGGTGCCGGAGCCGCGGGCGAGGCCCAGGAGCACCGTTTCTGCCTGGTCGTCACGTGTGTGGCCGAGCAGGACGGCGGCGGCGCCGTGCGATTCGGCGGCGGAGTCGAGCGCCGCGTACCGGGCGTCTCTGGCGGCGGCTTCGGGACCGCCCTGGCGGCCGACGGTGACGCCGATCGCGTCGACCGGGTCGAGGCCGAGGCCGCGCAGCCGCCCGGCGACCTCTTGGGCGCGGCCGGCGGAGCCCGCCTGGAGGCCGTGGTCGACGGTGACGGCTCCGGCGCGCACGCCGAGCCGGGGTGCTTCGAAAGCGAGGGCGGCGGCCAGCGCCATGGAGTCGGCTCCGCCGCTGCACGCGGCGAGCACCAACGGGTGCGGGTCGGTGGACGCGGTGAGGACGTCGTGCAGGACGCGGCGGACCGCCAGGCGTATCGCCGCGACCGTGGGGTGGGGTCCCATGTCCGGTTTCCCTCCTGAGGAGGCTATGAGGAAAGCGCCGAAGTGACGCAGGGTATCCAGATGGTGACAGAAGCTCGGGGCTTACCCGAGCATCGCACGCGCTACCCTGCGCCTACGGTCCCTCGGACGGGTGAACCCGAGGGCGGACACGGCCTTCATGAGCGGTTACGCCCTCACGATTCGCTACGGCTGTGCACCCGCGCGACCCACTCGGCGGGTTTGGCGATCTCCGCCTTGGTGGGCAGCGTGTTGGGCGAGGTCCACACCCGGTTGAAGCCGTCCATGCCGACCTCGTCGACGACCGCCCGGACGAAGCGCTCGCCGTCGCGGTACTGGCGGAGCTTGGCGTCCAGGCCGAGGAGCTTGCGCAGCGCCTGGTCCAGGCGGCCCGCGCCGCTGGCCCTGCGCTGGCTGAACTTCTCCCGGATCTCGGCGACGGTCGCCACGACCTCGGGTCCCACGCCGTCCATCACGAAGTCCGCGTGGCCTTCGAGCAGCGACATCACGGCGGTCAGCCGGGCCAGGATCTCCCGCTGGGAGGGGGTCTGCACCAGGTCGACCAGGCTGCGGTCCTCGTCGCGGTCCTTGTCGGCGTCTTCTTCCTTGCCGCCGCCGGAGCCGGTGAAGGACTGCACGGCCTCCCTGACCCGCTCGATCACCGTCGAGGCGTCCAGTTCGGTCTCGCCGAGGAACGCCTGGATCTCGCCCTCGATGTGGTCGCGCAGCCACGGCACCGCGGAGAACTGGGTGCGGTGCGTCTCCTCGTGCAGGCACACCCACAGGCGGAAGTCGTGCGGGTCGACGTCCAGCTCGCGCTCGACGTGCACGATGTTCGGCGCGACCAGCAGCAGCCGTCCGGCGCGGGATTCGCCGGGGCCCGGCTTGACCGGTCCCGCGGGCATGTCGCGGCTCGGCGGCGCGAAGGTCTCGTACTGGCCGAGCACCCGCGAGGACAGGAAGCTCAGCAGCATGCCGACCTCGACGCCGGTCACCTTGCCGCCGACCGTGCCGAGCACGACTCCGCCGGGGCCGCCGGGGCGGCGCGCCTGCATCTTTCCGAGCAGGGGCTTCATCACCTCCCGGAACCCGGCCACGTTGGCCTTCACCCAGCCCGCCCGGTCCACGATGAGCACCGGGGTGCCGTGCGGTGGCACCTCCGCGTCCCCGTACATCCGGGTGAACTCCCTGACGTGCGCCTCCGACTCCTGCGCGTGCGCCCGCAGCTCCGCCACGATGGCCCGAGCCTCGTCCCGGCTCACCTCAGGCCCCGGCCGCGTCAACCGCTGCGCGGTCGCCACGGCGAGGTTCCAGTCGACCATCTCGCTTCCACCGATGCTCGTCATGCCTTCACGGTACGTTGCCGCTCCCCCTTTGGGCTCCCCCACCAACAGGTTCCCCCTCCGGCCGCCCCCCGAAATACGGCTTCAGCCCCTCCGGCTAACGCCGCCTCAAACGCCGGCGGGGCTGTTTCCCCCACCCACCCGCCCTTCCCCCTGCCGGGGGGGCACCCCACCCGGAGACGTCGTTCAAGGCCAAAGCCAGCGCCTGGCGGGCGCGCCAGAAACACCGCTCCAGCCCGTCCGGCGATTGAGGACACCAGCCCGTGGCCCGCGCCCGCTTCTTCAAGCCCGTCCGGCGATTGAGGACTCCCGCCAGTGCCCCAACCCCGTTTCTTCGAGCCCGTCCGGCGATTGAGGACATCGGGGGTGCGGGCTAGGGGTGGGTGGTGAGGGCGGCGGCCAGGTGGTCGAGGGCTTTCTGCGCGCCGCCAGGCGAATCCGTGCCGTGGGTGAGGAACGCGAAGGCGAGGAGGCGCCCCGCGGGGGACACGGCGGTGCCGGCGATCGTGTTGGTCCCGGTGAGCGTCCCGGTCTTGGCGTGGACCACCCCGGCGCCCCCGCCGCCCCGGAAGCGGTCGGCGAGCGTGCCGGTGAAACCGGCGACCGGCAGCCCGGTCAGGACCGACCGCATCTCGGGATGCGCGGGACTCGCCGCGAGCGCGAGAATCCGGGCCAGCGTGGTGGCCGACAGCGCGTCGTCCCCGTCGAGCCCGCTCCCGTCGTGGAAGGCGGCACCGGCGAGCGGCACCCCGAGCCGCCGCAGGGCGTCGGGAATGGCGCTCGCCGCCCCGGCGAAACTGGCGGGCCGCCCGAGCGCGCGGGCCACATGCCGGGCCAGCGCCTCGGCCACGTCGTTGTCGCTGTCGGTCAGCATCCGCTCCACCAGCTCCGACAGCGGCGCGGACTGATGGGCCGCCAGCCGCGTACCCCCGTGCCCGCTGGCGGGCGCCGCCTCGCCCTTGACCCTGATCCCCCGGTCCCGCAGCAGGTCCGCGAAGGCGTCGGCGGCCGACTCGGCCGGATCGTCGGCGCGCTGCGCGGGCCCGCTCGAACTGTGGTCGAGCCGCCCCTCGCGGACCATGAGCGCGGTGACCGGCGCGAGGTTCTCGTTGGGTCCGATGGGGTGGAGCGCGGTGCCGCTGAACAGGGACGTGTCGTAGCCGAGCCGTACGGACGTGGTGCCGCGCGCCTTGAGCGCGGCGGCGGTGTCGTCGGCGAGCCCGCCGAGTTCGAGGGTCGGGTCGCCGCCGCCGACCAGGACGACCCGGCCGGCCGCGGTGACCACCACGGTCGTGGTGAGGCGGCGGCCGGGCCCGAGCGTGCCGAGCGCGGCCGTCGCGGTGGCGAGCTTGGTGGTGGAGGCGGGGGTGGACGGCGTACCGGCCCGGTGGTCGTACACGACGGTCCCGGTGGCCACGTCGATGACGGTCCCGGTGCGTACGGTGCCGAGCCCGTCGGCGTTCATCAGCGGGTCGAGGAGGGCCTTGAGGGCGGCCGGGTCCGGCGGCGTACCGGCGGACGAGCCCTTGCCCGTACCGGGCGCGGCGGCGGGCACCGGGGCCAGTACGGGGGCGGCGGAGGGCGCGGGCGGGGTGATCCGGGGCGTGGGCACGGCGGTGCGCGGTCCCGAGGCCACGACGTGGTCCCGGCCGGCCGCGTGCTCGCGCTCGGCCGTACGCTGGCCTGCGTCCCACGGGCCTGCCGCGGCCACCGCCCCGGCCGCCACCGCCAGACCTATCGCGGCCGACCCCGCCACGACCTGCCACGTCTTGCCGTGCGGCACCCCCGACCAGCCCCTTTCGCGACCACCCACATGCGTGGGAGACACTTAATCACCCGCAGTATGCGCTGATCATGGAGGAGTAGGGCCTTGGAGTTCGACGTCACGATCGAGATCCCGAAGGGTTCGCGGAACAAGTACGAGGTGGACCACGAGACCGGTCGTATCCGCCTGGACCGCAGGCTCTTCACCTCGACCAGTTACCCGGCCGACTACGGCTTCATCGAGAACACCCTCGGCCAGGACGGCGACCCGCTGGACGCGCTGGTCATCCTGGACGAGCCGACCTTCCCCGGCTGCCTCATCACGTGCCGGGCGATCGGCATGTTCCGCATGACGGACGAGGCCGGCGGCGACGACAAGGTGCTGTGCGTGCCCGCGTCGGACCCGCGCGTGGAGCACCTGCGTGACATTCACCACGTCAGCGAGTTCGACCGGCTGGAGATCCAGCACTTCTTCGAGGTCTACAAGGACCTCGAGCCCGGCAAGTCCGTCGAGGGCGCCAACTGGGTCGGCCGCACCGAGGCCGAGACGGAGATCGAGGAGTCCTTCCGCCGTCTGAAGGAGCAGGGCCCGGGCCACTGAAGCCCCGCCGCACCTGAACGCCGGGCGGCCGACACGTCATCAGCGACATGTCGGCCGCCCGGCGTTTCCGTGCCCGAGCGGGGTCAGAAGCCGCGGGTGCGTTTGGCCGCGCCGCGCGGGGCGGCGGGGCCCGGCGGCTTGAGGACCAGGCGGGCCAGCTCGCCGCCGAGGTTGACGCCGATGGCGATGGCCAGGGCGAGGGCGGCGGCCCGGGTGAGCAGGGTGAACGCCTGGTCGGAGTGGTTGTTGGTGAGGGCGAGCAGCCCGAAGTACGTGGCGGATCCGGGCAGCAGCGGGCCGATGGCGGCGGTGACGTACGGCAGCACGGACACGTACCGGTAGCGGGCCATCAACTGGCCGAAGAGGCCGACGAGTCCGGCCGCGGCGGCGGTGGCCGCGACCTGGTTGCCGCCCGCCTGCTGGTGCAGGACGCCGTAGACCGTCCAGGCGATGCCGCCGTTGAGGGTGACCAGCGGCAGGACGCCGCGCTCGCACTGGAGCAGCACCGCGAAGGCGAGGGTCAGCACCATCGCGGCCAGCAGCTGCACCCACGGGTGGTCGTACGCGCGCAGCGCCTGGTCGGGGTTGAGGTCGGCGCCGAGGGTGGTGAAGCCCGCGTAGAGGATGACGGTGACGCCGATGACGATGCCGACGACGAGGTACATCACCTCCAGCAGCCGGGCGGAGGCGGTGATGTAGAAGCCGGTGAGGCCGTCCTGGACGGCGGCGACCAGCGCGCGGCCCGGCAGCAGCGCGAAGAGCCCGCCGGTGATCACCGCCGACGCCTGGACGCCGTTGGCGCCGGGGATCCAGTGCGCGTACCGGTCGATGAGGACGCCCATCGCGGCGGCGGGCATCGCCGCCGCCGCGAACTGGTAGAACTCCGGCAGCCCGCGCCCGGCGAGCAGCCACGCGAGCCGGTCGCCGAGCATCGCGGCCAGCGCGGCGGCGGCGAAGATGACCGGGCCGCCGCCGACCAGGACGCTGGCCGCGCCCGCGAGCAGCCCGGCGGCGCCGGTGAGCGCCCAGGAGCTGTACGGGTGCCGGTTGCGGCGGATCTCGGCGAGCCGGCGGTACGCGTCCTCCAGCGTCGCCTCGTGCGCGGTGATCTCCTCGACGAGCTGGAAGACCGCGGCGAGCCGGGTGTAGTCGGTGCCGCGGCGGCGCACCGTGCGGCTCATGGTCAGCGGCGGGTCGGTGAGCGAGGGCTGGAAGGAGATGCCCAGCAGCGTGAAGGTGACGTTCGGCTCGACGCGGGCCAGTCCGTACGCGTAGCTGACGCCGAGCATCGCCGCCTCGACGTCCTCGGCGCCCTCGCCGCCCGCGAGCAGCAGTTCGCCGATGCGCAGGGTCAGGTCGAGGACGCGCGGTACGGGGACCAGGTGCGCGGTTTCCTGGCGGTCCGCGGGGGTCTCGGGTGCGGGGCGCTCGGTGACGGGGATGCGGACCATGGCCCGCATCCGGTCCTGCCACCGCGCGTCGGTGGGCGGCAGGACGACCATCGGAATGCTCCCGGTGGTGCCGGTGAGGCTTGTCGGGCCCGTCGTACCCGTTGTTCCGGAAGCTCCGGCTGTTCCCGGTGCTCCTGTCGCTCCGGGCGTTCCCGCTGTTCCCGCCGTTCCCGCTGTTCCCGCCGTTCCGCCGGGCGGGGCGAATGCGCTGCCCGTGACGACCGGGGGGAATGTGGTGCCTGTGGGGGGTGTGAATTCGGAGCGGACCTCGTCCGACTCAGGTTTTCCGTCGTCGGACACCGGTCGTGCTCTCCTTTCCGCGATCCGCGTTTCTGTGAATCCTGTGAATCACGGGAATCCCGCCGACGCCCCCGTTCCCCCGTTACGGCGTCGGTTCCCGCAGGTCAGCGCTTTTGCGCGCGGTGCCGGCCGGGGGTGCGCGGCGCGGCGGGAACCGGCTCGGGGCCGCCCGCCGCCGGGCCCGTACCGGCGCCCGCACCCGGAATCACGGCCTCCTTTTTCGCCTTGCCGCGCGACCGCAGGTATTCGATGCCGATCGGCACCACCGAGAGCAGCACGACCAGGACGAGCATCGCTTCGATGTTCTTGTGCACGAATTCGATCTGGCCGAGCCAGTATCCGAGTACGGTGACACCCGCACCCCACAGTGTCGCGCCGATGAGGTTGAAGGTGACAAAGGTGCGGTAGTTCATTCGGCTGACGCCTGCGACGATTGGGGTGAACGTTCGTACGATGGGCACGAAGCAGGCCATCACGATCGCCTTGGGTCCATGGCGCTCGAAAAAGGCATGTGCCTTCTCGATATTCTCCATCTTGAACAAGCGTGAGTCGGGCCTGCGGAACAGCGAGGGTCCGACCTTGCGGCCGAACAGATATCCCGCCTGTTCGCCGAGCACCGCCGCCACCGCGATCAGCGCGGCCACCAGCGCGAGCGGCTGGTGCAGCGTGCCGGTCGCCACCAGCAGACCGGTCGTGAACAGCAGTGAGTCTCCGGGCAGGAAGAAGCCGATGAGGAGCCCGGACTCGGCGAACACGATCAGCAGTACGCCCCACAGGCCGTACGTGTTGATCAGATGGTCCGGGTCGAGCCAGCTCGGGCCGAGCGCGATGGTCGTCACGGACCAAAACTATCAATCCAGTGTTGATACAAACGTTCCGCAACCTGCGGTTGGTGCACTACCTTCTCCGCAGCGTCATCCACGCACCACCCTAAGTTTCGCAAGTCTGGCATCTCTCCCCCCACGTGCCCCGTCACCGCGTCCGACCACCTGGCGGCTCCCGTTATGACTCGCGCCATCGCACTGCACGAAGTTTCCAAGTACTACCCGAAGCAGCCGTCGCCTGCTGTGGACCGGTTCTCGCTCGACATCGCACCCGGAGAGTTCCTGGTGCTGCTCGGCCCGTCCGGCTGCGGCAAGTCCACGGTCCTGCGCATGATCGCGGGTCTGGAGGACATCACCACTGGCGAGCTGCTGCTCGACGGGGAGTACTCCAACGACCTCGCACCCGGCGACCGCCGGATGGCGATGGTGTTCCAGAACTTCGCGCTGTACCCCAGCATGACCAGCCGGGAGAACATCGGCTTCCCGCTGCGCTTCGAGATGCCCGGTGAGGAGCACGGGCCCCGGGTCGACGAGACCGCCCGCATCCTCGGCATCGAGGAGATCCTGGACCGCTACCCCGGACAGCTCTCCGGCGGCGAGCGGCAGCGGGTCGCGATGGGCCGGGCGATCTCCCGGCACCCCTCGGTCTTCCTCATGGACGAGCCGCTGTCCAACCTCGACGCGAAGCTGCGCGCGCACCTGCGCGCCGAGATCGCCCGGCTGACCCACGGCATGGGCGTCACGACGGTGTACGTGACGCACGACCAGGCCGAGGCCATGTCGCTGGGCGACCGCGTCGCGATCATGCGCAGCGGTGTCCTCCAGCAGATCAGCACGCCGCGTGAGGCGTACCACCTGCCGGAGAACGTGTTCGTCGCCGCTTTCGTCGGCACGCCCCGGATCAATCTCCTCCAGGCGACGGTCCTGGCGCCGCTCGGCGGCGGCATGTGGATCGACTTCGGCCGCCAGCGGCTCGGCATGCCGGAACCGCTCAGCCTCGACCACCAGATGCTCCGCATCCAGCAGGGGCGCCGCATCATCGTCGGGCTGCGCTCGGAGGCCGTCCGCATCGCGCAGCCGAGCCAGGCGCACGCGGGCGAGGTCGTGCTGAGCGGGATCGTCGAGCATGTGGAGTACCAGGGCCACGAATCGCTGGTGCACCTCAACACCGGGTCGCGGCCCGCCGTCGTCCCCGAACTGGAGGCCCCGCGGCCCGCGCAGGCGCCGTCCCGCTCGGGCACCCGGCGCGCGGCGAACGGCTCGGGCACCAGCCTCGGCAAGCTCGCGCAGAAGGCCGCGCGGCGCATCCAGGCGTCGGTGCCGGCGCGGGACGGCGGCTCCAACGGCGGCGTCCCGCCGCGGCCGAACCACGCGCCCGGCCGCGCTCCGGTGACGGTGATGGACCGCCCCCTGGGCGCGCCCGAGACCCAGACCGGCGACCTCGTGGTCCGCACCGGCCCCGACATCCGCGTCCGCCGCGGTGACCGCGTGCCCCTGCTGGTGGACCTCGCCCACCTGTACGTCTTCGACCACGAGGGCCAGCGCATCTGTCCCGCCCCGGTCCAGGCCCCCCGCCTGGAATAGCCGCGTCGGCGTATTCGCGGGTGCGGAGCGGGGAGGTGCGGGGCAGGCTGCCGGTATGGGAATCGAAGAGTACGGCGGCGGCCAGGAGCAGGGCGCCGAGATCATTGTCGTCACGACGAACGACGTGCCCGGCTTCCGGGTCGAGCGGGTCATCGGTGAGGTCTTCGGCCTCACCGTCCGCTCGCGGCACCTGGGCAGTCAGATCGGCGCCGGGCTGAAGTCCATGATCGGCGGCGAGCTCAAGGGCCTGACGAAGACACTGGTGCAGACCCGTAACCAGGCCATGGAGCGCCTCGTCGAACAGGCCAAGGCGCGCGGCGCCAACGCCGTCCTCATGATGCGCTTCGACGTCACCGACGCCGCGGACCTCGGCACCGAGGTCTGCGCGTACGGCACCGCCGTGGTCCTCGCCCGCGAGTAGCGGCCCCGCGGGGCGCATGGGGTCCGGGGCACCTGAGGGGCGGCGCCCGGTCCGGGGTCCTGTCGTACCCCGGTGGAATGCTGGGCGTCGCCGACCTCAAGGAGGATGCCGTGCAGGACACGTCCCCGGACCCCGAGATCACGATGCTGCTGTCGTACCTGGACGGCCAGCGGCGTCACGTGCTGGGGATTCTGGAGGGGCTGGACGAGGAGGCGCTGCACCGGCCGGTGCTGCCGTCGGGGTGGAGCTGCGCGGGGCTGGTGCGGCACCTCGCGCTGGACGTGGAGCGCTTCTGGTTCCGCGGGGTGGTGGCCGGGGAGAAGGCCGTGATCGACGCGGCGCTGACCGGCCCCGACGATGCCTGGAAGGTGGGCCCGGAGGTTTCGGCCAAGGGCGTGCTCGACCTCTACCGCCAGGAGACGGCGCTCGCGGACGCCGTGATCACCTCGACGGCGCCGAGCGCCGCCCCGGCCTGGTGGCCGACCGAACTCTTCGGGCCCGACGGCGGCATTCGGGACCTGCGCGAGGCGATCCTGCACGTCACGGTGGAGACGGCCTGCCACGCGGGTCACCTGGACGCCGTCCGTGAGCTGATCGACGGCAGGAAGTGGCTCGTGCTCACCGAGTCCTGAGCCGGACGCGCGGCCCAGTCTCCTGGGGGAAGTTCCGGGGCGGGAGCGGGCGCGGGGCGGCGGGCGGGTGCAGGCTGGGCGGGTCGGGAAAGACGCCCGCGCACGCGCTGCCGGGCTCGCCACGGAAGGCTGACATGTCACTGCACAAAGGCACGGACTCCGCCCGCAACATCGCCGTCAACCCGTTCTTCGGTGAGGCGGACCCGGTCGACGGCCGGATGACGGCTCCGCCCAAGCACAAGCTGGCGGACGGACCCATGCCGCCGCACACCGCGTACCAGATCGTGCACGACGAGCTGATGCTGGACGGCAATTCGCGGCTGAATCTGGCGACGTTCGTCACGACGTGGATGGAGCCGCAGGCCAGTGTGCTGATGGCGGAGTGCGCCGACAAGAACATGATCGACAAGGACGAGTACCCGCGTACGGCGGAGCTGGAGCGCCGCTGCGTGGCGATCCTCGCCGACCTGTGGAACGCGCCGGACCCCAGCTCGGTGGTGGGCTGTTCGACCACCGGCTCGTCCGAGGCGTGCATGCTCGCGGGGATGGCCCTCAAGCGCCGCTGGATGCGGCGCACGCCCGGCTATCCGGCGACCGCGCGGCCCAATCTGGTGATGGGCGCGAACGTGCAGGTGTGCTGGGAGAAGTTCTGCGCCTTCTGGGAGGTCGAGGCGCGGCTGGCGCCGATGGAGGGCGACCGGTTGCACCTGGACGCGGAGTCGGCGCTCGCCCTGTGCGACGAGAACACCATCGGTGTGGTGGCCGTGCTGGGCTCGACCTTCGACGGGTCGTACGAGCCGGTCGCGGAGATCTGCGCGGCGCTGGACGCGTACGAGGAGCGGACCGGTACGCACATCCCGGTGCATGTCGACGGCGCGTCCGGCGCCATGATCGCGCCGTTCCTCGACGAGGACCTGGTGTGGGACTTCCGGCTGCCGCGGGTGGCGTCGATCAACACCTCGGGCCACAAGTACGGCCTGGTGTACCCGGGCGTGGGCTGGGCCCTGTGGCGGGACACCGAGGCGCTGCCGGAGGAGCTGGTCTTCCGGGTGAACTACCTCGGCGGTGACATGCCGACCTTCGCGCTGAACTTCTCGCGGCCGGGCGCGCAGGTCGTGGCGCAGTACTACTCCTTCCTGCGGCTGGGCTGGGACGGCTACCGCGCGGTGCAGCAGGCCAGCCGGGACGTGGCGATGTCGCTGGCGGCGCGGATCGCGAAGCTGGAGGACTTCACGCTGGTCAGCGCGGGTGACCAGTTGCCGGTCTTCGCCTTCACCACCGCGCCGGGGGTGGAGAACTACGACGTCTTCGACGTGTCGCGGCGGCTGCGCGAACGCGGCTGGCTGGTCCCGGCGTACACCTATCCGGCCGACCGCACCGATCTCGCGGTGCTGCGCATCGTCTGCCGCAACGGCTTCTCCGAGGACCTGGCGGACCTGCTGATGGAGGACCTGGGCCGCCTGCTGCCGGAGCTGCGCCGCCAGCCGCACCCGCTGAACCGCCCGGAGAACGTGGCGACCGCCTTCCACCACTAGCTGTCCGGGGGTCTCACGGCTGGCTGAGGCTCACCGCCAGCACCGCGCGGTCGTCGGCGACGGGCGCGCCGCCGGTCCAGGTGACCAGGTCCCGCAGCAGGACGTCGATGGCGTGCTGCGGGCCGGTCACCGGGCCGAGGCCGGAGAGCCGGATCTCGGGGTCGTAGAAGACGCCTTCGCGGTCGCGGGTCTCGGTCACGCCGTCGGTGACCAGCAGCAGTGTGGCGCCCGGCGGGAAGGCCAGCTCTTCGGGCACCGTGCGGACTCCGCCGAGGTCGCTCATGCCGAACGGCACGTCGGGGGCGGCGGCTTCGAGGGTACGTACGGTGCCGCCGTCGAGCAGGTACGGCGGCGGGTGGCCGCGGTTGAGCAGCCGCAGGGTGTCGCACACCTCCTCGGGGTCCTCGGGGCGGTGGACGAATTCGGCCAGCAGCCCGGTGGTGAAGCCCTCCAGGTACTCCTCGCCGCTGCCGCCGCCGCGCCGTTCCCGGTCCCGGTCCAGCGCCCGGTCCAGGCGCCGCGCGAGGCCCGGCAGGTCGGGTTCCTCGTCGGCCGCCTCGCGGAAGGCGCCGAGCAGCACCGCGACGCTGGCGACCGCGCCCATCCCCTTGCCGCGCACGTCCCCGATCAGCAGCCGTACGCCGTAGCGGGTCTGCTCGGCCGCGTAGACATCACCGCCGATCCGCGCCCCGCTCTGGGCGGCCTCGTACCGGGCGGCTATGGCCAGCGGGCCGATCCGGGGCGGCGGGTCGGGCAGCAGGGCGCGCTGGGCCGACTCGGCGACGTCCCGCACGGTGGCGAGCCGCCGCCCCGAACGGGTCAGCGCCCGGTTGACGGCGAGGCCGATGACGGCGGAGAGCACCACGTTCAGGATCTCGGCCACGCCGACGCCCTCGCGGATGATGCCGCCGTGGACGGTGAGCACGAAGACGCCCACCAGCGACGCCAGACAGGTGAGGACCGCGATGCGGGCGGACTGGATCGCGCCGGCCAGTACACAGGCTCCGGCCAGCATTGTGTCGCCGGTGTAGGGATTGGGCGTGACGAGGTCGAAGACCAGTCCGCCGACGATCATGGCGGCCGGGACCCAGCGCATCATGGCGGTGGGCCAAGGGGTCACAGTCCGCACATCGTCCACTTGAGGATAATATGCCCGATTCGGGGTGAAGGGGATGCCCCGGCGGAGCCGTCCGGGACGGAACGGACGGATGCGTCCCGCGGTGATGCGGGCCGCGCCCGTCTGCGGCACGGTGGAGGGACCTCCGAAGGAAAGGTCCGTCATGGCCGAGCACACCTATCGGGTCACCGAGATCGTCGGCACCTCGCACGAAGGCGTGGACGCCGCCGTCAGGAACGGCGTCAAGCGGGCCGCGCAAACGCTGCGCGGTCTCGACTGGTTCCAGATCACCGAGGTCCGCGGGCACATCGTGGACGGCGAGGTCGAGCACTACCAGGTGGGGCTGAAGGTGGGGTTCCGCCTGGAGGACACGGACGGCTCCGCCGGGTAGCGCCCGCCGCACGGGGTGCGCCCCGTCAGGGGTGCGGGCCCGCGACGGGCGCTGCGGCACCGCCCCGGTCGGCCGTATGGCGTCACCCGCTCGGCGCGGCCCCGCCCCCGTTCGGCGTATCACCGGTCGCCGTATCCGACAGGGCGTCAGATCCTTTTGTCATTAAGGCGGGTCATAGCCGGATTCGGCCCCGCCGTGGACGCTGACGCACTCTCGGGAGCCCGTATGAGCCAGGAGACGCCCACCCCGCCGCCCCCGCCGGGGTACACACCCCCGCCGCCCACGCCCCGCGAGTCCGCGTGGGCCGCCGGTGGCACCGTCTTCGCCGGGATGATGCTGGTGTTCGGCGGCGCGCTGGCGATCCTGGAAGGGATCGTCGGCATCAGGAAGAACTCGGTGTACGTCTCCACGCGGGACTACGTCTACAAGTTCGACGTCACGTCCTGGGGCTGGATCCACCTGGCGCTCGGCGTGGTCGCCGTCCTCGTCGGCTTCGGCCTGCTGGCCGGTTCCGCCTGGGCGCGCTGGGGCGGCATCCTGATCGCCGGGCTCAACCTGGTGGCGAACTTCATGTTCCTGCCGTACCAGCCGGTCTGGGCCGTGGTCATGATCGCCATCGACGTCTTCATCATCTGGGCGCTGGCCACGTACGAACCGGCCGGGCACGGTCACGGGTCGCACGGCGGCTCGCACGGCGGGCGGCACGGCACCTCCGCCCCGGGCGCCGGAGGCCGGCTGTGACGTACACGAGCCCCACACTGGAACAGCTCCGCCGCTGCACGGTCGCCGTCGACATCGGCGCCGCCCGTACCCGCGTCTACGTCCGCAACGTCGGGGTCGTCGCCGACGAGCCGAGCGTGGCCGCGGTCGACGTACGCACCGGCGCACTGATCGCGGTCGGCGAGCGCGCCGAGCAGATGGCCGGGCGCACCCCCGGGCACATCCGGGTGGCCAGGCCGGTCGCGGGCGGCGCGGTCGTCGACATCGAGATGGCGCGGCGCATGCTCAAGCACGTGCTCGGCGACAAGCTCGGCAAGCGGTGGCGGCGCATGCCGGTACTGCGCGCCGCGGTGTGCATGCCGCACGGCAGCGAGCCGATCGCGCGGCGCGCGGCCATCGAGACGCTGTACGGGCTCGGCGCGCGCAAGGTCGAGCTGGTGGACACGCTGATCGCCGCGGCGGTCGGCTGCGGGCTGCCCGTCGAGCACCCCGAGGCCACGATGATCGTGGTGTGCGGCGCCGGTACGACGCAGGTCGCCGTGCTGTCGCTGGGGTCCATCGTGGCCGCGGAGACGGTGCCGGTCGGCGGTGACGCCATCGACCGCGCGGTCGTCCAGCACCTGCGCAACCACCACGAGTTGATGCTGCCCAGCCAGTCGGTACGGCCGCTGCACCAGATGCTCGGCTCCCCCGGCACCGGCGGGACGGTCACCACCGAGGTCCACGGCCGCGACGTCGTCAGCGGCCTCGCCCGCTCCGTCCTCGTCGAGACCGAGGGCGTGCGCCACGCGATGCGCACCCCGCTCACCTCCGTGCTCGACGCCATCACCACCGTGCTGCGCGCCTGCCCGCCCGACCTGGTCGCCGACCTCGCCGACCGGGGCATCATGCTGGCGGGCGGCAGCGCCCTCATGCCCGGCCTCGACCTCATGCTCGGCCAGGCCACCGGCATGCCCGTCCACATCGCCCCCCGCCCCGACACCGTCGCCGTCCAGGGCCTCGGCGCCATGATCGAGGGCCGGGTCCGCCCCATGGTCCTCGACCCCCTGACGGTCTAGGCGTATTGACCACCAGCCCCGGTCACCCGCGTCAACAACCCTCCGGGTCCCTACACCCAGGGCCGTCCGAGGGCACCCTCCCCCACGGCGGGTGCCCTCCCAGGACGCGCCTTCAGCGCGCGGCCCGGTACGCCAGGCCCCGTACGAAGGCGTCCCGCACGCTCGCCCTCAGCCGCCGGGCCCAGGGCGGGTCGGTCTCGCCGCGCGCCGTGCTCCAGCAGGCGAGGGCGTAGCCGTACTCCGCCGGGCTCAGGTACCCCATCCGGTACCAGGGCTCGTCCCCGCGGCCGGTGAGCATCCGGTCGGTGAGATCGCCGACCGGCACCACCGAGTACCCGGCCGCCTTCACGTAGTCGTCCGCGGCGTTGGCCGTCAGGACGCCCATTCCGAGGTGGACGGTCACCAGGTCGGTGAGGCGCTCTTCCTCCGCGCGGGAGATGCCCAGCCCGGCCACCCGCCGCTCGCCGACCAGCCGGGCGTGCGCCAGCTCGTGGGCGACGAGCCCCGCGAACGCGTCGGGCCGCGCGGCCACGCCGCGGTCCAGTTCGATCACCGCCCGGCCGAGCACCTTGCGGTACTCACCGACCTGGTGCCTCTTGCCCGGGACCCGCTCCGGGGAGTCCACCAGCAGCACACGGACGCCGGAGACGTCCGCGCCCATCACCGCGCCGATCCGCCGCACCAGCGGCTCGACCCGCTCCCGCGTACCGCTGAAGTCCGCGGGGACGAAGCCCGGCAGCGCGATCTCGCGGTGCGCGGTCGCGGGCCCGAACTCCTCGGCGCACCACCGCAGCCACCGCTCGGTCCAGGCCCGCTCTCTGTCCGGTACGGGACACGCTCCCGGTACGTCGGCCCGCAGCCACGGTTTCGGCCCCGTCGTCCTCGGCCGGCCCGGCGCCGGGTCCCTCCCCCGCAGCCAGTCCGCCACCCCGTCCGGCACCCGTCGGCCCATGCCACCCCCCGGTGTTCCCACCCGCCCCCTCCCCCCAGGACGCCCCCCGACCCCCCGCCAGTTGCACCGGCCGGGCCCGCCGCTCGCCACTGACCGGCGCGGGTCCTCGCGGCTCCCGCCGCCGCGGCCGCCGGAGGTGAACACGGCGTGGCCGGGGGCGGAAATGTGGTCGGCGGGGATCGCGGGGGGCGCCAGGGGGCTGGGAGCATGCGGGCGTGACGGGTGCGGCGGCGGGAGAGTTGAGGCGGCGCCTCGGTGTGGGGGACGCCGTGGTGATCGGCCTCGGGGCGATGATCGGCGCCGGGGTCTTCGCGGCGTTCGCTCCCGCGGCCCGCGCCGCGGGCACCGCGCTCCTCGCGGCCCTGGCGGTCGCTGCCGTCGTGGCGTACTGCAACGCGACGTCCTCGGCGCGCCTGGCGGCCCGCCACCCGCGCTCCGGTGGGACGTATGTGTACGGCACGGAGCGGCTCGGCCCCCTCTGGGGCTACCTGGCCGGGTGGAGCTTCGTGGCGGGCAAGACGGCCTCGTGCGCGGCGATGGCGCTGACGGTGGGGGCGTACGCGTGGCCCGAGCACCGCCGCGCGGTGGCGGTCGCGGCCGTGGTGGCCCTGACGGCCGTGAACTGCCTGGGCGTACGGAAGGCCGCCTGGCTGACCCGGCTGATCGTGGCGGTGACCCTCGCGGTCCTCGCGGCGGCGGTCACCGCGTGCCTGACCAGTACGCGGGCCGACACGGGACGGCTGGCGTGGGACGGTGCCGCCTCCGGCCCGCACGGCGTGCTCCAGGCCGCCGGTCTGCTCTTCTTCGCCTTCGCGGGGTACGCCAGGATCGCCACGCTCGGCGAGGAGGTGAAGGACCCGGCGCGGACCGTCCCCCGCGCGATCCCGCTGGCGCTCGGCGTGACCCTCGTGGTCTACGCGGCCGTCGCCGTCGCCCTGCTGACCGTTCTCGGGCCCGACGCCCTGGCCCGCTCGGCCGCGCCCCTCACCGACGCCGTCCGTACGGCCGGGGTGCCGGGTCTGGCCCCGGCGGTCCGCGTCGGCGCGGCCATGGCCGCCCTCGGCTCCCTGCTGGCACTGATCCTCGGCGTCTCCCGTACCACCCTGGCGATGGCACGCGACCGGCACTTCCCGTACGCGCTCGCCGCCGTCCATCCGCGCCACGGGACCCCGGTCAGGGCGGAGGCGGCGGTCGGCGCCCTGGTCGTGGCGCTCACCGCGACCACCGATCTGACCGGGGCGATCGGCTTCTCGTCCTTCGGCGTCCTCGTCTACTACGCCGTCGCCAACGCCAGCGCCCTGCGGCTGGGCGCGGACGAGCGCCGGCCGCACCCGGCCGTTCCCGTCGTCGGCCTGACCGGCTGCGCGGTGCTGGCCGCGAGCCTCCCCCCGGCCTCGGTGCTGGCCGGTCTCGGCGTGACGGCGGTCGGCGCGGTGGCGTACGCGGTGTCCCCGCGCCGCCCCGGCCGGTCGTCCTGAGCGGCGGCGGTGTCGACCGCGGCGAGCAGTGCCCGCGCCGGGGCGGACGACCGGCGTAAATCGCGTGACCGCCTCCAGGGGCAGCGGCGAGACTGACGCCATGACCGGTTCCGTACCGCCTCACCCGCTGCGACCGCGCGCGCTGGGGCCCGGGGATCTCGTGGTCCTCGCGGCGCTGTCCGGTCCGCTGTCCGCCGCGCACGAGCCCCATGTCGAGCGGACGGTGGCGGTGCTCGAACGGATGGGATTCCGCGTGCGCCGGGCTCCGCTGCTCGAAGCGGGCCGAAGCCATTGGTGGAGCGCGGCCGCACCGGCGGAGATCGCCGCAGAGCTCAACGGCCTTCTGCGTGATCCCGAGGTGCGCGCGATCGTCGCGAGTGACGGCGGCCAGACGGTGCTCGGCTACCTCGACCTGATCGACGTCGAGGCGATCAGGGCCGACCCCAAGCCGATCCTCGGCTACAGCGACATCTCGCTGCTGCATCTTGTGCTCCACGCACGCACGGGCCTGGTCGGGTTCCACGCCGACATGGCCGTCCCCGGCTTCGGCGGGCACTGGCGGTCCGCGCCCGGTGCGCGCCAGGCGGAACTCGAGAAGCTCTACTCCAGGCTGCTGACCTGTACCGAGGCGATCGGCGCGCTGCCCGCGAGCCCGTCGTGGGAGTGCTGGCGTCCCGGTCGTACCGAAGGCCGTCTGATCGGAGGGGTGATCAACCGCGTCGTGCTGGCGCAGGCGACGCGGTTCGCGCTGCCGCTCGAACGGTTCGACGGCGCGGTGCTGTTCTGGGAGGAGACGGGCGGCCTGGCCTCGCACGTGTGGAGCTATCTGCAAGTGCTGCGGCACTCCGGCGTCCTCGACCGGATCTCCGGCATGGTCGTGGGCGTACCGGGCGGGATCGGCGGACTTGAGCCCGGCGCGTCCCCTGCCCTGCCCGAGCTGGTCCTCGACGTCCTCGGCGACCGTGACATCCCGGTCCTGGGCAATGTCGAGTTCGGGCACGCCGGTCCGAATCTGCCGATGCCGGTCGGCATTCGCGTCGGCCTCGACGCGCGACGGCGGACGTTGTCGCTCCTCGAACCGGCGGTGGGGCCGCGCGCGGCGACGGGCCCGGCCGGCTGAACACCGTCGATCAGGGAGCGGGGCCGCGCGCCACGACAGGCCCCGTCGGCTGAACACCGCCGATCAGTGAGCGGACGGCGAGCGTACGCGGTCGTCGGCGGTGAGAGGGCGTCCACGCGGACGCGACCGTGGCGGCCGGGCGCGGGCTCTCCTCGGACGAGCGGTGGGGCCGGGGTTCAGAAGCGGGCGCGGTCGGCCGCCGCCTCGCCGTGGCGCCAGCCCTCGGCGTCGCGGCCCTTGAGCCGCGAGGTGGTGGTGGACGGGAACATGCGGCGGGTCGCGTCGCGTACGTCGACCTCGCGGGCGGCGAGGACGGGCAGCAGGTCGGCGGGCGGGGTGGCGGTCTCGGCCTGGGCCTCCCGGGTGGCGGCGGCCAGGCGTTCGCGGACGCGGCCCGCGTAACCGATCAGGAAGGACTCCCGGAAGTCGCGCGAGCGCGAGGTGCCGCCGCGCAGGGCGTGGTCGGCCTGGACGAGCAGCGAGGTGTAGAGGAGTTCGACGGCCTCCAGGTCGGTCGCGAAACCGACCACCGTCGAGAAGCCGAAGTCGGCCGCCCACACCGCCTGGCAGCGGTTCGCCGCCGCGACGGCGTCCAGCAGCAGGGCCTTCGCGCCCTCGTACGGGCGGTCCACCCCGATCCGGCACGCGCCGGGGCCCCGGCCCGGCGCCCCGGGCGCTCCCGTGGCCGCGACCAGCGCCTCGTCGATGCTGTGCCTGGCCATCAGGTGCTGGGCCTTCGCCGACAGCGCCTCGGCCTCCTCGGGGAAGCCGGTGGACTCGGCCTTCGCCAGCAGCGCCCGGATGCGGGCGAGCATCTTGGAGTGCGGGCCGCTGGCCGGGGGCGCCGACGCGGGGCCAGGCGTCAGAGGGGTGATGCGGGGCAGCCGCCCGTACAGGCAGAGCAGTTCCACGAGGGCCGTCGCCGTACTGAAGCGGTCGAGCCGCTCGCTGCGGGCGAACTCCGCGAGGAAGGGTTCCTCGCCGTCCCCCGCGGCCCGCGCCAACCGCTCGTGCCGCGCGTCGAGTTCCCGCCCGGCCATCCGTACGAGGTCCCGAAGCTCCCACCCGCGCGCCCCGCACTCCCGCACCACCCGCCCGGCCAGTTTCCCGGCCGCGCCCTCCCACCGCTCACCCGCGGCGGCCAGCACCGACGCCGCCGCGTCCACGGCGGCTTCCTCCGCCGTGGCCCCCGCGCCGGAGGCCACCGCCGCCGCATACGCCCGCTCGAACTCGTCCACGGATCTATGGTCGCCGACGCGGCGCGCGCCGCTCGCCGGCCCCCGCTGGCCGAGCGCGTACGCGGTCCCCCGCACGGGCCCCGAGAGCCGGAACGTGTTGCGGCCATGTCAATCCGTCCCTTAGGTTGACGCGCGTCGACACAGCCTGCGCGCAGAGGAGTTGATGTGCTGTCCGTGCTCTGGTGACGCCGCCCGGACCGGGCTCACCGGCCGCTCACAGTCCCGGCACCCGCACCCCGACTCCCACCGCCGACGACCGCACCGCTACACCCCCGGCTCAGCGCGTCAGAGCGTGTCCCCCTCCACACACCCCTGGGAGCATCATGTCCGCAACCACCCCCTCGCGGTTCAGGCCAGCCACCCGCGGTACGGGCTCGGGCCGGAAGACGGCCTGCGCGGCCGGGCTGCTGGCCGCCGCCGTGACCCTGCTGGTCCTGCCCGGCACCGCCTCCGCGTCGACCGCCGCCGCCGACGGCCGCGGCACCCCGACCCGTATGACGCACCCGGATCAGGACCACGCCGGATCGGGGCTCGGGAGCCAGGGCGCGGGAACGCTGTCGGCCGCGGCGCGGGCGGCCGTCGGCACGGGCCCGGCCGGTCTCGACGTCAGCGGTTACCAGGGCAACGTCGACTGGGCGTCCGTCAAGAGCAAGGGCGCCGCCTTCGCCTACGTCAAGGCCACCGAAGGCACCACGTACACGAGCCCGAACTTCTCCCAGCAGTACAGCGGCTCCTACAACGCCGGGCTGGTCCGCGGCGCCTACCACTTCGCGCTGCCGAACAATTCGAGCGGTACGGCGCAGGCCGACTGGTTCGTCGGCCACGGAGGCGGCTGGAGCGCCGACGGGAAGACGCTGCCGCCCGCCCTCGACATCGAGTACAACCCGTACGGGGCCACCTGCTACGGGCTGAGCCAGAGCGCGATGGTGAGCTGGATCCGGGACTTCAGCAACGAGGTGCGCACCAGGACCGGGCGCTACCCGACGATCTACACCACCACCGACTGGTGGACGGCGTGCACCGGCAACAACAGCGGTTTCGGCGCCACCAACCCGCTGTGGGTGGCCCGTTACAGCAGCGGCCCCGGCACGCTGCCGGCCGGCTGGTCGGCCCAGACGATCTGGCAGTACGCCGACTCCGGCACCTTCCCCGGTGACCAGGACACCTTCAACGGCACCCTCACCGACCTCCAGAACTTCGCCAAGGGCAGCGGCTACAACCCGCCGCCGACCACGAGCTGGCCGACCGTCCAGCAGGGCGCGAGCGGCGAGCGGGTCAAGACGGTCCAGTACCTGCTCAACGCCCACGGTTCGTCCCTGACGGTGGACGGTGCCTTCGGCGCGGGCACCAACACCGCCGTCCGCTCCTTCCAGTCCGCCCACGGCCTCACCGCCGACGGGATCGTCGGCCCCAACACCTGGCAGGCCCTGATCGTCACCGTGCAGCAGGGCTCGTCGGGCGCCGCGGTCCAGGCCGCGCAGAGCCAGCTCAACGCGCACGGTTCGTCCCTGGCGGTGGACGGTGCCTTCGGCGCGGGCACCAACACCGCCGTCCGCTCCTTCCAGTCCGCCCACGGCCTCACCGCCGACGGGATCGTCGGCCCGAACACCTGGCAGGCCCTGGTCTCCTGACCCTCGGCACGCCCTGACCGGACAGCGGCACCACCCGCGATCCCGGTACGGCACCCCGGTCGCGCTCCTCCGGCCGGGGTGCCGTTCGCGTGAACGCGGAAGGCACGGGTCAGCGCGCGCCGGCGCCGCGCGACATCGGCCCCCCTCCCGGGGCCGGGGGCCTCGGGCGACGGGCGACGGGCGACGGGCGACGGGCGACGGGCGACGGGCGACGGGGTCAGCGTTCGCCCTGGGCGACCTCGATGGAGCCGTGGAGGTCGTGGGCCGCCTGGAGGGCGCTGGCGGCGGACAGGGCGAGGCAGGAGGCCAGGACGAGGGCTATGGCGCGGGGGGCGCGGGCGCGGAGGTGGGGGGTGGTCGGGGGGTGGGCCAGGAGGGCGGCGACGCGGCGCGGCACGGGCCCGGTGGCGGCCGGGAGCGCGGCGTGCGGCCGGACGCCGGGCCGGGAGGCCAGGGCGGCGCGCCCGATGGCGCGGGCGGCGAGGCGGCGGTCGCCGACGGCGAGGGCGGCGGACTCGTCGGCCCAGCGTTCGAGGGCGTAGGACAGCGGCCCGCGCAGGCCGCGCAGGGCGGGGTGGCAGGAGGAGGCGAGGGCGAAGGCGGCGAGGAAGAGGTGGTGGCGCCCGGCGAGGTGGGCCCGCTCATGGGCGAGCAGCGCCTCGCGCTCGGCGGGACCGAGGGCGCGCAGCATGCCGGTGGTGACGACGATCCGGCCGGGCCGTCCGGGCAGCGCGTACGCGTCGGGGCCGGGGTCCTGGAGGACGGTGAGGTCACCGGCCGCCGTACCGGCCGCGACGGCGCGCCTGCGGGCCCGCGCGGCGAGCACGAGGTGGCGGCGCGAGGTGCGGACCAGCGCCGTGACGACGGCGGCCAGCAGCACGGCGGCGACGCACGCGGCGGCCACCGTCACCTGGTCGCCGACCACCGGCAGCACGAAGTGCGCGAAGGCGGCGACCGGCGGGAGCCGCAGGGCGCCCGCCCCGGCGAGCAGCAGCAGCGCGGTGGTGCTGCACGCGGCGAGCGCGACGGCGGACCCGGCGAGCAGCCAGGCCGCGGCGCGCGGCGGCAGCGCGTCCGCCAGCCGCCGCGCGGCGGGCACGGCGAGCAGCGGGAGCAGCAGCGGCGCCCAGACGGCGAGGTTCACGGGCGGCGGCCCTCCGAGGCGGGACCGGCGGGGCCGGAGGCCGGGGACGGCCCGTCGTCCTCCTCCGCCTGGACCAGCAGCTCGCGCAGCAGCCGTTCGTCGTCCGGGTCGAGCTGGGAGACGAAGCGGGCCAGGACCGTACCGCGGTCGTCCTCACCGGACTTGTCCAGCTCGGTGCGCATGCGGCGGGCGGCCAGGCCCGGCGAGTCCTGGACCGGCAGGTAGGCGTAGCCGCGCCCCGAACGGGTGCGGCTGACGGACCCCTTCTCGTAGAGGCGCGCGAGGATCGTGGTGACGGTGGTGCGCGCGAGGGCGGTGCCCAGGTCGCGCTGGACGTCGGCGGGGGTCAGGGCGCGGCCGTCGGCCGCCCACAGCGCGGCCAGCACGCTCGCCTCGAGTTCACCCGAAGGCCGCCGGGCCGACGCGTTGGCCTCCGTCATGGATCGCCCCTTCCGGCTCGTTCGTCTACAGTTCTGTAGACCGACTACACGACTGTAGTCGGGGAGGGTGCCGCGCGGCACCCCAGGACCCATTATGGGAGGGCCCCACCGTCATGCCCCTGCCCGCGCTCGATCAGGCCGTGAACGTCCTGGACGCGACCTCCCTGCTGTCGTCCTTCGGGGCCATCGGCATCGCGGTCATCATGTTCGCCGAAACCGGCCTGCTCATCGGCTTCTTCCTGCCCGGCGACTCGCTGCTCTTCACCGCCGGGCTGCTGTGCGTGCCCGGCGCCTCCGATGTGGTGCATCTCTCGCTGTGGCAGGTGCTGCTCGCCGCCGTGGCCGGGGCGCTGCTGGGGGCGCAGACCGGTTACGTGATCGGACGGCGCGGCGGCCCCGCGCTGCTGAACCGCACGAAGAACGCCAAGCTGCACCAGGGCGCGGCCAGAGCCGCGGAACTCCTCGAACGGTACGGCCACGCCAAGGCCGTCGTCCTGGCCCGCTTCATCCCCATCGTGCGCACGGTGCTCAACCCGCTCGCCGGGACGCTGAACGTGCCGGTCCGCACCTTCACCGTCTGGCAGATCGCGGGCGGCGCCGTCTGGACCGTCGGCCTGGTGCTCGGCGGCTACGGGCTCGGCTCGTCGATCCCGCACGTGGACACGTACCTGCTGCCGATCGTCGCGGTGATCGTGGTCGTCTCGCTGGCGCCGCTGGTCCTGGAGGTACGGCGCAGCCGCCGCGACGGCGCGAAGGCGGCCGACGCCGAGCCCGTACCCGCCGCGTCCGCCCCCGCCGTGACGACCCCCGCCGCCTCTGACCCGGAGCGCCCGTGACCTCGCAATTCGACGCGGGCCTGTACCGCTGGATCACCGACCTCGCGGGGCGCACCCCGCAGCCCGTGGACGACACCGTCCGCTTCTTCAGCGACTACGGGCTCGGCCTCTTCGCCGTCCTGATGCTGATCGTCTGGTGGCGGGCCCGCCCCGCCGGGTCCGCCGCGATGGCGGCGGCGCTGGCCGTGCCGTTCACCGTCGTGGTCGCCTTCCTCGTCAACGACGGGGTCAAGGCGGTCTTCGACGAGCAGCGGCCCTGTCAGACGCTGCACACCGTCACGGTCGAGACGTGTCCGGCGCTCGGCGACTGGTCCTTCCCCAGCAACCACTCCGCCATCGCCGCGGCCGCCGCCGTCGGCCTGCTCTTCGCCGACCGGCGCCTGGGACTGCGTCTCGCCGTCCCCCTCGCCCTCCTCATGGCCGCCTCGCGCGTCTGGATCGGCGTCCACTACCCGCACGACGTCGTCGTCGGCCTCCTCGTCGGCGCCCTCGTCGCCTGGCCCGTCTCCCTCCTGGCCCCCCGCGCCGCCCCCGCCGTCGACCGTCTCCGCGCCACCAGACTCCGCCCCCTGGTGCACGCCCTGCGTCCCGCCGCCGAATAGCCTTCCGGGGTACGGCCCCGGTCGGTCGACCGCGCCGCGCTGTGGCGCGGCCCGGGGCTCGGGGGTCTGCGTACGGGGCTACATGCGGGATTTCAGGACGTCGACCTCGCAGCCCGGGGCGAACGGGTCGAAGCCGTGTTCGGTCAGCCAGCGGACGCCCAGGAGGGCGCGCAGGGACCACCAGGCGCGCAGGGCGTCGAGGTCGACGTCGGCGCCGTAGCCGGTGAGGAGGTCGCCGAGGCGCTCCTCGTGGCCGAGGGTCAAGGTGGCGAGGTCGAAGAGGGCGTCGCCCCGGCCCGCCTCCGACCAGTCGATAACGCCGGTGACCTCGGCGCCGTCGACGAAGACGTGATCGATCTGGAGGTCGCCGTGCGCGAACACCGGCGTCCACGCCCGGAGCGCGGCCTCGGCGACCCGGCGGTTGCGGGTGACCAGGGCGGCGGGCAGGACACCGCTGGTCACCAGCGCCTCGCACTCGCCGTCGAGTTCCACCGCCAACTCGCCGGGGTCGCGGCGGCGCCGGCCTGCCCAGGGCGGCAACGGCGCGTCGTGCAGCCGCCGGACGGCGGCGCCCGCCGCGGCCCACGCCGCCGGGGACGCGGGCGACGGCTCACCGAGGCGGCCGAGCGCCGTGCCCCGGACCGCGGCGAGCGCGAGCACGGGCGGCTCGCGCCACAAGACCTCCGGGGTCGGGACCGGCGCCAGGGCCATCGCCTCGACCTCGACGTCGATACGCGCCTGATCGGCGTCCACCTTCAAGAACACGTCGCCGACGCGCAGGGTCGCGCGCTCGGAGTGGGCGACCACCACATTGACCTCGTCCATGGGCGGCAGTATCCGGGGGGAGGGCCCCGGCGTCACCGGATTTGCCGCGTGGGCCGACGCGGCCGGCCGTGTCCCGCTACCCCACGGCCGTACCGCCCCCCGCGTAGGCGGACCTGATGGCGGACCACCGGGCCGCCTCGGCGGGGGTGAGCCGGTCGCGGAGGGCGGCGAGGTGGAGGAGGGCGGATTCGGCGCCGGAGGCGAGGGTCTGCGCCTCCGCGCGGTAGTGGTCGTCGATGACGGCCTCCAACTCGGCCTCGTTCATGGCGGGTTGGATACGGGCGGCGAGGCGGGACATCGTGCGGTAGGAGCCCTGGAGGAGGAACGGCGGCTCGGTGCGCGAGGCGTCGGTGCGGGCCGCGGACGCGATATAGGCGGCGTTGACTGCCAGCACGGTGGCGCGGGCGCGCAGCAGATGGCGCAGGACGGCCACGATGTCCTCGCGCTCGGCGGCCGGATAGGGGTGGGCGAGGTCGTCCGCGCGGGCGGTGGGGTCGTCCTCGGCGAGCCGGATGAGGAGTTCGAGGTCGCCGCGCTCGCGCCCGGCCAGCGGCGCAAGCGTCTCGTTGGCGGTGAGCGCGTTCTCCACGTAGCTCAGCGCGAAGAGCGCCTCCCGGCCGGTCAGGACGTCACCGAGGTTCCAGACGTCGGCGCGGTTGGCGAGCATGTCCGGGACGCGGAAGAGGCGGCCGGACTCGGTGTACGGGTTGCCCGCCATGCAGACCGCGAACCGCTTGCCCCGCAGGTCGTACGTGCCCGCCGCGCCCTCGACGCGGCGCTGCGCGTCGCACAGCGTGATGAACTTCTGAAGGAGCTCGGGCGAGGTGTGCTGGATGTCGTCCAGGTAGAGCAGCACGTTGGAACCCAGCTCCAGCGCGAAGTTGATCTTCTCGACCTCGCGGCGCGAGGTGGCGTCGGGGGCGCGCTCGGGGTCGAGCGAGGTGACGCCGGTGCCGAGCGCGGGCCCGTCGATGGTCACCAGGGCGAGGCCGAGCCGGGCGGCCACGTACTGCACGAGCGAGGTCTTGCCGTAGCCGGGCGGCGACATCAGCATCAACAGGCCGCCGGACGGGCCGAATTGGCGGGCGAGGTTGTCGCCGATGAGCGGCAGCGACACCTCGTCGAGCAGCCGGTTGCGGACGAAGCCGGTCAACGGCCGCGGGCGGTAGGCGTCCAGGTCGAGGCGGTCGCGCTCGGCGGCCACCACGGAGGTGCGGTGCCGCTGGTAGGTGCGGTAGGCGGGGACATCCTCAGCCCTGAACCGCCGTACGCGGGTGAGGGTTTCGTCCAGGCGTACGGCCATCCGCCGGGCGGTGATCCGGGGGTGGGTGCCCAGCAGCCCGGTCACGGTGGTGCCGACGGCGGCCTCGGAGGCGTAGACCGCGAGGTCGGGACCGCAGACGAACGCGGCGGCGGCCTCGGCGAGTTCACCGTCCTCGGAAGAGACGGAAGATGCCGAAGAGGCCGAGGAGCTCGTGGCATGCGCGCCGAGCCAGCCCGTCACGAGCTGCCAGCGCGCGCCCAGGTCGTCGCCGAGCGCCCCGAGGTCGTCGAGGAACTCCTTGTACGGCACGCCCTGCGCGCCGCCGAGCGCGGAGACGAACCGCTCCCGCAGCGCCCGCGCCTCGGCGCCGCCGACGAAACCGGTCCGGTCGGCGGCCAGTTCGGCCACCAGGTAGTCGCCGACGGGCGTCCCCTCCCCCACCGCGCCGATCCGGCCGAGTCCGGCACGGGCGGCGAAGTCCCGTACGGCGGAGTCGAGTTCGGCGGCCAGCTCGGTCAGCGCGGGCACGGCGGCGGCGGAGTCCCCGAAGGCGGACGCGGCCCTGCTCAGCGAGCGGGCCCTGGTGGTCCAGGCCGGCCGGGCGGCCGGGGCGGCGCCATGGGTCCAGAAGAGCTGGGCCAGGGCGCGGTCGGCCGCGGGGTGGCGGAGCAGGCCCGCGGCCGTGTCCAGCTCGTGCAGCGCGGTCAGCAGCAGCGTCGCGTCGTGGTCGTGGACACCGCGCTCGTAACCCTCGTCGAGCCGGGCCGCGGCGGCCTCCTTGACCAGCGCGGGAATGTCGGTCAGAGCGCCGGGGGCGTCGAGCAGCAGGGTCGCGGCGAGGTATTCGGCGCGGTACAGGTCGGGCGACTCCGAGACGACCGGGCGGTCCCAGAAGCGGCGGGTGGCCGCGAAGGCGGGGTCGGCGACCGGCACGAGGTAGTCGGTGCCCGAGATGGTGAAGGCGAGGCCGTCCGCGTGCGGGACGAGCGCGAGTTCCAGCGGCTGGGTGTTGACGGCGAAGCGGTGGCGGCCGAGCCGGATCACCGTGCCGTCCGCGTCGTAGAGGTCGAGCCGGTCGCGCAGCGAGCGGCCCGCGTCCTGCCGGGCCGCGGCCAGTGCCGCCTCGGCCTCCGCGGCCCGCGCCGGGTCGCCGAGGTCCCGCAACTGCGCGGCGATCCGCCGGTGCTGGGCGGCCATCGGGTCGGACGCGAAGTAGGTGTTGACGTCGTCAAGGCTGGGCAGCGCGGCGGCGCGGCGGCGCACCCCGGCCAGGACACGCTCGGCGGAGGCCGCCAACCGCTGGGCCCGCTGGGCGCGTTCGTCGGCGAGCGCCTGCTTGCGGGCGGCGAAGGTCTGGTGGATCTCCTCGCGGCGCTCGTCCAGGGCCGCGAGCCGGGTGTCGTCGGCGGCGAAGCGCGTGGTCAGGTTCTCGATCCTGACCAGCAGCCGGCCGAGCTGTTCCTCGCAGCTCTCCGGGGTGTCGGCGGCGGCCAGCGCCCCGCTGACGCTCTGCGCCAACAGCGCGCTCTCGGCGGCGAATTCGCCCTCGGACTCGGCGGCTGCCAGCTCCCTGCGGCGGCCGTCGAGCACGGCCCGCGCCTGGTTGACGGCGCCGAGCACGTCGGCGACGGCGGCCAGGATGCGGGTGCGGACGGTCGCGTCGTCGATCTCCAGGGTGCCGACGATCTCGGTGACGGTGGCGAGCCCGGTGGCCTGCTCGTCCAGGACGGCGGCGACCTCGGCCGCGTCCGCCGCGGCCCCGATGGCCTCGGCGTCGGCGGCGGTCGCGGCGACCCGGTCCCGGTAGCCGTCGAAGGCGTGCTCGTCGGCGAAGTACCCCGCCGCGCGGCGCGCGGCGTCCGCCAGGTCCTTGGCCAGGCTCGCGGTGAGCGCGTCCAGGCGCTCGGCGTCGACGTAGCGCATCTCGCGCAGGGACATCAAGTGGCCCTGTGCGCGCCGCAGTTCGGTGAGCCGTTCTACCCACTCGTCCGCGGACTTCACGGCCTCGCCGCGCGCCTGCCGGACGAGGACGGCGATACGGGCGGCGCTCTCGTCGACTGCGGTCGCGGCGCGCGCGGTCAGGTCGCGTACCCGCGCGTACTCGGCGAGCACCTGCCGTCCGGTGTCGCGGACCTGGGCCAGCGGCGCGACCAGGTCGCCGGAGGCCGCGTCCGCCGAAGCGGCGTCCTCCTCGATGTCGCCGAGCCAGTGGTAGCGGTCGAGCACCCGCTCGCACTCGCCGACCAGCGCCTCGTAGCCGGGCAGCGCGGGCGCGGCCTCCAGGGCCAGGGCGGTACGGGCCACCGACAGCGTGTCCGCGACGGCCCGCACCAGGTCCGGGTTGCCGATCCGCTCCAGCGGTCCGCCGCCGACCGGCTGCGCGGCGGCGTAGGCGTCGGACAGGAACGGCGTCTCCCAGCGCTGCACCATGTGCACCCGGGCCGCCTCGCCGCCGTCGGCCGGGCGCAGCGTCAGCAGCGTGCCGTCCTCGTAGAGCGCGGCGCCCTGGACGTGCAGCGGCGCCGCGGCCTCCTTGCGGATGAGGTTGTACGGCAGCAGCAGGCGGCGGCCGTCGGCGGCGAGGAAGACGTACAGCACGTCCTCGCCGTTCGCGGACCGCACGATCCGCTCGAACTCCAGCTCCTCCGGGCCGGTTTCGTACGCGCGGGTGCCGCCGGTGGCGAGCGCGTAGCCGCCGGGGAAGACCACGCCCTGGTCGTCGGGGAGCCGCAGGCACGCCTGGCCGAGGGCGTCGAGCCGTTCGATCTCGCCGGTCCTGGTGTTGACCGCGAAGTGCCGGTCGGCGTTCTCGCGGTACGGCCGGACGCGCAGCAGCACCAGCGGGCCGACGGTGGCGTAGGCGACGTCGGCGTCCGCGAGGGCCTGGAGCGCGTCCTCGACCGGCTCCTCGTACGACGCCTCGTCGGCGCCGATGGCGAGCGTGCCGCCGGAGGTGGCGACGGTGACGGTGCCGCCGTCGGCCGCGGTCAGCGCGAGGTGCGGGTCGCGCCCCGCCACCTGGTCCTCGCGGGTGACGGCCGCCCAGGTGACGGTGTAGACGCCGCCGTCGGAGTCGGCCCACTCCTCGCGCGCGGTCCCCTCGTACGCGCAGCTCCCGTCGGGCGCGACCCGCCAGCCGACCACGCGGACGTCGCCGACGCCGGGCCCGGTGCTGAAGACCGCGAGCAGCCGCCCCTCGGCGACGCGCAGCCGCAGCAGCCGCGTCTGCCGGTAGTAGCGGTACAGCTCGCCGAACTCCCGTACGAACACGGGGTCGTCGAGCAGCCCGGCGGGGCCCGCGTCGGCCCCGCCCTCGCCGCCCGCACGGCTCTGCCCGCCCCCACCGGCCTCGCCGACCGACGCCGCCGGGAGCGCCTGGAAGACGTCGCCGACCGAGGTGACCTCCGGGGGGTTCGAGGCGAAGAGCAGATACGGGCCGACGGCGGCCACGTCCGCCGCCTGCGCGGGGTGGGCGGTGCGCAGCCGTTCGGTGCCGTCCAGGCGCAGCTCGGTGGTGCCGAACACCTCCTGGCGGCGGGAGTTGAGCGCCCCCGCCCGGTCCGCGAGCAGCCGCGCGGACGCGGTGAGCCGTGCGCGCAGCACCTCGTACGCGTCCCCGTCCAGGCCGCCCGCGGCTGACCCGCCCGCCGGGCGCGGCCCCCCTGAGGCCGCGCCCGGCGAACCCTCGGGTGCCGTGCCCCGCGACTCCTGCGCCCCGCTCACGCCCGGCCCCCTCACTTCTTGACGAGGCCGTTGGCCGAGGAGGCCGCGGGCTGGGCGTCGGGCGCGGCACCGCGCAGAGCGCTCAGCGGCGCGTCGGCCAGGCCCAACGACCGTGCCTGGTCGAGGAGTTTGTTCAGCGAACCCGTTTGGGGGCCGCCCTCGGCGATCAGGCGGCCGAGCACCGCGGAGACGGTGAGGTTGGCGACGTCTCCGGACCCGAGCGAGGACAGCACGCGCGTGGCGTCCTCGGTGAAGCTGTTGCCCGAACCGTCGAGCCAGGTGCCCGCCAGCGTCTTGACGGTGTCGGAGTTCGCCACGAAGTTGTCGACGCTGCGCCCGGCCGAGACCGCGCCGAGCAGCTTGTCGAAGAAGACGCTGTCGCCGCCGACGATCTGGATGTCGGCGTGCTCCAGGCCGGTGGCCAGCACCGTCGCCTGCGCCTCCGCGATGGAGCGCTGCGTGTCGAGCCCGGCCATCCGGATGTCCTTCTCCGCGGCGAGCCGCAGCCGGTACTCCTCGTGGCCGCGCGAGGCGTCGTCGAGCGCCGCCATCGCGGCGGCCTTCTCCGTCAGGCCCTCGGCCTCCGCCTTCAGCTTCTCGCCGATCATCGCCGCGTCGGCCTTCGCCTGCGCGGTCGTGCCCTCGGCGTTGGCGAGCGCCAGCAGCCGCGAGCCCTCCGCCTCCGCCTTGAGCCGGGCCTCGGTGGCCTCGGCCTCGGCGTGACCGACCTTGGTGATCGCCTCCGCGCTGCGCTCGCGCACCTCGACGTCGGCGAGCCCGGCCGCCGCGGCCTCCGCCCGGATGCCCTCGGCCAGCCGGATCTTGGCGGCGGCGTCCAGCTCGGCGGCCTGCTTGCGGGCCTCGGCCATGGTCAGCGACTCGCGTGCCTTGTGGTGCGCGGCCTGCTCGGACGCCTCCGCCGCCTTGATGTCCTTGACGAGCTGCTCCTGCGCCTGCGCCTCCGCGGTGATGAT
The DNA here is from genome assembly GCF_055558595.1 of Streptomyces sp. NPDC025721. Lineage (NCBI taxonomy): Bacteria > Bacillati > Actinomycetota > Actinomycetes > Kitasatosporales > Streptomycetaceae > Streptomyces > Streptomyces sp. NPDC025721. The sequence continues at coordinate 396,016 of NZ_JBVHMF010000001.1, read as the reverse complement.
GAGCGCCTGCCGCTCGCGCTCGGCCTCCTGCACCAGCCGCAGCGCCTTGATCGACTCCTCCTGCTCGGCCACCGTGCGGTCGACCGCGATCCGCTCCCGGATGACGTCGGCGACCTCGCGGCGCTCGGACTCGACCTCCTTCTCCTTGGAGATCCGGGACAGCTCCGTCTCCCGCTCGCGGGCGATGACTTCAAGGACGCGGTCCTTCTCGATCCGCTCGTTCTCCACGGCGATGACCCGCTCGCGGTTCTTCTGCGCGACCGCTATCTCGCGCTGCTGGTTCTCGCGCTGGACGCCGAGCACTTCCTCGGTACGGATGAACGCGCCCTGCGCGCCCAGGCGTTCCTCCTCCTGCACGCGGGCGGTGGCCGCCTCTTCCTTGGCGCGCAGCGTTTCGACCTCGCGGCGCTGCTTGATCTCGGCCTCGGCCTGACGGCGTTCGAGCTCCAGGATGGTCTCGCGCGCGTCGACGTTCTGCCGGGTGATCTCCTTCTGCTCGGTGCGCTGGAACTCGTTGGTGCGCACGTGCTCGATCGCCGTCAGCTCGGTGATCTTCCGGATGCCCTGCGCGTCCAGGATGTTGGCCGGGTCGAGCTGCGTCATCGGGGTCTGCTCGAGGAAGTCGATCGCGCAGTCTTCCAGGTGGTAACCGTTGAGGTCGGTGCCGATGACCTGGATGATCCGGTCGCGGAAGTTCTCGCGGTGGGTGTAGAGGTCGACGAAGTCGAGCTGCTTGCCGACGGTCTTCAGCGCCTCGGAGAACTTCGCGTTGAACAGCGTCTGCAACGTCCCCTGGTGGCTGGCCCGTTCGGTGCCGATCGCCTGCGCGACCTTGATCACGTCCTCCTTCGTCTTGTTGACGCGGACGAAGAAGGTCAGGTGGATGTCGGCGCGGATGTTGTCCTGGCAGATCAGGCCCTCGCGGCCGGTCCGCTGGATCTCGATGGTCTTCACCGAGATGTCCATCTGCTCGGACTTGTGCAGGACGGGCAGCACGACGGCGCCGGTGAAGGTGACGTCGACATGCTTCGCCTTGGAGATGATCAACGCCTGGCCCTGGGCGACTTTTCGGAACAGCCGGCTCACGGTGAACAGCGTTCCGAGGGCGATGAGCAGAAGCACTCCGAAGAGCACGCCGATTCCGATGGCGGTGGCATCCATGGCAGATCCTCAGGTTCTACGGGTCTGGTGGTGCGGGGACGATGTGCCGCCGTACGGCGGGGTGGTGCCGCGCGGCGAGGCGGACCGGCCGGAGTGGTCCGGCCGGCGGGGACGTTCAGTGGGGACGTTCAGTGGGGGTGCGGACGGGCGGGCGCGGCGAGGCGTCGCGGCCCCGAGGCGGTGAAGCCTTCGGGCGTCGCGGCCTTCAGGGGTTGAACCGCTCAGACCGTCGCGGGGCCGATGCGTTCGTAAGGGTCGAACGGCGCGACCCAGAAGAACTCGCCGTCGGGCTCGTACGCGTAGATCAGCGCGGTGCTGCCCGCCGCGTACCTGTCCTCACCGCTCTGCCGGACCTGGACCACCGCGGTGGAGCCGTCCGGCGAGGTGACCTCGGCCTGGCCGAAGGCGCCGGTGACGCGTCCGGTGCGGATCACGCAGGGCTGCCCGACGAAGTCCTCGCGTGAGGGCGGCCGTTCGTGCGGGAAGAGCCGTCGCAGCGGGCGGACCAGCACCCAGGTCAGCGACCAGGAGCCGATCACGGCGCCGCACAGGACGGCGAAGGACAGCAGCGTGCGCACCAGGCCCGGCGGGCCGGCGCCGTCGAGCGCCGCGGAGCCGGCCAGGCTCAGGAACCAGGCGAGCGCGGTGAGCAGCGAGAAGACGACGGTGACGGGCACGCCGTCCAGTCCCGTGGCGGCCAGCAGGCCGCCGAGTCCGCCGTGGCCCTCGTGGCCGCCGTCCGGGGCGTCGTGCGCGTGCGCGTCGAGCCCGCCGTGACCGCCGCCCCCGAAGTCGGCGTCGGGGCCGTGGTGTCCGGGTCCGTTGGCATCGGCCCCCCCGAGGAGCACAACGAGCCAGAAGCAGACCACGACCACCAGGGCCCCGCCGAACAGGACGGTCGGAAAGCCGAGAACGATGCTGGTGAACTCCCCCATCCCCAACACCTCCCCCCTGTGCGGCTCTCCCCCGCCCCGCGATGATTGTCGCAGTCCGGGAACCTTTGTCGCATTGCCGGTTCCCGGCAGTCTTCACCGCGTCTACACGTCCTGAACCGACCGCAACCGAAACGGCTCCGGCCGCCGTCCGCGCGGAGTGACCCGTACGGAGGGCGGCCGGAGCCGTGGAATACGCCGCGCGAAGGCGCGAGAACGCGTGATCTGCCGTGCCGTGGCAGGGCGGGGCGCGGGGGCCTCAGCCCTGGGCGGCCTCGATCTCCAGCGCGATGCGGATCTTGTCGCTGACGGCCGCGCCGGCGGCGCCGCCGGTCACGCCGAAGTCGCTGCGGCTGATCTCGGTGGCGGCCGAGAAACCGGCGATGGCGTGGCCCTGGGGGGCCGTGCCGAAGCCGTTCAGTTCGAGCTGGAGGGTGACGGTCTTGGTGACGCCGTGCAGCGTCAGGTCGCCGTCGACCTCGAACAGCTCGGAGGTCTTGGGGCGGATCGCGGTGGAGGTGAAGGTCAGCTCCGGGAACTTCTCCACGTCCAGGAAGTCCGCGCTGCGGACGTGGTTGTCGCGCATCTCGTTGTTGGTGCTCACCGAGGTGGTCTTGATCACCGCGGAGACCTTCGAGTCCACCGGGTTCTCGGCGGTCTCGATGGTGCCCTCGAAGCTGTCGAAGCTGCCGCGGACCTTGGAGACACCGAGGTGACGGACGTAGAAGGAGACATCGGAGTGGACCGCGTCGATCGTCCACTTGCCGGCGACGTAGCCGTCGATCACTTCGGTCTGGGAGGACATGTGGGGCTCCTTGAGCGGTGAACCGGGGTATTTGGTTGAGCGCTCACCCACCATAACGCCATGGTGTTGAGAGTTCAACCACCCGTATGCTGGTGGGCATGGACGATGTGCGCTGGCTGAGCGACGACGAGCAGGAGATCTGGCGTGCGTATATGACCGCGAGCGTGGAGTTCTCGGCGTATATCGACCGCCAGCTCCGCCGCGAGTCCGGCATGCCCATGGCCTACTACGAGATTCTGGTGCGGCTCTCGGAGGCGTCCGGACGCAGCCTGCGGATGAGCGAGCTGGCGGAAGCCTCGCAGTCCTCGCGCAGCCGCCTCTCGCACGCGGTGTCCGCGCTGGAGAAACAGGGCTGGGTGGTACGCAGCCCCGCCGACTGCGACCGGCGCGGCTGGGTGGCGACGCTCACCGACGCCGGGTTCGCCGCGCTGGAAGCGGCGGCCCCCGGGCATGTGACGGCCGTCCGCGAGCACCTTTTCGACGTCCTGACCCCCGAGCAGCTGGCCACGCTGCGCGACGCGGGCCGGGCGATCAGCGCCGGGCTCAAGACGGAGTGCGAGGAGGCCCGCTCGGAGGAGGACCGGAGCTGCCCGACGCAGGAGGCGGAAGCCGCCGAAGTGGCCGCCGCCCGCGCCGCCGGAGCGGCCGCGATACCCACCGGCGCGACACCGCCCCCGCCGGCCGCGTAGCCCCGGCCGCCGCGTCGGCACACCAGCCACGTCAGCGCACCCGCCGAGCCGTCCCGCCCGCCGCGTGGACAGCGCCCTGGCTCGGGCGCGCCCGTCCCCGTCAGCGCACCCGCCGCGTCGGCGCGCGGCTCACAGCGGTTTGGTCGGCCAGTCCAGCAGCCTCGCGCCCATCGCGGCCGTCTCCAGGGTGTAGCGCTGCAAGGCGTCGTCCGGGTCGAAGCCGGTCACGGCGGCGATACGTTCCAGCCGGTACGACAGCGCGCGCACGCTCAGGTCGAGCCGCCGGGCGGCCTCGGCGTTCACGTACCCGGCGGCGGCGTACGCGGTGATCGTCTCCAGCAGCGGCAGCGCCCCGCCGCGCGCCTCCTCCAGCGGGCCGAGCACCGTCTTGACCAGGTCGAGCATCGCCGCGCGGTCCCGCATCAGCACCGGGAAGACCAGCAGGTCGGCCGCGTTGAGCACGGTCGCCTCCAGGCCGAGCCGGTCGGCGAGGTCCAGGGCGCTGAGCGCTTCCTCGTACGAGCGGACCACGCCGGAGGCGCCGCTGTGCGAGCGGCCGACGGCGGTCCTGGGCGCGGCGACGGTCTTCACGAAGGCGTCGAGCACCTGGCGCTGCGTGCCGGGCACGACGCAGACCATCCGGCCGTCCTTGGGCGCGACCAGCGCGTCGTGGTCGCCGAAGCGGCCCGCCAGTTCGCGCTCGACCCGGCGGAGCGCGGGATGCGTCTCGTCGTACGGCCCGTCCTCGGGCGCCGCGGCGACCGCCACGACGTGCTGGCCCGCGAGCCGCAGTCCGAAGCCCTCGGCCTGTTCCGCGAGGCGGCCGGGGTCGCTGCGGCCGTAGAGCAGGTCGTCGACGAAGGCGCGGCGGGCGAGGGCCGCGCGGCGTACCGAGTGCCGCTGCGCCCGGCTGTGGCCCTCGGCGAGGGCGGCGACACCGGTCTCCAGGGCGGCCAGTACGGCGGCGCCGACCTGCCGCAGCTCGGCGGTGCTCCTGGCGTCCGCCACGCCGGGCAGTACGGGCCAGGTCTCGCGGACGGCCGTGAGGTGGGTGCCGATCAGCGACGGCAGGGCTATGCCGGAGTCCGCCGCCTGCTCGCCCAGCGCGCGGCGGCTCTCGCGCTCGGCGCGGCTGAGCGGGCGGCAACTGCGGGAGACCTCGGCGAGCGTTTCGGGAAAACCGGTCAGAAACTCCGGCGGTACGGCTTCCGCGGCGCTGCCCGTACCCGTGGTCACCCCTGGCCCCCCGTCACTCCACCGGATCCGGCCTTCCGGTTCCTGGACATCAGGAACGTATCAAGGCTGCCGGATCCCGGAAACGGGGGGCGGGGGCAGGCCGCGTCCCAGCGGCGTCCGGCGGGGGGCCGACGGGCGCTTCGCGGTGATTCGGCCGGATACCCGGCGGACGCGGCGGTGAACGCCGCGCGCGGGGCGGCTACTTGGCCGTGGTCGTCGGCTGCGGAGTCGGGGTCGTCTCGCTCGCGGTCACGACGTCGCTCGGGGTGATGGCCTCGGGCGCCGGGGTGGCGGTGGCGGTCGGCTCGGGGCTCGCGGGCCCCGTGTCGTCGCTCTTCATCGCCTTCGCCTCGGACTTGAGGATGCGCATCGACTTACCGAGTCCGCGGGCCGCCTCCGGCAGCTTCTTGGAACCGAACAGCACGATGACGACGATCGCCACCACGATCAGGTGCCACGGCTCCAGCCCGTTTCGCAACATGGAGATCCTCGCTTCTTTCAGGGGGCCAACTGTGCCGAATACTTCAGCTTCGACTGTCGCATTGTCACCCGAAAGCCGTCGCCGACGGCACCCGGGTACTCAAAGCATGCGCAAAAAGCTTGTGAACGGGAAGCCCCCCTTCCCCCGGTCCGGTCGGCGGCGGACCGGAGGAGGGGGCGGGGGGAAGGCCCTGCGAGGCGCCGGGGGACGGGTCGGGAGACGGGCCGGGGAACGTCCGGGCCGGGGGCGGTGTCAGCCGCCGTACGTGCCCGCCAGGCGGGCGGACGCCTTGTCCTTCGCCGACGGGTCCGTGGCCGCGTTGTCCCAGGTCGCCTTGTCCGGGTCGGGCAGCGCGTCGATCACCCGCTGCCAGCGCGGGTCGGTGACGATCTTGGCGAGCTGGGCCGAGCTGAGCGGCGGATTCGGACGTGAGATCGGGGCGTCCTTCTCGTCCCTGGAATTCCACTCGCTCAGGCTGATCACGGCGCCGGAGGGTGTGACGAGGGTCGCGTACCACTCCTTGGTCTCGGCCCGGTGGTCGGAGTATTCGAAGCCCTTGGAGATCGTCAGCGTGCCGCCGTGCACGTGCGTCGACGTGCACGAGGTGTCCGGGTCCTGCGAGGGGAAGTCCGGGCACGACGGCACCGCCTCGCCCGCGCCGATGCCGAGCGTCACCAGCCCCTTGTTGAAGACGACCGCCGCCAGCGGAATGCCCTCCTCGGTGCCGCGGCTGGGCCAGGTGGACTTCGTGACATGACCCTTGGGCAGCGTCGCCAGGAACAGGTCCATCACCTGCTTGGCCGTCATCGCGGGCCTGGCCGGCTTCGCCGCGGAACTCGCCTTGTCCGAGGCCGCGGACGACACCGCGGGCTTGGTGGGCGCCGACGCGACCCCGCTGCCCCCGTCGCCCTTGGCCAGGCCGCCGACCAGCGCGCCGCCCACCCCGACCAGGGCGAAGGCCGCGACGCCCGCGGTGATCGCGGCCGTACGCCTGCGGCGCAGTCTGCGGCCGTGCGCGTGCCCCTCCGCGACCAGGCCGCGGGAGTCGTCCGGCTGGAACGTGTCGGCGGTGCGGCGCAGCGCGTCGCCCAGCTCGTCTTCGAATTCGATCGGTTCGATGGGCATGGCGGAACCACCGTCTCGGTTTGGTGTGTACGGATGCGGTCTACGTGTGGGGGTACGGCCACGGGTGCGGCCGGTCGGTCTGTCGGTCGTTCGGTCGTTCGGCGGCTATCGGTTGCGGGGGGGCTCAGCCGACGCGGCTCAGCGGGCGATGAGATCGGCGAGGCTGCCGCCGAGATCCGCCCTGAGCCGGGCGAGCGCGCGTACCGTGCGGGTCCTTATGGCTCCCGGTGTGGAGCGCAGGGCCTCGGCGGTCTCCTCGATGCTGCGGTCCTCCCAGTACCGCAGCACCAGGACCGCCCGGTCCTTCGGCGAGAGCCGGCCGAGCGCGTCGAGCAGCGTGATCCTGAGCGTCGCGTCGTCGCCGTGCCGCGTGGGGCTGTCCGGCAGCTCCGCGCTCGGGCGTTCCTTGCTGCTGCGCCGCCGCTGGTGGGTCAGGAAGGCGCGGACCAGAACCGTCTGGGCGTACGCGGCCGGATTCCCCACCTTCGCCATCCGGCCCCAGACGACGAACATCCGGCCCAGCGTCTCCTGGACCAGGTCCTCCGCCAGGTGCGTGTCGCCGCTGGCGAGCAGACAGGCCGACCGGTACAGGTGGCTCGCGCGGACCGCCGCGAACTCCAGATACGCCGCCGTCTCCCCCTCTCGCATCCCGCTCCCCTTCCCCCGTCCGACCCTTCACCTCTTCGACGCGGCGGGGAACGGGGAATGTTACGGGGCGCCCGGGGACGTCTCCGGGCCGTTACGCGGCTGCCGCCACACCGTCCCGGTCCAGCGGCTTCGCGGCCTCACGGGCGGCATCGCGGGCCGGGTTCCGGGTGGGGAAGACCAGCAGGCGCAGCGTCGCGAAGCGGGCGATGCCCGCCAGGGCGGAGGCCCCCAGGTACACGGCCTGCGCCAGCAGGGCGCCCGGGTGCGGGTGCGCGTGGTCCAGCGTCAGGACGGCCGCCGTCGTGAACAGGTATGCCCCGAGCAGCGTCAGCGCCGACTTGCTGTGCACCCGCCACCCCGCCCATCCGCCTTCGGCGGACCTGAACGTGATCCGGTGGTGCAGCTCCGTCGCCAGCAGCGTCGACACCACGGTGACCACCGCGTTCACCAACGCGAACGGGGCGTGACCCGCCGCCGCCACCAGCACGGCGCTCGACAGCAGTCCGACGCCTCCGCCGCACACCACGAATTTCCCGAACGCCGCCGACTTCGCTGCCGCTCTCTCCCCGCCCACCGTCTTCTCCATGCCCCCACCCTCCCCCCGCCCACTGACACGCCGCCCACACCCCACTGACACGCTCCCGCTGTGGGCCCCCCGATCTTTCCCGGCCCGCTCCCCCGGACGACACCCTTTTTCTGAGGACGGCCCCCGATCCTTCCCGGCCCGCGCCCCCGGACAGCGCCCTTTGCCCAGGGCGGCACACCGATCTTTTGAGGGGCGCGGGGAACTGCGCGGCCCACCCCCACCGGGCTGCCAGCCCGAAAACAAGCGCATCTGCCCCGCTGGGGCCGGTATTTCAGAGGCGCGCCACCGCGCGGGCTGAGCGCGCAGTTCCCCGCGCCCCTAAAAGCCCGTGCCTGACCCCCGGACAAAAAACGGTCCGCCCCACCAGGGGCGCGGGGAACTGCGCGACACGCCCCCACCGGGCTGCCGGCCCGAAGGCGACCGCATCTGCGGCGTGCGCAGGGGCACGGCCTTGCGGAGAGGCGAGGCGGTCTTCCCGCGCCCGGAGGGCGGGAGGGGGCGAAGTGGTCGGGTCCGGCCGCGGCGTGCCGCGCCCCCGTTGCGGCGGTGGATGGACCCACCCGCGCCGCCGGGCCGGACCCGGAGGTCAAGCATGGAGGGGGGCGCCAACCGGCCGCTAACATGGGGCTAACGCGCCGTTCGGGGGAACGGCCAGAGAGGGCCACGGATGCGGTTCGAGCTGCTCGGAGCTGTGACCGTGGAGGGTGGCGGCGTCGGCTCGGCGAAGGCGCGGGCACTGCTGGCCGCGCTGTTGAGCAGTCCGGGCCGGGCGGTGCGCCCGGAGGCCCTGAAGGCGGCGATGTGGGGCGAGGAGCCCCCGCCGACGGCGACGGCGTCGCTGCACAATCATGTGGCCCGGCTACGACGGCTGTTGGCCGAGGACGACCGCCCGGGTTCGCGCCTGCGGGCGGTCCCGCAGGGCTACGTACTGGACGTGGCGGTCGGCGAGCTGGACGCCGAGGTGTTCGTACGGCATCACGCGGCGGCGCGGGCGGCGCACCGGGACGGGGACTGGCCGGCGGTGCTGGCCGAGTGCCGGGCGGCACTGGCGCTGTGGCGCGGCGACCCGCTGGCGGACGTACCGGCGCTGTCGGACCCGCTGCGGGCGTACGCGGCGCATTTGGCGGAGGCCCGGCTCCAGACCCTGGAGTGGCGGTTCGACGCGGAGTTGGCGCTGGGCCGCCATCAGGGAATGGCGGCGGAATTGGCGGCGCTGACGGCGGCGCATCCGCTGCGCGAGCCGTTCCACCGCCAGTGGATGCTGGCCCTGCACCGAACGCACCGGCAGGCGGAGGCACTTGCCGCCTTCCACGACCTGCGCCGCACACTGGTCGACGAGTTGGGCGTGGAGCCGGGCCCCTCGGTGCAGGCCGCGTACCGCGAGATCCTGGCGGCCCCCGAGGACGAAGCGGCCCCGCAGGAATCCCAGCCGTCCACTCCCCCGGCTCAACTCCCGGCCGACACCGGCGACTTCACCGGCCGTACGGACGAACTGGCCGCGCTGCTCGGGGTGATACGCCCCTGCGACCCGGACGCCCCGCGCGTGGCGGTCGTCACCGGCATGGGCGGCATAGGCAAGACGGCGCTCGCGGTGCACGCGGCGCACCGGGCGCGCCGCGACTTCCCCGACGGCGTGCTCTACGCCGACCTGCGCGGCTTCGGCGCGGGTGACGCGCGCCGCCCGCGCGACCTGCTGGCCCGGTTCCTGGGCGATCTGGCCGACGGCGGCGCGCCGGGCACCGGCGGCGCGCTGCCGCTGCCGGACGACCCGGACGACCTGTCGGCGCTGCTGCGGCAGGCGCTGCACGGCCGCCGGGTGCTGCTGGTGCTGGACAACGCGGGCGACGCGGCGCAGGTGGTGCCGCTGCTGCCGGGCCGCGGCGACAGCGCGGTGATCGTGACGAGCCGCAGGACGCTGGCGGATCTGCCCGGAGCGGTACGGCTGCCGCTGGAGCCGCTGGGCGCGGAGGAGCAGCACCGGCTGCTGGTCGCGGTGTGCGGGCAGCAGCGGGTGGCGGCCGAACCGGCGGCGGCGGCCGGGGTGTTGGCGGCCTGCGGCGGACTGCCGCTGGCGCTGCGCATAGCCGGCGCCCGGCTGGCGGCCCGCCCCAACTGGCCGCTGACCGCGCTGGCGGAGCGGCTGGACGGCGCGGGCGACCGGCTGCACGCACTGTCCGCGGGCGGCCTCGCCGTGCAGGACACCTTCGCGATGAGCTATCTCGCGATGCGCGACAGCCCGCAGGCCGCCGAGCGCGAAGCGGCCCGCGCCTTCCGGCTGTTGGGCCTGTGGCCGGGCCATCCGCTGGACCTCGTCCCGGCCGCCGCGCTGATCGGCCGCGACCCCGCCCCGGCCGAGGACCTGCTCGAAGCGCTGGTCGACACGCACCTGTTGCAGACTCCGCGGGCCGGCCACTACTCCTTCCACGATCTGCTGGGCGAGTACGCGGCGACCCGCGCCGCCGAGGAGGTGCCGCCGCGGGTCCGCGAGAACGGCCTGCGCCGCCTGCTGGTCTGGTACACGGTCACGGTCGCCGGGACCGCGGCCCTGCTCGCGCCCGAGGGCCATCCGATACCGCCGCTGCACGAGCAACCGGCCGTGCCCCCGCTGGAGTTCGACAGCGAGGAGGCCGCGCTGCGGTGGTGCGTCAAGGAGCTGCCCGCGATCAAGGAGGCGATACGGCTGGCGGCGGCGCGCCGCTGGCCCGACGTGGCGTGGCGGCTGGCGGCGGGTCTGTTCGGCTACGCGCAGGCGTACTGGTGGACCGGTGAGTGGGACCTGTGCCTCCAGGAGGCGATGGCCTGCGTGGAGGAGACCGGGGACGTCCAGGGCCGGGCGTGGATGCACAGCAGGCTCGGCGTCGCGCACGGCATGGCCGACCGGGTGGACCCGTGCCTTGAGCATCTGGGCGTCGCCCGGCGGTACTTCGAGGCGGCGGGCGACCTCCAGGGGCAGGCGGCGATCCTCAACAACCTCTCGGGGCTGCACCACGCGCTGGGCGACCACGATCTCGCGCTGGAGTACGGCAGGCAGTCGCTCGACCTGCATTACGCGGTGGGCGACGCCGACCGGGTCGCGACCGTGCTGGGCAATCTCGGTGACGCGCACCTGGGCGCGGGCGACCCGGCCGCCGCGATCGCCTGCTACCGGCGGGCGTTGGGGATGTGGCGCGAGCGCGGGCTGCTGACCAGCACGGCGCGCAGCCTCACCAGCCTCGGCGAGGCGCTGCGCACGGTGGGCCGGTACGACGAGGCGGTCGCCGCGCTGGAGGAGACGGTCGCGATCCTGGACCGGCTCGGGGACCGCGGTACGGCGGCCGACACCCTGGAGGTGCTGGCCCGTACGCACTTCGAGCGCGGCGACCCCGCCTCCGCCCGCAAGCACTGGGACCGGGCCCTGGAACTCGCCCGCACCTACCGCCTGGAGGCGAAGGCGCGGACGATACTGGCGGGCCTGGCGCGACTGGACGCGTGCGAGTCGGCGTGCGTGCGGCAGAGCGAGGACGGGGTCGCGTAACAGCGGGGCCGGGCGCCCGGCCCGAACTCCGCCGCGCGGCAAGGGCCTTGGGCCCGCGCCCGGTGGTCAGACGGCCATCTCGCGCGGCACGGCCGCCAGCGCGTCCTGGATCGCGGTGATCAGCGCCCGCGCGGAGTCCGCGGTCAGCTCCAGGGCGACGCGGGCCGAAGGCCCCTTGGCGGGGGCGGCGAAGTCGATGTTCAGGGTGTGCTCGGCCAGCGCGTGCACGGGGTGGTCGAAGTAGACGGTCACGTCGGTGACGTGGAACCAGGAGCCGCCCGGCCCCTTGGCGCTGCCCTCGACCTCGGCCTTGACGGTGGAGTACGTGCACATGGTCAGCCCTCCAGGTGCTTGCCGTAGAAGTCCGCGATGCGCTCCCAGCCGTCCTGGACGGCGGGCACGTTGTAGTTGGGGCGGTCGACGGCGAAGAAGCCGTGCCCGGCGCCCTCGTAGCTGTGGAACTCGTACTCCTTGCCGAGGTCGGTGAGGATGCGCTCCAGCTCGGCGACCTCGGCGGGGCTCGGGTGGCTGTCGGCGGCGCCGAACAGGCCGAGCAGCGGGGCGCCGAGGCTGGGGAGCTGGTCGACGAGGTTGGTGATGCGCAGGACGAAGCCCTCGGGGACGGTGCCGGTGACGAAGGCGCCGTAGCAGTCGACGGCGGCGTCCACGTCGAGGTGGCAGGCGCTGAGCACGGCCTGACGGCCGCCCGAGCAGTGGCCGATGACGCCGGCCTTGCCGTTGGAGGTGGGCAGGGCGCGCAGGTACGCGACCGCGCCCTCGACGTCGCCGACCAGCCGCTCGTCCGGGACCCCGCCGTTGGCGCGGCCGACCGCGGCGGCGTCGTCGGGGGCCGCGCCGGGGGCCTCGCGGTGGAAGAGGTTGGGGCAGACGGCGTCGTAGCCCATCTCGGCGAACCGCCGCGTCATCTCCTTGGTCGGGCGGTCGTATCCGGGCAGGTGGTGGATGACGACGACACCGCCGCGGCGGTGGTCGCCCTCCGGTCGGGCCACGTACGCCTCGATCTCGTCGCCGCCGTGGCCGGTGATCGTGACGGTGGTGGCGGTCAGCGAACCGCTGGGGGAAACAGTCATGCGCCAGCTATACCATAAGCCTGGACTGATAAGTTTATACTGATCATCATGACGACCAGCAGCGACGCGGCTGGCACCGCGGCCGACGCGACCGGCACGGCGGCGACCCCGGACGACCCGGCCGGTCCGGGTCGTCCGGCCGAGGCCGGACGCATCGCGGTGGACCTGCGTGTGGCGCTGAGCCCGCTGGTGCGGCGGCTGCGGCAGGTGAAGCCGGACGGGGAGCTGACCTTCTCGCAGATCTCGGCCATGGTCCGGCTGGACCGGGAGGGCCCGGCCACCGCGACGGAGCTGGCCGCGGGCGAGGGCATCAGGCCGCAGTCGATGTGCACGATCATCGGCGTGCTCCAGGAGCGCGGCCTGGTCGTCCGCGACCCCGACCCCTCCGACGGCCGCCGCATCGTCGTCTCCCTCAGCCAGGCCGGTCTCGACGGCCTGCACGGCGCCCGCGCCGAGCGCGCCCGCCGCCTGGCCCGCGCGATCGACGAGGAGCTGACCCCCGAGGAGCAGCGGCTGCTGGCCGACGCGATTCCCCTGCTGGAGAGGATCACCCGCCGTGTCTGACCCCGCGGAGCCCGACCCCTCGGACATACCCGCCCGCGCCGCCCCGCCCGGTCCCGGCCCCGCGGGCCCCCGCCCCGACCGCTACAAGTGGATCGCGCTGTCGAACACCAGCCTCGGGATGTTCATGGCGACCGTGGACTCCTCGATCGTGATCATCTCGATGCCCGCGATCTTCCGCGGTATCCACCTGGACCCGTTCGCGGCCGGGAACATCAGCTACCTGCTGTGGATGATCATGGGGTATCTGCTGGTCACCGCGGTCCTGGTGGTCACCCTCGGGCGGCTCGGCGACATCGTCGGCCGGGTGCGGATCTACAACCTCGGCTTCGTCGTCTTCACCCTCGCCTCGGTCGCGCTCTCCTTCGACCCCGCGCACGGCGGCGCGGGCGCGATGTGGCTGATCTGCTGGCGGATCGTCCAGGCCGTGGGCGGCTCCATGCTGATGGCGAACTCCGCCGCGATCATCACCGACGCCTTCCCCGCCGAGCAGCGCGGCATGGCGCTGGGCATCAACCAGATCTCGGCGCTGTCCGGCCAGTTCGTCGGCCTGGTGCTGGGCGGGCTGCTGTCGGCGTGGGACTGGCGGGCGGTGTTCTGGGTCAATCTGCCGTTCGGCATCCTCGGCACCGTGTGGGCCTACCGCTCGCTGCGCGAGACCTCCACGCGCAGGCAGTCCCGTATCGACTGGTGGGGCAATCTCACCTTCGCCGTCGGCCTGGGTCTGCTGCTGGTCTCCATCACCTACGGCATCCAGCCCTACGGCGGCCACACCATGGGCTGGCTGAGCCCGAAGGTGCTGACCGGGCTGATCTCCGGCGTCGTGCTGCTCATCGTCTTCGTGGTCGTCGAGACGCGCGTGGCGCAGCCGATGTTCCGGCTCGCGCTGTTCCGCAGCCGCGCCTTCGCCGCGGGGAACGCGGCCTCGCTGCTGGCGGCGGTCGCCCGCGGCGGCCTCCAGTTCATGCTGATCATCTGGCTCCAGGGCATCTGGCTGCCGCTGCACGGCTACGCGTTCGACGACGCGCCGCTGTGGGCCGGGATCTTCCTGCTGCCGCTGACCGCCGGGTTCCTGATCGCGGGGCCGCTGTGCGGGTGGCTGTCCGACCGGTACGGCGTACGGGCGTTCACCACCGGCGGTCTGCTGGTCTTCTCGCTCAGCTTCGTCGGCCTGCTCCTGCTGCCGATCACGTTCTCGTACTGGGCGTTCGCGCTGCTGATCATGTGCAACGGGATCGGCTCGGGGATGTTCTCCGCGCCGAACACCTCGGCGATCATGAGCAGCGTGCCCGCCACCGACCGCGGCGCGGCGTCCGGGATGCGCTCGACGTTCCAGAACTCCGGGATGTCGCTGTCGATCGGGGTGTTCTTCTCGCTGCTGATCGTGGGCCTGGCCGACCGGCTGCCGTCGGCGCTGGACAGCGGGCTGCGGGCGCAGGGCGTGCCGCCGGACGTGGCCCACCACGCGGCGTCGCTGCCGCCGGTCTCGACGGTCTTCTCGGCCTTCCTCGGGGTCAACCCGGTGCAGACGCTGCTCGGGCCGACCGGTGTGCTGGACACGCTGCCCGCGCACAACAGGGCGGTGCTGACCGGGAAGGAGTTCTTCCCGCACCTGATCTCGGCGCCCTTCCACCACGGGCTGGTGATCGTCTTCGCGACGGCGGCCGGGATGGGCCTGCTGGCCGCCACCGCGTCGCTGCTGCGCGGTGGACCCGCGACGCGGGCGGTGACCGCCGAGGCCACGCCGCCCCAGGTCAGGGCCGGTTCAAGACGATCGAGTTGACCGGGGTGAGGTTGTACGACCAGTGGTCGTTCAGCTCCAGGGTGATCCGGCAGTCGCCGCCGTTGTACTGCCAGCAGAGCTGGGCGGTGGCGTTGGCGCTGCCGTACTGGTTGTTGAGCACGGTGTGGTAGCCGATCTGGCCGCTCAGATTGCGGGCGCCGTAGCTGTAGAAGATGTCGGTCGGGTGACCGGCCGTGTAGTCCGCGTTCTGCGCGTAAACGCAGACCGCGCCGCCCGGGCAGCCGTACGCGGGCTTGTCGCTGGCGTGGGCCGGGCCGGTGCCGAGCGCGGCCACGGCCGCGGCGGCGATGGCGAGCGCGGCGGTGCCCCGCGTGATCCTGCGCATGGTGATGTCCCTCCGTCCGCGGCCGGACCCCCGCCGGCCGTCGCGTCGGCGGCCGGGTCCCGCCGGCCGCCGTCACCGCCTGACGCTAGGAGACGCCGGGCCCGGTCCGCTCCTGACGAATGACAGGGACCGGCGCGATGGTGCCGTCGAGGCGGACCTGGAGGGTGGGGTGCGGCGGGGTCGCGAAGCCGAGGCCGGTGTAGAGACCGGCGCCGTCCGCGGTCGCGTTGAGGTTGATCACCCGCGCCTGGGTCTCGTCGGCGAACCAGTCGAGCACCGCCTCCATGCAGGCCCGCGCGTAACCGCGGCGCAGGCGGCGCGGGTCGGTGCAGACGTTGGAGATGTGGCCGTGCAAACCGCTGAGGTTGGTCGGGCCCGGCGCGTGCCGGTCGCAGGCGCCCACCGCGTTGCTCACCACGCCCAGTTCGGGGTCGTCCACGACGAAGGCGGCGAACTCGCCCGTGGCGGCGAGGCGTTCGGTGAACCACGTACGGGCCCGCGCCCGCCACGGCGCGTCGTCCCCGCCGACCCGCGTGCCCATCGCGTCGAGCATCACCGCTCTGAGGCGTACGAGGGCGTCCGCGTCGGCGGCCGTCGCGCGGCGCACGATCACGTCGGCGGCCGGGTCCGAGGCGGCCGGGTCCGGGGCGGCCGGGCCTGAGACAGCCGGGTCCGAGACAGCCGGGTCCGAGCCCAAATCCCGCTCGGGGGCGGGGAGTTCACCGTCGGTGCCGATCTTCATACGGCGCATTGTCACTCATACGGACAGCGCACGGCATCTCAGTTCCCCGAGCCCTTCACAACAGCGCTCAGGAGTGGTAGGTGGGGCGGATGGTACGTGAAGGTGGTACGGGCGGCCTCGCGGTCGTCCGTACCACCGGGTTCCGGAGTCGGTGCTCCGGACTCAGTACCGGATCAGCGCTCGGGATCGATCCTTCGCTCGGGGTCGATCCTCCGCTCGGCGCCCAGCCCACGGTCGGAACGCGCACCGCGGTCCGTGCTCATCGCGCGGTCCGAGCTGAAGCCGCGCTCCGCGCGGTCCGAGCCCATCCGGCCGCCGCCGGCCGGGAGCCCACGGCTCCTGGACCGGCTACGGCCGAGCATGCCCATGCCCATCGTGGCGAGTCCGACCAGGCAGATCACCGCTCCGGTGATCACGTTGCTGAGGATGGTCTTGTGCACGTGGGGGCTACCGGACACCACCCAGGGTGCGACGATCGTGAACGCGCCGATCACCACGGCGGCCCAGCCCAGTCCGTGCGTACGTTCCAGGACGGAGCCGAAGCCCAGGGCCAGGACGGCCAGGGCGATGCCGAGGATCAGGTTGGTCACGGTGAGAGCGTGGAAGCCGGTGAATCCGGCCACCCACGGCGAGATCGCCAGGTAAAGCCCGGCCAGCAGGGCCAGACCTTCAACGAGACCGGCCCATGGCTTCGCCGCCGCTTCCTCGTACCGGCCCCGAAGGGCCATCAGGTCCGGGTGGGTATCGATTCCCGTCGTCGGGTTGGTCGATTCGGTGGCCATTCCAGCCACCTCCTTTGCTGAGTGCAGTCGCTTCTACCACCGGATGTCCTTCGGGTCTCCGCCCCGAAGCTGCCGCATCCTCACACAGCGTAAATCGCCTGATACCACTCAGGCCACTCGGATGGCGTACATATCTCCTCATATCGCCCTGCCGCCCCCCGCCGGACCCTTGCGACGACCGCCCAAGGGCGTTCCTCGCCGATTTCCTCACCGAATCGCGGGGCAGGGGTGCCAGCGGCGGCGCGGGCGGGGGCGGCACGGCCCGGGACCCGGCGGATCACGGGTGGGGGGTGCGGGCGAGGGGTGGCCGGGGCGCACGGCCTCGGCCCGGCCCGGCTCGGCTGATGGCTCGTCGCCCCGGCCGTACGCGTCAGGCGGTCGGGGCTCAGCGGGCGCCGAGCGCCTCCACCGTACGGACCAGCGGCGCGAGTTCGGGCTCGCGGGCGGCCTCGTCGAGGGCTTCGCGCAGGGCGCGGTCGTTGGTGGGGCGGGCCTCGGCGAGCAGGGCGAGCCCGGTCTCCGTGACGTCGGTGTAGATGCCGCGGCGGTCGGTGTCGCAGAGGTAGCGGACCAGCAGGCCGCGGTCCTCCAGGCGGCTGACCAGCCGGGTCGTGGCGCTCTGGCTGAGCACGACCGCGTCGGCGACCTTCTTCATCTGGAGGTGGCCGCCGGGGCCGTTGTGCTGCTTGCTGAGCACGTCGAGCAGCGAGAACTCGCGCACGCTCAGCTCGTGCCCCGCCTGGAGCGCGCGCTCGATGTGCGCCTCGATCCTGCCGTGCAGCAGGGACAGCGCGCACCAGCCCTGGGCCAGCGCCACGGTCTCGGTCATCCTCGGCTCCTCCACCGGCCTCGCGGCGGCTCGCACCACCCTCGTCCCCGACCGGCCGGTTCGCACCGGTCGGTCCCGCGGTCGTCGTCGGCCGCGTCTTCAGGATAGCCCGCTTCCGCAATAGGCGGCGTTTGCACTTATCCCGCGCCTGCAATTATTGTGGGCGCTGGTTAAATGCGCACCGGTCCCGTACGCGTCCGTACCGCCGGTTCCGTCCCCTCTCCTCCGGAAGGTGTTTCCCATGCCGCTCGCGCTGCTCGCCCTGGCCCTCGGGGCCTTCGGCATCGGCACGACCGAATTCGTGATCATCGGGCTGCTGCCCGACATCGCCGGGGACTTCGGGGTGTCCATCCCGACCGCGGGCTTCCTGGTGACCGGCTACGCGCTCGGCGTCGTCGTCGGCGCGCCGCTGATGACCGTGCTCGGCACCAAGATCTCCCGCAAGCGGATGCTGATGCTCCTGATGGGGCTCTTCATCGCCGGGAACCTCGTCTCCGCGGTCGCGCCCACCTTCGCCCTCATGCTGGCGGGCCGCATCGTGGCCTCCCTCGCGCACGGCGCCTTCTTCGGCATCGGCTCGGTCGTCGCGGCCGGTCTGGTCGCCGCGGAGAAGAAGGCCGGGGCCATCGCGATGATGTTCACCGGCCTGACCGTGGCCAACGTGGTCGGCGTACCGCTGGGCACCTTCGTCGGGCAGTCCGCCGGGTGGCGCGTCACCTTCTTCGTCGTCGCCGGTTTCGGCGTCCTCGGCCTCGCGGGCATCGCGAAGCTCGTCCCCGAGATCCCCCGGCCCGAGGGCGTACGCCTCCGGCACGAACTGGCCGCCTTCCGCAACGTCCAGGTGCTGCTCGCCATGGCCATGACCGTGCTCGGCTTCGGCGGCGTCTTCGCCGCGATCACGTATCTCGCGCCGATGATGACGAACGTGACCGGTTACGCGGACTCGTCCGTCACCTGGCTGCTGGTGCTCTTCGGGCTCGGCATGGTCGGCGGGAATCTGCTCGGCGGCCGGTACGCCGACCGGCGGCTCATGCCGATGCTCTACGCCACGCTCGGCGGGCTCTCGCTCGTCCTCGCGCTCTTCACCGTCACCGCGCACAACAAGGTGGCCGCCGCCGTGACCGTCTTCCTGATCGGCGCGCTCGGCTTCGCGACCGTCCCGCCGCTCCAGAAGCGGGTGCTCGACCAGGCGTCCGGCGCCCCGACGCTCGCCTCCGCCGTCAACATCGGCGCCTTCAACCTCGGCAACGCGCTGGCCGCGTGGCTCGGCGGGCTCCTTCTCTCGGCCGGGCTCGGCTATACCGCCCCGAACTGGCTCGGCGCGGCCCTCGCCGCGGCGGCGCTGGCGCTGGCCCTGACCTCGGCCGCCCTCGGCCGCGGCTCCGCCCCCTCCGGCCGACGGCCGGGAAGCGTCACGGCCGCGCGCGCCCCGAAGGAGCGCGGGGAACCGCGCGAGCAGCCCACCACCGAGCCGGTGGCCCGACGACAGCCGAACTACCCCGCTGGGGCCGGTGGTGACCTGCGCGAACACCGTGGCTGAGCGCGCGGTTCCCCGCGCCCCCGAAAGGGCCGGCTCGCCGTCGCGCCCAGGGCACCGGCCCCGCGGGGGCCGGCGGGCGACCCGTGGAGGCCGGCGGATCACCCGTGGGGGCCGGCGGATCACCCGTGGGGGCGCGTCGGCGCAAGGTAGTGACGGAGTGTCAGCGTCCGTGCAAGAGTAGTGAGTTATGACTCATGGGGACGGGGAGCCGGGCCGCAGGATCCGGATTCGGGTCACTGGCGACGACGCGCAGGATCTGGAAGCGCTGTACCGCTGGCTGAGCCTGGAGGACTGGTTCGCGCAGGCCGAGGCCGCGCATCAGCTCACGGCGGAGGTCCGCGAGTACGACGGCGGGCGGCATGACCCGGAGGAGCGGCGGGACGGCCCGCCGATGAGCGGCGGCCTCGTCGAACTGGTGCTGGTGATCGCGGGCGCGGCCATCACCCCGGTCTTCGAGGACCTCTACAACCGCGCGAAGGTCGCCGCCCACGCGTGGGCGGACAACAGCAGCAGCGACGACCACCCCATGGTGACCGACGTCCAGGCGGACGGCGCGGACGGCGCGGGCGACGGGGTCGACGGCGGCGACGGCGGCGGGGACGGGGCCGGGGCCGGGGACGGCGCAGCCGACGGGGGCAACGGGGCGGACGACACGGACGACGCCGACGAGGAGCCGGAGGACGACGAAGGCGGAAGGAACACCTAGCCATCGTGTCCTCGCATGCTTACGACCCACGCGGCAAGGCCAATCGCGCACTGCTCTTCGGGGTGTACCGGTACGACCACTTGGACGACCTGCCGGGCGTGCGGCACAACCTCGGCCAGTTGGTCGAAACCCTGATGGCCGGAGGGGTGTTCGGGGCCAACGAGGTCCGGCAGGTGCTCCCCAGGACCCAGCTCGAATTCCTCTCGCACCTGGAGAACGAGGCCAAGGCCGCCGAGGGCCTGTTCCTGCTCTACTTCGCCGGGCACGGCGGAGTGGACCGCAACGGCGACAACTTCCACCTGCTGGTCGGTGAGTCCCGCAGGATCGGCCGCGACGACTACGCGGAGGCGGTGTCCTGGAGCAGCCATGTGCTGCCCAGGCTCAGGGACATCGCCGAACGCCGGCTGGTCGACCGGATCGTGGTGATCCTGGACTGCTGCTACGCGGGCAACGCGCTGCTCGAATTCAAGCCGGGCACGCTGCACCGCGGCAGGGACCGTATCTCGGTGCTGACCGCCGTCCAGATCAACCGCCGGATACCGGGGGGCAACGGGCACGAGCCGACGCCGTACACCAAACAGCTCATCCGGCTGCTGCGCGACGGGCTGCCGAGGACCGATGAGGACGTCGGGCCGGAAGAGGCCGCGCGGATCGAGCTGATCCCGCTGTCGGCCGCGCTGTACGAGGCGATGCGGCACAAGTTCACGGAAGGCGGCGACGATCCGTGGGTGCCGCGTCACCACGCCGCCGAGTCCCGGCAGGACGTGCTGCTCGGGCTCTCGCCGCGGCTGCTGGAGGAGATCGACCGGCGGAACGCCGCGGGCCGGGCGGCCTGGTGGCGGGCGGCGCTCGCGGCGGCCGGGATCGGCGCGGGCGAGGGGCGTACGGGGCGGGGCCGTCGCGGAGAGCGCGGAAGCCGTGGAGACCGGGGTGGTCGCGGGGAGCGGGGAAGCCGTGGGGAGCGCGGCCGTCCTGGGGAGCGCGAGCAGCGCAAGGGCCGTCCCCGTAAAGAGAGTTCGGGCACAGCCGGTCCCGGCAAGGGCCACAATCCCAAGGTCCTGATCCCGCTGTTCACCGCCTTCGCGGTGCTCCTCGCCGGAGGCGGCTACGGCGTCTACACCTGGGTCGGCGGGAGTACGGCCTGCGCGCCGCCGGTCGAACTGCGGCTGCTCACCGACCCGGACGCGGCCCCGACCGTGAAGAAGGCCGTGGCCGCGTATCTGACCTCGGGCGCCAACCACACGGGGAGCGGTTGCCGCCGCTCCGGGATCAGCCTGGTCGACCCCAAGTCCGCCGACGCGGTGACCGGTTTCCAGCACGCGGCCGACTGGCGTACGCCGCGCTCGACCGGTGAACTGCGCCCGCAGCGCGACATCGGCGCGCAGCCGGACATCTGGATACCGGGCTCCGACGTCACCGTGGCCCGCGCCAAATCCCTTGTCGGCAAGGGCGACGACGTGGAGCTCGGCTCGCTCGGCCCGGTCGCGTACACCCCGGTCGTGCTGGCCATCCCGACGACCCTGGCCAGTACCCCGGCCTCGGTCACGGGCACCCCGCTCGGTCAGCTCCTCGACCAGCTCAAGCGCAACAACCCCAAGACGGTGCCGGTGCTCCGCGCCGATCCCGAGTCCACGGATTCGGCGCAGCTCGCGACGGTCGGGGTGTACGGGCAGAACGGCGTCGCGCCCGTGAGCGACGCGGTCGTGGGGCAGTTCGAGCGGCAGGCGGCCCAACTGCGGCCCGCGCAGCCCGACTCGTACGCGCTGATGTGCGCGCTGGCCGGGGCGGACCCCGAACTGAAGGACAACGCGGCGGTGTTGGTGCCCGAGCAGGTGATGACGCAGTTCAACACGCACGCGGACGCCAAGGCACGGGTGGGCTGCGACAACAACAGGCTCCATCCCCGCGCGCCGCAGTATCCGGCCGATGTCGCGCCGCTCGACCTGCCGTTCGTGCACGTCACGTGGAAGGGCGCGGACCGCGACGCGACGGCCAGGAAGGACGCCGTCGACCGTTTCCACACCTGGCTGACCGGCGCGGCCGGGCAGAAGGTCTTCACCGACGACGGCTACCGGACGGCCGGGGGCGCGACCGGCACCACCAGCGGTTCCGCGAGCGGCACGGCGACGGACACGGGCTCCGGAGCCGTCGTTCCCGGCAGTACGGTCATGCCCGGCACCTACCCGCCCGACGCCCAGTGGCTGGCGAGGTACGCCGCCGCCGTGGGCAGTGCGCTGGACCGCTACCGGCACGCGCTCGGCCCCGGCCGGGTGCTGTATCTGCTGGACAAGTCCAGCTCGATGGACACCTACTGGAGCAATTCCGCGGGCGCCCTCGACCTGCTGTCGCAGTCGCTCGACACCTTCGGGCCGGACGACGCGTACGGCGTGTGGACGGTGGTCGACAAGCCGCCGACGCAGCAACTGGTGCCGCTGGGCAGGCATTCCGACCTCGCCGGTATCCGCCGCGAGGTCAAGGCGACGAAGCTGGTGGACGAGGAGTCCTACCCGGGACCCGCGCTGGACGCCGCGCTCACCGAGATGACGGAGCGCCAGAAGGCCACCGGCGGGGCGCAGTTGATCGTCTACATCACCGACGACGAGGACGACGAGCACTTCAAGGGCCGGGATCTCCCCGACCTGCTGGCGCGGATCGCCGCCCGTCCCGTACCGGTGGAGTGGGTGTCCCTGGCGCCGGGCGGCGGCTGCGCTGCCGGTTCGGTCGGCGCGCAGATCGCCAGGACCAGCGGCGGGCGCTGTCTGAACGCGTCGAGCAGCCAGGTCTCGGAGCTGCGCGACGACGTCGCCCGCGCGGGAACGGGGAACGCCCGGTGAGGCGGCGTCGCGCGGCGACCGCCGCCGCCCTGTGCCTGCTCGCGCTCGCCGCCGCCGCGTGCACCGGCGGGGGCGGCGGGGGCCGTGCCGCGCAGCCCACGACGACCGGCGGCGGCGAGATCATCGTGGCCAGCGGTCTGGACGTGACCGGCAGCGACGGGGTGCGCCAGCAGCTCATCGAGCAGTGGAACGGGACGCCGGAGGGCAGGCGGCACCCGGCGCGGCTGGTCGAGTTGCCCGGTGAGGCCGACCAGCAGCGCAGCCAGTTGCTCGGCGCGCTCCAGTCCGGCAGTTCCGCGTACGACGTGGTGAATCTGGACGTCACCTGGGTGCCGGAGTTCGCGCAGGCCGGGCTGATCAGCCCGCTCGACCACCAGATGAATCTCGACGACGGGGACGTCATCCCGTCCGTCGCGGGCACCGCACGGTGGGACGGCCACACCTACGCGGCGCCCTTCAACAGTGATGTGGGGCTGCTCTATTACCGCGCCGACACCATCAAGGCCATCGGCATCGATCCGGCGAGCTTCCCGAAGGCCGACACCACCTGGCAGGAGCTCCAGACGCTCATCAGCGATGTCGACGCCGACAAGGACCACCAGCCCAAGGGCTACATGGCGGGGTGGACGAGCCAACTCGGCGCGTACGAGGGGCTGACGGTCAACGCCATCGAGGCGTTCGCCTCGGTGGGGGTCCAACTCGCGGACGCCGAAGGTCATTACACGGCCGACCCGGCGAAACTGCGGGCAGCTTTGAGCGAGTTGAAGTCCCGCGCGGGCCATGACGAGACGCTGCCCGAGGCGCTCACCTCCGACGAGTCGACATCCCTCGGCGACTTCGCGGCCGGGCACACCGTCTTCCTGCGGCACTGGCCGTACGCGTACGGCGCGCTGTCGCGGACCTTCGGCCCCTCGCGGATGCAGGTGGCGCGGCTGCCGGGGAAGGCCGTGCTCGGCGGGCAGAATCTGGCCGTGGCGGCGGGGTCGCCGCGCGCGAAGTACGCGCTGGACCTGGTCAAGTACCTGACGAACGCGCAGTCGGAGCGGTGCCTGCTGGACGCCGGATTCGCGGCGACGCGGGAGTCGGCGTACAAGGACGCGAAGGTGCGGTGCACGCTCGCGCCGGGCACGAAGGGGTCCGGGGGTTCCGGGGGTTCCGGGGGTTCCGGCGGTTCCGGCGGCTCTCCGAGTCCGGGGGCCTCGGCGTCGTCGGAGTCGCTCGACATGCCGCGCGACGCCGACGGCCGCCCCGCGTACGCCGCTTCCACGCTGCTGCCCGCGCTGACCCAGGCGGTGCAGCGCCCCCGCACCCCCTACTACGGCGCTCTCACGCAGCTTCTCCAGGCGCAGTTGCACGACTGGATCTCCGACACCGGTCCGTTCAGCGGCGGCGGTTCGTCCATCGACCCGGGGCCGCTCGCTGATTCCCTCGACCGGTCGCTGGCGAAGATCCTGAAGGGCAAGTAGGTCGCTGGCGATCGTCTTTGACACGCCTGGGGCCGGTGAGGCAACTCGGGCGGTGCTCCAGCGTGTTGACCGGAGTATGAGATCTCCTCTTCGATCCACCGTCCGCACGGCGGCGGCCTCGCTGCTGCTGGCCGCCGGGCTCCTGGCGGCGGGCACGCAGACACCGGCCGTCGCCGCCGTACCGCATGCGACCGCCGAGACCGCCGCCACGACCTCCGCCGGCGTCGGGACCGCCGAATACGACCTCGGGGACACGGCGTTCACCGATCCGGAGTCCGGCACGGTCAGCGAGGTGCGGGCCGTGGTGCACTACCCGCGTCATCTGACCGGGCGGCTGCCGCTGGTCGTCATGTCGCACGGCTCCTGGTACGCCTGCGACGACGCGGACGCGCAGACCTGGCCGTGCCCGGCGGGCTCGCACCCGTACCCGAGCTACCGGGGCTACGACTACCTCGGCCGCGCGCTGGCCGAGCGCGGCTTCGTCGTGGTCTCGCTCAGCGCCGACGCCATCAACATGACGTCCTTCGACTACGGCGACCGCGCCCGCCTGATCAATGAACACCTGCGGCTGTGGCGGGACTTGGCCAACGGCGGCGGCGCCCTGAAGGGCCGCTTCACCGACCCGGCGACCGGCCGCGCGGTCGCGCCCGCGTTCACCGGCCACGTCGACATGACGCGCGTCGGCACCCTGGGGCACTCGCGCGGCGGCAAGGGCGCCATGTGGCAGGCGTCCGACAAGCACCGCGCCGAGTGGCCGACGGGCGTACGGGTGAGGGCCGTTCTCGCGCTGGCGCCGGTCAAGTTCGACTACCCCGAGGGCGAGAACAGCGACACCCTCGACACGAAGGTGCCGTTCGCGGTCGTCACCAGTACCTGTGACGGAGCCGTCCACGAGCAGGGCCAGGAGTATCTGGACGACATCGCGGGCCTGAACACCGTGACGGACTTCTCCGTCTCTCTCCAGCACGCCAACCACAACTACTACAACCGGTCCTGGACCCCGCCGGCCTCGCTCGGCGAGGACGACAGCACCTGCCCGGCGCAGGAGTTGACCCCCGCCCACCAGCAGGACGCCCTCACCGCGTACGCCGTCGCCTTCTACCGCTACGAGCTGTACGCCGACCCCACCGGCCTCCCCGTCCTCACCGGCCGCCACCCCCTCCCCCACACCCCCGCCACCACCCGCATAGCCCTCCCCGCCCCCACCCCCTAGGCCCGGTCAGCGGCCCGCAACACGGCGCCGTACTTCACCAACCGGCGCCGGGACAGCAGCACCCCCAGCCCCCACAACCCGACGAAGAACGCCCAGACACCGCCGCAGACGAGCAACGGCCCCGCCGTGAACCCGAACTGGGACAGCGGGATCAGCAACGCCAGCGGCAGCAGCACTACTTGGATCAGGCCGCGCCTGCGATGGCCTCGCGCGTAGTCCACCTGAATACGCGCGTGCAGCAGCTCGACCTCTTCTCGCACCTCCGGCGACGGCCGCAGCCGCCGCCGTCCCGGCCGCATTCCCGGCAACTGGCCGCCGCGCAGTCCCTCGGGATACCGCGCGGCGGCCAGGGTCGCCCGTTCCGCCGCGTCCGCCTCCCGCCGGAACCCGAAATACGGATTCGGACTCCCCTTCGGCGATGTCGCCGCCATCCCCTCGTACCGGTAGCCGTACTGCTCGGCGACAAAGGCGAACGCCGCGAATCTCCGCCACGACCCCACCAGATTCCGCGCCTCATGCCGCGCCGCCCCCCGCGCCCCGTCCCGCATCAGCGCCTTGAGCTGAGCCTCCACGAACATCACGACCTCCGGCCTCCGTGGTCTGGCATGACCTTTTGTCCGGTCCCCGCCGGCGGACCCGCATCCGGGACTCGGCGGAACCATCCATACCGCAAGGATCTTCTTATAGCTTGGTCAAGAAAAAGTCATCTCTGAACGAAGCGGCATGAGTTCGTCATGCGGATGGGGGGCGAGCGTGGGCTCGTTGAAGTATCCGAACCTTGGCTTCGATCCGGCTCCGGGGGATCTGGAAACCGTCCGTCTGATGGTCTCCGCGGTGGGGCAAGTGGCCCACAATAGCGGCAGCGCCCAGAGCCAACTGAGCAAGATCGGCACCTCGGACGGTGTATGGGTGGGGAAGTCCGCCGATGCCTTCACGGAGTCCGTGGAAAAGATTCCGCCATATCTCAAGAAGGCCCTTGACGCGGTGAATTCGGCGCACCGGGCCCTGGCGGGCTGGGAGACCAGTCTGGACGGCTTCCAGTCGCGGGCCCGCGGGCTGGAGGAAGAGGCGGCTGCCGCGGCGCGGAAGGTCGACTCGACCAAGAGTTCCTTGACCGGTCTTCCCGCGGACACCTCCACGATGTCCGACACGGAGAAGGAAGCGCACGAGCGGGACAAGAAGGGCAAGCAGCAGGCGTACGACACGGCGCACGGCGAACTGGAGTCGGTCCGGGGGCGCGCCCGTACTCTGCACGTCGAGTACACCACCGCGGCCGACTCAACGGCGCGCGCGCTGAAGGACGCCACCGACGACGCCCCGCCGAAGCCGGGTTGGTTCGACAATCTGGTCGACAGCGTCACCGACTTCCTCGCCGACGCGTGGAACGTCCTGTCCGATCCGAACTTCTGGAAACTGGTCGGCGACATACTCGCCGACGTCGCGATGGTCATCGGCGTGATCTGCCTGGTCGCCCTCGCTCTCGGCACCGGAGTGGGGGCGCTCGGCCTGATCGGCTTCATCGTCGGCGTGGGCGCGCTCGCCGCGCACAGCGCCGCGATGATCGGCGGCGCCGAAGGTGTGACCTGGCAGACTCTGGCCTGGGACGCCGCGGGTGTGATCGCGGGCGGTATCGGTCTGGCGGGCGGCAGCATGATGAGGGCCGGGCGCGCGATGGTACAGGCGGGGCGTGAACTGCGGGTCGCGGAAGGCATCGTGGCGACGCTCGGCAAGATCCGGCCCGGCGCGCTGGGCAACATCGCCAAGATACCCAGCGGTGTCGCCAACACCCTGCGCGGTTTCAGCATGGCAGGGCAGGGCTGGACGTATGTGGCCACGGGCAAGGTGTTCGACTTCGTGGGCACCGTCACCGGCGCGGGCTTCGCGCTCGGGTCCAACGCGAACGACGGCCGGTGGACCGACGGCGACTGGAACATCTCCGACATCCCCGTAGTCGGGCCGATCGCCGGATTCGTCAACTACAAGGCGCCCGACAACAGTCCCACGGTCATGGCGCCCGGCCCGCTCGGCCCGACGTTCGACGTCCCCACGACCTTGACGTCAGCGGGCAACAGCTTCGCCAAGGGGCTGGAGCAGGGGCAGTACGGGACAGCGGCGTGAGCGGCCCGACTGCCCAAGGCACGGCAAAGGGCGCGGGGCGGGAGATCCCGTACGCGTTCGGATACCAGGTACCCGACGAGTTCATCCGGCTGCCGGAACCCACTGAGTCCGAAGGCTGGCACGAGGCGCTGGCCACGTTGATGCCCGACGCCGACGAGGAGCAACTGGCTTCTGCGGGAGCGCAGATGCGTGCCAGTCTGCCGGGTCTGGCCGCGGGCAGCGGGGACACCGTCGTCCTTACCGCGATGTGCCTGGGTACGGAGGACGTGGAGGGTGACGAACGCCTGTCGATGGGCCTGCTGGCCGTGACGGTACGGCCCAGCACGCACCGGGACCGGCTGCTCGCCGCCGAGGCGATCTTCCAGGCGGAGCAGCGCAAGCTCTTCGCACGCGAGGGCCGGCTTCAAGAGCTGAACTTCCCTCTGGGCAAGGGTGTGCAGGGCAGGCAGGACATCCTGATCGCCGCGAAGCTGCCCGCGGGGCCCGGCGTGATGTCGACCTCGCTGCGGCTGCTGACGCTCCCCGCGGGCATGGCCGCCGCGGCCGGAGTCGAGGATCCTACTGGCGCCGCGGCGACAATACGGCCGACGCTGCCCGTGGCGGCGCTGCAACTGATCGTCCCGGCGCCCCGCGACTACTGCGTCTACGTGACGATCTCGACGCCGTCGCTCTTCCTGCTGGACTCCTACAGCGGGCGGCTCGCACACATCGGGCGGACGTTCACCTTCAATCCGTCCCAGGAGCACGACGGTTGAGGCCGAGGCGCGGGGAGTGAGCCCGCGGGGCGAGCGGCGGACGGATTACTCGCCGCCGCCCTCGCCCGCCTTCTTGAGTTCGTCGAGGAGCTTCTGATCGATCTTGGCGAACTCCTCGGCGGCCTGATTCGCGAACTCCGAGACGCCCTGGGTGAGTTTGGAGAGCTGGCCGAATCCGTAGTCCCAGGAGTCGGCAAAGTCGTCACACGCCGATTCCAGGCCGGAGTGGCCGATCTCCTTGGTGTTGGCGTGCTTCATCTCCTTCGAAGCGCTCTTCATCTGGTCGCCGCTGGTCTCCAGCTTGCGTGCCATGTCCTTGACCTCGTCGCCCGCGAACCGCAGAAAAGACATCCGGCCCCCCGTCCGTATCGCGTCTTCGTGTTGCGCCTCTGCCGATTCCCAGAATAGGTCCAACTGCCCTGGCGCGGCGGTGAGCTCAGGGTTTGAGGAGGGCGTGGAGTTCGGCTTCGTAGAGCTGGGCGGGGTCGAGGGACATGCCGGTGAAGTGGCCGGCGGCTTCGAGGGAGAGGACGCCGTGGAGGCGGGTCCAGCAGGTGAGGGCGCGGTGGAGGGCGGTGGTGGGGGCGGGGTGGGGGTCGGCCCATGCGCGGCGGGTGGCGAGGTGGGTGTCGAAGGGGGTGACGGGGGCGGTGGCGTCGGGGTCGAGGGCGACGCAGGCGTCCAGGAGGACGGCCATGATCTCGGACGCGATGCCGGTGATGTCGTCGGGGGCGTGGTAGCCGGGGACGGGCGTGCCGTAGAGGAGGAAGTAGCGGTGCGGGTCCTCCAGGGCCCAGCCGCGCAGGGCGTGGGCGAGGGCCACCAGCTCGGGCCGGGAGTCGTAGGCCGAGGCGGCGGCGTGGACGCTGAGGAAGGTGTCGGCGAGGCTGCGGTAGCCGTCCCTGACCAGTTCGGTGATGAGTTCGTCGCGCCCGGCGAAGTAGCGGTAGAGCGCGGGGCCGCTCATGCCCATCTGTTTGGCGATGGCGTTGAGGGAGAGCGCTGAGGCGCCCGCCGTCGCGATCTGCTCCCACGCGTGTTTCTTGACCTCCTCGCGGACCTGGGCCCGGTACCGCTCGCGCGGGGTGCTGGTGGTCGTACCCGGTTCAGCCACTGGCCTTGCCTCCTTCCCGTACGACGTGCCCGTACGTCGTGCCCGCGTTCCCGTTAGTTAGAGGCTATCACGAACGCTATTGACACTCCCGATCGTGAGGTGTTAGAACTTCTAACGAACGCAAACGTCAGTAACGAGCAGCTCGCAGCGGAGGCCGCCATGAACACCACCGAAGAACTCACCGAGGTCGTCCTGCCCGGCAAGGTCGAGCCGGAGGGCCTCCAGGTCAGGCACGGCGCCGTCCCCACGCCGGGCCCCGGCCAGGTCGTGGTGCGGATGGAGGCCACCGGCGTCTCCTTCGCCGAGCAGCAGATGCGCAGGGGCCGCTACTACGACCAGCCGCCGTTCCCCTTCGTGCCGGGTTACGACCTGGTCGGCACCGTGCAGGCGGCGGGCGAGGGCGTCGGCACGGACCTGGTCGGCACGCGGGTCGCCGCGCTCACCAAGACCGGCGGCTGGGCCAGCCACGTGGTGGTCGACGCCGCCGACACCGTCCCGGTGCCCGAGGGGGTCGGCGCGGCGGAGG
Organism: Streptomyces sp. NPDC025721; assembly: GCF_055558595.1. Classification (NCBI taxonomy): domain Bacteria; kingdom Bacillati; phylum Actinomycetota; class Actinomycetes; order Kitasatosporales; family Streptomycetaceae; genus Streptomyces; species Streptomyces sp. NPDC025721. The sequence continues at coordinate 366,433 of NZ_JBVHMF010000001.1, read as the reverse complement.
CCGAGGCGATGGTGGTCAACGGCGCCACCGCATGGCAGATGCTGCACCGCAAGGCGCGCGTCCGCGCAGGACAGACCGTCCTCGTGCTCGGCGCGAACGGCGGCGTCGGCTCCGTCCTGGTCGAACTGGCGCGGGTCGCGGGCGTCAAGGTGATCGGCACGGCGTCCGTACGGCACCACGACGCGCTCAGGGAGCGCGGCGTCACACCGGTCGACTACCGCGCGGGCGACGTCGCCGCCCAGGTCCGCGCCCTCGCGCCCGGCGGGGTGGACGCCGTCTTCGACCACGTCGGCGGCCGGGGCGTCGTCGACTCGTGGCGGCTTCTCGCGCCCGGCGGCACGCTCGTCTCCTACGGCACCGCGTCCACGCTCAACGACGAGGGCTCCAAGCAGTGGCCCGTGCTCAAGATCATCGCCCGCGTCTGGGTCTGGAACACGCTGCCCAACGGCCGCCGCGCCTACTTCTACAACCTCTGGGCCGGAAAGGCCCTGGCCAAGGACCGCTTCCGGGCCCGGCTGCGCGCCGACCTCACCGAGGTCTTCGCCGCGCTCCAGCGCGGCGACGTCACCGCCCGGGTCGCGGCCCAACTGCCGCTGGCACGCGTGGCGGAGGCGGTCCGGCTGGCCGAGTCGGGGACGGTCGCCGGGAAGGTCGTCCTCACGGCGTGACGCGCCCGCCGCCCCGGTCGAGCAAGGGCCCGGCCGGTCCGGCACCGGCACCGCCCCTCAACCCCGGCACCGGCACCGCCACCCACCCCGACCCCGCCACCGACGCACCGCTGACGCCCCGACGCACCGCTGACGCCCGGACGGGGTCACGGCATCGGCAGGGCATCGGCCTTGCGGAGCAGCAAGGCGCGTTCGCGGGTGTTGGGGCAGTGGCGGGCTGCGAGGTGGAGTGCGGCGCGGGCTTCGGCGGTGCGGCCGAGGCGGGCGAGGAGTTCACCCCGCACGGTGGGGAGGAGATGGGAATGGGAGAGGTGACCGGCGGCGGCGAGTTCGTCGACGAGGTCGAGGGCGGGCTGCGGCCCGTGGGCCATCGCGACGGCGACCGCGCGGTTGAGGTCCACGACCGGCGAGGGGGCGATACGGCCGAGGGCTTCGTAGAGCACGACGATCCGTTCCCAGTCGGTCGCGGCGACGGAGGGCGCGGAGGCGTGGCAGGCCGCGATGGCCGCCTGGAGGCCGTACGGGCCGAGGCCGCGCCCGACGGTGGAGGCGCGTTCGAGAGCCGCCCGGCCACGGCGGATCGCCGAGCGGTCCCACAGGCGCCGGTTCTGGTCCTCCAGGAGTACGGCCTCGCCGTCGGGGCCTGTGCGGGCGGGGAAGCGGGCGGCGGTCAGTTCGCAGAGGGCGAGCAGACCGTGCACCTCGGGCTCGCGCGGCAGCAGGGCGGCCAGTACGCGGGTGAGCCGGATCGCCTCGTAGGCCAGGTCGGGGCGGAGGAGGTCGTCGCCGGACGTCGCGGTCGACCCCTCGGTGAAGATGACGTAGAGCACGCTGAGGACGCCGCCGAGCCGTTCCCGGCGTTCCTCGGCCGGGGGCAGGGCGAACGGGACCTCGGCGGCGGCGATCGTACGTTTCGCACGGGTGATCCGCGCCTGGACGGTCGGCACCGGCACCAGGAAGGCGCGCGCGATCTCCTCGCTGGCCAGGCCGCCCACCGCGCGCAGGGTCAGGGCCACGCGGGCCTCGGGCGAGAGGACCGGATGGCAGGAGATGAACATCAGGGCCAGGATGTCGTCGTCGATACGGTCCGGGTCCCAGGGCAGGTCGGCGTCGGCCGCCGAGCCCACACCCGTATCCGGGCCCGCGGCCCTTCCCGTGGCGACGCCCGTACCCGCGTCCTCGGCCGCCTCCCCCGCGAGCAGCGCGTACCGCTGGTCCAGCGCCGAGCGGCGGCGGAAGGCGTCGATCGCCCGCCGCCGCCCGGTCGCGAGCAGCCAGCCCACCGGGTTCGCCGGTGTGCCGTCGCGTGACCAGCCGACCAGCGCCTCGGCCAGGGCCTCCTGCGCCACGTCCTCGGCCAGTTCGAAGTCCCCGGTGTAACGGGCCAGGGCCGCGACGACGCGGGCCGACTCGATCCGCCAGACGGCCTCGACGGCGCGGCGCGCGGCCTCCGTACTGCGGGGAGCCGGTCCGTCGGGAGCCGACCCGCCGGGGGCCGGTCCGCCGGGAGCCGACCCGCCCCGAGCCACCCCGTCAGGAACCGGTCCGCTCAGAGCCACCCCGTCAGGAACCGGTCCGCTCAGATCCGGCCCGTCAGGAACCGGTCCGCTCAGATCCGGCCCGCTCAGATCTGGCCCGTCCGCTCGCGCCACGCCCGCTCCTTGGTGATCCACTCGTTGTCCTGCGGGAACTCCTCGATGCTCGGCACCCGGCGCACCTCGCACTTCGAACCGGCGACGGCGGGCAGCCGCTTCGCCCACTCGACCGCTTCCTCCTTCGAGGCCACGTCGATCAGGTAGAAGCCGCCGAACAGCTCCTTCGTCTCGCCGTACGGGCCGTCGGTGACCACCGGCGCCTCACCGCTGAAGTCGACCACGACCCCCTGGCCCGGGTCGTCGAGCCCCTCCGCCGCCACCAGGACCCCGGCCCGGATCAGCTCTTCGTTGAACCGGCCGACCGTCTCCAGCATCTCGTCGAACGGGGTCTCCATCATCTTCGCGACGGACTCGTCCGTACCACGCATGATCAGCATGTACTTCGCCATGACGGCTGTCTCCACTCTGTTCTGTTCCGTGCGTTCAGCGCTGACGCGCTCCGGGGGCCGTTTTCCGACCCTCTCACCCCCAAGGTCGAACGGCGCGGGAGCGGATCGACACGGCGGCCGGATCGAATTCGGAGAATTCACGGGACCTGGCCGGAGGCCACCGCCAGGTCGGCGTCCGGGACCGGCCCGGCGTCGGTGTCCGCACCGCCGTGGGACGGCGTGCGGTACGCCCGCAGCGGCGCGTTCGTCGCGGCCACGGCCAGCACCGCCAGGACGGCGGACACCCCGCCGAGGACCAGGGAGAACGGGGCGGAGGTGGCCGAGGCCAGCAGACCGCCCCGGAAATTGCCGAGTTCGGGCCCCGCGACACCGATCACGTGCTCCACGGAGGAGACCCGCCCCCGGTACGCGTCCGGCGTCTCCCACTGGACCAGGGCGCTGCGCGTGACGACGGACACGGTGTCGGCGGCCCCCGCCGCGGCCAGGCAGCCGAGCGCCAGCCACAAAGGCCCCGCCAGCCCGAACCCGGCCAGCGCCAGGCCCCAGACCACGGCGGCGGAGAGCTGTACGAGGCCGCCGCGCCGCCAGCGGGTCACCGTGCCGGAGAGCAGACCGGCCGTGATGCCCCCGACCGCGACGGCCGAGAGGAACAGGCCGAGGGTCCGCGGGTTGCCGCCGAAGCGGATCTCGTTGACGAGGGGGAAGAGCGCCACGGGCATGGCGAGGAGCGTCGCGGCCAGGTCGGTGGCCATCGAGCCCCAGAGGGTGGGTCGGCGCAGGACGATCCGCCACCCGCCGCGCTCGGCACGCCGCCGCCCGCCGCCCTTCCCGAGCGCGCGCCCAAGCCCACCGCCCTTCGCGCGCCGACGCCAGCCACCGCCCCTCTCGGACGCCGTCCCCTCACCCCCCTCCGGCCGCATCGCCGGCAGGCGAATCACCGCGAGCATCGAGACCGCCATGGCCACGGCCTGCATCCCGTACGCGGCGGGGAAATCCCAACGGGCGATGATCAGTCCGGCCGCGGCGGGCCCGGCCAGCATCGCGGCCTGGAAGGAGACGTTGGTGAGGGCGAGACCGGCCGCGACCTGGTCGCCGGGCAGCAGCCGGACGGGAAAGGTGCGCCGGGCGGGAGCGCCGAGCGCGCTGAAGACGGTGGCCAGGGCGACGAGGGCGAGCAGGAGCAGGACGTTCCTGTTGTGGGCCAGGGCCTGGGCGCACAGGGCGGCGGCGACCAGGAGTTGGCCCGTGGTGGTGGCGCGTACGAGCGCGCGGCGGTCGACGGTGTCGGCCAACGCGCCGCCGAGCAGCCCGAAGAGCAGCATCGGCAGGCCGGTGGCGAGCCCGATCGCGCCGGTGCCGACCGGGCTGCCGGTGAGGTCCCAGACCTGGGCGAGGACGGCCACATTGGCTATCTGGCCGCCGAGTTGGGAGACGGACGTGCCGATCCACAGATCGCGGAAGGGCTGACTGCCGCGCAGCGGACGGGTGTCGAGGAACCGGACGCGTATCCGTCCGCTCACTTCGGCGGCTCGACAAGGCGGTTGAGGATGCGCTGGCGCATCGACCGGTGTTCCAGCGCGCGCCGCACCTCCTCGACGACGGCGGTCATGGCGTACGGCACCTCGGCGTCCAGTTCGGCGACGGTCTCGTGGGTGGCGCGCCACTCCGCCTCCAGGAACGGTACGAGCGACCGGCCGCGTTCGGTCAGGTCGATCCGCCGGGTGCGGGCGTCGGGGCCGGGCTCCGAGGTGACCAGGTCCTCCTTGCGCATGGCGGCGACGGTCTGGCTGATCGCGGAGTGCGAGCGGTTCAGGGACTTCGCCAGCTCGCGGATGGTCAGCGGGCCGGTGTGCGCGAGCCGGATCAGCGGATACGCGAACCGGGGCCGTACGCCCGTGATGCCGCGCTCGACGTAGAGCTGCTCGATCTCGGCGTCCATGGCCGCCAGCAGCTCGTGCAGGGTGTGCCAGGGGTCGGGGAGCGCGGTGGGATCAGAAGTTGTCACAGCGCTAATATAACAGCGCTGCGACAATTGCGGAGGCTACGGCTCCGGGCGCGCCGGGGCCAGCCGCGAAGTGGCCCCCGGACCCCGGAGATCGGGGCGGCTTTCCCTTGCCCGAATCGACATTTCGTGGCTCCAGCCGACCGCCCGTACGGTCCCTGGCATGGACAGAAGCTTTCAGACGGCGGAAGAACTCAGTGCCGCCCTGCGCGCCGGTGACGTGACCTCGGCGGAACTGACCGACGAGGCGATAGCCCGTATCGAGCGGGACGACGAGGCGGTCAACGCGATCTGCGTGCCGGACTTCGACCGTGCGCGGGCCGCCGCGCGGGAGGCCGACGCGGCGCGGGCCCGCGGCGAGGACCGGCCGCTGCTCGGCATTCCCGTGACGGTCAAGGAGTCGTACGACGTGGCCGGGCTCCCCACGACCTGGGGCATGCGGCAGCACCGGAACCACTTGCCGGCCGAGGACGCGGTGCAGGTGTCGCGGCTCAGGGCCGCGGGCGCGGTGGTGCTCGGCAAGACCAATGTGCCGGTCGGGCTCCAGGACATCCAGAGCTTCAACGAGATCTACGGCACCACCAACAACCCGTGGGACCACGGCCGCACGTCGGGTGGCTCCTCCGGCGGATCGGCGGCGGCCCTCGCGTCCGGCTTCGGCGCGCTGTCCATCGGCTCGGACATCGCCGGTTCGCTGCGCACCCCCGCGCATTTCTGCGGGATCTACGCGCACAAGCCGACGCTCGGGCTGGCGGCGAACCGCGGCATGGCCCAGCCGCCCGCACCGGCGCTGCCGGTCGACCTCGACCTCGCCGTCGTCGGCCCGATGGCGCGCTCCGCGCGCGACCTCGCGCTCCTGCTCGACGTCATGGCAGGGCCCGACCCGCTGACGTCCGGTGTGGCGTACCAGGTGAGGCTGCCGCCCGCGCGCCACGAGCGGCTCGGCGACTTCCGGGTCCTGGTCCTCGACCAGCACCCGCACATTCCGACCGGGGCCGCGGTACGGGCGGCCGTGGGCCGGGTGGCCGACGCCCTGGCCGACGGCGGCGCCCGCGTCGAACGGCACAGCCCGCTGCTGCCCGATCTGGCCGAAGCCGCGGTGGTCTACACACAGCTCCTGATGTCGAGTTCCACGGCGCACTTCCCGGTCGAGGCCCAGGAGCAACTACGGGCCCTCGCAGCCGAATTGAGCCCGGACGACCAGAGTCTGGAGGCGACGCGGCTGCGCGCCATGGTGTTGAGCCACCGCGACTGGCTCGGCGCGAACGGCCGCCGCGAGCTCCACCGGCACGGCTGGCGGCGGTTCTTCGCCGAGTTCGACGCCGTGGTCTGCCCGATCACGCCCACCCCCGCCTTCCCGCACGACCACGGCCCCGATCCGAGGCGACGCCGGATCGACATCGACGGCGCCGGGTACCCGTACTTCGACCAGCTCGTCTGGGCCGGTCTGCCCACCATGCCCGGCCTGCCCGCCACCGCGATTCCGGCGGGCCGGTCCCCCGAGGGCCTGCCGGTGGGCGTCCAGCTCGTCGGCCCGATGTTCGAGGACCGCACCCCGCTGCGCCTGGCCGAACTGCTCGAACCACTGACCGGCGGCTTCCACCCCCCGACATAACCCCGCCTCAGCGGGCCGGGGTGGTGGGGTGGTGGTCGGGCCAGGGGAGGGCGTAGGCGGGGGTGGGGGTGGCGGGGCGGGTGAGGCGGGTGAAGCGGAGGAGTTCGCGGACGATGCCGGCGGTGCCCATGGCCCAGCCGGGGTGGGGTTCGAGGGTGCTGGGGGTGGCGCGGTGCTCGATGTTGGACCAGCGGGCGCCGTCGCGGTCGCGGGTGGCGCGGGAGGAGAGGTCGGCGGCGAGGAGTCGGGCGAAGTCCGGGGGGTCGCCCTGTTCCGCCAGCCGGTCGCAGGCGAGGGCGAGGACGCCCGCGGTGCCGCAGCAGCGGCCGTTGTTGTCCCAGAAGCGGGGCCGCAGGCGGCGGGGCAGGCCGGAGTGGGTCACGGTGTGCCAGCAGCGGTCGGCGAGCGCCTGCCAGGCGGCGGGCTCGTCGAGGACGTCCCGGAGCAGCCGGAAGACCTGGGCGTCACCGGCCGGTCCGTGACACCAGCCGTAGCTGTAGCGCTCGATGAGTTCGGGCCGGTCCTGCGGGTCGGAGTGGGGTACGAGGAAACCGTCCGGGCCGTCCTCGTCGCGCGCCACGACGTCGGCGGCGCCCGCCCGCGCCAGCTCGACCAGGTCGGTGCGGCCGGTCGCCGAGCCGACGCGGGCCAGCGCGTACACGATGCCGAGCGTGCCGTGCGAGATGTGGTGCAGGCGCGGGGCCGCGTCGGTGCGCACCTCCCAGTGGACGCCCGCCGGGGTCTCCTCGGCCGTCCGCAGATACGGCTCCACGGCGAGCACGGCCAGGTCGGCGTCGCCCATCGCCGACGCGCCCAGGCCGATACCGGCGTTGCCGCCGAGGAGTTCGAACAGCACGCCCCAGCGCGTCCCGTCGAAACGGGAGCGCACCAGGTCCAGGGCCCGCGCGGCGCCTGCCGCAGCCTCCGGGGCGCCCAGTTCGTCGTGGACGGCCCGCAGCGCGAACGCCATGCCGGTCAGGCCGAAGTACAGCGAGCTGCCGTCCCAGCCGTCGACGGCGGCGGAAACACTACGGGCGGCGCGCACGGCCGCGTCGCCGTACCGGTCGTCCGCGAAGTGCCGCCGCGCTTCGAGGAGTACGGGGATCACACCGGCCGTACCGCTGTAGAGCGAGGCGTTCGGCTCGTCGTCCGAGGGCGTGGTGGTCCAGGCGAGCCCGCCGTCCTCGCCCTCCCGCGCGTTCCCGAGCAGCCAGCGCAGCGCGTCCGCCGACAACTCCTCGACCTCATCCGCTGTTACGTCTGTTGTGTCAGCCGTCATCACACCCACTTTGGCACGCTCTCGCTACGGGGCCGCTTCCAGGGGAAGGGGGAGGTCGAGTTCGGCGCGGAGCGTCTTGCCGACGGGGTCGCGGGGGAGGACCGACCAGCGGGTGGCGAGGGCTTCGACCAGGAGGAGGCCCCGGCCGGAGTCGGAGAGCGGGGAGGCGGGACGGAGCTGGCCGGGGTCCGGGGGACGGCGTTCCCCGCGGGCGTCGGAGACGTCGATACGGAGCAGGGTCGCCGTGAGGCGGATACGGAGTTCGAAGTCGCGCCCGGCCACGCGGCCGTGGGTGGCGGCGTTGGTCGCCAGCTCGGCCACCAACAGGGCGGCCGTCTCGGCCAGTTCGGTGCCGTGCGCGACACCCCACAGGTGGAGCTCGTTCGACGCCGCGTGCCGCGCCAGCCGGGCCCCGCGCCGCGTGGCGCTGAACCGCTGGCTGAACTCACGTTCGGTCACGGGGAGTTCGTGCATCGTTGGTGCTGTCATACCGCCCAATGTGACCCCGGCCCCGCCCCTCCCACCAGGGTCCCGCCGCGTACGCTGCGCCAGCGTACGCGCACCAACCGTAGACAGTACCCGTCACCCCCTGTGAGCATTGTCCGACTCGATGTGGTCAAACGGGCGGGCGCGCGGGAGGTGGCCGAGGATGGCCGATGGCATGGACGGTGCGGGAGAGGCGGAAACTTCCGCCGGTACGGGTGCCGGCACTCCCGGCAGCGAGCCCGAGACCTCGGACAGCTTGCGCACCTTCGGTGCGTTTGTCCAGGCACTCCGGGAACACGCGCGCCTCAGCCGCGAGGAGTTCGGCAACCAGGTGCGCTTCTCCAAACACACGATCGCCTCGATCGAGCAGGGGCGACGCATGCCCGACGCCGACTTCGTGGACCGCGCCGAACCGGTTCTCGGCAACACCGGGGCCTTACGCAAGGCCCACCAACATCTCGGGCGGCAGCGCGGATTGGCCAGTTGGTTCCGCCAGTGGGCGCGGCTGGAGAAGAGCGCGATCACCCTGTACACGTACGAGAGCCGCATGCTTCCGGGCCTGTTGCAGACCGAGGCATACGCCCGAACGTTGTTCAACGGCCTCCTGCCTCCGCTGACGGACGGCCAGATCGAAGCACAGTGGACGGCTCGTGCAGAACGTCAACGCCTGCTCGCGAATCGGCCGAGCACCGCCTTCAGCTTCATCCTCGATGAGCACCTGTTTCTCCGGCAGACAGGCGGCCCCGACCTCACGCGAGAGTTGATCGACCACATCCTGGAGCTGTCCGAGAGGCGGAACATCGAGGTGCAAGTGCTGCCGTTGACCACGGGGGTCCACGCAGGACTGAACGGGCCCCTCGTGCTTCTGGAGACGCCGGACAACCGATGGCTCGCCTACGTCGAGGGGCAGGAGACAGGACACCTGGTCTCCGACCCGAAAGGGGTCAGCATCCTCCAGATGCGGTATGCAAAACTGCGCTCGCAGGCCCTCACCCCAGAGGACTCCAGGGGCCTGCTGGAGCGATTTCGAGGAGAACTATGAGCACCCCCGAACTGGCCTGGTTCAAGAGCAGTTACAGCAGCGGTTCTGGCGACAACTGCATCGAGGTAGCGGCTACTTGGCACAAGTCCAGCCACAGCAGCGGCAGCGAAGGTGACTGCGTAGAGGTCTCGGCCTGCCCGAGCACCGTCCACGTGCGGGACTCGAAGGACAAGGAAGGGCCCCAACTCGCCTTCTCCCCCGCCCAGTGGGCGGACTTCCTGAGCTTTGCGAGCCAACTCTGAGGCTGGCGGGGTAGGAGGAGGCCATGAAGGTCGGATTCGCACTGCCGCAGTTCAACAAGCAGGCTTTCGAGGTCGCGCGGGCCGCCGAGTTCGCGCGCGGGATCGAGTCGGCGGGCGGAGCCAGCCTGTGGGTGGGCGACCGGAATCTGGCCGCCGTCGATCCGAGCGTCGGGTACGGCGGCGGGAGCACGATTCCGCCGGAGTTGAACGCGGCGGCCGATCCGTTCGTCCTGCTCGGCGTGGCCGCGAGCGCCACCGAGCGCGTCCTGCTCGGCAGCCACGTACTGGTGGCGCCGCTGTATCCGCCGGTCCAACTGGCCAGGTCGCTCACGACCGTTGACCTGATCAGCGGGGGACGCCTGCTCGCGGGGTTCGGCGTGGGCTGGTCGCCGGAAGAGTACGAGGCCGCGGGCGTGGACTTCGCCACGCGGGGCGCCAGGATGGACGAGACCCTGGACGTACTCGAAGAGATCTGGACGAAGGACCCGGCCGGGTACAGCGGGGCGCGGTTGTCGGTGCCGCTGCACCACGCGCCGCTGAAGCCCGCGCGGCGGCCCCGGCCGCCCGTGTACCTGGGCGCGCGCTCGGGGCGGGCGCTGCGCCGGATCGGGGAACGCGCCGACGGCTGGCTGCCGGTGTGCGTGGTGCCGGGCTTCGTGGACTTCGACGGCATCGTCCGGCAGCGAGCGCGGGTGGACGAGGCGGCGCGGACGGCGGGCCGCGATCCGCGCGTCATCGACGCGGTCTTGCGCGTCAACATCGAGGCGGGCACGTCCACGGAGCAGGTGGTGACGGTGATCAAGGCCGCGGGCGAACGTACCGGCATCGACCATGTGATGGTCGACACGATGTACAGCGACGCGGGCGTCGACCAGTCCGTGGAGCGGGCCTTGGCGATCCTCGACGGCGTCCGCGCGGGCTGATCCGAGGAGCCGGTACCCCGGCCGGGCGCCGTACGTCGCCCGGCCGCCGGTTCGTACCCTCGTGAGCTCGCGGGCCCGCGGGCTCAGAGGATCTGGATGCTCTTGACCCGCGGAGGGCGGTTCGGGAACGTGATGTCGGTCCAGCGGTTGATCCGCACCGAGTCGCCGTTGACGTCGTAGTAGATCAGGTCGTTGTTGCCCGTGACGATCCGGTCGACCCACCAGCCGCCGAAGTCGGTCCGGCCCGAATTCGCGTAACAGTCCACGCTGTCACGGCCGTTGAGGTGCGAGTAGATCTTCAGGTAGTCCGCGCCGCCGACGCACTCGACGTGGTCGATGGCGAAGGCGGGGCCGCTCGGCACGGCGACGGTCAGCGCGGCGGCGGCGGCCAGCGCCATGGTCATCGAGCCGATGACCTTCTTGGCTTTCGAGATCACGCAAATCCCCTTCACACGGAGCCCGGCACCCGGCCCGACTCGCTCGCTTCTCCGGGCCGGACAGCGGCCCGCCGCTGATCCTGGCGTGATGCCTCTGGCAAATGCGGCAAGCGGAGCGATGTCGTCGGTTTTTGACTCGATCGAGCGAAGGTGTGTTTGTTCCGGGCGCGATTGGTTACGGGGCGGGCTCGGGGCGGGGGCGGTCCGTACGCGCGTAGACCAGGGCGGCTTCGGTGCGGTTGCGGACGCCGAGCTTCTCCAGGATGTGGGAGACGTGGACGGCGACGGTGCGGTCGCTGATGTAGAGGGAGCGGGCGATCTGGCGGTTGCTCTCGCCGCGGGAGAGCAGGGCGAGGACCTGGGCCTCGCGTTCGGTGAGGTCGAGGCGGGCCTGGGCGGCGACGGACCGGGTCGTGGGGTCGGGCGGCCGGGTGAGACGGCCGCGGGTGGCCAGTTCGTGGGCGAGGCGCAACAGCGGTGCTGCGGACAGGGGTTCGGCCAGGCCGAGGCAGGCGGCCAGGGCGCGGCCCGCCTGTTCGCGGCGGCCCGCGCGGATCGCGGTCCCGGCCTCGCGCAGGCGTGCGTACGCCTCGCGGTAGGGCTGGTCGGCGGCGCGCCAGGCGTCGGCGACCTGCCGCCAGGTCGCCCGGTCGTCGGAGCCGTCGGCGCGGGAGTGTTCGGCCGCGGCGAGGGCGCCGAAGGCGGCGACGACGGGTTCGCCGCAGTGGCGGGCGGCGATGGCGGCGGCGCGTTCGGCGAAGGTCACGGCGGAGCCGTCCCAGGCGGCGGGCAGGCCGTGGGGGCGTACCGGGCCCGGCAGCAGGGCGAGTTCGGCGGCGAGGCGGGCGCCGTCGGCGAGCAGCCGGATCTCCTCCTCGGCGAGGGCGCCGCCGCCGACGGCCCGCAGGCCGTGCAGGACGTGGTCGGCGGCTGTCGCCAACTCCCCCGCGTCCAGAGCCTGTTCGGCCTGGCAGGCGTGGCAGGGGCCGAGCAGGCGGGGGTCGTCGGGGGCTTCGGCGAGTACGGCGGTGAGTTCCGCGGTGCGGCGGCGGTCGCCGCGGGCGACGGCCAACTCCAGTTGGAGCAGGTGCAGATAGCGGGTGATGTGGGCGCTGGACTGGCCGACGAGTTCGGCCAGGAGCTGGTCGGCCTCCGGCCAGCGGCCGGTGGCGACGAGGACCGCGGCCGTGTTGAAGTCCAGGACGGCGGTGAGCGGGGGCGGCGCGCCGAGTTCGCTGGCCGCGCGGCGTCCGGTCAGGGCCACTTCGCGCGCCTCCGCGAAGCGGCCCCCCGTACAGAGCAGGTACATGTGGTTGCTGGCCGCGCGCAGGACGTCCTCGACGGAGTCCGTACGGCGGGCCAAGTCGCGTGCGGCGCACAGGGCTTCGAGGCCCGCCTCCAGGTCGCCGCGCTGGGCGCGGACGATGCCGAGGGTGGTGAGGGCGTGGGCGTGCTCGGCGAGGGCGCCGATGCGCTCGGCCATCCGTAAGGCCCGTTGCGCCAGCGGCAGCGCGCCGTCCGGGTCGCCGACCTGGACGCGCATGTCGGCCGCCGCCGCCAGGACTCTGGCTTCGAGGGCGCCGGTCGCCTCGGGCGCCGTGGCCAGGAGCCCTTGCGCCTCTTCCAGTGCGGCGATGGCGCCCCAGGGGTCTCCGGCCTCGCGGCGGTAGGCGCCGAGGCGTTCGAGCAGGCGGGCGCGGTCTTGTGCGTGTGCCTGTGCCTGCGCTTCTGCGTGTGCTTGTGCGTGTGCCTGCCCTTGTACGGCGGCTGCCGCGTGGCTTCCGTCGGCGCGGTACGCCTCGGCCGAACGCGGGCCGTGACGTGGTGTGTTGAGGGTGGCCGGGCCGCCGCCCGCCGACAGGGCCAGCGCGCGGGTGACGTACTCCGTGGCGCTCTGGGGCTCGCCCGCGTAGCTGGCCGCGCGGGCGGCCTCCGGCCAGAGAGAGGTGGCGGCGGCCTCGGAGAGGTGGTCGGAGAGGGTGACGGCGAGGGCGTAGAGGCGGTGGGCCTCGGGGTACGCGCGGGCGTTGACGGCGAGGCGGGCGGCCGTCAGGGCCGAAGTGGCCGCGCGGGCGGGGCAGTCGGCGAGGTGCCAGTGCCGGGCCAGGAGGGCGGGGTCCGAGGCGGTACGGGCGGCGAGGGCGTGCGCGTAACGGCGGTGCAGGCGGCGGCGCTCGCCCGGGAGCAGATCGGCGTACAGGATCTGGCGGATCAGGCCGTGCGGGAGGGCGTAACCGTCCTCGGTGGAGGTGAGCAGGCGCTGCTCGACGGCCCGGCGCACGGCGGCCAGCAGCGTTCGCTCGGGTAAGGGGACGGTGGCGGCGAGGAGTTCATGTGTCATGCCGTCGTCGGTCACGGATATCTGGTCGATGACCTCGCGGACGTCGGCGTCCACGCAGCTCACGCGGGCGAGGACCACTTCCGCGATGGACGCGGGCGGCCAGGGGCGGGCCGCCCGCGCCAACTCCTGTGCGTACAGCGGGTTTCCCTCCGCCGCCGATACGGCCCCCGCCACGTCGGCGGCGTCCGCGTCGGCCGGGAGCAGCGCGGTCACCAGCTCGGCGACCTCCGCGTCCGCCAAGCCGCTCAGCCGCAGCCGCGTCACCCTCGGACATCGGCCCAGCTCCGCGAACCAGCGCCGCGCGTCCGCCGTCAGCTCCTCCTCCCTCACCGTGGCCACGATCAGCACCGGCTGTCGTCTCAGCCGCACCGCCAGAAACGCCAGCAGATCGCGCGTGGACGCGTCCGCCCAGTGCAGGTCCTCCAGCACCAGCACCAGCGTCGTACGCGCCGACATCTCCCCCAGCACCCCCAGCACCCGCTCGAACACCCGCTGCCGCGTGGCCGGCCGCCCCCCACCGAACGCGTACGCCGCGCCCCGTCCACCAGCCGGCCCGGTCTCAGCCCACCCGTCAAAGCCCCCGCGCCCGCGCGCAGCACCCCCGGCTGCGGGCGCGGGGCCACCCCCCGCATCGCCGGACCCCCTCCCCGCGCCGGAACGGCCGCGCCCACCGCCCACACCGTCCGCCACCGGGCCGCCGTCCGACGGACCGGCCGCACCCCCGAAGCTCCCCGGCGAACGCGCGCCGCCGTCCGGCGAGGGTTCGCGCTCGTGGGGAGCGGCACCGGGGGCGGGGTGGGGGGCCGCGCCGGAGGCGAAGAGGTCGCGGAGGGCGGCGATGAAGGGGCCGTAGGCGAGGGTGGGGCCGGTGAGGGGGACGGAGTCGCCGGTGCGGAGGTGGGCGTGGCGGGGGGCGGTGGTGACGAGGGTGGCGAGCTCTTGGACGAGGCGGGTCTTGCCGAGACCCGCCTCGCCGGTGACGAGGAGGAGTTGGGCCTGGCCGGCCGCCGCGCGGTCGAAAGCGGCGACGGCGGCGCGCTTCTCGGGGTACCGCCCGACGAAGGGCGCTGACTTGGTCATGTGCGCAGTGTGAGCACGCGGCAGCGGTGTGTCGACGGCGAAGCGAAGAAGCTGCCATCGGGGGCGGAGCGAAACCGGCCCATTTTCATCGTGGCTGGTACGGGCGTTCCGCAAAGGCCGCGTGAAGGTTTGGTGCCTGGTGGCGGACGGTGTTCGCTCACCGGACGCGGCGGGAATCCGGCGCAATTCCCCGCGCCGCGCCCCGGCGGCGGTCTCGTATCTGTCGCAAACAGAAATCCGTGAAGTCCCCGGCCGTACACGGGTATACGCCGAAAAGGGGTCACCCGGCGGTCGTGGACGAGTACATCTAGTCAATTCCCACATACGCGCCTACGTCATGTTGCAGACGTGCGCGAGCGCTTTACCACCGCATAGTTGGCCCGGTTCGGCCCGGCGGCCAGCCGCGGCCGAAGACCGCTCGACGGAACCGGGAGGAGGAAACCCCATGAAGAAGATGTCGATCCGCAAGGCCGGCACCATCCGCCTGACCAGCTCCGCGTACTACTGCTGCTCGGCCCTCTAGCAACACCGCCGGAGCCGGGCCCTGTTGACCACTTCGCGCAGGCCCCGGCTCCGGTGACCGGCTCCGGTCACCGACTTCCCCGTAGAGAGGCACCCCGCATGACCGTGACCTCGTCGGACGGCACCACGACCGCGCCGGACGGCGGCGGCGGCGCGGTCCTGCTGCACAAGCTCACGATGATCCCCGAGGACGACGGCGTGATGGTCGGCCGTCCGGACACCGCCTCGTACGCCGTCTTCCCCGAGGAGGGCGCTGAGGCGCTGCGGATGCTGGAGGCCGGGGTGCCGGTGGCCGAGGTGGCCGCCTGGTACGAACGGACCTGCGGCGAGCCGCTGGACGTGGACGACTTCCTCGACGTCCTGGCCGATCTGGGGTTCCTGCGCGGGGACGGCGAGGACGAGCCGGCCGGCCCGGTGCGCTGGCAGCGGCTCGGCGCCTGGACGTTCTCCTGGCCCGCCTGGCTGGTCTACCTCGCGCTGATGGTGACCGCCGCCGCCTGGATGATCAGGGACTCGTCGCTGCGGCCCTCGTACCACGACGTGTTCTTCACCGACCATCTCGCGCTCATCCCGATCGCCCTGACGGTCGTTCAGATCCCCTGCATCCTCGTGCACGAGGGCTATCACGCCCTGTCCGGGCGGCGGTTGGGGCTGCCGTCCACGCTCACGATCAGCCGCCGGCTGTACTACCTGGTCGCCGAGACCCGGCTGGACTCGCTGTTCAGCGTGGAGCGCAAGCGGCGCTATCTGCCGTTCGTGGCCGGGATGCTGGCCGACGCCGTGCTGATCTCGGGCCTGACGCTGCTGGCCGTGGCGCTGCGCGGACACGGCCCCGCGTGGCTCTCCGCCCTGATGCTGGCGATCTCCTTCACGTGTGTGATGCGGCTGCTGTGGCAGTTCATGTTCTACCTGGAGACCGACCTCTACTACGTCCTCACCAACGCCCTGCGCTGCTCCGACCTCCAGAACGCCGCCCGCTTCCAGGTGCGTACGCTCTTCCGCCGCTGGACGCGCAGGCCGCCCCCGGTGGCCGACCCCGACGCCGAATGGTCCGACCGCGACCGGCGGATGGCGCGCTGGTACGCGCCGATGCTGGTGGTCGGTTACGGATTCTCGCTCGGCAGCCTGCTGTGGGCGGGGATTCCGACCACCGTGCACTTCTGGTCGCAGATCAACAACCGCTTCAGCGATTCCGGGACGGCCACCAGCGGGATTCTCGACGCGATCAGCTTCGTCGGCCTCACCGCACTCCAGTTCGGGCTGCTGCTTTACGTGACAGTACGGGACCGGCGCGCCGCGAAGGAATCCCGTGGGGATTCGGAACGGGAAGAGGAGCAGGGCCCGAACGGCCAGGAGCCGGAAATCGCAGGCGTCGCTTAAAGCACGCCTTTCCTCTTGGAGCGCTCGGCTCGCTTCCCCCGCTTTGTTCGCTCACCACGCTTTGTTCGCTCGCCCCGCTTTGTTCGCTCGCCCCGCTTTGTTCGCTCGCCCCGCTCGGCTCGCATGAACTCCACGAACCTCAGGAACTCCCAGGAACTCCAGGACCACAAGGAGCACTTCATGACCTCGTCCCCGCCTCGGCACTGCTGGGTCGCCGCCACCGGCACCGCCGCCGACCCCGCCGACCCGGCCGGTTCCGTCACGTACGGCGACCTCCCGCCCGCGCCCGAGCCCGACATCGACGTGCGCTGTCACCGCCGGCTGCGGGGCCCGTACACCGGGGGCGGGGCCCTGCTGCGCGCGGTGATCCCCGAACTGGCGGGCGAGCACGACGAGTTCATTGCCGCGCGGGCCACCGAGGTGATCTCGCTGGCACCCGACCTGGCACCCCGGGTGCCGATCGCGCCGCAGACGCTGACCGCACTCGCCAGCCGCGCCGAGCGCACCCGCTTCTACTCCGTCGCCCGTACGCTGCGCGTCTCGCACGGCGTCGCCGAGCTGCTGACGGACTGGGCGCGTACCGTCCGCCCCGGCGGTACGGTGATCCGCTTCCGTGAGCTGGACGACGCCGACCCCACCGACCGTGAGCTGGTCTCCGTCCTGCTGCGGCGCTGCGACCCGACCGTCCTGCGGCTGGTCGTGGAGACGGACGGTCTCGCCGACGACGAGTTGGGGCAGGCGCTGCGCACGTACGCCGACCGGGCCGCGCCGGAAGCGGCCGGGACCCCGGACGAGCGGCCTGCCGAGCGGCCGGACGAGCACCTGGACGAGCACCTGGAGGGCGCCGATCTCGCGCAGCTCTTCATCGACGCGGACGGCACCAGCAAGGACCCGCGACTGATCGCCGCCTACGAGGCGTTGGACCCGGCCGAGCGGGCCGCCCGGCACAGCGCCCGCGCGGAGCTGCTGGCCGAACGCGCCGAGCCGGGTGTGTCGTTGGGCGCGCACCTGTACCACCTGGAGCACGGCACCGACCCGGCGGCCGGGGCGGGCACCGCCTTCGTGGACGCCTGCGAGTCCTGCTTCGACAGCGGCTTCTACGAGGCGGCGCTGGAGATCTCGCAGCGCGGGCGGGCGCTGTTCGGCGACGCGCGGCCCAAGCCGTACTGGAACCTCACCAACAAGATCGGCGCGTGCCTGTCGTATCTGCGGCGCGGCGAGAAGGGCTTCTCGTACTTCGCCGAGCTGCGGTCGGGCAGCACCGAGCCCGAGATCCACATGAATAGCTGCTACATGATGGCGATGCTCTACACCCGCCACCTGCCCAAGGGCATGCACGACGAGATGCGGGCGCTGGAGTGGGTCAACACCGCGATCGCCATCGCGGACTGGAACCCGGACCCGCACCGCCGGGTCTTCGTGGGCGCCTTCATGCGGAACGCGAAGGCGCTGGTCGAGCTGCACCGCGCCGACCTGGACGCGGCGCTGGCGCTGGTCAACGACGCCATCGCGATGACGGACGAGGATCTCGGCCCGGACGAGCAGCTTCTGCACCGCTCGGTGCTGCGCTACAACCGCGCGCAGATCCTGGCCGCGCGCGGCGACCACGAGGGCTCGCTCGCCGACTACGACCTGGTGATCAGCCGCGACCCCGACTACGGCGACTACTACTTCGAGCGGGCCGGAGGGCGGCGCGCCAACGGGCAGTTCGACGCGGCGCTCGCCGACTACGCCGAGGCGATCCGGCTCAGCCCGCCGTTCCACGAGGCGCACTTCAACCGGGCCGATCTGCTGCGGGAGTTGGGCGACGAGGAAGCCGCGCTGCGCGATCTGGACTACGCGGCGATCCTCGACCCCGGCCACGTCGACACCCTCGTCAACCGGGCCGACCTGCTGATGGCGCTCGGGGAGATCGAGCAGGCGACAGCGGACGTCGAGGCGGGCCTCGCGCTGGACTCCAAGAACGCCAACCTGCTGTGCGCGCAGGGGACTCTGCTGGCCGAGTCCGAGCAGGTCGACGCGGCCTTCACCAGTTTCACCGCCGCCCTGGAGTCCGACCCGTCGTTCGTGGCCGCCTGGGTCAACCGGGCCGTGCTCTCGTACTCCGCCGGGCGGCTGCCGGAGGCCGTGGACGATCTGGACCACGCGATCGAGCTGGCCGACGACCCGGTGCTGCGCGGCAACCGGGCGCTGGCGCTGTACGACCTGGGCGCGTACGAACGGGCCCTGGCCGACCTGGACATCGCGATCCCGGCGCTCGCCGACGAGGACCCCGACCTGCTCTACCGGCGCGGCGCCGTACGCCTCGCGCTCGGCGAGACGGACGGCGCCTTCGCCGACTGGCGCGACCACCTGGCGGCCTACGGGGAGGGCGACGCGTCGCCCTTCGTGGAGGAGATCGCCGAGCGGATGCGGGAGTTCGTGCCGGGCGACGGGGAGTCGGCAGCGGGCGGCCGGGAGTCGGTACCGAGCGGCCGGGAGGGCGCGGCGTGACCGCGTCCGCCGAGGCGCCCGCCTCCGTACCGGAGTTGGAGGCGGGTGTGGGGCCCGGGCTCTACCGGGCGGTGATGCGGCAGCACGCGAAGGGCGTCGCCGTCATCACCGCGGGCGAGGACGCCGGGCCGCCGGTCGGCTTCTGCGCCACCTCGCTGACGTCGGTCTCCCTCGACCCGCCGCTGGTCTCCTTCACCGTCGGCCTGCACGCGGCGTCCTTCACCGCCGTGGAGAGCGCCCGCCATGTCGCCGTCCACCTGCTCGCCGAGGGCCAGGAGGAGACCGCCCGGCGCTTCGCCCACGGCGGGGCCGCGAAATTCGGGGCGGCCACCGCCTGGCACCGGGGGCCGCGCGGCCTGCCCGTGCTGGACGACGTCCTCGCCGCGCTGATCGTCTCCCTCGTCCAGCTCGTGCCGGTCGGCGACCACGCCCTGGCCATCGGCCGGGTCGTCGAGGCCACCCACGCGCCCTCCCCCGCCCGGCCGTTGATCCACCACGACGGCGCGTTCGTCCATCTGGCCCTTCCCTAGGGTGTGTTGACGGCCCGGCGAGATGACGCCGCGGGCTCCCCGTCCACCGTGCGGTGGACAGCGGAGTACCCGTACGGTCGTCCCGCCGGGCCGTCCGCCCGGTCGACCGGCTCGGCGCCCGGCCGGAGCGCCCCCGGCTGTCCGGGCGCGATGCGGTACGGATTCCGCGAACCCCTCTTCCGCGTCGTCGGCGTGACGGAAGGTCAGCCGGTGGCGGTCACCGGCGCCATCTTGTCGGCGATCCCCGGATTCTTCGCGAGCCACTTCTTGACGCCCGCCGCCGTGTTGTCCTGGCCGGCGGACTGGATGTCGGCCTCCAGGGAGCTGAGCTGCTCCTCGGTGAGGTGGAAGTCCTTCATCCAGGCGGTGACCTGCGGCAGCTTGTCCGCCCGGCCCTTGTTGGCCAGATTGTGGATGGAGTCGGCCTTGCCCCACAGGCCCTTGGGGTCGGCGAGCTTGGTCAGCTCGTACGTGCTGTAGGCCCAGTGCGGGGACCACAGGACGACGGCGACCGGCTTGTGCTGCGCGTAGTCCCGCTTCAGCTCGGCGAGCATGGCGGAGGTGGAGCTGCTGACGACCTTGTACTCGCTGTCGAGGCCGTAGCCCTTGAGCACCGTGGAGTTGAGCAGCTTCATCTCGCCCGCGCCCGGCTCGATGCCGATGATCCTGCCGCCGAACTCCTTGCCCCGGCCCTTGAGATCGGCCATGGACGAGACGCCCTTGACGTAGGACGGGACGGAGACCTCCAGGGACGTCTGGTCGTACCACTTGCCGAGGTCGGCGTAGTCCTTGCCGTACTGCTGGAGGTAGGACGCGTGCGTGGTGGGCAGCCAGGCGTCGGTGAGGTAGTCGAAGTTGCCGGTGGACAGGCCGGTGAAGGCGGCGCCGGGGTCGTAGGTGTTGACCTGGGCCTTGTAGCCGCGCGAGTCCAGGACTTCCTTCCACAGGTTGGCCGACGCGATGGACTCGTCCCAGTTGAAGGAGCCGATCTTGACCGTCCGGCCCTTGCCGACGTCCGCCGAACCGGCCGTCGCGGGGCCGTCGTCGGAGTCGCCGCCGAAGATGCCGGTGCCGCAGGCGATCAGGGCGAGCGCGACGACGGCCGACAGGCCGACGGCGGGGCGCGGGCGGTAGCGCAGCACGCTCAGGCCGCGCGTCGGGAGCTTCGCGCGGGCCAGCGCGAGGGCGCGGCGGCCCAGCGGCGAGACCTGGTCGCCGAGCGCGCCGGTGATCCGGTCGAGGTAGATGGCCAGGATGACCACCGCGATGCCGCCCTCGAAGCCGAGGCCGATGTTGACCTGGCTGATCGCGCCGAAGACGGTCGAGCCGAGCCCTTCGGCGCCGACCATGCCGCCGATGACGACCATCGACAGCGTCAGCATGATGACCTGGTTGACGCCCGCCATGATGGTCGGCAGCGCCAGCGGCAACTGCACGCGCATCAGCGTGCGGCCCGGCGACGTACCGAACGCGTCGGCGGCCTCGACCAGTTCCTCGTCCACCTGCCGGATGCCCAGCTCGGTCATCCGGACGCCGACCGGCATCGCGAAGACGATGCAGGCGATGACGGCCGGGACCGTGCCGAGGCTGAAGAAGATGATCGCCGGGATCAGGTACACGAAGGCGGGCAGCGTCTGCATGACGTCGAGCACCGGCCGGACGACCATGCTCGCGGTCCGGCTGCGCGCCGCCCAGATGCCCAGCGGCACCGCGAGCAGCAGGGCCACGACACCGGAGACGACGACCAGGGACAGCGACTGCATCGCCTCGTCCCACTGGGCGATGGAGTCGATCAACGCGAAGCCGAGGAAGGCGAGTACGCCCGCCGGGAGGCCGCGCATCCACAGCGCGATCACCGCGAGGATGGCTGCCATGAGCAGCGGCGGCGGGCCGCCGAGCACCCATTCCACGCCGTCGTACATGTGGTTGACGACGCTGCTGATCGCGTCGAAGAGCCAGGAGAGGTGGTCCGTCAGCCAATTGACGGCGTCCTCCGCCCAGTTACCGAGGTGGATCCTAGGCACTGGCGGCCTCCTTCCCTTCGAAGGTCCCGGATTCGACGGAGCCGGATTCGGCCCCGGCTTCTACGGTCCCGGCTTCGGGCGCGGTCTCGTCCTCGTGGTCGCCGAGCGCCGCGAGCAGCGCGACGCGCGGGATCACTCCGGTGAGCCGCCCGTCGTCGTCCACGACGGCCAGCGGCAGCTTCGTCCGCGAGGCGGGCGTGAGCAGGCCGGACAGCGGGGTGTCGGCCTGGGTCGTCACGCAGTCGGTGTCCATGAGGTCGCGCACGGTGCCATCGTTGTCAGCCTGCGTGCAGCTGACCTCGGTGACCGTGCCGACCAGCTTGCGACCGCCCTCGGCCCCGCCCTCGACGACGAAGGCGGCGGACGCGTGGTCGTCGCGCAGGACGCTCATCGCGGCGCGCGGCCCGTCGTCCGGGCTGACCATCACGCGCGGTTCCTCCATGATCGAGGCGGCGGTGAGCACACGGGAGCGGTCGACGTCCTGCACGAAGCTGGCCACGTAGTCGTCGGCCGGTTCGGTGAGGATGTCCTGCGCGGTGCCGATCTGGACGATCCGGCCGTCGCGCATGACGGCGATACGGTCGCCGAGCCGCATGGCCTCGTTCAGGTCGTGGGTGATGAAGACGATGGTCTTGCGCAGCCGCTGCTGGAGTTCGAGGAGCTGGTCCTGCATGTCGCGGCGGATCAGCGGGTCCAGCGCGGAGAACGACTCGTCCATCAGCAGCAGTTCGGCGTCGGTGGCCAGCGCGCGGGCCAGGCCGACGCGCTGCTGCATACCGCCGGACAGCTCGTCGGGCCAGGACTTCTCCCAGCCGCTGAGGCCGGTCATCGCCAGCGCCTCGGCGGCCTTGGCCTCGCGCTCCTCGCGCGGGCGGCCCTGGACTTCGAGGCCGTAGGCGGCGTTCTCCAGCACGCTGCGGTGCGGGAAGAGCGCGAAGTGCTGGAAGACCATGCTGATCCTGCGGGAGCGCAGGTCGCGCAGGGCCTTCGCGGACAGGGCCGTGAGGTCCCGCCCGTCGAACAGCACCCTGCCCGAGGTGGGCTCCAGCAGACCGTTCAGCATGCGCAGCAGGGTGGACTTGCCCGATCCCGACAGGCCCATCACGACGAATATCTCGCCGGGTTCCACGGTGAAGGAGGCGTCGACGACCGCAGCGGTCGTCCCTTCCTCCCTCAGTTTCTCGCGGTCGGCGCCTTCCTGAAGCCGACGTACTCCTTCCTTCGGCCTTCTGCCGAAGATCTTGCTTACGTGCTCGACGACGAGCTGTGTCACGGTGGCCTTTCGGGGCAGGGGACAGAGCGGAGCCGAACCTTCCGACTCCGCGTCGCCGCCTACCCGAGGTCACACGCAGCGCAAACAAGACGGCTTAAATCGGTCCTCTATGCCCGATTTGATGTCGCTTTGCGGGGCAGCTCATTGTGACCGGATCGTGTCCAAGAACGCAGGGGGCTCGTCAGCCCCGCCTGACACTCAGGCCCCGTGCGGCGCACTGGCGGCGTCCGTCTCCGTCATCGTGTCCGTCTCGGCCGCCGCGCCTGTCCCGGCCGCCGCGTCCGGCTCCGCGTCCGGCTTCAGGGTGCCCGCCGCGACGCTCGCGATGACACAGAAGGCGACCGGCAGGGCGAAGGTGGCGTTCAGCGGCATGAAGTGGGTGAGCGGGCCGATGACGGCCGGGCCCGCGAGCATGCCGAGGTAGCCGAGGCCCGCCACGCGGGAGACGTTGGCGCCCGCCGCGTCCTTGTCCGCGTGGCCAGCGGCGCTGAAGAGCTGCGGGATGCAGCCGGACAGGCCGATACCGAAGACCGTCCAGCCGATGAGGGCCAGCGGGACGCTGTTGGACAGCGCGGCCGTGGCGAGACCGACGGCGCCGAGGGCGGAGCCGTACCGCAGGACCGCGACCGTGCCGACGCGGGCGGCGACCGAGTCGGTCAGGAAGCGGCCGACGGTCATCGCGGTGGCGAACGCGCCGTACGCGAGGGCGGCGGTGGCCTGCGGGGCGTCGAGGACGTCGCGCAGGTGGAGCACGCTCCAGTCGTTGGCGACGCCTTCGCTGAGCATGAGCATCAGGGCGAGGGCGGCGAGGATCCAGATACGGGAAGGGGTCTTGCGCGCGGACTTGGCCGCCGTCTTGGGCGTATCCGTGGCCGTATCCGTATCCGTACCCGCGCCCGTCGCCGCGCCCGTGGCCGTATCCGTGGCCGCGCTCGCGTCCGCCCGCTCGGCCACTTCCTTGGGGAGCAGCGCCGGGGCGGCCAGGGCCATGACGGCGAGGCCGACCAGGGCCGCGGCGCCGAGGGTGACCGCCGGGCTCCAGCCGAGCTTCAAGGTGAGCGCGCCGAGCAGGGAGGCGATGACGCCGCCGACCGAGAAGACGGCGTGGAAGGCGGACATGATGGGCCGGGCGTATCCGTGCTCGACCTGGACGGCGTGGGTGTTCATGCTGACGTCGAGGGAGCCGTTGCCGAAGCCGAAGACGAACAGGGCGGCGGCCAGCGCCCACGGGTTGGTGGCCAGGCCCGGCAGGACGACGGCCGCGGCGCACAGCGTGGCGCTCGCGGGTACGACCTTGCGGGAGCCGATCCGGTCGGTGAGGGGCCCGGCGAGCTGCATGCCGATGAAGGCGCCCCCGCCGAGCAGCAGAAGGAGCCAGCCGAGCACGGCGTGGCTGATGCCCACGCGGTGTTCGATGGCGGGAATGTGCACGATCCACATGCCCAGGACGAAGCCGTTGAGAGCGAAGAAGGCGAAGGTGGCCAGCCGTCCGGCCCGCAGGGATCTCTCCATGGTTCGAACGTAACGAACAGATTCTCTGTTTGTAAAGTTGCAATCCGAACATCTCGGGTGTTCGATTGCGTCATGGCGAGTACGGCGGGCGGTACTGAGGGAACGGGCGGCGCGGTGCACGCCGGGGCGGCGGAACGGCTGCGGCGGATCGCGGAGGCCGTGCGCGAGGCGGGGCGGATGAGCGTCGCTGATCTGGCGGAACTCACCGACACCTCCGAGATGACGATCCGCCGCGATCTGGAGGCGCTGGCCGAGCAGGGCGTCATCGAGCGCTACCGGGGCGGCGCCCGGAGCCTGCTGCTGCGCGGCGAGGAGCCGCCGTTCGCGCTGCGCGCGCAGGACGGGAGCGACGCGAAGCGGCGGATCGCCGCCGCCGTCGCGCAGATGCTCACCGACGGCGAGTCCGTCGTGCTCGACAGCGGCACCACATGTCTTGAGGTCGCGCGCGCCCTGGAACACCGGCGCCTGACCGTCATGCCGCTGTCCCTCCACGCGGCCAACGCCCTCACCGGCGCCGCCCACGTCAAGCTGCTGCTGCCGGGAGGCGAGCCCCGCCCCGGCGAACTCGCCCTCACCGGACCGCTCACCGAGGCGTCGCTCGCCTCCCTGCGCTTCGACACCGCCGTCATCGGCTGCTGCGGCCTCACCGCGGCCGACGGCCTCACCGCCTACGACCTCGCCGACGCCGCCGTCAAGCGCGCCGCGATCTCCGCCGCCCGCAGGGTCATCGCCGTCGCCGACGCGGCCAAGTTCTCCCGTACGGCGCTGGCGTTCGTCGCCGCGCCGACCGCCCTCGACGCCGTCGTCACGGACGGCGCGGCCCCCGCCGAGGAGACCGAAGCCCTCGCGGCGGCCGGAGTCACGGTCCACACCGTCTGAGACGTGTCCCTCGGGGGCCCTTCCCGCCTCCCGCGAACGGCGCGCGGGCAGGGGGCGCGCCGGGGTGAAACCTTGCGACGGGGGGATCACCCGAACCCGTGAAGGGTGGGGAAAACGCCTGGCGGCGGCGTTGTGGCGGCGGGCTGAGGTGATCGCGGGGGCGCGCGCCCCTTCCCGCCTCGGCCGGCAGGTTTGCACCACTCGCGGCGCGAAGTCGCCCCCCGCGCGCCGTACCGGGACGGCGCCCCGGGCTGTTTCGCTGGTTCCCGTGCGGTGGGCCGTCCGGTCCCGGGGCCGTTCGGTCCCGCGGGCCGTCCGGTCCGCAACTGGCCTGTGCGCACAGCTCTGTTCCCCGTCCCGGAGGCAAAGTGCCCGCTTCGGAAAGCACCATCAGCTCCACGACCGACGAGCCGCCGCCCGCCGCGCCCGGCGACGGCGCGCGGCTCACCAGCCTCAGCACCCTGGGGGCGCGGCAACTCGCCACCACCACCAAGTCAGAACCGCAGATGCGCGGGATCAGCTCGCGCTGGCTGCTCAGGATGCTGCCCTGGGTGGACGTCCCGAGCGGCACCTACCGCGTCAACCGCCGGCTCCAACTCCACGTCGGCCAGGGCAGGGTGAGCTTCGACCAGAACGGCGCCGACGACGTCCGGGTGATCCCGGAGACGCTGACCGAACTCCCGGCGCTGCGCGGCTACCAGGACACCGACGTGCTGCGGGAACTGGCCGGCCGCTACGAGGTCCGCCAAGTGCGCGCCGGAGAAGCGCTGTTCACGGCAGGGCAGCCGATCACCGACACCTACCTCGTCGTCCACGGACGGCTGACCCGGTACACCGAGGGCAAGTACGGGGAGGAGGCGGTCACCGGAGTCGTCACCGACGGGGGCCAGTTGGGGGACGAGGCCATCGGCCAGGACGAGCCGCGGTGGACGTCCTCGGCGCGGGCCGACACCGCGGCCGTCCTGCTCACCGTCCCCTGGACCGTCGTCGCCGAAGTCGCCGACCGCGTCCCCTCCTTCGCCGCGCACCTGGCCGCGTACGCCGAGCGGCAGCGGCGGCCGACGAACCGGCGCGGCGAGGCGGACGTCCCGACGCAGGCGGGGCACCGCGGCGAGCCGTCGATCCCCAGCGGCTACGTGGACTACGAACTGGCCCCGCGCGAGTACGAGTTGTCGCTGACCCAGACCACGCTGCGCGTGCACAGCAGGGTCGGGGACCTCTACAACGACCCGATGGACCAGACCCAGCAGCAGCTCAAGCTGACCATCGAGGAGATCCGCGAGCGCCAGGAGTGGGAGCTGGTCAACAACCGTGACTTCGGGCTGCTGCACAACACCGAGTACGACCAGCGGATCAGCACCTTCAGCGGGCCGCCGACACCGGACGACCTGGACGAACTGCTGTCCATGCGGCGCGGCACCCGCTTCCTCATCGCCCACCCGAAGGCGATCACCGCCTTCTTCCGGCAGGTGAGCAAGCGCGGTCTGATGCCGGGCCTCGCCGACGTCAACGGGCACGCGGTGCCCGCCTGGCGCGGTGTGCCGCTGCTGCCCTGCGGCAAGATCCCGGTCACCGCGCACCACACCAGCAGCATCATCGCGCTGCGTACCGGGGAGGACGACCAGGGCGTGGTCGGCCTGCTCCCGACCGCGCTGCCGGATCAGCTCCAACCGGGCCTGAACATGCGCCGCATGGGGGTGAGCACGACGGCGGTCATCAGCTATCTGGTCACCGCCTACTACTCGATGGCGATCCTCGTGCCCGACGCGGTCGGCATCCTGGAGAACGTCCAGCTCGGCAGGACCGTCGAGTGACCGGGCCGAGCGTGGACCACGCGACGGGCGCGCCCCCGGACACGGACGTGTCGCGGGCGGCGGCCACCACGGTGGCCGCCGTCACCCCCACCGTCCCCCGGCAACTGCCCGGTCCGCAGAATCTCACCCGGACGCTCAAGGCCCGGCGCACCGGGGCCGTTCCCGGTCTCAGGTACCAGCCCGCGCCGCCCGTGGACCAGGCGAAGGTCGACGAGGTGGACCGGCGGCTCGAGGAGTGGGCGCGCGGCCTCGACCTGTTCCCGCCCGCGTGGAACGGGGACTTCGCGGGATTCCAGTTCGGCCGGGCCGTGGTGCTCCAGCATCCGGGCGCCGCCGACCTCGAACGGCTCACCGTCGCGGGCGAGTTGCTGCTCGCCGAGAACCTGGTGGACTCCTGCTACTGCGAGGAGGAGGAAGGAAGAGGCGGTTCCCACCAGGGCCTCGGCGGGCCGCTGCTCATGGCCCAGTCGGCGATCGACCCGCACCACGGCACGCCCGAGTCCGAGGCCCAGTGGCGGCTCGGCATGCAGGCGGACGGGCCCCTGCGCTCGTACCACTGGGCGATGAGGGACTACGCGGAGTTCGCCACCCCGAGCCAGACCACCCGCTTCATGCACGACATCGCCCGGCTGCACCTGGGCTATCTCGCCGAAGCGGCCTGGGCGGAGAAGCGTTTCGTCCCGCAGGTGTGGGAATACCTGGTGATGCGGCAGTTCAACAACTTCCGCCCCTGCCTGTCGATCATCGACGCGGTCGACGGGTACGAGCTGCCCGAGGCCGTCTACGCGCGGCCGGAGATCCAGCGGATCACGGCGCTGGCCTGCAACGCGACGACCATCGTCAACGACCTCTACTCCTTCACCAAGGAGCTGGAGGGCGACCCGACGCACCTCAATCTGCCGCAGGTCGTGGCCGCCAACGAGGGATGCGGCCTCAAGGCGGCGTATCTGGAGAGCGTCGAGATCCACAACCGGATCATGGGTTCCTTCGAGGAGGAGGCCGCCGCCGCGTCGGCGACGTCACCGCTGGTCGCGCGGTACGCACGCGGGCTGTCGGACTGGGTGGCCGGCAACCACGAATGGCACGCGACCAACACCCACCGATACCGCCTGCCCAACTACTGGTAGGCGCAGGCTGCTTCACCCGCTCCACGGCACGATGACCGATCCCAGTACCAAGAGGAGTCAGCGTTGACCATTTCGCACCCCGGCGTCGCCAAGGCACCGGTTCCGGCCCAGTCCACGTACCAGACCCGCGTCGCGGACTACTGGAACGCCGAACAGAATCCGGTCAACCTCGAACTCGGCAGGATCGACGACCTGTACCACCACCACTACGGTGTCGGCGACGTGGACTGGTCCGTACTCGACGAGACGGACCCCGCCAGGCGCCGGGACCTGATCACCACGGAACTGCACCGGCTCGAACACGCCCAGGCCGAACTCCTCGCCAAGCACCTGGGCCCGCTGAGCCCCGAGGACCGGGTCTTCGACGCCGGCTGCGGGCGCGGCGGCGGCAGCGTCACCGCGAATCTGCGCTACCAGTGCCACGCCGACGGCGTCACGCTCTCCACCAAGCAGGCCGACTTCGCCAATGAGCAGGCGCGGGCGCGCGGTATCGACGGCAAGGTCCGCTACCACCACCGCAACATGCTCGACACCGGCTTCCAGACCGGCGGTTACGCCGCGTCGTGGAACAACGAGTCGACGATGTACGTGGAGTTGGACCTGCTCTTCGCCGAGCACGCCCGGCTGCTGCGCCGCGGCGGTCGCTACGTCGTCATCACCGGTTGCTACAACGACACGTACGGGCGCGCGTCCCGCGAGGTGTCCCTGATCAACGCCCACTACATCTGCGACATCCACCCGCGCTCGGCGTACTTCCAGGCGATGGCCAAGCACCGGCTGGTGCCCACCCACGTCGAGGACCTGACGGCCGCGACCATCCCGTACTGGGAACTGCGCAAATCCGCCGACCACTTGGTCACCGGAGTCGAGGACGCCTTCCTGACCGCGTACAAGAACGGCAGCTTCCAGTACCTGATGATCGTCGCCGACCGCGTCTGACCTTCGGCGCGCGAGACCTCCGGGGGGACCCCGGCTCGGACCAACACGAGCCGGGGTTCCGGGGTCAGTGGCGGCGCGGCGGAAGGGGGGGCGGACAGGCCCGTACCGAACAGGCGGTGGTCGACCTCGTCCAGGGCCAGGCGCAGGGCGCCCAGGGCCACGCCCTCGTCGGCGAGCGTGGAGGCCCGGATCTCGGGGAGACGCAGGCACAGGCGGCGCAGTTCGCGTTCGCTCCACGAGCGGGGGGTGCTGCGGCGCGTGCACGTCGGGGCGCTGCCGCTCGCCACGATCGAGTCGCCGCACGTGGACACGGTGTTCCTGGCCGTACACGGCGTCCAGACCGGCCGGTTCACCGCCGCGAGCGAGCCGGAGGCCGACATCGGGCGGGCCCTGATCGCCGCCGCACGGCGAACCGTCGTGCTCCCCGACTGATCCTGGCCGGCGACCCATCCGCGGCCGGAGCGGCTCCGAATACGGGGCAGGAGAGCGTCTCCGTGTGGTCGTCGTACGGGAAGGACCGGGCCTGCCGCTTACCTCCACTGAGCTGTGGAGGTGTCGTTTCCGGACCGCGGGATCTGCTGAATTTCTGCGCATTCAGCCCGCGTCCGGAATTTGTCGTGCCCGAATACCGGGACGCTCCCGATGAGCTTTGTGGTGCGTGAGTGAATTACTCGCGAGTAAAAGGATCACCGTAATGATCATCACCACTCTCGCCGCGCTGACCAGCATGTTTGATCGCAGCGGGCATATTCGGGATTCACTCCGTGTCCGAGATTGAACGGAAAGTGAGAGGGCTTGTCAGTTTCGTTCAAGTGTGCTGATATTCGGGCTGGATTCCTTTCGCTCCGAGGCGCTGCGGAGTCGGCTTCCTCAGGGGGGAGGCCGATTTCGCGGAAGCGGGCACCAGCCCGTGACGCCCCGGTCCCGGTCGTCCGGGCGGCGGTCGTCACCGCCGCGCGGGCGCCGTTCCCCTTCCAACCCGTGAGCGGTCCATGTCGCAGAACTTCTTCGAGCCCCGCACACCGGTACGGCGGCCACGGCCGCCGGGACCGGCGCTCGGCCTGCCGCCCGGCCTGGTGCCGGGGCTCGAACCCGCGGCCCGGGAGGGGAAGGCCGCGGGACCGTCCGGGGGCGGGGGGCCGTCGGGGCCTGGTGAACCTCCCAGACCCGGCGGCCCCGACGAGCCGTCCTGGCTCCGGATCTACTGGAACACCCTGCGGTCCTTCGTCCGGCGCCACCTCGGACTGAGGCCGAAGGCGCCGGCCGCGCCCGGCGAACAGGCCGCCCGGCGGCACCGGGGCCGGGCGCTCGCGGTCACCGTGCTCGTCCTGGCGGTGGTGTCCGCGGCGGCCGTGGTCGTTCTGCGCGACCGCGGCGGCTCCGGGACCGGGTCCAGGACCGAGGGCTCCGACCGGCCGACGGCGGCCGTCGATCCGAAGGCGTCCGCGTCCGGGTCGTCGTCCGCGTCGTCTTCCGCGTCGGTCTCCCCGTCCACGCCGCCGCCGATCCGCGACGCCGTCGCGGCCTGGGTGGCCGGGCACATCGGCCCCACCCACGTCGTCGCCTGCGATGTCGCCGTCTGCGCCGCGCTCGTGTCGCACGGCTTCCCCGCGGGCTCCACGCTCACCGTCACCTCCTCTCCGCAGCAGCTGCTCGGCGCCGATGTCGCCGTCGTCACCGGCCCGTTGCGCGCGATGGCGGGGGACGCGCTACGGGATCTGACCGGCCCGCAGCCGCTCGCCGTGTTCGGCGGGGGTGAGGGTGACGGGGCCGGGGTGGGGACCGGGTCGGGGGACGGGTCGGGTGACGGGCCCGGCAGCGGCAGCGGGACGGACGCGGCAGCCGACGCGCAGCGCGCCGAGGTGCTGCCGATCGCCCACGCCGGGCGTACGGCGTACGAGCGCGTGGCCGCCGCGGACCGCGCGGAGCGCCGCTTCTCGGGGGCGGCGCTCGCCGCCAACCAGCGGATCACCTTCCAGGGCGGCACGCGCGCGCTTCTGACGAGTGGTCATGTCGACCTGCGCGTCTGCGCGTTGCTCGCCGTCCTCAGCAGCGGTCACACCCTCACCGTCGCGTCCTTCGACGCGCCCGCGCCCGGCGCCGGTGCCGACGTCCCGCGCGGCGGCGTGGCGATCTCGCGCGTGGACGGCGCCCCGGCCACGGGGAGCGGACCGCAGGCCGCCGCGCTGCGCGCCCTCGTCGACGCCCAGCAGCCGCCCTACCGGCCGATGCGGACCGCGGCGCGTACCGGCGGCGCCGGAACCCCCGCCGTCCTGACCGTGCTGTACGACCAACCCGCGCCCGACGGCCTCGTCAGCGCCAACTCGCCGTCGTGAACGCCGCATCGCCCCCGCCCGGCCCGCCCTCCGGGCCCGGCCCGAACCCGGACCTCGACCGTGGACGCCGAAGCCGACCCCGTACCGGCCCCCGGCCCGACCGTGAACGCCGAGCCGACCGGCCCACCCCGTTGGGCGGCCCGACGCCGAGCCGACCCGACACAGGCCCCGCCCCCGAACCCCGAGCCGACCCGCACACCCGCCCGTCAGACGGCCCGGCCCCGCCCCGCACCGACACACGCCCAGACCGCGCCCCCGCCCCCGACTCCGACCCGCTCCTGAACGCCGGACCAATCGGCGCATCCGCCCGTCAGAAGGACTTCGCATGAGGCTTTTCCCGCGGGCGACCGCGCGCACCGGATCGTCGTCCAGACCGTCGTCCAGATCCTCGTCGCGGGCCGCCGCGCTCGGCGCCGCCGCCGTTCTCACGCTCAGCGCCGCGGTGCTGGCGGGCCCGGCCGCGGCCGGTGCGTCGGCGGCTCCCGCCTGGTCCGGCGGCTGGCTGCGGCTGGCGCACTTCTCGCCCGGTACGCCGCCGGTGGACGTCTACCTCTACCCCTTCGGCGGGTCGAAGGCCGCGATGGTGCTCAAGAGCGTGTCGTACGGGCACGCTTCGCCGTACGAGTCGGTCGCCAGCGGCCAGTACACGGTCGCGATGCGGAAGGCGGGCGACCCGGCGTCGGTGTCGCCCGTCATCTCCTCGACCGTACGGGTCGTGCAGGGCCGCGCGTACACCGTCGCCGGGCTCGGCCCGAACTCGGCGCTGCAACTGCGCACGCTCTCCGACCAGTTGTCGGCCCCGCAGGGCCAGGCGGCGGTACGGGTCATCCAGGCGTCGCTGAGCCAGCCCGCCGTCGCGGTCCACGTGGCCGCGCTGAACCAGGGTTCGCTGCGCTTCCCCGCGTCGACCCCGTACCGCACGGTGTCCGCGGGCAGCACGACCGTACGGGTCTCGGCCGGGGCCGCGACGACCTCCCGCACCGTCCAACTGACCGGCCGCAGCACCCACACGCTGGTCGTCCTGTCCTCCACCGGCTCCGCGCCCGGCCTGCTCGACCTCACCGACTCCGCGGGGCCGAGCCGTCAGCCCCACGGCGGCGTGGACGCGGGCTTCGGCGGTCTCGACCAGCGGAAGGCGGCGGCCGAGGGCTCCCGTACGCCCCAACTGGTCGGCTGGGGAGCCGCCTTGGTCATCGGCTCCGGCCTGCTGGTGCTGTCGGTACGCCGACTGCGGCGCGGCTGAGCGGCGTCATGGCGCCGCGACACGCACGGCCCCGGCCGCGTCATCGGGGAGCGGCCGGGGCGCTCGCCGTCCTCGGAGCGGTGACGGTCACGGGCGGCGCCGTCGGCCTCGCCGCGAATCTGGGGACGCGGCCGGGCTCCGGCCACGCGCGCGCCGCCGTCGGGGCGGTCGCCCCGGAGCCGGGCCGGGTCGTCAGCCGGCCCGTGGCCCCGACGGAGGCGACCGACGCCCGGCCCCGCGCGCTCGCCATCCCGGCCATCGACGTCGACACCCCGCTCGAACCGCTCGGCCTGACCCCTTCCGGCGCCCTGGACACCCCCTCGCGGCCGAGCCGGGCGGGCTGGTTCGACGCGGGTCCGGTCCCCGGTGCCCCCGGCCCCGCCGTGCTCGTCGGCCACGTCGACTCCCCCGACGGCCCCGCCGTCTTCTCCCGTCTCTCACTCCTGCGGGTCAACGACGTCATCCGCGTCACCCTCGACGACAACCGGACCGTCCGCTTCCAGGTGACGTCCGTCCGGAGCTACGCCAAGGACGCGTTCCCCACCGAGGCCGTCTACGCCCCGCGCCCCGACCCCCAACTCCGCCTGATCACCTGCGGCGGCCGTTTCACCGGCCACACCTACCTCGACAACATCGTCGTCTTCGCCCGCCTCCTGCCCTGAGGCCGCCCGCCTCGTCCCCCGCGACACAGCGCGCCGTGAGGATTCCGAATGCGTTTCGCGGGAGCGGTCTGACATTCCCGCAACGCCGTTCCGGATAGCCGTACTTCGCGGAAAACGGAATGCCGCACCTTACTTGCAGCGTGAATCAAGTTGAATCCGGAATTCCGCGCCGGAGGGCCGTTTCCCGGATCTGATTCAAGCCGCATACCGCCGAGAACGCGCCAAGCCTCGGTACGGGATTCGAGGTCGGCCGGATCCGCGCCTATCGTCGGCCGGGTTGCCGCGGACCACCCGGCACCGGCACGGGGGAGCACACATGCGTGGGATCAGAAGACCGCCCATCGGCGCAGCGCAGCACGTGAGACGGTACGGGCCCGCAGCGGCGACCGCCTGACGCGTCGCCGTCCGCACCGGCGCCCGGCCGCCCGCGCCGGGCGTCCACGTACCCCGTACCGCCCGAAATCCGGCCCGCGGCCGGACATCGCGCGGTGCGGAATTCCCGCTTCCCATTCGCCTGCCGACCACCGCCGTCGCCGCCCGCTGACGCCGGTGGATTCAGGCATGGGCGGACCGTTCCGACCCGCCCGCGACAGGCAATTCCCGAAGCGCAATTTCATGGTTGCCAGTGCAACTGAATGTGTGCCAGGGTTCTGCCTCGTCCGATCAAGCCCACGAGAAAGCGGAGTTCATTCATGAACAAGAAAACCGGAATTAAGGTCGCCGTCGCCGCTGTCGCCCTCAGCTTCGCCGCCGCCACGCCGGCCCTGGCCACCTCGGTCGACGTCGGCGGCGGCAAGTGGAGCTACGACCACGGCGCCAACACCGCGTGGTCGAACTACAAGCACCCGACGAACAAGCACGCGTCGTCGGTGAAGATCGGCACCGTCGTGTTCGGCAGCGGCTGCACGGCCAAGGGCGTATGGTCCCTGGCCTCCGCGGGGCTGAACGGCAACTCGGTCAGCTACTACTACAACCCGTCCTGCTGACCCTCCGTCAGCGAGGGGGCCGGTCATGGCTGACCGGCCGGGCGGTACCGGTCGGGCGGTAGCCGCCGGGTGGTAACGGCCGGGTGATCCGGCGCGGTTGTGGAGGCGGGGACGTCACCGCCTCCACGGCCGCTCGCCCCTCCCGCGCCCGCGCCCGCCGTGAGCCGTAGCCGTAGCCGTAGCCGTAAGCCGTAAGCCGTGAACAGCCGGTACACCGTACGTCGCCGTCACGCCGTCACGCCCGTCTGAATTCCCGAGCGCCCTCAACCGAGGAATCACCATGCTGCATCGCGGTATTCGAGTCGTCCACGCCGCCCTTCTGGCCTTCTCCGCCGTCCTGGCCTTCCTCTTCGTGCGCGGACTCGACGAGGACGGGGTGCTGGGCAACTCCGCCATGGTCGACGTGCTCGACTCCGACGGATCGACGAGCGCGCCCCACGTCGTCCAGGCCGTCGAGTCGTTCGCGGCGCGGCACGGGGTCGGGGTCGCGCGCGAGGTGCCCGACCTCAAGAACCCCGACACGGTCCGCCACCTGTACCTCGCGCCCGGCGGCACCGGTACGCGGACCGCGAAGTGGCTGGACCACGGCTACCCGGCGTTCAGCGAGAACTTCACCACCCGCGTGCACCCGCTCGCCGACGTCGGCCAACTCGACCCGCGCGGCACGTACTACGTCTTCGGGCCGGCGGGCGCCGCCGACGCCCTGCGGCTGGAGTTCACACACCTCG
The DNA here is from genome assembly GCF_055558595.1 of Streptomyces sp. NPDC025721. Lineage (NCBI taxonomy): Bacteria > Bacillati > Actinomycetota > Actinomycetes > Kitasatosporales > Streptomycetaceae > Streptomyces > Streptomyces sp. NPDC025721. Next base: position 331,826 of record NZ_JBVHMF010000001.1, on the reverse strand, counting down.
GCATGACGGTCGAGGTCAGCCACCCGCTGTCCGTACGGGGGTTGATCGACCGGTACAAGAACGACTCGCTCTTCCGTTCCTTCTACGTCGTCGCCCTCGCGGCGCTGACGATGACCGGCGCGAGCGTGCTGCTCAACGCGCGGGCGTACGGCGTACTGCGCATGCAGGGCATGTCCTTCACCGGCATCCTGCTGCGCGACCTGCGGCGGCTCGCCGTCTTCTGGCCGCTGTCGGCCGCCGTCGTCGCGGCCGCGGTCCTCACCTTCCTCGGCCTCTACAACGGCCTCGCGTGGCTCGGCCTGTTCGCCGCGGTGGCCGCGGTCCTCGCCGTCCTGCTGGCCGCCGTCGTCCTGGCCGCGCACGCGGCGGCGCTCGCGCTGACGTTCAAGGTCGGCGTCCTGCCCGCGCTCAAGGGCGAACTCCCGTCCCGAGCCGCGTCCTTGAGCGTCTACCTGGTCCGTATCCCGGCGCTGCTGCTCGCGCTCAGCATCGCCACCAACGCCACGCTCGCGAGCCGCGACGTTCTCACCCGTGAGGACAACCGGGACGCGTACCACGCGGTGGGCGACGCCGTGTCGATCCGGCTCAGCGGCGCATTCGCCATGCACATGGACCAGTTGGACCAGCACGTCGGGCCGTGGCTGCGCAGAGCCGACGCGCGGGGCGAGGTGATCGTGGCCGGGCGGCGGGACCTCCAGATGTCCGCGCCCGGTGAGCACCTGCCCTCCGGCGAGATCCTCGTCGTCAACGACACCTATCTGGCACGGCAGCCGATGGTCGACCCGGCGGGGCGGCGCTACGCGTCGCAGGCCGGGAGCGCGACGGCCGCGGACGCCCGCGCGGTACGGCTGCTGATCCCCGACACGCTCGCGTCGGACACCCCCGCGATCACCAAGGCCGCCGAGGCGATCATCGATCCCGACCTCACCGGGCGCGTCCCCATGAAGGTCTCGGCGACCCGCGGCGGCCAGCGCGTCTTCGGCTACAACACCGGTGAGTACTCCTACCGTTCGGGCCACGACGCGGCCGAGGACCGATCCATGGTGCGCGACCCGGTCGTCATCGTCGTCCCCAACGGATCGCGCTTCCTCACCGACGACGCCTACACCGCCATCGCGACACAGGCCGGAGTCGTCTTCCCCGACCCCGCCGACGTGACCGCGGGCATCCGCGCGGAACACCTCCAGGACTACGTGAACTCCATGAGTCCGGTGGGCGAGAAGACCGCCCTCGACCTCAGGAAGGCGCTCACCGAACTCCGGGTCCAGATCTTCAACCTGGTCATCGCCGCGATGGTGCTCCTCATCGCCGCGGTCGGCGTCTGCCTCATCTACGCCCGCAAGAACGCGCAGAGCATCTTCGCCCAGCACGTCAGCGGCTGGCGGTACGTCGCCTCGCACCGCTTCCTCCTGGCCGTCGAGGTGGCCATCGCGGTGATCTTCGCGACCCGGGTGCCGTTCCAGACGTGGCAACAGCGCCAGCACCTGCGGCAGTTGGCCGCCGCCGGTGAGCCCGCGACCTTCGAGCCGACCCGGCTGACCGCGCTCGACCTCGGTGTCATCAGCGGTCTGGTCGTCTTCGAACTGGCCGCTGTGCTGCTCGCCCTCGCCTACTTCCACCGCCGCATCGTGAAGGAGGGCGCGACCGGGACCTGAGCCGGCCGCGCCCACGGAATTCCTCCACCGAGCAGGAGTGTGCCTGTCATGACGAAGCTGATCGAGATCGAGAGTCTTTCGAAGTCCTATGGTTCCCGCACGTTGTGGGACAACGTCAACCTCACCGTGGAGCGCGGCGAGATGCTGGCTCTCGTCGGTCCCAGCGGATCGGGAAAGTCGACCCTCCTCAACTGCCTCGGTCTGCTCGACCGCCCGACGTCCGGTGCCATCCGGTACGAGGGGAAGGACATCACGCGGTTCGGCCGCCGCGACATCCGGCAATTCCGCCGCGACACCCTCGGATATCTCTTCCAGCACTACGCGCTCATCGAGAGCGAGACCGTCGAGCAGAATCTCGAAGTCGCGGCCAGGCCGAGGCCGTTGCTGCGCGGCAAGGCAGGGCCCGCGATCGCCGAGGCCCTGGAGCGGGTCGGCCTCGCGGGGCGCGGCAAGGAGACGGTCCATCACCTCAGCGGCGGTGAGCAGCAGCGGGTCGCGCTGGCGCGCGTGCTCGTCCAGCGCTCGGCGCTGGTGCTGGCGGACGAGCCGACGGGCGCGCTCGACGACGCCAACTCGGCTGTGGTGGTGGACATTCTGCGGGAGCTGAGCCGGTCGGGGTGCGCGGTGGTGATCGCCACGCACGACGCGGGCGTGCGGGACCGCTGCGACAACGTGTTCGCGGTGGGGAGGGGCGCGGGGGCCGCACCGGGGGCGGGGGCGGTACCGGCGGCGGGGGCCGCAACAGGGGCAGGGGCCGCACCGGCATCCCCCCGGCAGGCCGTACCCGCGCCCGCATCGACCGCCGCATCGGCCGCCGCGCCGAACAACGTACCGAACAACGCGCCGAACACGGCGCCGAACAACGTTCCGGCCACCGTACCGACGGCCATTTCGAGCGGTGCGCGCGCGGAGAAATGACGTTCCGAAAGTCCGCCGCGCGCGCCGGAGTAGGATGCGTGTCACCGCCATCAGTGGGTGTCGATCACGCTTCCTCCAGGCGGTTCACAATTCAACAAACTGCCTCGGGTGCCTCTTTGACGTCCACCGACAGCAAATCCCGTTCGATACAAAGCCGTTCGGGATTCAAAGCAACCATCACGGCCTCTCGGGCATCTTTACCGAGTCGGGCGATGCTGATCTGGCTGATTCCGCCGCTGTGGACTCTCGCCCTCGGCCTCTGGGGACTCTCCCGGCAGCACACCGTCTGGCGTGACGAGGCGGCCACCTGGCAGGTGGCCGGGCGGTCGTCCCCCGAGATCCTGCGCATGCTGCACCACGTGGACGTCGTGCACGGCCTCTACTACCTGCTGATGCACGCCCTGTTCAGCGTGTTCGGACCCCACACGACCACGCTGCGGCTGCCTTCGGTGCTGGCCGGCGCGGTGGCGGCCACCTGCGTCGCGCTCATCGGGCGGCGGCTGGCCGGTCCCGCCGCGGGCCTCGCGGGCGGGCTGGCCTTCGGGCTGCTGCCCGCCGTGCAGTTCTACCTCCAGGAGGGGCGGCCGTACGCGCTGGTCGCCGCCGGGGCCGGGGTGTCGACCCTGCTGCTGGTCGCCGCGCTCCAGGAGGACACCGGACCGCGCCGCCGCGCGTGGCGCTGGGCGGGATACGGCGGCGCCGTCCTCGTCTGCGGGCTGCTGAACTGGTTCTCGCTCCTGATCCTCCCCGCGCACCTGGCCACGCTGCTCTGGTCCCGGGCCGCCGACCGCCGTACGTGGGCCGCCTGGACGGCCGCCTCCGCCGTCGCCGTCCTGGCCGTCACTCCGCTGGCCCTCTTCAGCCGGGGCCAGTCGGCGCAGGTGTCCTGGATTCCGCCGCTGACCTGGCACATGCTGATCGGACCCGGGGTGCTGGTGCTGATCGGCGGCGTCTGCGCGGTGGTGTCCGGCCGCCGTATCGCGGGCCGCGCCCGTACGGACGTCTTACGTATCGCCCCACCTCGTACCGGCGCGCCTCGTATCGCCCCACCTCGTACCGGCGCGCCTCGTATCGCCCCACCTCGTACCGGCGCGCCTCGTATCGCCCCACCTCGGTCCGACGGGCCTCGTACGGACGGGCCCCGTACGGACCGGCTGTCCGCCGCCGCCGTGGGGCTGCCGTTGCTCGCGGTGCCGCAACTCGGCCTGGTCTGCGTGTCGTTGTTCCAGCCGCTCTTCCTCGACCGCTATGTGCTCTTCAGCATGCTGGGCCTCGCGCTGCTCATCGGCGCGGCGATCGGCGCCGCGGTGCGCGCCGCCCGGCCCCGTTTCCCGCGCACGTCCGCGTGGATCGTCCCCGTGGCGGTCGCCCTCGCGACGGTGGCGCTGATCCCGCAGTCGCTCGCCGAGCGCTCGCCGAAGAGCCGGGTCGACGACGTCATGGCCGTGGCCTCCGACGTCCAGCGGCTCAAGCGCCCCGGCAACGCCGTCCTCTTCATCCCCTCCGCCCGCCGCGACACGGAATCCGTCTCCCCCGGCGCCTTCTCCGGCCTGCACGACATAGCGCTGACCGAGACCCCGGAGCGCTCCGGAACGCTGAAGGGCCTGGAGGCTGCCCCGGCCCGCATCCGTACGGCGATGCTCGCGCGGGACCGCATCCTGCTGGTCACCGACGTCCCCTGGATCGCCCGCCCTCTGACGGCGGCGCAGGACCGGATGAAGATGCGGGTCCTGCTGACGTACTTCACCCCGGTGGCCGATGTCCGCGTCCACGGGCGGCGGTTGACGGTGTACGAACGCCTTCCCCGCCCCGCGCGCGCCGCCCGCTGAACCGTCCGGCCGCACCGTCCCGCTCACATCGACTCCCCGTCCGTCGCGGCCGACCCGGCGGCGAACATCGCCGATGTCTCCGCGTTCACCAGCCCCGACAAGCCGGACACGGCGACGCTGGCGCTGAACTCGTACCCGTTCCAGGCACCCGGCCCGGCCGTCGCGGCGACGGCGCCCTCCGAGAGTTCCGGGGGGCGCCGTCGCGGCAGAGGGCCTTCACCCCAACTGCCTCTGTGCTCCGAGCCCTTCGGCGAACCACCGGGTCAGCGTCGTCGGGTGGGTGATCGCGGTGCCGACCACGACCGTGAAGGCTCCCGCGGCGAGGGCCGACCGGGCCTGGGCGGGGGTGTGGACACGGCCCTCGGCGACGACGGGGACCGACAGGTCCGCGCTGAGGCGGGCGACCAGGGCGAGGTCGGGACCGTCCGGGTGCGGGCCGCTGCCCGTATAGCCGGACAGCGTGGTGCCGACGAGGTCCGCGCCGAGGTCCGCCGCCGCGACGCCCTCCTCGTAGCTGGAGACGTCGGCCATGAGCAGGCGGCCCGCGCGGTGCACGGCCGTGACGGTACGTTCCAGGGTCTCGCCGCCGGGGCGCGGGCGGAAGGTGGCGTCGACCGCGACGATATCCGCGCCGGTCGCGGCGACGGCGAGGGCGTGCCGCTCGGTCGGGGTGATGTAGACGCCCGAAGTGCCGTCCTTCCAGAGGCCGATGAGGGGGACGTCGGTGACCGCGCGGATCGCGCGCAGGTCGTCGAGGCCCTGCGCCCGGATACCGGCCGCGCCGCCTTCCCGGACGGCGAGCGCCATCTGACGCATGATCAGCGGGTCGCGCAGCGGCTCCCCCGGATACGCCTGGCACGAGACGACGAGCCGGCCGCGCAGCCGTTCCAGGACGCCGCCGGGGTCGGCGGCCGACGTGGGCCGACCGCCCGAAGTCGGTTGACCTTCACGGCCGTTCACGCCAGCGCCTCCCGTCCCAGGAGCGCGGCCCCGTACAGCGCGGCGTCGTCGCCGAGCGAGCCCGCCCGCAGCGGGGTACCGGCGACGGCCGGGACCAGGTGGGAGGCGACGGTCGTCCGCAGGGTGTCCCACCAGACGGGTCCGCAGCGGCTCACCCCGCCGCCGAGGAGGACGAGGTCGGGGGCCAGGACGTTGACGAGGCCGCCGACGGCTTCGCCGAGCGCGGTGGCGCCTGCGCGCAGGACGGTCAGCGCCGTCGGATCGCCGTCCTGCGCGCGGGAGTTGACAAGGCGAAGGGTCGCGGGCGCGGCGCCCGTCCCGTGTCCGGGCCGCGCGCCCGCCAGTTCGCGGTAGGCCGCCGTCATCGCCGGTCCGGACGCCGCGGCCTCCACGTGTCCGACGCCCCCGCAGGGGCAGGGCAGCCCGGCCGCGGTGGGTACCGGCAGGTGACCGGCCTCGCCCGCCGCGCCACCGGCGCCGTGGTGGACGCGTCCGTCGATCAGGACGCAGCCGCCGACGCCGGTGCCGACCGTGAGGAGCAGCACGCAGGCGTGCCCGGCGGCGGCGCCGCGCCAATACTCGCCGAGCGCATGGGCGTTGACGTCGTTGTCGACGCCGACCGGCAGGCCGAGCCGGGCGGCGAGCAGCCCGCGCAGGTCGGTGCCGCCCCAGCCGGGGAGCGCGGACGTGGCCGACCGCACCCGGCCGGTACCGGGGTCGATGACGCCCGCGCTGCCGACGCCGACGGCGTCCACGGGCCTGCCGAGCAGGGTCACCGCGCGGGCCGCGGTGTCCAGCACGGCGGCCGGGCCCTGCCGCGCCGGGGTGGGCAGGGTGGCGCGGTCGAGCAGCACGCCCTCGGGGGTGACCAGGGCGGCCGCCGTCTTGGTCCCGCCGATGTCGACTCCGGCGAGCAGCGTCATCGCAGGCCCGCCTGCTCCAGGATCGCGCCGATACGGCCGGTCTCGGCGTCGGTGAGCGGGCGCATCGGCGGGCTGACGGTGTTGCGGGCGATGACGCCGAGCAGCGTCAGCGCGGTCTTGAACGCGCCGAGGCCGGACGCCGTACCGGACGCGGTGGCCGGGTCGGCGACGGCGACGATGTCGAAGAGCCGGGCCAGCCGGTCCTGTTCGGCGCGGGCCGCCGTCCAGTCGCCGCGCGCCGCGGCGTCGTGCAGCCGCCGGTAGCCGTGCGGGTCGACGTTGCCGAGGCCGGGGACCGAGCCGTGCGCGCCGCCGAGCAGCATCGCGTCCACGACGACCTCGTGCCCGGTGAGCAGCGCGAAGTCCGGCACGTCCCTGGTGTCGAGGATGAGTTGACGGAATGTCACATCGTCGCCGCTGGAGTCCTTGACCCCGGCCAGCACCCCGTCGGCGGCCAGTGCGCCGACCAGTTGCCGGGAGAGCTTGCTGTGGACGCAGACCGGGATGTCGTAGGCGAGTACCGGCACGTCGATCGAGGCCGCGACCGTCCGGAAGTGCCGGTCGATCTCGGTGGGATGGGTGCGGGTGTAGAAGGGGGCGGTCGTGACGACCGCGCTGGCGCCGCGCGCGACGGCGGTACGGGCGCGCTCCAGCACCTTGTTGGTGGTGGTCTCGATGGCGCCCGCCAGCACCGGCACCTGGCCGCCCGCGGTCTTCACCACCACGTCGAGCACCGTCTCCTGCTGCTCGTCGGTGAGATAGGCGACCTCGCCAGAACTCCCCAGCGCGAACAGGCCGTCGACACCGCCGCCGATGAGGTGGCCGACCACGCGCTCCAACGACGCGACGTCCACCGCGCCGTCGTCGGTCAGCGGGGTGACGACGGGCGGGACGACGCCGGAGAACCGGGGTGTACGGGCAATCACGAAGTGCTCCTTGTGCCGTGGTGCGCGGCGGTCGCCGCCGCGGTGGTCCTGGGGTGTACGCAGTGCCATTGGTGGTCGCCGTCCCGCGTGGCGGCGGGGAAGGCGGTCGCGCAGGTGTCGTCCGCCTTCCAGCACCGGGTGCGGAACGGACAGCCGGAGGGCGGGTGGGTGGCCGACGGCACGGGGCCGTTGAGCACGATCCGCTCGGTGGTCCCCAGCAGGCTCGGTGTGGCGGAGAACAGCGCCTGGGTGTACGGGTGGGCGGGCGCGGCCGACACCTGGGCGGCCGGGCCCTCCTCCACGATCCGCCCGAGGTAGAGGACCGCGAGCCGGTCCGACAGGTGGCGCACCGTCTGGATGTCGTGCGAGATGAAGACCATGCCGAGGCCGAGCCGGGACCGCAGGTCCATCAGCAGGTTGAGCACCTGCGCGCGGACCGAGACGTCGAGGGCGCTGGTCGGTTCGTCGGCGACGATCAGCTCGGGTTCCAGCGCGAGCGCCCTGGCGATGGCGACCCGTTGGCGCTGCCCGCCGGAGAGCTGTCCCGGCAGCGCCTGCCGGGTTTGCCCGGGCAGGCCCACCAGCTCCAGCAGTTCCGTCACCCGCTGTTCGCGGGCGCGCGGGGTGCCGCGCCGGTGCACGTCCAGCGGGTCGCGCAGGATGCGGCCGACCGGCATCCGCGGGTTGAGGGCGGTGGACGGGTCCTGGAAGACCACGCCGACCGACGCGCCGAACTCCTGGCGGCGCCTGGCCGCCGGCAGCTCCCACAGATCCTCGCCGCGGAACATGACCCGGCCCTCGGTCGGCCGTTGCAGACCGGTCAGCACCCGCGCCAGTGTCGACTTGCCGCAGCCGGACTCACCGACCAGGCCGACGATCTCACCGCGCTCCACCGTCAGCGACGCCCCGGTCAGCGCGTGCACGGCGTCGTGCCGGAACAGGCCGCCGCGCGCCCGGTGCCTGACGTGGACCTCTTCGACGCGGATCATCGTCCGCTCCTTTGCAGCAGTACGGGTTCGGCCGCGTGGTGGCAGGCGACGCCGTGCGCCGCGACGGGCAGGGGGGACACGGCGGTTGCGGCGCGCGGGTCCGTCGCCGGGGCCGGCCGCCCCGTCAGCTCGGGGGCGCGGGTCCCGCACACCTCGGTGGCCGCGCCGCACCGGGAGGCGAAGCGGCATCCGGCGCCGAACTGGCGCGGCGCGGGCACCACGCCGCTGATCTGGTGCAGCCGGTCGGCGCCCGCCTCCAGCGAGGTGACCGAGCCGAGCAGGCCGCGGGTGTAGTGGTGGGCGGGGTCGGACAGCAGCGCCCGGGTGTCGCCGGTCTCGGCGACCTGCCCCGCGTACATCACCGCCACCCGGTGGGCGAGCCCGCTGACCAGCGCGAGGTCGTGCGAGACCAGGATCATCGCGAATCCCAGTTCGTCGCGCAGCCGGGTGAGGAGTTCGACGACCTGCGCCTGGACGGTGACGTCGAGCGCGGTGGTGGGTTCGTCGGCGATGAGCAGCCGGGGGCTGCGGGACAGCGCCATGGCGATCAGTACGCGCTGCCGCTGGCCGCCGGACAGCTCGTGCGGGTAGCTGCGCAGCGTGCGGTCCGGGGAGAGGCCGACGAGTTCGAGCAGTTCCGCCGGGCTCTGCGTGCCGCCGCGCGAGGTGAGCTGCTTGAGCTGGCGGCCGATGAGGACCGACGGGTTCAGCGACGACATCGCGTCCTGGTAGACCATGGCGATCTCGGGCCCCGCCAGCACCCTGCGGCGGCGGGGCGACATGCCGAGCAGGTCCTCGCCGCGGTAGTCGATGGCACCGCTCACCCGCGCGTTGCGGGCCAGCAGGCCCATGACGGCCAGGCTCGTGATGCTCTTGCCGCAGCCGGACTCCCCGACCAGACCGAGGGTCTCGCCCTCCCTGACGGTGAGCGAGATGCCGTCGACCACCGGCACGTCGCCGTAGCGGTCGGGGAAGCGGATCGACAGGTCCCGGATGGAGAGCAGTTCCGCGGCGGTGGCGGGCACCGCCGCGAGCGGCGGCGGATTCCGCGTCATGCGTTCGGCGAGCAGGACGAGGCTGCGCTGTACGGCGGCGGCCCGTTCGTCGTCGTCCGCCCGCGTCCGGCGGGGAAGCGGCGTGTCCTGGGGCGCGGTGTCACCGGCCGGGCGGTCCGTACCGGAGGCGGTGGCCGCGGGGACGACTCCGGCCGCGGCCGCGGGTACGGCCGCCCCCGATACGGCCGCCGCCGCGGGTACGGCCTCCGGCGCCGCTCCGGCCGCCGCTCCCGGCGCCGCCGAGGCGTCGGTCAGTCCCTCGGACAGGATGTTCAGGGCCAGTACGGTGACGAGCAGCACCAGGCCGGGGAAGAGGGTGGCCCACCATCCGCCGGACAGCAGGATCTGCCGCCCGTACGAGAGCACGTTGCCCCAGCTCGGCTCGGGGTCCTTCACCCCGGCGCCGATGAAGGACAGGCTCGCCTCGAAGATGATCGCCTCGGCGACCAGCACGGTGGCGAAGACCATGACGGGCGCGGCGCAGTTGACGGCCACGTGCCGCAGCACGATGTAGGCGCGACGGGCGCCGATGACCTTCTCCGCGGCGACGTAGTCCTCGCCGTACTGCGCGAGGACGTTGGCCCGTACGACGCGGGCGAGCGAGGGGACGTACACCGCGGCGATGGTGAAGATCAGGACGGGCACGCTGGAGCCGAAGACGGTGACCAGGACGGCGGCGAGCGCGATCGGCGGGAAGGACATGACGACGTCCAGCACCCGCATCACCGACTCGTCGCCCCACTTGGGCGAGGTGGCCGCGAGCGAACCGAGGACCGCGCCGACGACGACGGCGACGGCCGTGGAGCCGAGGCCGATCACCAGCGAGTAGCGGGCGCCGTAGACGACCCGGGCGAAGATGTCCCGGCCGATCCGGTCGGTGCCGAACCAGTGCCGGGAGCCGGGGGGTTGGACGGGTATGCCGGTGGTCAGCGGATTGTCCGCGACCAGCGGCGCGCACACCGCGGCCAGGACCACGACGGCCAGGACGACGAGCGAGATCCGTGCGGCGAGCGGCAGCGCGCGGAAACGGATGCCGGGACGCGACAGCTTGGCGACGACGCGTTGGGGGCCAGTGAACAGGAACATCTCACACCGTCCTGATGCGCGGGTTGACCAGCAGATAGAGCAGGTCGACGACGACGTTGACGACCAGGAAGGCGAGCGCGATCATCAGGACGGTCCCCTGCACCAGGGCCACATCGCCGCCGGTGACGCCCTCCAGGATGAGCTTGCCCATGCCGGGAAGGTCGAAGATCGTCTCGATGACGACGGCGCCGCTGAGCAGGTAACCGACCTTGACGCCCAGCACGGTGAGCGGGGTGACCAGCGCGTTGCGCAGCACGGACCGGATGACCAGCAGCCGTGGCAGGCCGTTGCCGGTGGCCGTGCGGACGTAGTCGCGGTCGAGTTCGGTGACCATCGAGGTGCGGATGAGCCGGGCGAGCGAGGCCGCGACCGGGACCGCGAGCGAGACCGCCGGGAGCGTCATGCAGCGCAGCCAACCGGTGAAGGAGTCACCGGGGTTGACGTATCCGCCGGTCGGGAAGAGCGAACTGTCCAGGGCGAACCGCTGGATCAGCAGCACGCCCAGCCAGAAGGAGGGCACCGCGACACCGGCCATCGACACCACGCGGAAGACGTGGTCGGGCCAGCGGTCCCGGTACACCGCGCCGACCACGCCGAGCGCGACGGCGAGCACGATCGCGATCAGCAGCCCCAGCAGCGTCAGTTGCAAGGTGAGCGGGAAGGCGACGGTGATCCGGTCGACCACCGGCTGGCTCGGCGGCACGGTCACGCCGAGGTCGCCGTGCAGCAACTGGTTCAGGAAGTGCGCGTAGCGGACGGGCAGCGGGTCGTCGAGCCCGTTGGCGTGCGCGAACGCCGCGCGGGCGGCGGCCGTCGAGTTCTCCCCCAGGGCGTTGTAGGCGGGGTCCACGGGAGAGAACTGGAGCACGACGAAGACCAGCAAGGTGATGCCGAGGATCATCACCGGCATGATCGCCACGCGGCGCAGCGCGAGCCGAAGGAAAGCGAACATCGGGCGTTCCTAGCAGTAGGTCCTGGACGACTGGCGGGTCCGGGACCCGCGCGGGGAGCGCGGGCGGCTCGTACGCGGGAGGTACGAGCCGCTCACGCACCGGGCGCGCGGGCCCCGGTCCTGGCGGCTCACGCCGGGGACACGCCGAGGAACGACAGACCGGTGGTGGGCACGGGGCTGAAGCCGGCCAGCGCGTGCCCGTCCCACGCGGTCGGGAGCTTGCGGTGCAGGATCGGGTAGAGCGGCGCCTGCTCGGCGACGATGTCGGTGACCTGGGACCACAGCTTCGTACGGGTCGCGTCGTCGGTGGTGCGGGCGGCCTGGTCGAGCAGCGAGACGACCTGCTTGCCCTGGGCGGTGCCCGACCAGCGGTAGCGGGTCTCGGGCCAGGTCCCGACGTAGAACCAGCGCATCAGCAGGTCGACGTCGTTGCCGAACACCGAGGGGTCGCCCGGGGCGACGAGGAGGTCGAAGTCGCCGGTGTCGATCTTCGCGTACTGGGCGGAGGACTGGCCGATGCTGAGCGTGGTCCTGACGCCGACGGCGTCCCAGCTCTCCTTGACCAGCGGGGCGATGTCCTGCACCCAGGAGGTGTCGGTGGTCAGGACGGTCACCTTCAGGTCGCTGACGCCCGCGGCCTGGAGCAGCGCCTTGGCCTTGGCGGGGTCGTGGCCGTAGACCGTGGCGGCCTTGACGTAGTCGGGGTGGCTGGGCTGGAGGTAGCCGCTGGCCGGGGTGGCCTGGCCCGACATGGCGGTGGCGATGATCTTGTCGGTGTCCAGCGCGTAGTGCAGGGCCTGGCGCACCCGCTGGTCGTCGAACGGCTTCTTCGCGCAGTTGAACATCAGGAAGAGGTTGCCGAAGGACGCGGCCGACTCGACGGTGACCTTGCGCTTGAGGCCGGCCATGTCGATGTACGGCACGTCCTCGATGGCCGCGACCCGGCCGGACTGCACGGCGCTGACCCGCGCGGAGGCGTCCGAGAGCAGATTCCAGGTCATCGCCTCGGCCTTGGCCGGGTAGCGCCCGTTGTACCGCGCGTACTTCTTGAAGACGATCTTGTCCTCGCGGGTGGCCGACACCAGCGCGTACGGTCCGGAGCCGACCGGCTTCGCGTCAAAGCCCTTCTCGTCGGCCTGGACGATCTTCTTCGGCACGATCTTGACGACGGATATGCGGGAGGGGAAGAGCGCGAAGGGGTACTTCAGCGCGAACTCGACCGTGTGGGCGTCCATCGCCCGCGCGGAGCGCAGGAAGGGCAGGAACTGCGCCATCAGCGAGGCGTTCTTCGGGTCGAGGATGCGCTCGAAGCTGAAGACCACGTCATCGGCGGTGACCGGGGAGCCGTCGTGGAAGGTGGCCCCGTCGCGCAGGGTGGCGCGGTACGTCGTCGGGCCGACCTGGACGGGCAGCGCCGTGGCGAGGGCGGGGCGGGCGGTGAGCGAGACCGGGTTGAGGTCCACCAGACCCTCGAAGATGTGCCAGTTGGCCGCGACCGGGGTGGCGCCGGAGGAGGTCATCGGGTCGAAGCCGGTGGACAGGGCGTACGAGATCCCCGCCGTGATGGTAGCGCCGCCGGTCCCGCCGCCGGTCCCCTTGCTGGCCGCGGAGTCGGGGGCGTTGGTCGAGGAGGGTCCGCCGCACGCGGCGAGGGTGCCGGTGAAGGCGGCGGCAGCGCCGACCGCGCCGGTGTACCGCAGGAATGCGCGGCGATCGACTCTGGCGGGTGTCCGTCGAGAAGACACGGGAACCTCCGGGCAGGGGTGAGCAGGAATGAGGTGGACGGTGGAGACGGGCGAAGCGGAAGCCGGTCGCGGGGCCCGGCGGACTGCGGACCGGCCGTCGCGTGCCCGGCCAGCGGTGCGGCCGTCGCGTGCCCGGCCAGCGGTACGGCCGTCGTATGCCCGGCCGGTGGTGTGTGCCCGGCCGGGCCGCCGCGGACGCCGGGAGGGCGGTTCCGCGGGCGGGAGTGGGGCGCGGGCGGCCAGAGTACGCCGGTGGGACGACCACTCTGTGCAACATCAGACATAAGATGTCTGATGGCTGATAGGGTTGGACCGTAGTCGTTGGAACGAGAGGGGTCAAGAGGTGGACGGAACTCGCGATGCGGGCAACGGACGGGGTCGTCGCCTGCTGATGCACGAGGTCAGCGAGGGCATCAAACGTTACATCCTGGACAATGGGCTCCGTCCGGGGGACGTCCTGCCCACCGAGAACGAGCTGTGCGAGGCCCTGGACGCCAGCCGCTCCAGCGTCCGCGAGGCCGTGAAGACCCTCGACGTCCTCGACATCGTGGAGGTGCGCCGGGGGCACGGCACCTACGTCGGCCGCCTCGGACTGTCCGCGCTCGTGGAAAGCCTCACGTTCCGTGGCATGCTCGACCGCGACGACGACATGCAGCTCATGCTGGAGCTTGCCGACATGCGCGAGCTGTTCGAGCGCGGCATGGCCGACCGCATCGTGGCCGCGCTCGACTCCGCCGACCTGGACGCCCTCGCCGCGCTGGTGGACGACATGAACGCGTCCGGCAGCGGCGACGGGACCGGTTTCGTCGAGGCCGACCGGGCCTTCCACGCCCTTCTGGTCGCGCCGCTCGGCAACGAACTGATCGGCCAGCTCTCGGCGGCGTTCTGGGACGTCTACATCGTCGTGGCCCCGCAGCTCACCGGGATCAGCAGGGCGGAGGAGGTGGAGACCGTCCACCACCACCACCGAATCGTGGAGGCCGCGCGCGACCGGGACGCGGCGGCCTTCGCCGCGGCCGTCTCCGACCACTACGCCCCGGTCCGGCGGCGGATCGCCGAGGCGCGGGCGGCGGCGGAGGGGAAGGCGGGGACGCCGGAGGCACGGGAGCGTGCGGTCATCGCGCCGAGGCGGCGCTCCGGATCTTGACGGGGTCGGACCGCGGCCCTAGGGTCCCTCGACAGCAGACATCTGATGTCGTTCGTCAGGTGTCAGACCTGAGGTACGTCCTGTCGAGCGCGGTGTCCGCCGCGAGCTGAGGAGTCCCCTGTGCCGCCGCCGTTGCCGCCCGCCTCCCCCGAAGTGCCCGTACCGTCCGTGGCACCCGTGCCGTCCGTGGCATCCGTGCCGTCCGTACCGGTCGTGCCGCCCGTGTCTCCGTACGCCCGATCAGCGCGAAGGGGATCGGGCCGGAGGGGAGCGGCGCGGGCGGTCCGCCGGACGCTGCTCCCTCTGACGGTCGTCGTCGCGGCGGCGGCCGCACCGCTGGCCACGGCGACGCCCGGGTACCCGGCCACCCCGGGTGCCCAGACCGCCGTCGTCAGCCAGGACTGCGTCAGCAGCCGGATACGGGTCGCCCTCGGCAATCCGACCGCCGCGAGCACCACCTTCACCGTGACGTGGCCGGGGAACGGCACCTGGACGCCGGCCGTCGCGGCGGGCGACCGCTCGGACCTGTTCTTCACCAAGGCGAGCGGCACGGCGTACTCCTTCCGCGTCACCACGCCCCAGGGCCTGGACACGACCCTGTCCGGCACGCTGAACTGCGACGGAGCCCTGGGCTCCCAGGTCGGCATGGACTGCCCGCGCGCCGCCGACGGTTCACCGGCCTCCACTCACGCCCTGCGCGTGACGCTGGTCAACCGCTCCCCCGTCCAGCAGACCTTCACCGTCGCCTGGCCCGGCCGCGGCGGCTCCCCCTGGACCAGGACCGTCGCCGCCGGAGCCTCGGACGACTCGCTGTACTGGACGGTCGCCAACGGCACGCCGTACACGTTCACCACGACCACGCCGACCGGCTACAGCCGTACCGAATCCGGCACCGCCACCTGCGGACTGGCCTCCGGCACACCGGGGTTGAACGCCCAGACGCTGTTCAGCCCGGCCACGCCCATCAGCGGCCTCAACCGGCTCTCGGCGGACGGCAGCACGTACGAGACGTACACCGGCACCGCCGCCTCCGTACGCATCCCGGCCATGGCCGTCACCAGGAGCGGCACCGTCATCGCCATGGCCGACGCGCGGGTCGACAGCAGCGCCGACCTCGGCGGCGCGAGCAACAACATCCAAGTCGCCCTGCGCCGCAGCTCCGACGGCGGCGCCACCTGGACCGCGCCCGCCGTCGTCGCCCACGCGCCCACCACGCACGAGGGATACGGGGACAGCAGCCTGCTCGTCGACCGGTCCGTCGGCGCGAACGGCAAGGTGTTCGCCTTCATCAACTACTCGCCGGCGCCCGGCATCGGCTACTACGGTTCCGCGGCCGGCTCCAACTCCGCGACCGACACGACCGCGATGCACATCCGCTACATCGCCTCGACCGACAACGGCGCCACCTGGAGCGCCCCCGTCGACCTCAACCCCCAGGTCAAGAGCACCGGTTGGGCCGGGCTCTTCGCCTCCTCGGGCCACGGCACCCAACTGGCCAGCGGGCGGCTGGTGCAGCCCATCGTGTACCGCGAGAACGGCGTGGACCACGCGGGCGACATCTACTCCGACGACCACGGCGCCACCTGGCACGCGGGACCGGCGGCGGCGACCGGCGTCAACGAGAGCAAGGTCGTCCAGCGCGGCAACGGCAAGGTCGTCCAGAACCTCCGCTCCAACGCGGGCGGCAACCGCTGGTACGCCACCGCGGGCGACGCCTCCCCGGCCGGAGCGACCGACGTCGCCAGCGCGTTCGGCCCGGCCTGGAACTCCGGCCTGGTCGACCCCGGTTGCAACGCCGACGAGATCTCCTACCTCCAGCCCTCCCAACTCGGCGCGAACGGAGCCCCCACGACCACCTCGGTCGCGCTCCTCAGCAACAACGCGTCCACCGCCCGTTCCGAACTGACCGTCCGCGTCAGCCAGGACGACGGCGCCACCTGGCCCCGCCAGGCGCTCATCAAGTCCAAGGCCGCCGGTTACTCCACCCTGGCCGTCCTCCAGGGCGGCTCGATCGCCGACCTCTACGAAATCGGCGACACGGGCGGCATCGTCTTCGCTGCCTTCACGCTGCCCTGGGTCCAACAGGCGCCCTGACTCGTGCCGTTGGGGGGAGCGCCCTCACCCGGGGGTCACCCCGCCGCGCCCCGGCCCGGAGGCTTCCCCGCTCAGGGGAGGACGCCCGCCGGGGTGCGGACGGTACGGACGGTCCGGCGCAGGCGGGCGGCGTCCCGGCTGGGGGGCGCGCCGAACTGGCGCCGGTACTCGCGGCTGAACTGCGAGGGGTTGTCGTAGCCGACGCGCTGCCCGACCCCCGTGACGTCGCCCGGGTGGGTGGTGAGCAGCAGCCGGGCCTCCTGGAGCCGGATCTGCTTCTGGAACTGGATCGGGCTCATCGCGGTCACCGCCTGGAAGTTGCGGTAGAAGGCGGACACGCTCATACCGGACTGCCGCGCCACGTCCTCGACGCGGAAGGGCTGCGCGTAGTGCTCGCGAATCCAGCGCACGGCGCGCGAGACATGGCTGAGGCTGCTGTCGGCCAGACCGAACTGCCGTACCGCCGCGCCCTGTTCCCCCGTGATCAGCCGCCACAGGATCTCGCGCTTGACGAGGGGCGCGAGGACGGCCCGGTCGTGCGGCTCGTCGAGCAGGCGCAGCAGCCGGACGACCGCGTCGAGCAGCGCGGGCGGCGCGTCGCTGACGACGATGCCCGACGGCGTACCGCCCCCGGTGCGGGGGGAGTTGCCGGGCCCGGCCTGGAGCAGCAGTTCGGCGACGGCGGACGGTTCGAGGACCAGGCCGAACCCCAACGCCGGTTCCTCGGCGTCGGCTTGGAGGAACTGTCCCGTGACCGGCAGATCCACGGACGCGATCAGGTACTGCCCGGCCCCGTACTCGAAGACCCGCTCCCCCAGGGCCAGGCGTTTGGCGCCCTGGGCGATGACCGCCAGGACCGTGCCGGACATCGAGGGGGCGGGCGGGTCGGGGCGGTCGACCTTCGAGACGAGGACGCCGTCGATGGCGGTGGTCCAGCCGGAGCGCGGCGCGTGCCGTGCCAGCAGGCCGCGCAGCTCGTCCAGGTGTTCTTCACGGGTCATACGTCCATTGCACCACCCCACCGCGCCCTGGCTCCCGTGGCCGCGAGGATCGTGCAAGTACGAGCGAGGAACGTTCTAACGTTTTCGCAGGTCAGAGCGGTTCAATGGAATCACCGCACTCCAACGGAGAGAAGAAGGATTCCATGAACGCGAACTACGGCTTCAACGCCACGCTGACCGCCAAGGCCGGAATGAGCGACCAGCTCGTCGAGCTGCTGCTGACCGGTCTGGACGAGGGCAGCCCCGGCGCGAGCGAGCACTGCGTCGTCTACCTCGTCTCCCGCTCCGCCTCCGACCCGGACGTCGTCCACGTCACCGAGGGCTGGACCAGCGAGGAGGACCACCACCGCGTCTTCGCCGGCGAGGCCGCGCAGGCCATCGTGGCGCGGATCGGCCCGCTGCTGGCCAAGGAGTCCGACTACACGGATTACGTGCCGGTGCGGGGCAAGGCCGCTTTCTGATCCGCCTGCTCCGACCTCCCATCCGCCGGCTCCCGCTTACCGGCTCATCCGCCGGCTCCCGCTTTCTGATGCGCCAGTCCGCCGCCACCACCCTCTCCACCTCTTGAGAAAGGCACCGCCCATGACCACGCCCCGCCCCGGCCTCGACCCCGAACTGCACGACCTGCTCGCCGACTTGCCGCTGATGTCCGGGCTCAGCCCGGAGGTGCTCGCGCAGGTCCGCCCCTTCTCCTCGGCGCCCGTCGAACCGCTCCTGGAAGGACGCGCGATCGACCGCCGCGAGGTGACCGTCCCGAGCCGGGACGGCGAACCGATCGCGCTGTCGGTCTTCAGCCCTGCGACCACCGGCGGCCGTACCACCGCGGCGCCCTGCGTCTACTGGATGCACGGCGGCGGGATGGTCATGGGCGACCGCTTCTCCCAGATAGACATTCCGCTGGAGTGGCTCGACGCGTGCGGCGCCGTCGTGGTCACCGTCGAGTACCGGCTCGCGCCGGAGTTCGGCGGCACGATCCCCGTCGAGGACTGCTACCAGGGGCTGCTCTGGGTCGCCGAGCACGCGGCCGAGCTGGGCATCGACCCCGCCCGTGTCGTCGTCGCGGGTGCCAGCGCGGGCGGCGGCCTCGCCGCCGGGGTGGCGCTGGCGGCCCGCGACCGGCAGGCCCCGGCCATCGCCGCCCAGGTGCTGATCGGCCCCATGCTCGACCACCGCAACACCACCGCCTCCAGCCGGCAGTACGCGAACGAACCCGGCGTATGGACCCGCGAGATGAACGAGTTCGGCTGGAGCTGCCTGCTCGGCGGCCTCGTCGGCGACGACGTACCCGCGTACGTATCGCCCGCCCTGGCCGACGACCTGTCGAATCTGCCGACCGCCTACATCGACACCGGTTCCGCCGAGGTCTTCCGCGACGAGGACACCGACTACGCCACCCGGATCTGGGCGGCCGGCGGCCAGGCCGAGCTCCACGTCTGGGCGGGCGGCTTCCACGGCTTCGACGCGCTGTACCCGCAGGCCCGTATCGCGGCCACCGCCCGCAGGACCCGCACCGACTGGCTCGCCCGCGCCCTGTCCGCGCAGGCCCGCCCGGCCGGGTGATCCCGCCCGGTCACGTAATCCGGCCTGGTCACGTAACCCCATCCGGCCGCGTAGGCCCACCCGGTCACGTAAGCCCACCCCCATCTGGAGGACCACCATGAACGTCGCCATCGTCACCGGGGCCAGCTCCGGCATCGGACAGAGCGCCGCGATCGAGATCGCCAAACGCGGAACCGGCGTCATCCTGACCTACGCCAACAACCCGGCCGGCGGCCGGGAGACCGTCGCCGCCATCGAGAAGGCGGGCGGCACAGCCGTCGCCCTGCCCCTGGACGTCGGCGAGGCCGGCACCTTCACCGCCTTCCGCGACACCGTGGCCGCCGTACTGCACGACACCTGGCAGCGCGACACCTTCGACTCCCTGGTCAACAACGCCGGTCTCTCCCTCACCTCGCTCATCGAGGACACCACCGAGGAGACCTTCGACCGGCTCATGCGCGTCCTGCTCAAGGGTCCGTACTTCCTGACGCAGAAGCTGCTCCCCCTGATGGCCGACGGCGGCGCCATCGTCAACACGAGCAGCAACTCGACCGCGTCCGCCGGCCTCGAACCCGGCTACTCCGTCTACGCCTCGATGAAGGGCGGCCTCGACGTCCTGACCCGCTACATGGCCAAGGAATTCAGCCCGCGCGGCATCCGGGTCAACGCCGTCTCCCCCGGCTCCACCCGCACCCGCATCGCCAACGACGCCTTCACCCAGTTCCCCGAGGTCATCCCGGCCCTCGCCGCGAAGACCGCGCTCGGCCGCCTCGGTGAACCCGCCGACATCGGCCCCATGATCGCCGCCCTCACCTCCCCCGAGTCCCATTGGGTCACCGCCCAGACCATCGAGGTCTCGGGCGGCTACAACCTCTAGCACCTCTAGAGCCTCTAGCACCTCTGGACCGGCCCCCCGGCGGCGGACCCGCTGCGCGCACAGGCCGCCGTCCGGGTGGCGGCGGCACCCGCAGACGGGTGAGGACTGCGCACGTTCGGCTCAACGTGGCAATTTATCCTAGTTGTTGGAGATTGTCCGGCGTATTTTCAGCGGTGCCCATGCGTGTCATTGCACATCAGGAACAGGAGAAGTCCCTTGGCGACATTCGCTGCTCTTCCTTCCCTCCGAGGCCGCATCATCACCGGCGCCAGCGCGCTGACCACCGCCGTCGTACTCGGCACCACGCTGCTCGGCGCGACGGCCGCCCAGGCCGCCGCCCCGACCGCCACCCCGGCCCGCCCGTACGGCACGGTCGTCGCCGGTGACGGCGTGGTCCAGCGCCAGTTCCCGAGCACGGACTCGTCCGTCAAGGGCTCGCTGCGCTACCACCAGCAGGTCGGCCTGCGCTGCAAGGTCCGCGCCCAGAACATCGCGGGCAACGACGTCTGGTACCTGCTGCGCGACAACTCGAACTGGGTCTCGGCGAAGTACGTCGACAACACCGGCAACGTCTCCTACTGCAAGGACGTCCTGCGCAGCGACCTCTCCACCCTGAAGGCAATCCCCAAGGGCGCCAAGGGCTGACCCCCTCCCCCGCGCACGAGCCGGCCCGGAGTCGCCCAAGTCCCCACCCGCGACTCCGGGCCGGCCTCATTGCCGTGGCGCGGCACCGGGCCACCCGCTCACACACGCCGACGGCCAACTGCACGCGAAAACCCAGTGGTGAATCGGCACGGCCCTCATCCACACTGCGCCGATGAGCGCCCCCCGCGGAGACGCGTCATCGGGAGACGGCATGCATCAGGGCGTCGGTGTCGTGCGTGCCCAGCAGGACGAACACCGGGGTCCGGCTCAGGTCGGCGGCGTAGCCCGTCAGCTCGGCGGGTCCGTGGATCGTCCTCCGGTGCAGGACGTCGTACCACTGGCCCGGCGGGACATGGATGTCGCGCCGCGTCTGATCGGTGAGAACGGGCGCGGCCATCAGCGAGTCGCCGAGCAGCCACTGGTCGGCGATCGTGTAGGCCGCCTCATCCTGCGGGTAGTTGAAGAACAGCGGCTTCATGATCGGTTCCCCGGTGCGCACCGCCCGCTCGGCCTGCGACTCGATGTACGGCGCGAGGCGTTCGTGAGCCTGGACCGCGGCGACGTAGAGGTCGACCGTCTCCTGATCGTACTTCTGGCTGCCGTAGGCGTTGGACACTCCGAGCGGCGAGGTGGAGGAGTACATCAGCGGCATCAGCGACGCCGCCTGCGCCCACCGCACGAGCACCTGCTTGGCAGGCGGGGCCTTACTGAGGGAACCGCCGATCATGTCCGTCTCGACGAAGGGGTAGCCGACGGTACTGATCGAGAGGTTCTGCGCCACCGCCGCGCGCAGCGAGACCCAGCTTGTTCCCTTGTCGATCTGCCGGGTGACGAAGCCGTACCGCTGCGAGCCGGTCCAGTGGATCCGTACGCCGGCGCCTTGCAGGTCGAACTGGTCGCACAGTTCCGCGCCGAGCTTGAGGTAGTCGAGCGCGGTGTGACCGGGATACGGCGCACAGGTCTCGTCGTAGAAGCGGGTGTCGAATTTGAACCCGTCGACGCCGTAGTCCTGCCGCAGGCTCTGAAGGTTCCCGACATACCAGGCGCGGGCCTCGGGATTGGCGATGTCGACGATGCCGGCGGTGCCGTTCCACCACTTGACCAGGCCCGGTTCGGCCGGGTCGGTCCGCGATTTCAGGAGGTAGCCGTGGTCGGCGGCATAGGAGAAGTTGTCGGCGTCGGTGTTGATCCACAGCGTGACCCAGATCCCGAAGTCGTATCCCATCGCGTGGATCTCGTCGGACATCGCCTTCGGCGCCGGGAATTTGCTGTTGAAGGTGAAGTCGCCGTAATGGCTCATCCAGCCGTCGTCCATCTGGACCGTGTGCCCCGGCACTCCCGCGTCGTGCAGACTCCTCGCCCAGCCCAGCAGCGAGTCCTGTGAGACGGCGGAGTAGAACTGCGCCCACGAGTTCCACAACGGCTTGGCGAACTGCGCGCTCGACGCGTCGCTCTTGGCGGGCGTGCCGGTGATGCCGATGTAGTTCTCATAGACGTCTCTGGCGTTGCGTTCCACGAAGACGGTGGCGTCCATCGTGGAACTCTGGGTGAGCGTGTAGCCGAAGACACCCTGCTGCGCGTCGTTGATGGACACGTCCATGACGTCTTCGGTGTCGACCCACAAGCCGGTGCCCCGCTGGGTGAACCAGAACGGCTCGGTGACCAGATACTCCGCGGGCGCCATCGTCTTGTCCCGGACCTTGCCGGAGTCCAACGGCCACGGCTGGTCGATGTACGGCGCACCGGTCGCGGTCACCGCCTCGCCCTGCCCGTACCAGTGACCGGCCGACTCGACCAGATAATGGCTCGCCACCTTGGTCGCGGCCACCTGTCCCTGGACCGACCAGGTCATCCGGTACCGGTCAGCGGCCGGAGTGATCCGGTAGGTCACGGTGCTGCCGGGTACGGTGGTCGCCAGCGTCAGTACGAGCACACCGTCGCTCCACCGCGCGCTCGTAACGGACGTGGCGGTCGCCCACGCTCCCTGGGCCGTGCGGAAGACCGCGGGGCCGGACCCCGACGACGCGGACGAGCCCGCATCGGTCTGCAACACCACCTTGCGATCGCGCAGTGTGGTGATCTGGAAGGGCGACTTGGTGACGACCACGGTGTAGCCCGGGGCCTTCGCCGCGGCCGACACAATGAGTCTGACGCTGTCGACGGTGTCCTCGAACCGCGTGGGCGCCGGGGCTCCGGTCGCACCGTTCCCCGGCTGCCCGGTCGCGCGCGACTCGCCACGAGCAGCCGACTGACCACTCGTCAAAAGCGCACCCGACACGCCGACCGCTCCGCCGACGGCGAGCAAACGCCTTCGAGGCATCCCTTGTTCAGCCATGGTGCTCCTCCTGGTGAGCAGCGTCGAGTCGCTGCATTGGATGGTGCGGCTGTCGAACGGACATGGCCTTCAGTATCCGATCCCAGGGCCGGGCGGGGCCCCGCTGAGACGGCCCGATCACTGCGCAGCGCAGGCTAGCCAGTCCCATTCGTGAGCACAATAGCTCGAAACATGGCCATATCGAGCAACGCGGCTCATTTTCCGCACCAGAGCGCGCCGGAGCCGCGCCGGGATCGCGGCGGGCGCCTCGGGCCGGTTTACCGGCCGCCGAAACGGCCGCCAGGCACCGGGGGCGGGGTGACGTCGATGCAGTGGCCCGCGGATCGCCGCCGTCACGAGCCGGTCCTCCATGCCTGCTTCGGCGCGGCGGCCGCGCAGCTCGCGGACGAGGTGGCGGCGGGCCGCGGCGAGCAGGTGCCGGTGGCGGAGGTGCTCGCGGTGGATGTGGACGGTCGCAGCGACGTCCACGGCCGCCAGGTCCACATCGACGACCGCCGCGGCCGCGCCGTCACCTGCCGGTGCGGCGGCGGTCCAGGAGGCGCGGATCACGGCCGGCGCACGGCGCCCTCCAGGATCGCGGACAGTCGGGCTTCGGTGCTGGTCGGATCCCCCGGCGTAGTCGGTAGCCGTCGTCGCCGGTGTGACCCGTGTGGCTGGTGTGCCCCGCGTGCTGGGCGCGTCCGGGCGGAGGTCACCGACGGCGTGCCTAGGGTGCCTTTGATCCCGGTTTGCCGCAGTGGGCGGTGGCTGGTCGTCGAGGAGAGGCCGATGAGGCAGAGGTTGTGTTGGATCGCGTTGAGCGCGCTGGTACTGGCCGCCGCTCCGGTGACTGCCGCGGCAGTGAGCCCACAGGCCGCGCGTTTTGTGCCGGCACCTGGTTCGGACAGCAGCGTGGTGACGGTGCGGACCGGGGGAGACCGGGTCTCTGAGGACGAGGCGGCGCCGCTGGCAGGAGTGGGCCTCGCGCTGTACGCGAGTCCGGACGCGACCGATCCAATCGGACAGGCGTGGGCCCGGTGCACGTCCGACGCCGAGGGGGACTGCAGCTTCGTCGTCCCGGACACCGCCGCGGGCCAGGCGAACCACGCCGCGGTGATGACGGTGCGCCAGACAGCGGCACCGACCGGGTGGTACACCAACCCGGTGCTGCGCACCGGACCGGGCAGCGGCTCGGGGTCGGTGGCCTCGCCCTACCGGTTCCAGACCCCGCCGCTGCAAGCGGGGAACACCTACCGGTCGACGCGCGAGTTCATGTACAGCTCGAACAACGGGCTGCCCACACGGTCGGGCGGGGTATGGCAGTCCTCGCGGGACAATCCGCCGCTGCCGCCGTCGTGCGGTCTGGACGTCGCGGTCGTGCTCGACCTGTCGGCGTCGGTCGGCAGCCAGCTGCCGGCGCTGAAGGCCGCGACGGACGCCTTCACCGACGCGCTGACCGGCACGCCCTCGCGGATGGCGCTGTTCTCCTTCGACGAGGCGTCGCCGTCCACCAGCGTGGGCGTGAACTATCCGCAGCTGCGTTCGGTGTCCACGCAGGCCGGAGCGGACTCCTTCAAGGACCTGTACGCCGACTGGACGCTGGGCAAGGGCACGAACTGGGACCAGGCGCTGTGGGCGGTGGCGCAGGCACCGGAGCACTACGACGCGACCGTGGTACTGACCGACGGCAACCCGACCCGTTTCGGCGAACGCCGGGGCGACGGGTCGAACACCCACTTCATTGACGTGGAGAACGGCGTCTTCTCCGCCAACTCCGTGAAGGCGAAGGACACCCGGGTGATCGCGCTGGGTGTGGGCAGCGGCGTCGCGGGGGTGTCCGGGCTGAACCTGCGGGCGATCTCCGGACCGACCGCGTTCGACGGGTCCAACACCGTGGCCGCGGACTACTTCCAGACCGCTGACTTCGGCCAGGCCGGCCGCCAACTGCACGACCTGGCAGTGGACAAGTGCACCGGCACGATCAACGTGGTCAAGCAGATCACACCGGCCGACACCACCGGCGAAGACGTGACCGGCTCGGTTCCGGCCGGCCCGGGGTGGACCTTCGCTGCCTCCACCACCACACCGGGAGTCACCGGCCTGCCCGACTCCCGGACCACCACCGCCGACGGCACCGGCACGGTCACCTTCACCCCCGGCTACAGCGCCAACCCCTCTGCTGACGTCACGGTGGACGAGATCCAGCACCCCGGATACCAGCTGGTCACCCAGGGCGGCCAGAACGCGGTGTGCACCGACCTCGACACCGGCCGGCGCGTACCGGTGGAGAACACCGCGTCCGCGGCCGGCCCCGGCTTCACCGTCGACGCTCCCCGCCAGGACGCGATCACCTGCACCGTCTACAACCGGCCCGCGGAGGACGACGGCGAAGCCGACCTGACCGTCGACAAGGAGTGGGACGTCGACGGGCACCTCTACCCCGAGGGCACCCAACCCGACGGCCTCGACGCCCAGCTCACCCTCACCGGCCCCGACACCGCGTCACCGACACCGCAGCCTTGGGGCGTCGCCCGCCCCGGCTACACAGTGGGCGACCAGGTGACGATCGGTGAACAGGTCCACCTGGGCAACGACGCCTGCACGCTCACCCGCTCCGAAATCAGCGAGATCGACGGCACGCCCGTGGACCTGCCCTTGCCGTACGAGACCACCCTCACGGCACACCACCAGCACGCCACCGTCACGAACACCGTGACCTGCTGCCCACCCGATGACGGCGGCGAGCACGGCGGCTACGGGAGCAGCACCGACGCGCACGGCGCAGACGGCCGCCATGGCGCGGTGACCGTCGCCCGCGGCCACCGCGCCGCCCTGGACCGCCCCGGCCGCTGACCGGCCGGTTGACCCCTGCGCACCACCATTCCAGCGCCCGCCTGCATCCCAGTCTCGGCGGACGGTTCCCCGACCCATGCTGGTTCGCGCGCGTACCCGAGGGTGCAGGTCCCGACGTGGGCCACACCCGCTACGTGCGGGCCGCGTTCGCGGCTGCCGACGACGCGGTCTGCGACGCCCTGGCCCGCGGCTGGCTGCCGGGCGAGCGGGTCGCGGTCGTCCACGCCACGACCCGGGCCGACCTCAGCCCCTGCTCACCTGCGGCGACGCCACCGACGTCATTGTGACCGCCGCCGACGTGGGTTTCGACGGCGAAGAGATGCGGCTCGGGGCGTCGGTGGGGATCTACGACCGGCCCGCGCAGGAAGTCTGCCGTCCCTTCCCAAAGGGCACACGAGGGTTCGTCCTGGGCGAGGGGGCCGCGGCAGAATCTATGAGCACCCCGGTCACCAGACTGAATTTTCCGTGGGGGTCGGCGCCAGCCCGCCCCGGCGCCGCAGCGAGGCCTGCTCCTGATCCGTCAACCGGACGTGGCACCGGCGCCGCGCCGGACCGCCGCGCCCGCGCTTCACGACGACGGCCGGTGACTTCGGCGGGTCGTAACGCTCGACCCGGTCGACCGAAGCCCCGGGGCTTGCAGGTGAGGACTTCAGCGCGACCTCGTGGCTGGACTCGGTGGGCAGCACCTGGCCGCGGCAGCCGCCCAGAATCCTGCTCATCGCGGTCTTCTCCGCCGAGGTGATCCACAGCTTGTACTTCGTCTCCACCGCGACCTGCCGTGCCACGTACTCGCACCGGAATCCGGCCGCTGCCTGCGGCAGCCAACCGCTGGCGTCGTCGTCGCCCTTGTCGTCGTTCGCCGGGCCGTCCGCGGCGGTCAGGTTCAGCGGATCGTTGGCCAACTGCTCGCGCACCGGCTTCGACAGCGCCTTCGCGCCGGTCTGCCAGGCGTTGCCGAGCGCCACCATATGGTCGATCCGCACCGCCGGACTCGTCTTCCGGCCCCGGGTGAAGCGGATCGTCCGGCCGGTGCAGGGGTCCTTCAGGACACCGGACTCGACCTCGCACCTGCCCTCGAGCTTCACCTCGGTGAGATACGCCGCAGGATGTCGTCCTTCGTCTCGCAGCCGTTGTGGCCGCCGGGCGCGCCTTGGCCGTCGGACGCGCCTTGGCCGTCGGTCCACGCCGCGCCGAAGTCGGCGATCCGGTCGTAGCCGGAGATCGGCCCGTCCGGCTTCACCGCGAGCTTCGCCAGCGCCCCCAGCGCCGACCCGCTGCTGATGCAGCGGGCGACACCCGCGCTCCGCGCGGGCACCTTCCCGTTCGCGCTATCGGACCTCGGCTGGCAGCCCGCCAGCACCAGCCCCGCCAGACGAGTGCGCAAGGACGGATCTAGGACGGATCCAGGACGGAAGCTCCTAGCCTCGATTAGCAGGGTGACAGTCGGCTGGGCCGCCTGGTGGCCGGCCCACGGCCCCGCACGGCATCCGAGCGGGATGCATCACCCATCGCCGGATACTGACAACTATGAGGACTGGGAGAAACACTCAATGGCTCGTGTGATCAAGGCTCTCGGCGCGCTTGTGTTGGCTGGGGCATCGATCCTCGGCGCGTCCTCGCAGGCGTCTGCGGATCCGAATCCGAACGTTCACGACTCCAACCCGCAGATGGCCACGCTGATCACCCAGTACCACGCGGGGGTCTACAGCTCCCCCCGGGCGGACTCCAAGAAGATCGACGGCCTCATCCTCGCGCCGGGGCAGCAAGCTTACGTGGACTGCTGGGTGTCCGGCGGCACCGTCGGCACCACCGGCGACGTCTGGTACCGCACCTCGGGGATCATGGTGAACGGCACCTACCTCGATGTATATACCTCCTCCGGGGGCCCGGGCTGGACCTACGGGCCGTACGTGGATGGTGACCAGAGGTTCTGGATGTCGCCTGGTGGTCTGCCCCACTGCTAGTGCCGCATCAGGCAACGTTCGCCTGATCCGAGCCGAGATCCTGATCCGCGCGCTGGACCGGCGCCCCGGTAGCGAGTCCGACGACCAGCAGTCCTGAACCCTGGCTGCGCCGCGCAACCGGCTGCGTCACGCCGCCCACGGCGGGCCCGGCATCGCGGTCACAGGCTGGCCCGTTCGGCGAGGGCGACTTGCTGCGCGCGGTGCACCCGGCATACCGGCTGGGTCGGCAGCGCGGGCCGGTCGCACGGCACGCCGTCCAGCCCTGTGCACGTCACCCGATTCATGCCCGGCGCCGGGTCGATCACCCGGCCCTCCTGCTCCTGGCGGCATGGCTTGCACAGCCCGTCGAACACTGCGGCACCGGTCAGGAAGATCCGCGCACCGCGGTTGCATCAGGCGCCGCGCGGCCGGGTGTCCAACCCGCCCGGGACAATCTGCACGGCATGGCGCGGGACACGGTCGTCCTCGCAGCCCGGACAGGCCCCGGACCGATCTGCGGCGGCGCCGTGGTCCGGGCACAGGCCCTGCTCGATGCGGCGGGCCGGCGGCGGTCGGCGACGATCGAGGCGCACACCTCGCAGCGCGCGCCGGTCGACCACAGCACGCCGGCCTCGCAGTCCTCGAGGCCACAGCCCCACCGCGGCAGTGCCACTCCGAGCAGCCACCGGCCCGGCTCCCGGATGTCGGCCGGGACGGCTGCGGCGAACCTGGCGCGCAGCCGTGCCGCCAGCCGCTCGGGGTCGGTGCCGGTGCGCAGCTGCCGCCCGACCTCCCGGGCGATCTGCCGCTGCATGAACGCGCTGTCCACCTGCTCCAGCAGCCAGTGCACCGGCTCCCGCACGCCGTAGATCGCGGCGGACATGGTCAACTGCGGTCTGGTGTACGACGGCCGGACCGGCCCCCCGCCCTTGCTGCGCTTTTCGCCTTCGACCTTCGGCGCGAGATGCTCTCCATCCGCGCGGAGCGCGAGACCAGCGCCGCCCATCGCGGCCGCACTCGAGGTCAAACGGTTTTCCACAGCCGGCCCGGCGACTACCAGTATCTCGCCTACGGCGGGTGAGCCCATCGCACACTCTGCTTATAAGCAGTTGTTCGGGGACCAGACGGAGAGGTTGTTCTGGCTCCAGCAGCTCCGGGGCGGGGGCGTGCGGTGGGGTGGTTCGCGCTCCTGTAGCAAGGTGATTGGGCCCCACCACGATCGGGTGGTTCGGCTGGTGGAGGGGCGGGTGGCAGGCGGTAGTTTGGGGCAGCGGCTGTCGCCGTCAGCACGCCCCCGACAGGTGTGTGGCGTCGGCCGGACCGTTCGGCCGGGCGGAAACGGATCCGGCGGGGAAGCGGTCTTCTGCGGCCTTCGCGGTCGGTGCGCTGTAGACGGGCTTGAGGGAGCGGGAGATCTTGTCCCAGTCCTGGCGGCCCGCATAGCGGAACGACGCCCGCAGCAGGTGAACGATGCAGGTCTGCGTCACCGCCTGGGGCCAGAGCGACCCGATCGCGTCGGGCAGGCCCTTCAGCCCGTCGCAGACGGCCATGCACACCTCCTCGACGCCCCGGTCGCGGATCTCGGTCAGCACTTGGAGCCAGTACTTGGCACCCTCGCCGCCGTCGCCGGCCCACAGCCCGAGGATGCCGCGGGTGCCGTCCACCGTCACGGCCAACGCGACGTAGACCGGCCGGTTGGCAACCTGCCCGTCGCGGACCTTCACGTGGACGGCGTCGATGAAGACCACCGGATAGACCGGGTCGAGAGGCTGGTTCTGTCACTCGGCCATGCCGTCCATGACCTTGTCGGTGATCGTCGAGATGGTCTGCTTGGACACGCTGGCGCCGTAGACCTCGGCCAGATGGGCGGAGATGTCGCCGTGCGTCAGGCCCCGCGCGGACAGGGAGAGCACCATCTCGTCCACACCTGTCAGACGCCGCTGGCGCTTCTTGCCGATCTGCGGCTCGAAGCTGCCCTCCCGGTCCCGCGGAACGGGCATGTCGCCCGGGCAGACGTCGGTCAGCACCGTTTTGGAGCGGACACCGTTGCGGCTGTTGCCGCTGCCGGCGCCCGCCGGGTCGTGCTTTTCGTAGCCCAGGTGGTCGGTGATCTCGCCTTCGAGGGCGGACTCCAGTACCCGCTTGGTCAGCTGCTGCAGCAGCCCGCCCTCACCGGTCAACGCCAACCCGCCCGCACGGGAGTTCAACCAAGGGTGAGTCCTGCTGCGAGTACGAGCAGCCTCGACCGGTTCGCCGCCTCGGCAATCAGTGCGCTGCGCCCTTGTCGCAACTCGACAACCCTTCAGCCCTGAACGAACCGAGCACCGACGGTCCTACTGCACGCTGCCTGCACGCGCGGCCACCGGATGGCCACCAGGTCCGGCCTTCGGAGAGCAGAGTAGAAGGCGGATGGCGATAAAGTCACAGGCCAGAGCACTGAACCGAAGAAGCGACCACTGAGAGCCAACCGCAGACCTACGCATTACGATGCACGGACCGCACGTGTCCGTTTCACCCGAATTCCAAGGTCAACCAGAACAAGAAACCCCAGGTCAGAGGCCCGACCTGGGGTTTACCGTGGAGCCGCCTTCGGGATTCGAACCCGAGACCTACGCATTACGAGGGCCTGCAAGATCGTGACGGATGGTCGCCAGTAGTCCTCGACGGTTCGATTTCGCCTGGTCAACGGGGTACGACGTCACAGCCGATCCGTCCAGGTTCGGTCTGTGCCGCACCGTCCGCGCACGCATCGCTCACGCAACCGGGATACCTTTCGCCTTCGTCGGGTTGCTGGCCCTCCCCGCGTGATGACGCGACCAAAATTGCGGCGGTGTTCCTCCTGTGCGGAGTTGTTCGCAAGCCCTCTTAGGCTACTGACGACAACGGCCTTGGTTGCCAACACGGCGAGAGGGTCGGCGTTGCAAATAGTCCGGGGCTAATGACGACAGCATCGGCGAGTACCTGGCGATCGCAGGGTTCACGTTGCAAGCCCTTCAGCTCGTCATCGGCCCCAGAGAGGTTCGCCACAAGTTCAGTACCGGACTCCGGCTGGCAGCGGGTCGTGTCGTCGTTAGCCCAGGATGGCTCGCAACGGCTGCCAAGTGGCCGACTCCCCAAAAGCTTGTCCCGTAAATGATCTATGGCATGCCGGTCGACCAGCTGTTACCCGGTCGCCCGGCGAGGGTGGGGTTGTGGAGGTGGGCGATGCCGAGCATGGCGTGGTGCACCCCGTCACCTTTGAGGCGGCTGTCGCGAAGGATCTTCCAACTCTCCATCCGGGCGAAGGTGTGCTCGACGCGGGCTCCGACCTTGCGGTGGGAGATGTTGTGCTCCTCTTTCCAGGCGGGGAGTTTGCTCTGGCCGGGTTTTCTGCGGTGCGTGATGATCAGGCCGGTTCCCTGGTAGCCGCCTTCGGCGATGACGGTGGTGCGGCCGACGGCGGCTTTGGCGCCGGATTCCTCCCATGCCGTGCAGTCGTTGCGGTTGCCGGACAGGGGGCCGGCCGACTGCGACGATGAGCCGAGTGTCGGCGTCGTTTACGACCTGGTGGCTGGTGAAGTACCGGTAGTTCTTCGACTGCGCGGCGATGCTGTGGTCGCGGGTGGGGACCAGGGTGCCGTCGACAATCAGGACGGTGTCCTTGCGGAACCGCCTACGCTGCTGCAGCGCCAGCGCTGGCTCGAGGTGGTCGACGATGCAGTCCGCAGCCGACTTGGATACCCCGATCAGTGGTGCCAGTTGGCGCAGGGTGAGATTGGTGCGCCAGTAAGCGCCGACCAGCAGGGCCCAGTCCTCCAGCGGGAGATTCCACGGCTGGCCCTTGCGGACCGTGTCCGCGCCCTCGCGCCGGAGCGCGGTGATGAGCTTGCCGAACTGCCGCAGACTCAGTCCGACGAACGGGGCTGTATAGGACGGCTCCGACGCCGTGATCACACCAGACACTCCAAGATCATCTCACCCGTGACCAGCAGTTATGGGAAGACGTCTAGCGCGGCGCCGTCATCAACTCGGGTGGATTTGCAACGCGCGCCCACGATGGCCGACTGCACCAGCCCCCCAATCGGCGGCGGCCCCTCTCTGGTTCGCCGCATCTCCCGCGGCGATAGTCAGCACTATGGCGGGAACGAGGATCTCGACAATGCTCATTCTTGCTGGCCAGAGGCCCTTTTCGCCTACCTGACCAGCCGTCGGACAGCCCCGCTTCCTGTGAACGCGAGGCTTTGGCGGCGACAGATGCCTCGGGACGGCCGTCACCGAAGCATCGCGAAGCAAGCTATTGGACGGGCGGCGGCTGATGAATCGGTACCTACCGGGGTTAGCTGCACGAACGCCACCCGTTGATCCATCATGGGGAGGGTGGATCCGGCGCGCTCGGAATCAGTTGAAGGGCCCACCGCGTGCGGGCCACTTCGTGCGTCATTGGACCTCGACCATCCTGACCCGGGGCGGGCGCCAACGGCCCTCCGTCGGATTCAGACGGATTCGAGGAGAGCCAGACGCCACCCATGCCGCCGTGAGTCCCCGGCCGTACCGAGTGAGGCGGAACATGGCCTGCGGCACGCCGTCTTCGCCCACCCTTCGCGACACTTCTTCGATGTACCCGTCATGGACGAGGCGCGCGAGGCAACACAGACTTGCGACGGGGTGAAGAAAGTAGGAGCCCTTGAGGCGCGAGAAGACCTCCAGGTAGATCAGCTCCGTCGCGGTGTACCGATCCGTCTCGTAGGCCCGCTTCGCTTTCACGATGTAGAGGTCTAGGTTCTTCAGGTCCTTGTACGTGTGCTCGTCGTGATGAGCGCCGCACATGTTGATCATTCCGCCGAATTTGTGCTCATTGACGTACTGGTGATCGATGATGTGGCACCTCTGAGGGTGGCCGTACACGCACCCGGGGATCGCGCACCCATTGGCGGCCTCTTCTTTCAGCGCGTGCCGAACAGCAGCGGGTACACGCTTGCGATTCTGGGTCATGGAAGAGATCTAACATACAGAAAGCTGGTGCGGACCTACTTCGCTCGAACGGTCCTCGAACGGGTAAAAGCCGACGTGGGACGTCAGGCCGGCCGCACACCGTTCCGCGCCTCACGCGATTGGCCAGATGCAGCACCATCTCTCGACCCTGGCAGCGTCCACATCGGAAGGGTCGGGACCTTGGTGGCCGCGAGCTTCAACACTACGGTCGCCTGGAGCTGGGAACGCAGGTGCGGATCCTCCACCTTCCACAAGTAGGCGGATCGACGCTTGCAGCTCCCCCTCGCGCTGCATGTCGGCTCGCAGGTGCACTGCGCGTGCAATCCGAAGCCGCAGGACGGACCTGATCAAACGAGGTCGGCGTGCCAAGCCGTGTTACGCGTCAGGTACCGATAGCCGACCCACTCCTGAGCCAGACGCTGACCGGCGACCAAGAGGTCGGCCGCCTGCACCTGGTGCGCCGCAGGCATCCACGCGGCCAGAGCACGCGCCTCCCCCGCATCGATGGCCTTCTCTTTCGCACCTCGTGCGCGTCCGAGCGCCAGTAGCGCCCCGTAAAGTCGCTCAGTGGGCTGGACCGTTGGAAGACCCCGCTCGCTGGCCGTCCTGGATGCCGCGTACGGGATGCGGATCCCGCTGAGATCGAGGTCGCCGAAGTAGCGGATCTCCCCGATACCGTGCTTGGCCGCGAGCGTGTTAACCGATGCACGGAATGTGCCACCGAGCCCCCAGGCCACGTACCCCAGCCGGTGCCTGTCGGGGAGGCTGTGCACGAGAGACCACCAGGTGGCCGAGTTCTCAACCACGAGCAGGATGTCTCCATCGCCGACGCGTTGGTAATAGCCGTCCCCGATTTCGGTCAGGAACGTCTCTGTGAGCAGCGGCGGGTGCGTCGTGAACGTCCGCAGCGTCGTGTGCAGCCGGTCAGAGTCGCCAAAAATCGGCCCCGAGCGCAGGGTGTCGAAGGTCTTCTCGGGCATGGGGAAATCCGCTTCGCTCCCATACGTTCCGAAGATCTCCAGAGCCCGCTCCCGGAGCGGCACAGGGAAAAGGTCCGGATCGCTCATCAGCCAATGGTTGACGGCCACGTACGCACAGCGCTGCTTCGAGGTAGCCGTCGGCCACTCCCGGGCGAGCCGGTAGAGATCGGGGTGCCAGTGCGGCATGGGCGGCGCAGGGGGTCGCGGGGGTACGGTTGCGCAGAGCCAGATCTTAAGCGGCAGTGACACTTTGTCTCGGGTGCGTTGCTTCATCTGCTCGATCAGGCCCTGCTCTTCGAGCTCGTCCAACAGCCTCGACATGAGCAGAGGTTCGAATTCCCCGTCCGGATTGCGGTTGTTCACCTTTCGGAATGCGATCCAGATGTCGTCCAGCACGACGCTCGTCCTGCGCGCGCCTTTCCAGCCCGCCTCGGTGGCACCGGCTCTCAGGTGCCGGATGAACTCACTCTGCCTGTGCCGCACGGGTGTGCCCATCCTCCGTCTCTCGCTTGAAGATTCTGGTGGTGGTGACGTTGCCCGTGCCGTCCGACTCTGGCAACGCGTCAAGTGTCTCCTGGATCCGGTCGGTCACGGTCAGATACTTGCGCCCCGCCCGGAGATCGGCGTCGTTGCGCAACCTCAGGATGAGGGGGAAGCGTCTCAGCGTGCCGTCGTCGGACAGCCCTGTGGTGTAGATGAGTTGCACGCCCAGTGCCTCGGCGACCTTGCGTTGCAGGGCGAGCAGATAGTCCGCGTTGGCCCGGCCGATCGGATTGTCGAGGAACAGGACACCGGAATGCGTA
The DNA here is from genome assembly GCF_055558595.1 of Streptomyces sp. NPDC025721. Lineage (NCBI taxonomy): Bacteria > Bacillati > Actinomycetota > Actinomycetes > Kitasatosporales > Streptomycetaceae > Streptomyces > Streptomyces sp. NPDC025721. Next base: position 297,621 of record NZ_JBVHMF010000001.1, on the reverse strand, counting down.
TCCCTCTCCCTTCCCCGGTTGCTCGCACGCAGAGCGGCCATGGTGCAGTACAAGAGGATGGCCGCCGTGAGGTGTTGCCCGCCCGAGAAGACATCCTTGATCTCGGAGACCCTGATGCGCTCGTTGCGCAGCACGGCGTCGGGCTTGAGCATGTCGATCCGGAACCCTCTGGGCACCGCTGCCCTCACCCCCGCGAGCAGTAACGACATCCCGTCTCTGCGCACAGAACGTCCGTCCGCAGTGCGGCCCTTCGCTGCCTCATCAATGACCTCGCCGATGTGCAGGTGCGCGGAGTCGTCCTGAGCCGGGGTGAAGCGAAAGCGGAGGAATTCCTGAGCGGCCCAGTCGTCCAGGCTCGCCGGCAGCCGCGACATCCGCTGTGCCTGGCGCAACAGTGCCAATGCCTTGTCGACCTGTGCCTTGAGGTTCCGCACGATCAGTGTGCGATGCCGCTCCGTCTGGTCGATCTCCTCGTTCAGAGCGCGCAGGCGCGGCCTGAGAGCGTCGGACCACTCCGTGGCCCGGGTCGCTACCGTTTCCCAACCCGCGATACGAATCTGTGTCTGCACGCGAACGTGCAGGTCTTTGAACTCCTCGGCGCCGGCATGGTGTGTGAGCCTCTCCGTTGCCGTGCGTAAGGTCTGCTCGTCGGTGTGGGCATTCGTTTCACGTGTCCTGCGTTCCTTGGTCAGCCGGGTGACAAGATCCTGGGCAGCGCCCGCGTCCCCTCCGTAGGGCGCGATGTCGGCGGCCTCGTCGTCCCCTTCGGCCACATCCTTGGTGAATCCGTCGACGATGAACTGGAAGACTTTGGCCGATGCCTCGGCGCCCTCCAGTTGCTGTCCGAGCCTGGTGTGCACTTCCTGTTGGTCCGTCGCCTTACGAGCGCTCGACGTCTGCTGTCGGTCGGCTTCCTCGACGGCCGCGACACCGGACTCGATATCGGCCGGGTATTCGGGAAGCTTCACCGCGGTCGTCACCCGGCCCTCGGCGGCTGTCAGTTCGTCCGCACAGCGGGACGCGGCCACTTCTGCCTTGCGCGCAAAGGTCTCGGCTTCCCGCACCGCCTGGTCCGCGCGATCCAGAGCCGTCGACCGTGCCGCTTCGTCAGAGCCCTCGGGGCTCCTCAGTAGTGCGGCCGCCCTGCCGCGCAGTCCCTCGGAGAGCTTGTAGTAGCCCTGCTTCGCTTTGGCGGCACGTTCGTTGGCTCGCTCACGCTCTTCCAACAGGTCGCTCCCGACCTGAACACGGAGATAGCGTGCCGCGGCCTGGTCGTAGGTGCTCCGTAGCAAGGCTGTGGAGAGCTCGGGAACGGGGTCGGACCGGCGCACGTCCTCGCTCCCGGGCAGTTTGGCCCTTTCGTCGTTGACAAAGCGCACCGTACGTTGGTGTTCGTCGGCTCTGCGTTGATGCTCCGTGACGAGCTTCTGTAGCTCGGTGACCTCATCCTCTGCCTTCACGGCGGCTTCCTGGCGCTCCCGCATCCTCTCCTTCTCTGACGAAGCCTGCTCCATCCATTCCGGCAGGTGGCCGTTACGATCGGCGAGTTCATTGAGACGTTCGAGCCTTTTGGCGAGCGAGTCCCGAGCCTCACGCAGAGGGGGCAACTCCTCCTTGATTTTCCGCCGCAGCTCCTGGAGCCTCTCAAGCGCTTCCTCGCGTTCGGTCACCCTCACATCGGCGGCTGTGAGCTCGCGTACCACGCCGGCGTGTCCTTCCGTCAGCGCGAGGATGCTGCCTTCGGGGTAGCGCGTCCGCCAGTCCGTGAGAGCGTAGGTCAGGTGGCCGTCCTGCTCGATGCGGGCCGACAGCTCATCGGCACGGGCAGAGCGTACGGAGTGCCGGGCATCGATCGCCTCGTGCTCGGCGGCCGCCGCGTCCACGTCGTAAAGGGCGGGGTGAGGTGGGATAACTACCTCGACGCCGTCTGTCAGTTCGGCCTCAGGGTCGGTGAAGCTCCTGGTTGTCGCAACCGACACGAAGACAGTCGGTTGGGGACGCAGTGCCGTGAGCACGTCCCGGGCCCGGTCGATATCGTCAGGATCGTGGAGGAGGATACCTGCGGCCAGATGCGGTAGTCGCTCGACGATGTCTCGTCGCCGGTCGGTATCGGGGATGGCTGCGAGGTAGCGCCATCCCGGGACCGCGACCACTTTGGCGTCTTCAAGAGCCTTGCAGGCGTCGGAGACCACTTGGGCAGGCGGCAGGAGATCGCCCGCAGCCAAGGCGAGGCGTGCCTGCTCGTCGATGGACTCGGCGACCTTCAGCTCGGTCCGTTCTCGCTCGGCCTCATGGCATGCGGCGTTCAATGCCTCGTGGAGCGAGGCGATGTCGCGTTCGAGGTCGATATCCGGCATATCGAAGAGCGCCACGAGCCGGGGGTTCGTCTCCAAGCGCGCTGTTTGTGTCCGGGCCTCGTCCAGTCGGGCGAATAACTGTTCACCACGCCCACGCAGGTCGCCCGCCGCCGACTCGGCTTTCCGCAACTCATCCTGCACGAGGGCTTCTCGGTCTGCGAGTTCCGCCCATTCTCGTTCCAGGTCTGTGACGCGCTGGACTGTGTTTTCGCGTTCTTCCTGAACGGTCTCCACGGTCCGGGGCAGCGCGGCTGCGTCATGCAGCAGACCGTCGGCGACGGCGGCCTCGATATCCTGGCGCAGACGTGTGATCAGCTGGTCGAATCTGGCGACCTCGCTTTCGGCCTTCGTGGCGTCCCGGTGCGCCGCACGGGCACGCTCTTGTGCCGCGCTCTTCTCCTTCTCCCGAGCCGAGACCTGCTTCAGCTCGTGGGAGGCGGTCTGGGCAGCCTCGTCAGCCGTCGCCCACAGGCTGCGCGCCAGGCGGCGGGCAGCAACGTCACGCTCTTCCAGCGCGGGACGCGCCTTCTCCTCCTCGGCGCCGATGAGATCGGTCAACGCCTTGACCTGGGCGATACTGTCGTCGTACTCATGCACGGTCGAAGTTTCTCGCCACGCTTCAACAAGGGCTCGCGCCCGGGACAGTGCCTTCTCCCTCGCCGTCAGCTCCCGCTGAGCCCCCTGGTACTTCAAGTCGGCCAAATGACGCCTCAGTTCAGCGACGGTAGCCTTGGCATGTTCGGCGACGCGAGTCAGCTCATCAAATTCCTCTTGCGACTTGACTAGCTTTGCCCGCCGCCCAAGCACTACGTCATGCTCGTTTCGCGCACGTACCCGAAGCCGTCCGCCAAGCTCCGCGACGTCACGAGCGGCCTGCTCCGCTCGACGCCGCGACAGCCGCGCAGTTTCAGCCTGTTGAGCGATCGGACCCAGGAGATCGAGCGCGCCGGCAACAAACTCCCGCTCAGTGAGTAGCAACCCGCGGCCGGCGAGCCGCTCCACATGTTCGGTGACCAGCGCCGCCAGAGCGTCCATCTCATCGGACTTGACGATCGCCCGCAGCAGGAAATCGACGAACTTCACGTCCGAATCAAGCTTGAGCCAGTTCGCCGCTTCACCTTCGTCGACGTTCATCTCCCGCTGATAGCGGAAAAGTTCAGGGTCCAGCTCGAGCAACTGCAGCCGATTCGTCCAGTCGCCCTGATGCCGTGTCCAGTAGAGGTCCAGGCTCTGGTCGGCCGCGTACGCTTCCTGGAGCTCACCCTGGTACGTATCCAGCGTGCACGACTTCGTACCGACCGCCATAGGGAGGGTGCCGAGGTTGATCTCGTCACTCGGACGCAGGCAGTACCAGCGTTCGCGCAGGTTATCGGAGACTTCCGAGGCGACCTGGTTACGCCAGGCCAGCACCTTACCGGTGAGCAGCAGTTCCCCGGTGAGCGGGTTCATCCACTCCAGAACGATGTGGGAGACGTCCTTGGGCATGACGAACTTCTCCACGACGCGCGTACTGGTCGTGCCCACGGTGTGGCGACGTCCGGGAAGGACGACGGAGAAGACGAGCTTGAGCAGAACGGACTTGCCACCCCCGTTCTCCAGCAGAATGAGGCTGGCGGGCGACGGCCGGTGGGTCGTGGCGGCGGCGTCGAAAAGGGCTCCTTGCTCAGCGCCCACTGGGCGTCCCGCGCCACTGAGGTCCAGAGTGACGTCGTGGAAGCGGGCACCGGCCGGTCCGACTGTTCTCAACCGGACACGGGACAGCTCGTACATGGATACGGTTCTCCTAGTCATACAGCGTCTTGGCACTGGTGGTGCGGAGCGTCCTGGTCTCAGTGATGGGAGGCAGCACCCCAAGTTCTGCCAGTTCCCCGTAGGCGCACGTACTGGCGAGTTCACGCACATGGACCTGGTAGCGGTGGGTGGCGAGGAAGATCGTCTCCCTGTCCTCGGAGTCGGCTCTGCCCTGGTGGAACATTCCACGGTCGACAAGGTGCGCAAGAGCTCGGCCAATGAGAGTGCGGGTGGCTGATGTCCCTGATCGTCCGGCCTTGGTGGGGGCGACTTCGGGCCGACGCTCGTACGCCCGCCAGGCCCTCTCCAATTCCAGAGCATTCGCCGGTGGATCCTGCGACTCCTCGCTTTCGGCGACGCGTTCCGCCAGCACCCGGCATACCGATCGCACGAGCCTGTCGATGGACGACACCCGGACCTTGCCCTGATAGCCGTCATCGGCCAAGTCCTCGGGCCGGGGGAAGGCCAGGGCCGCGACAGCTAGGTGCGTGATGCCGTACAGAATGCGTTCGGCCTCACGGCTCTCCCTCATCCGCACCTGCCGGGCGTACTGATCCATCCGAGTCTCGAAGGCCGATCCCGGCAACGCAGTGTGCACCATGCCGGCACGTGTGGTGACCGCGATGACCCTCAGTCCCATCCCCGCCGCGTACCGAGTGACGAGCGTCTCGAAGTCCGGATCCTCGGCGTAGCGCTTCACGAGTGCCGCGTAGGCACTATCGCGCACGGGTCGGACCTTGGGTCTGAAGCCGTAGCCGATGAGCCTGCCCGCGGCCTCCGCGTCGTCAGCGATGGTCTCGATGGTCTCGATGGTCATGATGGTCATGATCGTCCGCTGTTCCTCTCCAGACGGTCGGCGTCCAGAGCCGCTCGATCGAACCCCGCAGACGTCAGTAACAGGTCGTCGCCCTCGAAACCTTGACTGTCCAAGGGGGTTCCTGCCGATACGGCTAGCAGGACGCGGTCAGCGCCCTCGCTCAACGCCGCACCCAGTTGCGGGCTGAAGGCCCGCAACGCCAACAACACAAGTAGATTAGGAAGTTCTGGATCAAGCGTGGCGGCCTCCTCCAGCAGTTCGGACAACGGTCGTGCTTCGTCGGTCAGATCGAGCAGGGACTCGGCAACGCGCTGCTGCTCGTCGGTGTACCCACGCACTTCCACGACGGGGACGAGTTCTGGCTCCTCCTCCTCGCCCGTGAACCGGGCTCGTTCGGGTGACGGAGCCAGCAACGCAGGAACCAGCGTGGCCAGACAGATCTGGTCATCAACCGTCGGCCCCACGGAATGCTCGTAAAAGGACCGCACCGGACGGGAAGCGTCGGCCAGCGCGAGCCCGAGCACCGGTTGAAGGAGGTCGCCGTATACGTCCACCGGAGCTCTGAGGGCGGTGCCAGAGAACTGTTGGCGGTCCTGTTCGTCGAGAAAGAGCGTGCGAGCGCCACGCAAACGGGTCTGCAGCCGGGTGTGCCGGCGCACGCAGTCCTCCAAAATGTCTACGAGGTCGGCGGCCTGTCTCCTGCGGACCGGATCCTCTGACTGGTCACGTTCGGTAGAAATGGACCGGGCGATCGCGGACTCTTCCTGGAGCCGGTGGTCGACGTGGTCCAGAGCCTCGTTGAGGAGGTCCGGTATCTCGTCCGTCCAGTCGACCGTCGTCACGTTGCGGCTTGTGGCGTCGAGTTGGGCACGGATGATCTCCGCGTACTGAATGGTGCGGATGCGGGCCTGCTCGGCCACGGCCTTCGCGTCGGCCAGCCGCCCTCTGCCGATGAGATTGCGCAACCTCACCTCGGCGGCGATCTGAGCTGATTCCACATCGGTGTCCAACGCGCCGACCAGAACATTCAGCGCCTCGTTGGAAGCACGCAGATACAGATCCCCATTGCTGTCCGAACGCTCCTCGATCAGCTTGAAGTCCCACTTCCTCAGCGCATACGCGCCCGACCCGTCCACTTCTCCGTAGTAGCGGCGGAAGCCTCTGTCCGTGTCGCGAACGTTGATCAGGGAGTCGAGCACCCATCCGGCGACCCGCGTGTGCTCATCGACCGGGCGATCCGGCGCCTGCCAGCCGACGAAACCTGCAGCCCTTAGCAGGACCTGTTCGTGATTCGCTCCTGTCTCGTAGTCCATCGCGATGGCCACGTGATCGATGACCTGCAGAGCCACCTCGGCCATCTGGTACCGAGCGCCCTCCAGCCATGGCAGTTTCGCCTTGCGGATGTCGAGGTCATGCAAGGGTGCCGTGCAGGCCAGGGCCTTGAGCCTGCGCGTGAGTCCTTCGTCGACCCACGCTCTCGGAGCGCTCCCGTGATCTTTCATGGCGTCACTAGACCGGCTAGAAGCTGCGGATGCCACCTGATCCACACGGTATGGCGAGAATCGTGGAGGCGGCCCCCACACACTACCAAGCGGTAACTTTTCCTCCCATGGGCAGATTTGCTGTGGATTCTCTCAACACGAGCGTGACCATCTACCCACCACCACCCAAACGACACCTCGGCATATTGGCTGAAAGGCGACCTATCCGGAAGTCACGGTCTGGTCGAGGTCGAACGACAAGTTCACCCGGGTGCTCGTCATTGAGGGGCTTGCGAGATCCGGATCAGCAAGGGGATTGCGGAGGGCGGTGGTGATGTGGCATTGGGGGAGACAAGTCGGAGACGCAGCCGATGAGGTAGCTTTCGGCCGTGTCAGCCAAGTGGCCCTTCGCACCTAGGATGCGCCGGGGGTAGAGCTCGTCGCTGTTGCCGACCAATGCCTTGATCTCGCAACGGCCGGCCGCGCCGGCATCGTGACCGGCATGAGCGAACCCCACGCCGCTGACACCCGCCTACTGACGGTATGTCAACGAGCAGCTCATGGGTATGTGCCGACTGATTCCACGGGCGTGGACGGCAGGGGTGTTCTTAGGCAGCAGGCAGGAGCAGACGGCCAGTTGGCTGATTTCGCCTACTGCACGCCGGATGTCACATCGTGTCCCTACTATGGCCTTCCGTCCACGGGGCGGGGTGTCCGCACAGAGGGGCGAAGCGGAGTGAAGGTAGACCGGACTCACCTTGTTGATCGAGCCGGTGTGGGCATGGTCAGTTTTCTGGTGGCTGACGAGCTGGGGTGGCTGTATCGGAGCCAGGAGACCAGCGATATGGGGATCGACGCACACTTCGAGGTGGTCCAAGGCGGTCAGGCCACGGGGCGGCTGCTGGCAGTGCAGATCAAGTCCGGGCCCAGCTGGTTCAGTGAGCCGGTGGACGGCGGATGGTGGTTTCGCTGCAATGCCGCCCACATGGAGTACTGGAGCAGCGGTTCACTGCCCGTCGTGATCGCGTTGTTTCACCCTGGCACCCGGGCGGTGTACTGGCAGCACGTCGATGAGACGACCCTGGTGAGCACCGGCAAGGGCTGGAAAGTTCTGGTTCCTGCCTCCCAACAACTGAATGGACGCTGCGCCGACGCGCTGGCCGCTCCGGCACGACGGTCAGCCGATACCGAGACCTTCCACCAAGCCCTGGACCGGCTGCCCGCCGATCCGAGGAGCGCCCTCATGCGCGCCCACGAAGCCGACGCCGCTTATGCGGTCCAAATGGCCGTCACGCTCGCTGATGCCGTCAACCCGCGGGCGTTGCTGAGGAGCCTCTTGGCTTCCCCACCGCCGTGGCTGGCAGGACTGCAGGGAACCGAGCGTGCGGGGGCGTGGCGGGCACTTGCGGGATACGCCGCCGCGCACGAACTGGGAACGGACGCCGTTGACGCGCTGGAGCGGGCCGCCGACGCCGAACCCGACGCGGATGCCGCAGCACGGCTGCGCGCGCTGGCGGCGATACTCGCCGCCGCTGCCGACACCGACCGTGCTCGCAGCCTCATCGAGGCCAGCGTCGGCCGAGTCCCTGTGCTGGCGGCCGTCGCCGAGGCAGTCGTCCGCGCAGGCGGCCAGCCGTCCGAGCTGCCCGCGGTCGTGGCCGAGGCTCTGGACCAGGGCGATGAAGCGGCGGTAGGAGAGTCAACGGTACTGAGGTTCGTTGCGCACACGCATTTCGCTGCCGGCCACTACGACCAGGGGCTGGCAGCCTTGGAACGGGCTGCCCAACTGGCCCCCGACTTCCCTGGCCTGCTGGTCGATCTGGCGCAGGCGTTGATGTGGCACGCCACGGCGGGAGCCGCCACCCTGGCCTACCTGGATTCCCGCCGCGCCGAGCGGCTGGCGGTCGCAGCAAGAGCGGAGTACCGGCGCTGGCACGGTCCCGGCGGTGACGCCGCGCTGGTGCTGCTCCGGGTCCGCCTGATGGGCGACACCATCGCCGCCGCCCTCGCCACTGCCATTCCGGCTCCCGACGGGGAAGCGATCGGCCTGGAGGCCGACTACGAGCCGCTGATCCTGGACGCCGGCCGTGCCGCCTACCAGGCCGGTCAGCCAGAGGCCGCAGTCCGCTTCGCGGCCCGACTCACCGACCGCGGGGCGCGCTCCCAACTCGCGGCCATGGCCGTGGACACCGACCCCCAGACCGGCACCGCGCAGCGGGTCGAAGCATGGCAGCAGGCGTTGGCGACCGCCAGTAACGACGATCAGCGGGGCCTGGCCGCGTTCGCGCTGACAGGACTGGGGGTGTGGCCCGTTCCTGCTCTGGACGCGTTGCGCGAGCAAGGTGCCCTGTCCGAGGTGGTGTATCAGGTGCGATGGGCCTGCGCGCAGGATGCCGCAGGGGACCGCCCTGCGGCGATACGCCGCCTGCGGCAGTGGGAGACCGCGGGCCCGGTGGCCGCGCTGGCCCTGGTGGCGCTTGTCGATGACGCAGAGGCGGCGGCCGCCATCGCCGAACGCGCAGGACACCGCTTCGGGGATCTGGCGCTGCGGGTCCATGCCGTCCAGCTTTGGGAGGAGGCGGGGCAGAGTGATTTGGCAAGGCTGCGTGCCCTGACCCTGCTGGCACGTCCCCACCTGCCGGTCGTCATGCGGCGGGATCTGCGAGGCCGTGCCGTGCGATGGGCCCAAGACCGCCAGGACTGGATCGATATGGAAGACCACGCCCTGGCCGGTCTCACTGAAGAGCTGACCGACGAGGAGGCCGTCCCGGGCGCTGAACACGGCCCAGTCGATTCAATTGCGGCCATGTTCGCGTGGGCAGCAGTCCATGCGCAGCTCGCCAGCCGGCGCCTGGATGCGGCGTGGGACACCATCAGCCGGTTCACCCCAGTGATCGGCAGTGCCCCGGAGGCTGCCATGTGGCTGATCCTGATGGACTGGGGCGGGTGGACTGTGCCTCGGGTGGAGCAGGCGCTGGAGATGGTGACTCGCTTCCCGGCACTCGGAAGCCAGACGGCGGCAGCGATCCTGCATGCGGCCGGCGGCGATCGCGAGGAACCCCCCGACCCCGACATCAGCACCAACTCCGGGAGCGGCGCTCAGCGTGTTCGCCTGGATCTGCCCCAGCCACTGCACGCCCGTGCTCTGGAGCTGCTGGACCCGCAGGGCGCTGAAGGACCCGTCCTGGGCACAGCGACAAGTCCCGAAGAACTCGCCGACTTCGTGCACCGCACGCTGGGCCCGCGTCAGACTGTCATCGACCAGGTTGCCGACGCCGTCCGCATCGGGGTCGTACCCATGGGCGTGCTCGCACAATCAGCATCTCGCCCCCACGCGCTGGCCTACGTCCAGCGCGCCGCCGGCCTTATCCCCGCCGCCACCCGGGACCCGCAAGCCTTCCGGGCCGAAGTCCGTGCTGCCCGCGAAGCCCTGGACCGCGATGTCGTCCTCGATCTCAGCGCAATCGCCGTCGCCACACTACTCCCAGAGCGCATCGCCCAACTGCGCGCAGTATTCTCGGCCACCACCACACCCACCGCCGTCCACGACGACCTGGTCAACACCGTCTACGCCTGCGACAGCCTGCTCCGGTCCAGCGGTCAGCTCGGCGTGCGAACCGGGGACGTCGCGTTGACGGTTCTATCCCCGCAGAACAAACGCGACGTGGCCCAGCGTTCAGCCGCGTTTATTCGTCTCCTGCCCACCCTGGCCGTTCAACCCGTCGACAATCTGGACCCGTTGTACGAGTGGCTTCCCTTCACCACCAAGCCACAGGCTGAGCAGATGCCCTGGCTGCACGCCGCCCAGTTGGCCCTGACTAACGGCATGGCCCTGTGGTGCGACGACCCGGCCCTGCGCCAGATGCTCATTCCTAGCGGTATTCAAACGTTCGGCACAGTCGCCCTGCTCCAGGTGCTTGCCACCCATCCCGACTACCCTCAGTTCACCTCTCAGCAACTCAGTGATGACCGGCGCACGCTCATGCGGGCCTGGGTCGTCGATCTTCCCTTCGACCAGGATGACGTCATTGACATCGCTCGGGACGAGGGCTGGCGCCCCGGCAGCGCGGCTGCCCCTTTCGACCGGCCGACATTCTGGGCCACCGAAGACAGCGAAGCCATCTGGTCCGCGGCCATCGCCCGAATCTGGGACGAGGCGCCCACAGAACTCGCCGGCTGGCACGCCGCGGCGTTGCGAGGCTGTAGCTCACTGATCGAGCCTCACCACGTTGCCGCAGCTCAGGCGTCACTCACTGCGCTGACGCTCCTCGCTGTGGGCCTGGGGCCGGATCCCGTCGCAGCCGTATGGCCAACGGTTCTGAGCAGCCTGGAAGCTGGCGTTCGAACCAGCATCCAACGCTGGAGCGCCGTCGGCAGCAACAAGGAGGCGCCTGTGCCCGACCCCGATGCATTCAAGGATCTGGTGCGTACCCAACTGATCGCCCGGCTGAGACAGCAGCACGGCTTCAGTCCGTCCTTGGCAACATCCATGGCAGATGCCGCCTTGGGCGCCGCTTCATGAACCATCACTGCACCCGTGCGTCCGCCGTCCAGGTTGGCAGCATCTGCCGCCGTTGGCTCCTGGAACAGGAACACATCACTGATCTCGCAACGGCTCCTGGGCACTGGCCAGCCCGGGAGCCACAGTAATCTCGTCCCCGGAACTGGTCCTTCCGCAGACACCTGCCACGCTGTTCAGCAACGGCCCCGGCGACCGACTCCACGGGACCTGCACCGTGCCGGGAATTACCCACGACCCAGGCGGATCCCCTGCGCCAGTGCGTGACCAACCCAACTGCTACGCAGGGCAGGTGCACACCTCAGGCAGACTGCATTGCCCGGGGTCGTGCCGTGCCCCGATGCAGTATGAGTTCAGAGCTACGGCTGGAGGCTCGCTTGACCAGGGAACAGCTAATTGCTCAGCACGAGCTTGCAGGCCCGCTGCCGAGGCGTTGGGCACACTCTCAGGGCGTTGCAGCACGCGCTGGGACGCTAGCCGAGATCGTCGGCGACCGCGCAGCGCTCATCAATTCGGCGGCGGTGCTGCATGACGTCGGGTATGCGCCTCGGCTGGCTGTTACCGGGTTCCATCCGTTGGATGGGGCGCGGTTTCTGCGGGATGAGCATGGGGTTGATGAGCGGGTGACACGGCTGGTGGCGAATCATTCGTTTGCGTTGTTGGAGGCGGAGGAGCGGGGGCTGCGGGAGGTCCTGGAAGCCGAGTTTCCGCTGCTGGAGGACCAGTTGCTGGTTGATGCGCTGGTGTATTGCGATATGACGACGACGCCTGACGGGGAGCCGACGACCGCGCCGGAGCGGGTGGCCGAGATCGTAAGCCGATACGGCGCCGACAGCGTTGTCGGACGGTTCATTCGGCGGGCTGAGCCGGAGATCTACGCGGCGGTGGCGCGGGTGGAGGCGGCGCTCTCGGCAGCTCAGCCGAGGTAGGGGTAGGTGCCGGCGAGGTAGTCGCCGATCTGCTGGCGCATGCTGGCGTGGATGTCGTACGCGTCCATATCGTCGGGCTGGACCCAGCGGACGCCGTCGGCTTCGTCGTTGATGGTCGGCTCGCCGCCGACCGGGCGGCCGATGTAGGTGTTCTCGTACTGCTGGCGTATCTCGCCGTCGGTGTAGGCGACGATGTGGTGGGGGTTGGTGTAGACGCCGAGGAAGCCGGTGATCTCGGCGATGATGCCGGTCTCTTCGAGACATTCGCGCACCGCGCACTGGGCGGCGGTCTCGCCGATGTCCTGGGCCCCGCCGGGCAGCGCCCACTGGCCGGTGTCGCGGCGGCGCTGGAGGAGGATCGCGCCGGTCTCGTCGACGACCAGGAGGTTGCTGGCGGGAATGAGGGTGTTGGCCTTGGGGGCGTTGGGGTCGTTGTAGTACTCAGTCCTGCCCATGCGCGGTGGCCTCTTCCCGGTCGGGCGTCCAGGGGCGTGCGCCGGCCCAGACGGCGTCGAAGCTGTGAGCGTACGTGTCGAACCAGCCGTTGGTCTCTGCCCACTTGAGGAGGAGGACGGGATTGGCGCTGGCGGGCTGGCCGTAGATGTGCGGGTTGGCCAGCAGGGTGTCGTCGTAGCGGAAGAGCGAGGTGTAGAGCGTGGTGTCGTGCACCCGCACCTCGCAGCCCGCCACCGTTAGCAGCGAGCGGTAATACGTCAGCGAGGCGCGGATCTTGGCGGCCAGGGTGTCGCCGATGCCTTCTTCGCGGCCCCGGATGGAGACTGATTGGCCGCTCGGGTCGCCGAAGCACAGCCGTACGCGGACGCCGTCGGCGGCGCGGGCGGCGAGCATGCGGGCGACGTGCGGGTTGCTCTGGGCGAAGAAGGTGCCGGAGAAGACGAGGACGTCGATCTGTTCCTGGGCCTGTTGGAGCAGGCCCAGCCATATCTCGCGCGGGACGCTGGCCCGATTCGGGTACGTGCCGAGCAGCTCCGTGCCCTGGGTGGCGGCCGCCGGCCTACTCATGATCTGCGGGGCGGGCCAGAGGAAGGTCTCCTCCACACGGAGGTGTTGGGCTACGCGGTGGCGGTGCCGGGGGTGGGGGATGCGTCCGCCGAGCCAGCGGCCGACGGTCTTGGGGTCCACCTCGCACGCTTCGGCGAGCAACTCGGGCGTGACGCCACGCTGGGCGAGTACGGAGTGGAGTCGCTCGTTCACAGAAGCCATACAAGTGCAGGGCCCGGCATGGGAGCAAGCCCGATCGGGTTGGACGCCGGCGGAACCGGTCGTTCCCGCGTGGCGCCTACGCTGGCCGTATGGCGCTCATCGTCCTGTGGGACATCGACCACACGCTCATCGACAACGCCGGTGTGAGCAAGGAGATTTACGCCACCGCGTACGAGGCCGTGACGGGAAGCCGTCCAGTTGAGGCGGCCGTCACCGAGGGGCGTACGGACCGCCTGATCATGCGGGACATGTTCGGCCGGAACGGTGTGGCCGAGCCCGAGTGGCCGGACGTCGAAGCCGCGCTGGTCCGGGCGGGAGCGGAAAGGCTAGGAGCGCTTCAAGCTCGCGGAACAGCGCTGCCCGGAGTGCAGGACGTCCTCAAGGCGGCTGCCGCACAACCGGGTTGGGTCTCCTCCGTGCTGACGGGCAACATCGCCGCCAACGCCCGCGTGAAGCTCTCGGCATTCGGCCTGGACGCGCTCCTGGACCTGCCCGTTGGGGCGTACGGCGCCGACGCCGAGGAGCGTCCGGGCCTGGTGGACGTCGCCCGCCGCCGCATGCAGCGCGACCGCGGCCTGCCCGCCGGGGCTCCCGTCGTCCTGGTCGGCGACACGCCCCGGGACGTCGAGGCCGCCCTGACCTCGGGTGCGCACATCATCGCCGTGGCCACCGGTGTCGACAGCCCCGCCGCACTCGAAGCCGCCGGCGCCCCCGTCGTCCTGCCCGACCTGTCGGACACCGACCGCGTCCTTCGCCTCCTGGAGGACATCGCGCGAGCCTGAAAACGTCCCAGGACGTCCTGGGCGCGTCCCTTTACGCGGTGACGCGGTCCCGTGCAGCCCGGCCACGATCAGGGCCTCAACCCAGGCACCACGCCCAGGGAGGTCACCATGATCACGGAGATCACCGGCATCAAGACGATCCGGATGCTCTACCTGCAACTGCTCTACCGCTGCAACTTCGCCTGCCAGCACTGCTTCCACGGCGAACGCCTCCAGCACGCCGACTCGTTCACGCTCGAAGAAGCCATCACGCTGATGCGGCTGATGCACAAGGAGTACGGCACCGAGGCCGTCAACCTCCTCGGCGGCGAGCCCTTCGTCTACAAGGACCTGCCCGAGGTCGTCCGGTACGCCAAGCAGGAGCTGGGCCTGCACGTGGAGATCTGCACCAACGGTTACCGCATCGAACGCCGCCTCACCGAGATCGCCCCGCACCTCGACCTTCTGCGGATCTCGCTGGAGGGCAACGGCGCCACCAACGACGCCATCCGTAAGTTCGGCAGCTACCAGGGCGCCCTGTCCGCCCTGGCTCACGCCCGCGACCTGGGCATCCCCACCGGCGCCACCATGACGGTCAACGCCCGGAACATCGACGAGGTCCTGCCGCTCGCCCGCACCCTCCAGGACTACGGCGCGCGGCAGTTGAAGCTCCACCACCTGCGGCCGGTCGGCAACGCCGCCCATCACCCCGAACTCCTCATCAGCGGCACTGCCGCGTACGGCCGCCTGCGTGAGCAGCTCCGCGCCGCCGACGACCTCACCATCGAGGTCATCGTGGACGAGGACCTTTCGGAGGACGGCGCACCCGAGGTCTGCGAACCGCTCAGCGGCACCGCCGCCATCCCCCGGATCGAGGCCGACCCGCGCGGCGCGCTCACGATGTCCTGCAAGGCGGTCGGGAAGGACGCGCACGCCTTCTGGTACGACAAGGAAGCCGGGCACGTGGTCCACCGGCCCTCCGCCACCGACGAACTCGCCCTCGCCGTGCCCGGCGTGGTCTACGCCCGTGCCTGAGCAGCCGCTCTTCGAGAGCCTTGAAGGATTACGCGGCACCGGGAAATCCACCGTCGCACCGCTGCTCGCCGCAGCCCGCAGGGCGGTCTTGGTCCCCACCGTGCCCGCGCTCTACCTGTCGCTGCGCCGGGAGATCGACGCTCGGGACAACGTTGAAGCCCGGATGGCCTTCTACCTCTCCGCCCTCTTCACCGCCACCGACGACATCCGCCGGCACCTGTCCGCCGGCACTCCGGTCGTCGTGGACAGCTACTTCGCCCGCTGCCTGGCCAACCACCGCGCCTACGGCTCCCGCCTCGTCATCACCCTGCCGCCGGATCTGCCGGAGCCGGTCACGTACAGCCTCGTGTGCGATGAGACCGAACGCCGCCGCAGGCTCGCCGCCCGCCACAAGCCGACCTCACGCTGGGACGGCCTCGCCGAAGAGGTCGCCGAACAGATCACCCACGCCTACGCCCCCTTCCCGATGCACCGCGTGGACACCACGGGCCGCACGCCCGAACAGGTCGTCCACGCCATCCTCGACGTCACTGCCCAAGGAGTCAGCGGTGCAGACCCTGAGCCGGTGGGAGCACACCCTCACCTTCTTCCCCCAGTTCCGCGCGGCCCTGTCGGAACACGTCGGCCCTGATGCCACTGTGCTGGTGATCGGGGCGAGCGACGGCAGGCTGGTGATGCCGTTGGCGGCAGCAGGACACCGTGTCACCGCGGTCGAACGAGACCCGGTCGCTCTTCGGGGTGGTCTCGTCAGCCTGCCCGACGGCACCGAGGCCCACGCCCCCGGCCTGACCGAGCGGCTTCAGCAGGAAGGACTGGCCGATCGCGTGAACATCGTGGAAGGGGACTTCCTCGACGCCGGTCTGCCCTGCGACGCGCAGTACGACGCCGTTTGGACGAGCTGTTCCTGGCATTACAGTGCCAACCACCACCGCCCCCTGGCCGACTTCATCACCCGCATGCAGGGCCTGGTGCGCGTCCACGGTCTGTTCGGCGCCGAGTTCATGATGCCCGTCACGGCCCGGCACCACCTGAGCGAGCACTGCACGTCCGCCGAGAAGCTCAGCCCGCTCTTCTCCGACGGATGGAACATCCAACTGACCCTGCGATCAGGCCAGTACGTCGAACGTCCGCAAATCGGCCAGCCCCACCCGCACACCCATCGCATGGGCCTGCTCCTGGCGACCCGCACCTCTCCCGTGACCTCTGAAAGGGCATGAAGCGATCATGAAGCACGAGTACGAAGCGAAGTTCCTCGCCGTCGACGTCGCCGGACTCCAAGCCAAGCTCGCGGCCCTCGGCGCGGTACAGGCGTTCCCCCGCACCCTGCTCACCCGGAAGATCTTCGAGAGCGACGTCCTCGACGGCTCCCAATGGGTACGCCTCCGCCACGAAGGCACCCGCACCACCCTCACGCTCAAGCAGGTCACCGACGCCACGTCCATCCACGGCACGACCGAGATCGAGACCGAGGTCGGCGACCTCCACGCCATGGCCGAGATCCTCACCAACCTCGGCCTGCGAGAGGTCCGTTACCAGGAGAACTTCCGCGAGGAATGGCAGCTCGGCGACGTCGCCTTCGACTTCGACACCTGGCCCGACCTTCCGACCTTCCTGGAGATCGAAGGGCCCGACGAGGCTTCCGTCCGCGACGCCGCAGCCCACCTCGGCCTCGACTATTCAGAGGCCCGGTTCGGCAGCGTCGACACCATCTACAAACGCGAAGCCGATCGCGACATCCTCGCCGAACCGACCCTCCTCTTCTCGGACGCCGGGAAGAACGGCGAGCCCGCGACGGCCTCGCAACGTCAGTGATTGCCGGAGCACAGCCGTGCTGACGGAACTCTCCCTCCAGCATCGCGTCATCCTCGGGATCGCCGCCTTCGCCCGCGGCGGCCTCCCGGAGCCAGCGACGACCGACGACGGGAATGACTGGACCGACGGCTACTGCTGGCTGTTCTGCGGCCAGCAGTGGACCCGCGTCCTGTGGATCGGCCCGGCGAACGTCGCCGGAGCCCAGGCACCGATGTACGCGTGCGGCCCCTGCATCATCGAACTCCAGGAACGTGTCTGGCAGGCAATCCTTCTCACCGACGGCCCGGCGCAGCCCGGTTCAGTCCCACCGCCGGAGCCGGGACGCTCGGCAGTGAGGGCCGGTGGCGCGCGGCACCGACGTCGCCAGGCTTGACTTGGCATCTGTTCGCCCGGCCCGGATGGAACGGCTGCGGTCAGGTCCGCTGAGCAGTCCTTCTCTCGGAGGGGTCCACCGCATGGTGGACCCCTCCGAGCTTCGCCCAGGAGGACGGCTCCTGGCTGCACCCCGGCAAGGTGACCGATCTGTTCGAGCGGCACGTCGCCACGTCCGGTCTGCCACCGGTCCGGCTGCACGACCTCCGCCACGGCGCCGCCACCCTCATGCTCGCCGCTGGCGTCGACGTCAAGGTCGTCTCCGACACCCTCGGGCACAGCGACACCCGGATCACGCGCGACATCTACCAGAGCGTCCTCCCCCAGGTCGGCAGAAGCGCCGCCGAAGCCACCGCCAAGCTCGTCCCCCTCCAGCGCAAGGCCGAGGCGGAGCAGGCGCGGAAGACCGCGAAGGAATCCCAGGCCAGGGCCAAGAAGAAGGCCAGCGGAAGAAGCCCAAAACCTAGATCCAAAAGCGCTCCGCTCACGCATCGCTCACGCAAGCCGTCCAGCGCCGTCTGAGCGGCCTGACGCGGCGGGCCCCCGGACAAGGAAAAACCCCAGGTCACGGCGAGTGAGTCCTGGGGTTCTTCGGAGCCGCCTTCGGGATTCGAACCCGAGACCTACGCATTACGAGTGCGTTGCTCTGGCCAACTGAGCTAAGGCGGCGCGCTGCGCCTTGATGCCAAGGGTGGCAGGCGCAGCGGCGCCAAGTCTACAGGGTTCCGGGGGGTGGTTCGGACCGTTGGGGGATCAAGGGGGGTGCAGGTCAGGGGTTAGGTGCACTTCTGGTCTTTGGGGGGGACGGTGTCGTCGAGGAGGTAGGCGTTGACGGCGGTGTCGATGCAGTCGGAGCCGCGGGCGTAGGCGGTGTGGCCGTCGCCGTCGTAGGTGAGGAGGTGGCCGGAGGAGAGCTGGGAGGCGAGGGAGACGGCCCAGGCGTACGGGGTGGCGGGGTCGCGGATGGTGCCGACGACGAGGATCGGGGCGGCGCCCTTGGCCTCGATGCGCTGGGCGTGGCCGGTGGACGGCAGGGGCCAGTAGCCGCAGATGAGGGAGGACCAGGCCAGGGTCGTACCGAAGTGCGGGGAGGCGGCGCGGAAGGAGGGGAGGGCGCGTTCGACGTCGGCCGGGGAGGACAGGGCCGGGGGCAGGTCGAGGCAGTTGACGGCGGCGTTGGCGTACATCAGATTGCTGTACTTGCCCTTGTCGTCGCGCTCGTAGTAGCTGTCGGAGAGCTTGAGCAGCGGGCCGCCGTCGTCCTTGAGGGCGCTGGCCAGGGCGCCGCGCAGGGTCGGCCAGGCGCCCTCGTCGTACATCGCGGCGATGACGCCGGTCGTGCCGAGGGCCTCGGTGAGCGGGCGGCTGGTGCCGGTGGAGAGCGGGTGGCTGTCCAGGGAGGCGAAGAACGCGTCGAGGTGCTTGCCCGCGTCGTCGGTGGACGTCGTGCCGAGCGGGCAGTCGGAGCGTTTGACGCAGTCCGCCGCGAACGCCTTGAAGGCGACCTCGAAGCCGCCGGCCTGGGCGCGGCTGCTCTCCAGCGCGCCGACGGAGGGGTCCATGGCGCCGTCGAGCACGAGACGGCCGACGCGCTGCGGGAAGAGCCCGGCGTAGGTGGCGCCGAGGAAGGTGCCGTACGACTTTCCGACGTACGTCAGTTTCTGGTCGCCGAGCAGCGCGCGCAGGATGTCCATGTCGCGGGCGGACTCGACGGTCGAGACGTGGCCGAGGATCTTGGCGGAACGCTTCTCGCAGCCGTTGGCGAAGCCGCGGTCGGCGGTGACGAGCTTGTTGACCTCGGCGTTGTCGTCGGGCGTGGTGTCGACGGCCGTGAACGCGTCCATCTGCGGGTCGCTGAGGCATTCGACGGGCTCGCTGCGGGCGACGCCGCGCGGGTCGACGGCGGCCATGTCGTACCGCGAGGTGACCGCGGTCGGGTAGCCGAGGGCCGCGTACTGGAGGTAGTCGATCGCCGAGCCGCCGGGGCCGCCGGGGTTGACCAGCAGCGAGCCGAGCCGTTTGCCCGGGCCTGTCGCCTTCTTGCGGGCGACGGCGAGCTTGAGGTCGTCGGCGGTGACGGGGTGCGCGTAGTCCAGCGGGACCTTCATGGTCGAGCACTGGAAGCCGGGGACGCCGCAGTCGTGCCACGACAGCTTCTGTCCGTAGTACGGCGCCAGGTCCGCGGGGCTCTCGGACGGCAGCGGTGTGAGCGAGGTGGT
Source organism: Streptomyces sp. NPDC025721 (assembly GCF_055558595.1). Lineage (NCBI taxonomy): Bacteria > Bacillati > Actinomycetota > Actinomycetes > Kitasatosporales > Streptomycetaceae > Streptomyces > Streptomyces sp. NPDC025721. Next base: position 278,304 of record NZ_JBVHMF010000001.1, on the reverse strand, counting down.
GGCGGGGACCGGCGACGACGCCGCGGCCTTGTGCCCGCCCCCCTCTGAGGTGCATGCGGACAGCAGCAGTCCGGTCACCGCGATCACGGTGGCCGGGATGCGGAGCAGGCGCTTGGAGTGCATCGGCGGCTCGGATCCTCCCGTCGGGTGCTTGCGAGCGTATCGGCCGGGGGGCGGGGACAGACGCTCAAGCTGTCCCCTTACGAGTGATACGCACGATTATGAGCGTTTGAGGGGGGTGGGGGTGGGCGCCGCCCCGGTCGCGGCGTGGGCTTCCGGTACGGCTGTCGCATGACGGGCCTTCGATACGGCCGAGGTGCCGGGCGCCTCCGGTACGGCCGAGGTGGCGCGCGCCTTCGATACGGCCGAGGTCCCGTGCGCCTCCGGTACGGCCGAGGTGCCGCGTGCCCTCGGTACGGCCGAGGCGGCTTTACGGCTCGGCCCCTCCAGCTTCTCCGTCAGATACCCCGCGACCAGCGCGTACATCTCGCGCCGCACCCGTACACCGTCGATGATCCGGACCTGGTCGCCGCGCGGGCGCAGGGCGGCGCGCAGGCGCAACGCCGAGGCGCGCGGGGCCAGTTCGCCGGTGGTGGCGGCCAGCAGCAGGGCCGGATGCGGGCCCGCGGCCGGGGCGAGCGGCGGATACGTACCGGAGATCCCGGCGGCGGCGCGGTACCGGCCCGGGTGGGTCAGCGCCTCGTGCACCGCGCAGGGCGCCTGCGCGCCGAGGCCGATGACGGCGTGCGCGCCGCTCGCGGGCAGCGCGCGGAAGTGGCGGGCGGCCTCCGCCAGGACGGCGACCGGGTCCTGACCGCAGTCGCGCGGCATGACCAGCAGGAACGGATTGGCCAGGCCGCGCTTGGCCTGTACGGCGAAGCCCTCGAAGAGGTCGGGGGCGCCGGTGGCGGGCAGGTGCGCGAGGACGACGGGGTACGCGAGGCTCGCCGCGCCCGCCGACTCGTAACGCGGCGGCAGCCAGACGCGGATGCCGTCGCGCAGTTCCATCAGGGTGCCGCCCGCCGGGTGGCCGACCGTACGCATCTCGGGCGCCGGCGGGGCGGGGGCGGGGGTACGGCTGGGGGCGGGCGGCACGGTGGCCGTGGCCTCGGCCGACTCCCCGGCGGGGGCCCGGTCGGCGCGGCCGGTGTCGCGGGAGTCGCTGAGCAACGGCACGGCGAGCGACAGAGCGGTGAGCGCCGCGACCCCGGCCGCCCCCGCGCGCAGGGCGGCGCCGAGGCGGTCGGCAGGCAGTTCGTACGGCCGCCCGGCGCGCTCTGACCACCAGTGCCGCAGGGCGCGGTGGGCCAGCAGTACGGCGGCGGCGGTCGCCGCGAGCAGCAGGACGGACAGGACGACGTCGGCCACGGCGGAACCCCTCGGGTGCGGGTGCGCTCCCGCTGGGACGGTGCGGCCGGGTACGGGGGCTGGTCCTCGGGCCGGGGCCTTGGACCAGGTTCTTGGGCCGGACCCTTGGGCCTGGTCAGGTCCTCGGGTCGGTCCTCGGGGTGGGATGACCCCCGGGGCGGTTGGTGATCCCGTACGGCGGCGGAAGCGCGGGAACGCTGTCTGCACCTTGCAACGGCTGCGGGCCGTGGGGTGGGAGACGTTACGGGGGCGGGGGCGGGATCACCCGGACGGACCAAGGGGGTGCCCTTCCGGCGGATGAGCCCCGGACCGCCGGGGTGCCCTTCCGGCGGACGAACCCTCCGGCCGCCGGGGCCCTTCCGGAGGACGAACCCCGGACCGCCGGGGACCCTTCCGGCGGACGGACCCCGAGCCGCGGCTCGGCCCTCAGCCTGCTCGTAGCGCCAGGGTCATGGCCTCCACCGCCAGCAGCGGGGCGACGTTACGGTCCAGGGCGTCGCGGCAGGCGAGCACGGCCTCGATCCTGCGCAGGCTGTTCTCCGGCCGGGACGACGACGCGATCTGCTCGATGCCCTCGCGGACCTCGGTGTTCGCGATGCCGACCGCCGAGCCGAGCTGCAACGACAGCACGTCGCGGTAGAAACCGGCGAGGTCGGTGAGCGCGAGGTCGAGGGTGTCGCGCTGCGTACGCGTCGAACGCCGCTTCTGCCGGTCCGCCAACTCCTTCATCGCGCCCGCCGTGCCGCGCGGCATCCGGCTGCCCGCGCCCGCCGCCGCGCCGAGGGCCGCCCGCATCTCCTCGGTCTCCTTGCCGTCGACCTCCTCCGCGACCGCCTTCGCGTCCTCCTGCGCCGCGTCCACCAACTCCTGCGCCGCGCGCAGGCACCCGCCGATGTCCGCGACCCGCAGCGGTACGCGCAGCACCGCGGCGCGGCGGGACCGTGCCGACTCGTCCGTCGCCAGCCGCCTCGCACGCCCTATGTGGCCCTGGGTCGCCCGCGCGACCCGCTCCGCCAGCGCCGGGTCGATGCCGTCGCGCCGCATCAGTACGTCCGCGACCGCCTCGGCCGAGGGCGTACGCAGGCTCAGCAGCCTGCACCGCGAACGGATCGTCGGCAGCGCGTCCTCCACCGACGGCGCGCACAGCAGCCACACCGTGCGGGGGGCGGGCTCCTCGACGGCTTTCAGCAGTACGTTGCCCGCGCCTTCCGTCAGGCGGTCCGCGTCCTCCATGACGATGACCTGCCAGCGGCCTCCGGCCGGGGACAGCGCGGCGCGCCGCACCAGGTCACGGGTCTCTTTGACGCCGATGGAGAGAAGGTCCGTGCGGACGAATTCCACGTCGGCGTGGGTGCCGACGGCTGTGGTGTGGCAGCCGTCGCAGAAGCCGCAGCCGGGGGCGGCGCCGAGGGCTCGGTCGGGGCTGACGCATTGGAGTGCGGCGGCGAAGGCTCTGGCGGCGGTGGATCGGCCCGAGCCGGGGGGGCCGGTGAACAGCCAGGCGTGCGTCATTCTTGACGCCTCGGGTTGTGGACGGCCTTCTTCGTGGGCCGTCACCAAGGCGTTTGCGTCTGCCGCCGCCGCTGATAGCTCCGCGACTACGCGCTGCTGGCCGACGACGTCGTCCCATACCGTCATGTCGACCTCCCTTCGCCTTGTCCCCGTCGGTTCCCCGAGGACCATTCTGCGTCACCCCACTGACAGGGGTGGGCGCCTTTGCGGTGCCTGGGCCTTCCCACCCGCCCACCCGTGCGGGTGCTTTCTTCGTCTGCGGGTGCCGCTTGTGCCTGGTCGGTCCCGGCCCGGGGCACCTCCTCGGGCGACGAACCTGCGGCCACCTGCGCCTGCTTCTGCCCTTGCCCGTTCGTCCCCCTGCGGGGGCACCCCGCACCGACCCCTCCGGTCCATCGGCGCCCGCCTGTCCGCTGTGGCTGAGGGGGGAGGGGGGTGGGTGGGGGCCCAGGCCCCGCGCGACCGACCGTCCACCCGGGGCGTGAGGAGGGGGCGGGTGGGCAAAGGGGGGTGGGTGGGGTGCCGGACCTGTACGCAAGACGGTCCGTTGGGGTGGCCGGGCAGCGGGGTGGGTGGGAGCCCGACCCCTGCGCCCCCCGACCTCCCGGCGGGGCGGGCGGAAGGGGGCCTCACACCACCCCTTCCGCCCAGGTGGGGGGAGGTGCGGGACCTGTGGGGTGTCGGGGTGGGGGTAGGCGCAGGGGGCGTCGTGGGGCGCTTGGAGAAGGGCCCCCCACCGGGAGGGGCCACCGGCGCAGGGCGGCCCGCCGAAAGAACCCCCCTCCCCCGGCAACCCCCACCGGACAGGCGGACGCCGACGTACCGGGAGGGGACGGGCCGGGGTGCCCCCGCAGAAATGCGGTGACAAGAAGGGTGCCGAATGAGCAAGGCCAGGTAGCCGCATTTCGAGGAGGTGCCCCGGACCGGCACCGACCAGGCACAAGCGGCACCCGCAGACGAAGAAAACACCCGCACGGGTGGGCGGGCGGGAAAGGAGAAGGAAAAGAGGGAGAAGGCGAGGTCAGAGGGAGAGGCGCTGGACGCCGGAAGAGAGGGCGCGCGGATCAGTGGGAGTGGCGGGATCGGTCCAGCACGACCCCCTCCGCGCAAGCAGCCGCCGCAGCCAGACCTCAGTGGCGACAAGGTCGCCCAACCCGTCGAGATCCGCCGGCACCCCACCCCCGTCCGCGACAGCGACCAGCGCGGAGCGCACCACGCGAGCGTCGATGAGCCCGGCATCGGCAAGCAGCGGCGCGTCAAAAAGGTCCAGAAGGTCGTCCAGCGCCAAGCGCAACCCCGTGCGGGCCGCCGCGGCAGCGGTGGAGTGGGAGTTGGCGCCCCACCCCGGCGGCAGGTCACGGACCCCGGCGCCTTCGAGGACGTCGCGCAGGACGTCGGCACGGGCGCCGGGCCGTACGCGAAGGGCGCCGGGCAGCGCCCGGCAGGCCCGGACGACCTGGTTGTCGAGGAAGGGCGCGTGCAGCCGCTGGCTGGGCACCGCCGCGGCCTGCTCGAAGGCGCGGAAATCCGCGGCGGTACGCGCCAGCACGGCGCGGGCGCGCCGCTCCCCCGGCCGGTCCATCGGCCACGGCCGCCGCGCGGCGTCCTGGAGGCGTACCGACACTTCGGCCAGCGCCTCCCCGGTGAGCCAGCGGGCGGCGGGCCCCGGCCGTACCCAGGTCATCGCGGCGAGGGACGCGGCCAGCGGCCCACTGCCGGCGGAGCCGAACTCGTGTCGCTGGAGCCGCGCCGCCGCGTCCTCCACACCCTGTTGATACGGGGTGCGGGCGAGCCGCCGGGCGGCCCGGTAGACGGTGATCGGCACGGTGAAGGGCACGAGCGCCGGGTGCCCGAGGGCCCCGTCGGCGCGGGTGAGCGCGGCCACCGGCCGTACGAGGTGGCGGCGGCGCCGGTCCATCAGGAGGTCGGCGAGCCGCGCGGGATGCGCGTCGAGGACCTGCCGGGCGCCGTATCCGATGAGGTGGTCGGCGCCGCCCGCGGCGAGCCGCCGCCGGTTGCGTTCGGCGTCGACGAGGGAGGGGGCGGGCTCGTCGGTGAGCGCGCCGCCGCCGAGGTCGGCGTACGGCAGCGACTCGGGGCCGCCGGGCACGACGACGTGCCGCAGCCGCGGGTCGGCGCCCATGATCCGCGCCCGCTCCAACTGCGCTTCCCTGGAGTGGAGTCCGCCGCCCGAGGGCTCCCCGCCGGAGGGCCCCGGAGGTCCGCCGCCTGCGAGGTCGTTGAAGGTGACGGCGAGCAGCCGCTCCCCCGCGAGGGAGCCGGGCGCGCCGGGCAGCATGCCGGGGTTGCCGGGCAGCCCCGCGGCGAGCAGCGCGAGCGTGGCGGAGGCGCTGCCGCCGGAGAGGTCGGCGCCGATGCCGGGCGCGGGCCCGTCCCCGGGGTCGGGTACGAAGCGGGCCTGGGAGAGCCGGGCGCGTACGGCGTCGACGAGCGCGTCCCGTATGCCCTCGACGGCCGCGGTGGCGTCGGCGTTGTTGGTGGGCTGGTGGCCGACGGCCAGCGAGGCGGTCTGTTCGTAGCCGCTGATCTCCGGGGCACCGTCGCGCAGGATGAGCGCGTGGCCGGGCGGGACGCGGCGGACGCCGAGGTACGGGGTGCCGTCGCCGAGCGCTTCGGGCGAGTCGGGGCAGGCGAGGAGCGCGGCGAGGTGGGTGACGTCGAGCCCGGCCTCGATGAGGTCGGCGAGCGGGAGGGCGGCGGTCGCGTACGCCGTACCGCCCGCCCAACGGGTGTGGAAGACCGGCCTGGCCCCGGCGAGGTCGCCCAACACGGTGATGCGGCGGCCGAGTTGGAGTACGGCGGTGTAACTGCCCGACCAGGCCGTCAGATGGCGCAGCGCGCCGCCGCGGGCGGCGACCAGGCCGAGCCGCAACTCGGCGTCGCTGGCGCCGCATCGGCCGAGTACGGCGAGCCGGGCGACGGTGTGCGGGGTGCCCCCGCCGTGCCCGTTGCCATGGGAGCCGTTGCCGTGGGAGCCGTTCGAACCGCCGCCGCCCCGGGCGCCGTTGCGGTACGCGCCGCCGTCGCCGTACGCGGCACCCGCCCCGCCGTACGTGTCGCCGTAACCGTCCCCGTAGGCCGCGCCCGCGGAGCCGTACGCCGCACCTTTGCCGCCGCCGAAGGCGTACGCGGCGCCGCCGCCCGGATCGGCCTGGACGACACGGACCTCGTCGGGCCGCCAGTCACCGACGGCCCACAGCGGATCCGGTTCCGACCACAGGAGTTGGGCACCGACGGGCAGGAGCGTACGGGTCCTGCTGCCGGGAACGGGACCCGCGGTGGCACTGCTCCACCCCACCAACCACCGCATCGCCGCCTCCACAGGCTGTGGACAGCCGGTACGCGGGGGGCCGCTCTGCCGCCGCCCCACTGCTCTACCGCTTCGCTGCCACGTCTGACGTCCGAAAGACCATGCTGCCACGTGAAGGCGCGCAAAGCGGCGCATGGGTGCACCAAGGAGCGCCGGGTCGCGCGCTGAGGGCAGCCGCGAGGCGAGTGTGAAACACGCATCAGCCGAAACGTCTGATTCGCGCCAAAGTCTGCGGCACATGCCGGAGTTGATATGCCGGAAAGCCACGTACGCGACCAGGGACCGGTTGAGGACCGTTCGAGGTCGGCATGCGGGACATTAAGGGCACGTTCCGGCGCGGGCGGGGGCGGTGAATGTGGTGAAGGAGACAGTGGTGAGGGCCGTGGAGAAGGTGTGGAGCAGGTGTGGACCGCTGGTGGAGCACCTCCCGCGGACGCCGGGCGGCGCGGGCGGGGCCGGGCGCGGGCGCGCCGTCGCGGGGAGGCTTCGGCGCAAGGGGAGGTCCACGGCCCGGGAGGGCGCTGACGCACCTCCCGGGCCGGTCCGCCGCCCGCGGGGATTGTGGCAACGGAACCCCCTGGCCCGCCGTACCACCGCCATAGCCGCCTGCCGGGGCCGCGGGCCGACCCACGGACCCTATGCAAGCGCCGCCGTCCCGGACGGCACAGAGCGCACGGCCGGGCGCACGGCCACATATACCGGGAGCACGGTCCAATGAGGTGGCGAGTAAGGGGCAGGAATCTCGCCATCCGGGACGAGACTCTTAACGGTCGGGATGCGGCGAACTACGCTGGGTGTACCCGGTTCGCACACGTACGCGCGGCTCGGGTGTCCGGCGCATGCGCCGCACCGGCCGCCGAGCGGTCACCGCGGTGGCTGAATCGGGCTCCAGGGGAGGGTGACCCCCGTACCCCACGACAAGACCAGGCCGGCCGGCCTGCCCCCCAGCGGCATCACGAGGTGAACCGCAGTGAACAGAGAACACCGCGGGCCGAACGAGAAGCTCGGCACCCTTCTCGCTCTGGCGGGCATCAGCAACGCCGGACTGGCCCGCAGGGTCAACGACTTGGGCGCCCAACGCGGCCTGACCCTGCGTTATGACAAGACGTCGGTCGCCCGGTGGGTGGCCAAGGGCATGGTCCCGCAGGGCGCCGCGCCGCATCTGATCGCGGCGGCGATAGGCGCCAAGCTCGGCCGTCCCGTGCCGCTGCACGAGATCGGTCTGGCCGACGCGGACCCGGCGCCCGAGGTCGGTCTCGCCTTCCCGCGCGATGTCGGCGAGGCGGTGAAATCGGCCACCGATCTGTGGCGGTTGGATCTTGCCGGACGGCGCGGACCCGGCGGCACCGGCATCTGGCAGAGCTTGGCCGGATCTTTCGCAGTGAGCGCTTACGTGACCCCCGCGTCGCGCTGGTTGATCACCCCCGCGGACGCCACCGTGGCCCGCGACGCGCCCGCGCCGGGCATGAACCACGTCGGTCACAACGACGTGACCAAGCTCCGCGAAGCCGCCGAGGACGCCCGCCGCTGGGACTCCAAGTACGGTGGCGGCGACTGGCGTTCGGGCATGGTCCCGGAGTGCCTGCGGGTCGAGGCGGCGCCCCTGCTGCTCGGTTCCTACAGCGACGACGTGGGCCGCGCGCTGTTCGGCGCGACCGCCGAACTCACCCGCCTCGCCGGGTGGATGGCCTTCGACACCGGCCAACAGGAGGCCGCCCAGCGGTATTACATCCAGGCGCTGCGGATGGCCCGCGCCGCCGCCGACGTACCGCTCGGCGGTTACGTGCTCGCCTCGATGTCGCTCCAGGCCACGTACCGCAACTTCTCCGACGAGGGCGTCGACCTCGCCCAGGCCGCGCTGGAGCGCAACCGCGGTCTGGCGACCGCCCGCACGATGAGCTTCTTCCACCTCGTGGAGGCCCGCGCGCACGCCAAGGCGGGCGAGGCCGCCGCCTGCGGGGCCTCGCTGGCCGCCGCGGAGGCGTTACTCGAGCGCTCCCGCGAGGGCGACGCCGACCCGCAGTGGCTCGGCTTCTACTCCTACGACCGGCTCGCTGCCGACGCCGCCGAGTGCTACCGCGACCTGCGCGTCCCGCGCCAGGTGCAGCGCTTCACCGAGCAGGCCCTCGCCCGCCCCACCGAGGAGTTCGTCCGCTCCCACGGCCTGCGCCTGGTCGTCTCCGCCGTCGCCGAACTGGAGTCCGGGAACCTGGACGCCGCGTGCGCCGCGGGCACCAAGGCCGTCGAGGTCGCGGGGCGCATCTCCTCGGCCCGCACCACGGAGTACGTCCGCGACCTGCTGCACCGCCTGGAGCCGTACAACGACGAGCCGCGGGTGCTGGAGCTGCGGGAGCGGGCCAGGCCCTTGCTCGCGGCTCCGGCGTAAACGATTCAGCCGGGCGGGACGGCAGGCGCGGGCGGGCGGACCGGCGGCGAGGGCGGGCGGGCCGGCGGCGCGGATGCGCCAGCAGCGAATTCCGGGCCGTCCGGCGGTTTCCGGCCGGTACGGCGTTTGAGGAGCGGGCCGCCGGGCTAAGAGGGCCCCACAGGCAGGAGGCGTCATGACCCGCAGCACCGCACCCGCCTCCCGCCCGGAGGATGTCCTTGTCGTGGGCGCGGGCATCATCGGCCTCTCCACCGCCTACGCGCTCACCCGCGCCTCCCCCGGCATCCGCGTCACCGTGCTGGAGAAGGAACCGGGCCCCGCGCGCCACCAGACCGGCCGCAACAGCGGAGTGATCCACAGCGGCATCTACTACCGCCCCGGCTCCCTCAAAGCCCAGTACGCGCTGGCGGGTTCGGCCGAGATCGGCAAATTCTGCGCCGAGCACGGCATCCCGCACGAGACCACCGGCAAGCTCATCGTCGCCACCGCCCAGGCCGAACTCCCTCGGCTGCACGCCCTGGTCCAGCGGGGCCGCGAACACGGCATCCCGGTAAGGGAGTTGGGCCCGGCCCAGATCGCCGAGTACGAGCCGAAGGTCGCGGGGCTGGCCGCCATCCACGTCGCCACCACCGGCATCTGCGACTTCCGCGAGGTCGCCGCCACCCTGGCCCGGCTGGCCGGGGACGCGGGCTGCCGGGTCCGCTACGGCGAGCGGGTCCGTACGATCGAGCGCCGCGCCGACGGCCTGGTCGCCGTCCGCAGCAGCGACGCCGAGGGCCGCCCGCGCCCCGAGATCCGTACGAAAGTGCTGGTCAACTGCGCGGGGCTGCACAGCGACCGGATCGCGGAGCTGGCCGGGGACGACCCGGGCATGCGGATCGTGCCCTTCCGCGGCGAGTTCTACGAGCTGATCCCGGTCCGCCGCGGGCTGGTGCGCGGTCTTGTCTACCCGGTGCCCGACCCGGACTTCCCCTTCCTCGGCGTCCACCTGACCCGCGATGTGCACGGCGGCGTCCACCTCGGTCCGAACGCGGTGCCCGCGCTCGCCCGCGAGGGCTACCGGCGCGGCACCGTGGGACTGCGCGACCTCGCCGCGACCGCCCGCTTCCCCGGCACCTGGCGGATCGCCCGCCGCCACTGGCGCCAGGAGGCGGGCGAGATCCACCGCTCGCTGTCCAAGCGCGCCTTCACCGCCGACGCCCGCCGCCTGCTGCCCGCGCTGCGCCCCGGCGACCTCGTCCCGGCCCCCGCCGGAGTCCGCGCCCAGGCCGTACTCCCCGACGGGACCCTCGTCGACGACTTCCTCTTCGCCGGGACCGCCCCCTTCGTCCACGTCCTCAACGCCCCCTCCCCCGCCGCCACCGCCTCGCTCCCGATCGGCCGCGAGGTCGCCCGCCGGGCCCTGGAGGCCCTGCGCGCCGCGTAGCCCCGCGGACGGCGTTCACGGTTCGCGCCTGCGCCCCCGGCCGCCGTACGGCCCCGGACCTGGCCTTACGCGGCGCGTCCGCGCACCGGTACGTGAGCCCGTACGCCGCTGGCAGCCGCTCCGGGGGCCGCGGGCGCCCCGTAGAATCGACGGCATTGTGTCCACGTCACCCACTCCCCCCGCCACGCGTACGAGCGCGCCCGCCGTACGCGAGACCGATGCCGTAGCCCTAGCCGTAGCCGTCTCCGTCGCGGAAGCCGTCGCGGAAGCCGACGCCGCATCCGTCACGGAAGCCGACGCCGTATCCGTCACGGAAGCCGTTGCCGGAAAGGCCGTCTCCGGCGTCGGCAGGCAGCAGCGCTTTCCCAGCGGGCCCGCGCCCGATCCGGCGGGGTCGCGGGAGGAGCACCGGATCAGGTCGTTCCATGCCCGGCGGGGGCGGATCACGCAGGCGCAGGCCGCGGCGATCGAGCGGCACTGGGAGGCGTGGGGGGTGGAGCTGGACGGCGCGCCGCTGGATCCGGGCGCGCTCTTCGGCGACTCCGAGCCGCCCGTGGTGCTGGAGATCGGCTTCGGGATGGGGGACGCGACCGCCGCGATGGCGGCGGCGGACCCGGCGACCGGCATCCTGGCCGTCGATGTGCACACCCCCGGCCAGGGGAATCTGCTGGCGCTCGCCGACCGCCTCGGCCTGACGAACGTCCGCGTGGCCAACGGCGACGCCGTCGTCCTGCTGCGGGACATGCTGCCGCCCGCCTCGCTCGCGGGCCTGCGCGTGTACTTCCCCGACCCCTGGCCGAAGGCCAAGCACCACAAGCGGCGGCTGATCCAGCCGGACTTCCTGGCCATGGTGCTGCCGCTGCTGCGGCCCGGCGCGGTCGTGCACTGCGCGACGGACTGGGAGCCGTACGCCGAGCAGATGCTGGAGGTGCTGGCGGCGGAGCCGGGGCTGGCGAACCGGTACCCGGCGGAAGGTTTCGCCCCCCGGCCGGACTTCCGGCCGATGACGAAGTTCGAGCGGCAGGGGCTGGCGAAGGGGCACGTCGTACGCGACCTGCTGTTCACCCGTATCTGAGGGAGGTGGCGGGGGGTGTCCTGCGTAGGCGGGTGGGGCGGGTGGGGCGCGACGTGCGTACGGGCGCGGGGCGCGACCGGCGTACGGGCGCGGGGCGCGTACGGGCGCGGGGACGTCCGGCGTACGCGACCGGCGCGCGCTCCGGGAACCGTCTCCTGGCCCGCCCCTGGTCTCGTCCCTGGCCCCGTCCCTGGCCCGGTCCCTGAGCCGCCGCCGGAACCGCCCCTGACCCGCCCGTTCGGGCCGGGCAGCGGCGGTCACCTGCGCGAACCGATGCCGACGCACCCTCGCGTATGGCCGCCCGGCCCCCGTACTGTCGACGGGTGTCCATGTTTTCGCACCCGGCTGCCGGGGCCGCGGGTCCTCAGGAGGCCGCTGCCCTGCCCGCGTCGGGGCCGCCGCCCGGGTCCGCCGCGCCGGGACCGCAGTCCGGGACCGCCGGGCCGCCGCCCGGATTCGCGCCCGCGCCCGCTCCCGAGACCTGGCAGTACGCGCCCCGCCGTCCGTTCTGGGAGAGCCGGGCGGTCCGTACGGGCGCGCTGTTCACGGCACTGGCCGTCTGCGGTGTGATCATCCTCGCGGTCGTGCGCCAGCACATAGGCACCGAGAGCTTCCTGGTCGGCCTGGTGCTGGCCGTCCTGCCGGTGCCGCTGCTGGTCTGGGCGTTCCTGTGGCTCGACCACGTGGCACCGAGCCCCTGGCAGAACGTGGTCTTCGCCTTCTCCTGGGGCGCGTGCGCGGCGACCCTCGTCGCGCTGTTCGCCAACGAGTACGGCGCCAAGCTGATCGCCACGACCTTCTCCGCGACTCCGACGCAGACCGACCACTGGGGTGCGACCTTCGTCGCGCCGCTGGTGGAGGAGACGGCGAAGGGCGCCGCGCTCCTGCTGCTCTTCCTCTTCCGGCGCCGTCACATCGAGTCCGTCGTGGACGGCATCGTGCTGGCGGGGCTGGCCGCGACCGGCTTCGCCTTCACCGAGAACATCCTGTACATCGGCTCGGCCTTCGGCGAGGACAAGGCGCTCGGCTCCTCCGTACTCGACTCGGCGACCGCCGCGACCTTCTTCGTCCGCGTCCTGATGACGCCCTTCGCGCACCCGCTCTTCACGGCGATGACCGGCATCGGTTTCGCCATCGCCGCCACCAGCCGCCCGCGCAGTGTGTGGCGCTGGCTCGCGCCGCTCGGCGGCTGGCTGCTCGCGATGGTGCTGCACGGCCTGTGGAACAGCTCCTCGATGCTCTCGCCCGTCGGCTTCCTGACCGTCTACGTGGCCGTCATGATCCCGGTCTTCGGCCTCGTCGTCTGGCTCGCCTTCTGGGCCCGCGCCCGCGAGTTGCGCACCATCCGCACCAACCTCCCCGTCTACGCCGCCGCCGGCTGGCTGACGCTGCCCGAGCCGACCGCCCTGGCCTCGATGAAGGCCCGCAGCCAGGCCCGCGACACCGCGCGCCGCTACTACGGCGAGAGCGGGGCGCGCGCGGTACGCGACTACACCGCCTTCGCCACGCACCTCGCCTTCCTGCGCGCGGCGGCCACCCGCGGCATGCCCGCGCCGGACTTCACCGCGCGCGAAGCCGAACTCCTCCATCATCTCTGGCAGCGCAAGTCCCTGGTGCGAATCCCGCTCGCCCAGGCCGCGACGCCGCACCTCCCGCCCGCCGCCTGGGCGGCGCCCTTCCCGCATCCGCGCCAGGCCCCGATGTGGGGCCCCCGGCCGTGGGACGGCCAGGCGCCCGGCCAGTGGGGTGCGCCCGGCACATGGCACGCGCAGGCACCCGGCACATGGGGCGCCCCCGGACCCGGCAAGCACCGTTAATCTCCGCACGAGCCCGCGCAACGGCCTGGCTCCAGCGACTCGGCCCGCAAGGCGTCGAACACCGTGGCCGTCCTGCTGCCCGACCTCTCGAGCCCTTTTCCAGGTCCTGGCCGAACGGCCGTGCTAAGCGGTCCTGCTGTGCGGCACGCGGGACGACGAACGCCGGTGAGTTCCTGCGCGCCGACCTGGCCGCCGCGTGCGTCGCCACCACGCACCTCGTGGTCAACCCCGCGCCGTCGGGGACGGCCGTCGCGATCGTCGAGCGGGGTACGGGCGACAACTCCACCGTGGTCACCCAAGGCGCCAACCTGCTGCTGCCCGCCGCCGACGCGTGCCGCGCAGGGCGCTGGCGACCGCCCGTGTCGTCCTCCTCCACCTGGAGGTCCCGCTGACGGCCGTCCGCGCGGTCGCGGAACAGGCCGCCGGGCTCGTGGTGCTCAACCCCGCGCCGATGGCCGACGGCGTCGCCGACCTGCTCGACCACGTCGACGTCCTCGTGCCCAACGAGTTCGAACTGCGCAGCCTGCTCCGCCGCGAGGCCCTGATCAGTCCCGACGAGGCCGCCGCCGCGGTACGCGAGGTCCCGGGCCGCTGCGACATCGTCGCCACCTTCGTAGGCGCCGGCGCCTACGTCTACGAACGGGCCGCGACCGCGTCACCCACATCACCCCGCGGCCGGTATCCGTCCAGGACACCACCGGCGTGGGCGACTGCCTCTCCACCACCCACCAAATAGTGATCCCCCACTGACCCCGGCCCGCCGGGGGCGGGCGGGGAGTCAGCGCGCACCGCCAGTTCGCGCACCCCGACGACTCCCTTCGGCGACACCATCAGCCCAACGACGACGTGACGTCAGTCCACCCCGTGGGGGGCAAAGCGCTGCGAATGTCGGAAGCTCCTGTTACACATGAGCCTGTTCCGCGGTGCGAGGGGGAGAAATTCAGTGACTGGCGTGACACACAACGAAGAGCCGGTGGCCGGGCTCTACGAGCAGCTCATCACCGCCCGACTCGCAGAGCAGATCAAAGGGTTGGACGCTGTCGGTCTCCACGCGATCGACGAGATCGTGGGGGACGAGTCTGTTCCCCATGTGCTAGCTCGGCACGTCTCCGCGACGGTACATCGCGTCCTTCAGCACCTCACTCCTGCCGAGCGGGTCCTCGCTGCGAACCAGATTCTGGATTCGGTAAGCACCATCGACGGCGCCAAGGAGTGGATCGATCTCGTCTCCGACGGGCCGCGTCAGCTCATGGCCATCGCAGAGCAGGAGGCGCCAGGGGTCTATGCGATCCGCCCGGCGACGCCGCTTTCTGAAACAGCTCTCATCACCAACTCGCCGGAGGACCCGAGCCTCGGGTTCGAGTTGCGCGCCGAGTTGGCTACCGCGGACCGCATCGACCTTCTCTGCGCCTTCGTGAAATGGCACGGCCTCCGCGTTCTAGAGCAGTCACTAAAGTCCGCTCGAGATCGCGGTGTGCCGATCAGAGTGATCACCACGACCTACATTGGTGCCACCGAGCGACGAGCCCTGGACCGCCTTGTGCAGGATTTTGGTGCCGAGGTGAAAGTTAACTACGAGACGCGATCAACCCGTCTCCATGCGAAGGCGTGGCTGTTCCGACGAAACAGCGGATACGACACGGCATACGTCGGCAGCTCAAACCTCTCCAAGACTGCGCTACTCGACGGGTTGGAGTGGAACGTACGGCTCTCGTCAGTTGCCACGGCTGCTGTAATGCGCAAGTTCTCCGCAACCTTCGATGCTTACTGGAGCGAAGCAGCCTTCGAAGCGTACGACCCGGACCGCGACGGTGATCGCCTTCAAGAGGCGCTTACGGAAGCAGGCGGTGGCAACAAAGGGAGCGGTCGACCGTCGATCAGCCTTTCTGGCCTAGAGGTACGCCCATACCCCTACCAGCGTGACATGTTGGAGCGACTGGACGTCGAACGTACGGTCCATGACAGACATCGCAATCTCCTGGTCGCCGCGACCGGTACCGGCAAGACAGTGATGGCGGCACTGGACTATCGAAACTTGCGTCGGAAGCTCGGCCGTGATCTACGTCTGTTGTTCGTTGCTCACCGTCGGGAGATCCTCGACCAGTCACTCCGCACGTACCAAGGCGTCCTGGATGATGCGAACTTCGGGGAACACTTTCATTCGGGCGACATCCCGAGCAACTGGTCTCACGTATTCGCGAGCGTGCAGTCTCTGAACGAGAAAGCATTGGATCGGCTCGCCCCCGACCACTTCGATATCGTCGTTATTGACGAGTTTCATCACAGCACGTCACGGACCTACCGCAGGATCATCGACCACTTCCAACCTTTGGAGCTACTCGGGCTGACAGCAACACCCGAGCGGAGGGATGGTCACAACGTCCAAGACGAGTTCTTCAACGGCAGAATCGCCGCCGAGATGCGTCTCTGGGAGGCACTGGAGAACGACCTCCTCACCCCGTTCCACTACTTCGGGATCACCGACAACACAGACATGTCTGCGGTCACATGGACGCGTGGTACCTACGATGATGGCGAACTGAGTAACCTCTTCACAGGAAACGACGCCCGGGCTCGACTCATTGTGCGCGCGGTAGAGGACAAAGTGAGTGACCCCGGCGCTATGCGCGCGCTCGGGTTCTGTGTGTCAGTGAAGCACGCCCACTACATGGCGGAGTTCTTCCAGAGAGCCGGGCTCAACGCGGTAGCCCTGTCCGGTGAGACGCCAAGTGCCCTGCGAAAAGCAGCACTGGCCAACCTCAAGGACGGCACCCTTCAGATCATCTTTTCCGTAGACCTCTTCAATGAGGGCCTCGATATCCCGAATGTGGACACTCTGCTCCTCTTGCGCCCAACCTCAAGCGCAACCGTCTTCCTCCAGCAGTTTGGGCGTGGCCTGAGGCGCAGCGAGGGGAAGGCAGTCCTCACTGTCCTGGATTTCATCGGCCAGCATCGCGCTGAGTTCCGATTCGAGGAACAGTTCCGTGCTCTGACAAACCTCACGCGCAACCGCCTCCTGACCAGCATGAGAGAGGACTTCCCGCAACTGCCTTCAGGTTGCCAGATCATCCTGGAGCCCAAGGCCAAAGAAGTCATCCTCAAGAACATCAAGAGTCAGATTAGCGTCAACGTCATGCAGCTCGCCAATGAGGTCGCATCCTACGCCCGACCACTCTTGGCCGACTATCTCAACGAGAGCGGCCGGGAGATCAAGGAGCTCTACCGAGGCGCAGGTCATTCATGGACCGGACTGCTTCGTCGGGCCAACCTGATCACAGATTCCGCACCAGTCGGGGAAGCCGAACTCCTCCGTCGAGCGGCTGCCTTCCTCCATGCCGACGACCCAGTGCGGGTCAAGACATACACGCGGCTGCTCGCAGACGACGCACCTGCCTACGAAACTCTGAGCCCCCACGAGCAGGCGTACGCACGCATGCTCTACTTCACGCTGTGGCCGCTGGGCGGTTTCCCCAGTTACGAAGCAGCCTTCCGCACCCTTGATCCGCAGGTAGCCTTCCGACACGAGTTGCGACAGATCCTCAAATGGGGTCTCGACCACGCCGAACACGTCCCAATTCCCCTCCTCGGCACGCACCCCGGTCTCCCTTTGGCCATCCACGCCTCCTACAGCCGCGAAGAGATCCTGGCGGCTCTCGGACAGTCCGTGATCGGGGGTTTCATGCCCGGTCACTTCCGTGAAGGCGTTAAGTGGTGCGAGAACATCAAAACCGATGCATTGTTCATCACCCTAGAGAAAGACGAGAAGGACTTCTCACCTCAGACCCGGTACCGGGACTACGCAATGAACGAGTCGCTGTTCCACTGGGAATCGCAGGTACAGACGTCTGATACATCTCGTACGGGAATCCGCTACCGGACCCACGTGGACCAGGGCACCCATGTCCTCCTCTTCGTCCGCCGTTACAAGAAGACTGACATCGGCGGGCCACAGCCTTGGATGTTCCTCGGCCCCGCTGAGTACGTCGAGTCGAAGGGCAGCAGGCCCATCGGGGTCGTGTGGAAGCTGACTCACACTATGCCCGCCGATGTGTGGACATACTCAGCCATCGCTGTCAGTTGAATCACCGCTCGCTAAGGGTGGCTGAGAGGCACGGCGGGAGCACAAGCGGGCGTGGAGGTGGCGCTGAGGTGTCGGGGGTGGGGTGGGGTGGTCTACTGGGGCGGTTTTAGTGGTGAGTGCGGGGTCTTTGGGGCGTCGCGGTGTGTGGGGAGACGGATATTTCGGAGAACGAGCAAGGGCATGAGACGCGGGCGGCGGAGCGGCTGATTTTGTTTTCGGACGCGGTGGTGGCGATCGCCATCACGTTGCTCGCGTTGGAGTTGCCGGTGCCGGAGGGGCACGATGTGTCGGAGTTCTGGCACTCGGTGCGGGCGGATGACGGGCATTACCTGGCGTTTTTGATCAGTTTCGTGGTGATCGCGATGGCGTGGGGCGAGCACCACAGGGTGTTCAGGACGGCGCTGCGGGTCGATACGCGGTTGCGGAAGATCAACATGGTGTGGCTGATGATGATCATCCTGAATCCGTTCGCGACGAAGATGCTGATCGAGGAGGGGCACGACACCGTCGCCACGCATGCGCTGCGGTGGGGTTTCTACGCGCTGTTGCAGGTGCTGGCGAATGTCACGCTGCTCGCCCTGACGTATTACCTGAAGACGCTGAACCCCGCGGGGACGGGCGCCGGGGTGGACGGGAACGAGGGGTCGTACGGGGTCATCGTCGGGTTCGGTCTGTCCATTCCGGTGTTCTTCGCGACGACGCACGCGTGGGTGCTGTGGATTCTCGGTCCGCTGCTGGCCCGGCGGGTGTACCGGCGTTTCTGGGGGCGGGGCGACCGGGAGTTGCGCGACGCGTGAGGGCGCGGGCGGCGGCGGCCAGGAGGACGAGGGCGGCGAGGGCGAAGACGGCGCTTCCCGTCAGGGCCAGGGACAGGGAGACGTCGAGAGTCGAGGACTGCGTGAAGCCGACCCAGGCGTAGGTGAGGACGGCGCCCGCGGCGAGCGCGAAGCGGTGGGCGGCGGACCACGCCGGGCTGCGGGACCAGCGGAGCGCGAGGCGTACGAAGGCGGCGACGGCCAGGAGCCACAGCGCGGGGTCGGTCCAGTCGGGGACGCCGGAGGGGAGCAGGCCGCCGCGCGCCCAGTAGAGGGACGTGGCGGCGAAGGCCGTGGCGCCGACGAGCCAGGGGCGGGGCGTACGGGCCGTCGGGCGGGTCGCCGGGCGGGCGGGGAGCGTGAAGGCCAGCGCGATCAGTACGAGAATGACGGCGCCGCAGCCGATGAGCCGCGCGGGCGAGGCCATGAAGTGCTCGCTGTGCTGCTGCGCGACGGCGAGGAAGAGCGAGTCGGCGACGAAGGCCCCGGCGACCAGCGGCAGGCCGATGTTGCCCAGCCACGGCCGGATCTCCCGTCCCGCGCGCCCGCCACCCCACGCGAAGGTCTCCACGATCGCGATCGGCACGCACACGCTCCAGACCGTGTGGATCGACAGCACGTCCTCGATCATCCCGACGCTCGTCCCGAGGAACGGCACGTACGTCCCCGCGTACGCGCCCGCCATGTCGAACCCGCCGTAGTGCGGATTCCACAGCATCTGGTCGATCGGCCCCTCCTCGACCAGGGCGTACGCCGCCGCGAGCACGATCATCGTCGGCCAGCCCCGGCCGAGGCGCCGCGCGCACTCGCGGATCAGTACGGCGCCGCCGCCGTACATCGGCGCGAGGATCAGGACGGACGGCAGCGCGGTGACCGGCTGGTTGCCGAGCAGGAACTCCCCTATCAGGGGAGAGAGGAAGAAGAGGGCCACCGCGAGCCGGAGACGGTGATATGGGCGCCGGTCCTGTGGACGCGGGTCGTGCGGGCGCGGGTCGGCCGGGCGCGGGTCGGTCGGCGGCCGGTACGCGGATACGGTCCGGGGGTCGGATACGGTCCCCGGCCGGGAGTCGGCTCCAGGGTCGGATACGGTCCCCCGGCCGGCCTCGGCCCCCGGGTCCGGGGCGGAAGCGGCGGCCCGCGGCAAAGACGTCCGTACTGCGTCGTCGGAAGGCATACCTCCGACGCTAGGCACCCGCCCCGTTCACGGCCTCGGCCGACCGGCCAGACCCGCGGTCCGACCGGCCAGACCCGTCAACCCACCGACCGGCCCCGTCGGCCGACCGCCCGGAGGCGTACACCGACCGGCCCGTGCCGTACACCAGCCTGCCGGCCCCGTACACCCACCGGCCCGTGCCGTACTCCGACCGACCGGCCCCGTACACCCACCGGCCCGCATCCCCGCCGGAGGCGCTACGGGACGGGACCGCCGAGAGCACCGCCCCCTCACTCCTCCCCCGCGTCATGCGCCAGCAGCGCGAGCTGAATCCGGTTCTCGACCCCGGCCTTCCCCAGCGCGCTGGACAGATGCGCCTTGACCGTCCCGACCGACACATGCAGCCGCGCGCCGATCTCGGTGTTGGAGAGCCCTTCCGCGACGGCCCGGGCGACGTCGCGCTCGCGCTCGGAGAGGTCGGCGAGCCGCTGCCGGGCGGCGTCGGCGCGGGAAGAGGACCCGGTAGCCGCGTGGGCGATGAGGGCACGAGCGGCGGACGGCGACAGGACGGGTTCGCCGCGAGCCGCCCGGCGTACGGCCTCGACGATCTCCTCCGGCTCGGTGTGCTTGAGCAGATAGCCCGCCGCGCCCGCGCGTACCGCCTCCAGGACGGTGTCCTCGGCGCCGAAGGTGGTCAGCACGATGACCTGGGGCGCGGGGTCGCGCCCGGTGAGGGCGCGGGTGGCGGTGATGCCGTCCATGACCGGCATGCGGATGTCCATGAGGACGACGTCGGGACCGTGCTGCCGTACGGCCCCGGGTACGGCCGCGCCGTCCCCCACCTCGCCGACGACCTCGATGCCGTCGGCGCCGCGCAGCATCATCTTCAGCCCGGCGCGCACCAGCGGGTCGTCGTCGACCAGAAGTACCCGGATCATGCCGTCGCCCCTCACGCCTCGCCCTTCCCCCGCTGCCGTGGATCACGCGCTGATGTCGCGGGCCACGGTAGCCGTACCCGTACGGTGAACACGCCGTCGGCGCGGCCGTGTTCGAGGGTCCCGCCGTCCAGGGCGACGCGCTCGCCGAGGCCCACGAGACCGGTGCCGGAACCGGGGATCGGGCGCGGCGGCCCCGAAGTCGCCTCGTACGCCTGCGGGTTGGTCACCTCGACGGTGAGGTCCGCGCCGGGCGCGCCGCTCAGCCGTACGGTCACGGGTGAACCGGCCGCGTGCTTACGGGCGTTGGTCAGCGCCTCCTGCACCGCGCGGTAGGCGGTGCGCTGGGCCTGCGGGCGCAGGTCGGACGCGAGCGCGGCGTCCACGTCGTCGTGGAACTGCACGTCCTGGCCGGCCGCCCGCGCCTCGGCCACCAGTACGGCCACGTCCGCGAGCCGTGGCTGCGGCGCGGCCGTGCCCTCGTCCTCCGTCCGCAGCACGAGCAGCACTTCCCGCAACTCCTCCAGCGCCTGATGGGCGTTGTCCCGGATGACGCGGGCGCTCTCCTCGATCTCTGCGGCGTCCAGCGCGGGCCCGTCGGCGCTCCTCGTCCGGTACGCCAGCGCGCCCGCGTGCACGGACAGCAGCGAGATGCGGTGCGCCAGCACATCGTGCATCTCCCGTGCGATGGCGGTCCGTTCGGCGCGGCGGGTGTCGGCGAGCCGCCGCGCGTGGTCGGCGCGCTCGCGTACCGCGTCCTCCCGCAGCCGGACGAGGAGTTGGCGTCGGCTGCGCAGGGCGCTGCCCGAGGCGAAGGAGACGAGGTAGTACGCCACCGAGAAGGCCGCCGCCGTCCAGTCGGTGCCGTGCGGGTCCGACAGCAGCAGCGCGTCCGGCACCGACGCGGCCACGAACAGTCCGAGCACCGGCAGCGAACGGCGCAGCGGCTCGTACAGCGCCAGGCTCGCCGTGATCACCATCCCGGCGCCGAACACGCTGTTGGACAGCGCCAACGCGGGTACGGCCAGCAGCGCCACGGCCATCGGGTACCGCCTGCGCCACCACAGCGACACGCACGCGAGCGCGCCGAGCGGCAGGTCGACCGCCTGGATCCACACCGGCCGGTCCTCGTGCTGCGCCGCGACGCCGTAGACCACCATGCCGACCAGTACGGCGAAGCAGAGCGCGGCCGCGTCCACGGCCCAGTCGCGGGGCGTACGGCCCTCCGGGCGGCCCTCCATACGGAGGTCGGCGTCGGTCATTCCCCGAGGGTAGGGGCGGCGGGGGTCCCGCCCGGGGAACCGTCCCCTGTCCGCCCTCGGGTGCCGGACGGCGGGGCGTGGTCGACGGGTGGGCGCTCATTGCCGCTGGGGCTAGTCCTCAAACGCCGGACGGGCTGGCCCACCGCCACTGGCACACCCGCCAACCCCGGCTCCCGTCCCCAAACACCGGACAGGGCGACTCGCCGCCTCTGGTCGCGGACCCCCTCGCGGCGGCGGCGGACGAGGGGCGGTTAGCCTCGGAGGCAAGGCTTCGGGGTTGGTGCGTGAGGAGGAGGACGGGATGGCTGGGGTTCCGGCGAGTGTGGTGGCGGCGGGCGGGCTGATCGGCGGCTACGGGGTGGCCCGGTGGACGCGGAAGCGGGCCCTTGGGGGCGTGGCCCTCGCGGCGGCGGGCACGCTCGCGGCCCGCGAGTGGCACGCGCGCTCGGGACCGGCGGTCGCCACGACGCTGACCACCGTCTACGTGGCCGCTTTCGCGGGTTCGCACCCTCTCGCCCGCAAGCTCGGCGCCTGGCCCGCCGTCTTCACCGTCGCCGGTGGCGTGGCCGCCGCGTCCTGGGCCGTGACGGGCCGACGCGGCTGAGAGCCGCGCGTATGAACGCCGACGCGGGCGCCCCGTCCAGGGCGGTCGCGGGCCGACGCCGACATCGCCGTCGCCCCTGAGACCACGCCCCGGCCGTGACGGGCCCACGCGGCTGAGAGCCGCGTGTTTGAATGCCGCGCATGGACGACGACGATGTCACGACCGGCGGCGGGGCCGCCGGTTCCGGGTCGGCGCGGATATGGATCGGCGCGATCCCGTCGATGGATCCGGACGGCGTGGAAGTGATTCTGGACCTCGATCTGGACTCGCCCGACCCGGCGGAGCGGATGATCCGTCTGCTGCTGAACCGGGGGCACGAGGGCGAGGAGGGCGTCTTTTATCTGCTGTCGGACGACCTCTCGGCGCGTTATGAGCGGATCGGCGAGCGGTTGGCCGTGACGGTGCTGTCGCACCACGCGGTGCTGGACGCCGATCTGGGCGAGACGGACGAGTTGCGGACGCACCTCGCCGGGCTGGTCCGCGATCCGCTCGACGCCGACCGTCTGGTGCTGCTGCGGGGCGAGATCGTCACCGACTTCGTGCCGGCGGTCCAGGACGACGGCGCGCAGCCGTTGCTCGTCATCGAGCACACCGATGCCGCCGCCACGCTGGCGGATGTCCTGCGCCAGTTCGACGAGGGCGAGACGGGTATCGCCGTGCTGTCGGCGACGCTGGACCGGAAGGGCTGACCGAACCGGCCGCATGCCAACGGCCCTGGCGTCGGGGGGGGAGCGCCAGGGCCGTCGGGGTTAACCGGAGGAGCGGTCCCGGGTGGAGCGGGACCGTCCCAGATGGTTCAGACGGCGATGTCGTGGGCGCGGAGCCAGACGGCCGGGTCGATGGGGGCGGCCCCGGCGGCGGGGCGGACCTCCAGGTGGAGGTGGGGGCTGGTGACGTTGCCGGTGGCGCCGACGCGCCCGATGGTGTCGCCGGTGATGACCTCGCCGGAGGTGACGACCATGGTGGAGAGGTGGCAGTACCACAGCTCGGTGCCGTCATCGAGGGTGAGGATCACGCGGTAGCCGTACGAGCCCGCCCACCCGGCCGAGGTGACCGTACCGGTGTGGATGGCGTGCACCGGGGTGCCGGTGGGAGCGGCGAAGTCCTGGCCGGAGTGGGTGTTGGCCCACAGGGAACTGGCCTCGCCGAAGCTGTCGGTGAGCGTGTACGAGGCGAGCGGCTTGAGGTACGAGACCGCGAGGTGGGCCAGGCGCTCGGACTCGGCCTTGGCGGCGGCCTCGGCATCGGCCTTGGCCTGTGCTTCCGCCGCGGCCTTCGCGGCGGCTGCCTGCTCGCGTACCTTCTGCGCGGCGGCCTCGCGGGCGGCCTGCTGGGCCGCCGCCTTCTCGGCCGCCTCGCGCTCGGCCCGCGCGGCGGCGTCCCGCTGCCGCGTGGCCTCGTCGATGATGCGGGCGCGCAGGGCCTCACCGGGGTCGGTGGGCACGGGGGCGGCGGACGGCGCGACGTCGACGGAGGAGGCGGCCACGACGGCGGTCGGAGCCGTGGTCGAAACCGGCGCCAAGTCCGTGGCCGGAACCAAGTCCGTGGCCGGAGCCAAGTCGGGGGCCGGAGCCAAGTCCGTAGCCGGAGCCAAGTCCGTGGCCGTATCGGCGGCCGTGCTCACGGCGGTGTCGGGGGCCGACACGTCCCGTACCGCCGCGCCGAAGAAGTCACCGGCCGTGGGCAGCGCCGAGACGCCGGGCGAACCGGCGGGCGAGACCCCCGTCGAACTCGGGGGCAGGTCAAGGGAGTCGGGGAGTTCCGGCAGGTCCGGGACCGCTATGGGCGCGGGTACGGCGTCGGCCGCGACGGCTACGCCCCCGGCCCCTACGGCGGCCATCGCGGCGACGCCGAGGACGGTCGAGCCACGGGCCACGGAGCCGACGGAGCGCTGGCGCGGAAGCCGGTGACGGTTCGCGCCCTGAACGCCGTACGCGCCGTATCCGCCCTGCGCGCCCGCGGCACCGGGGTCGACCTGGGCCGCGACGTACGCGGCGGCTTCGGCAGGGGCAGCGACAGAGGCAGAAGCAGTGGCTTCGGCAGAGGCGGCGGAATCCCCTGGAGAATTCCAGTCGTCCCACTCGCCGGGGGGATCGGCCGCTGGGGCCGCCGGGGCGGGAGCGTAGGCAGGCTGGTTGGACGCCACGCGGGCGCACTCCTTTCCTTCCTTGTCGCCTACCGGGTTAGCTGACGGGTTCGGAGCAGGAAGGTCTCCTACGGGCCTGGATGCTGCCCGATTCACCCCATTGGACCCCTCCCGTACGCCAGGGTGTGGCGAGCAGGAGGGCGGGTCCCCGGTTCCCGCGGACGGGATTCGGCAAGCGCGCGGTGCCGCCTCTGTGGCGGTGGTGACAACCGCGCTGCGTTATCGAACGTTAATAGAGCCGGGGTCGTTTTCCAAGCCGAATCAAAGAGTTGACGTCGGGAACCAAACGGTCACGGAGTGCGTGATACGGGTAAACCCGGCACCGGATGTGGCCGGGTAGTGATGTGAGTGTGTGTCAGTTGTTATGCACAGGGGGACGGTTCGATTACGTACGGTCAGGGCGCGGCGCCGATTCCGTGTGCACGGCCGTGTACGGCGTCGACCGACGGCCGGGGTCCGGCAGCCAAGCAACGGGCGGCGACGGGGCCGCCGCGGTCTCGCCACCGGTGTGGACCTCTGCCAATTCGCGAATCGCTTGGCAGGTCACGCACCCGGACCCCACCATGAGCAGGCCCCGTACTTCTGTCATGCACTCGTCCTCTCCATGACGCCCAAGGGAGCTTTTCATGGCACGCCCCAGCGACCCCCAAGTACCCGCGCTGTCAAGCCCGTTGAGCCCGGCCGGTGAATCCGGCCAGGTTGGGCGCGAAGTCGACGCCACGGGCACGCCCGGAGTTACGTCCACGGGTACGTCCGGGGGCACGCTCGGGGTTACGTCCTCGGGTACGTCCGGGGCCGTGTCCGGGGTCCCGGTCCCGTCCGGGGTCGTCTCCGGCACCGAACCCACCGGCTCACCCGGGCGCATACCCGGCACCCCCGCCGGGGTCCCGCTCGCGGCGGAGACGCCCACCCGGCGCTCGCTGCTGCGCGGCACCCTCGCCTTCGGGGCCGCCGTCACCGTCGGCGTCACGGCGGACCTGACGTCCGGGATCGGCCGCGCGTCGGCCGCCACCGTGGACTACCCGTCGGCCTCCTGGACCCCGGCCAGTTCCGGCAACTACACGGCGTCCAACCGCACTTCGACCTACCCGATCAACCTCGTGGTGATCCACGTCACCCAGGAGTCCTTCACCGACACCATCAGCCTCTTCCAGGACCCCTCCCACGCGGCGGCGGCCCACTACGTCGTCCGCTCGGGCGACGGCGCCATCGCCCAGTGCGTCCGCGAGCGCGATGTCGCCTGGCACGCGGGCAACTGGGACTACAACACCCGCAGCATCGGCGTCGAGCACGAGGGCTGGGTCGACCAGCCCGCCTACTTCACCACCGCGATGTACCACTCCTCGGCCGCCCTCACCGCCGAGATCTGCGACAAGTACGGCATCCCCAAGGACCGCGACCACATCATCGGCCACGTCCAGGTCCCCGGCACCGACCACACCGACCCCGGACCCAACTGGGACTGGGTCCGCTACATCCGCCTGGTCAACGGCACCTGACGCCTCCGGCGCGGAATCGGCGCGGAATCGGCGCGGATTCGGGGGACGGTGCCCGAGCGCACGGCGGCCTTCACCTCGTGGACGTGGCCGCGTCCAGGGGAGGCAGGAGGTCGCCGTGGTGGAGGCGGAGGAGCCGGTCGTGGGCGGGGGTGAAGAGCGCGCGGCCGGTGTCCGGCGGTACGTCGCCGGGGGCGGCCGGCGGGGGGAGTGCGGTGGCCGGGAGGGACGTGTGGCCCGTCGCGCGCAGGAGGCGGGCGAGTGCCTCTTCGCGCGCGGGGCCCGCCAGTTCCTCGTCGGTGATCACGCAGACCGCCGGGTGGCGGAGGAGCCACTGGCTCCGGCGGGCCTCGTGCATGCCGGGGAAGCCAGGGTCGGTCAGCGCGAGGGTGATGCGGGCGTCCAGGGTCGGCAGGGCGGTGAGGATGTCGCGGTAGACGAGGTGTTCCGGCTAGGGAGCCCACCTGGCCCTCGGGCCGGGTGAGGGCGCGGATCTGGCTGATGATCCGGTCGCGGATGTCCCGGTGGTGGAAGACGATCGGCGGCCGTCCGCCGGAGTGCCAGACGCGCAGAAGGTCGGCGTCGGCCCGGCGCAGGTCCAGGCCGGTGACGTACCAACAGCCCCTGCCCGGCAGCAGATCGAGCAGTTCGGCGGCGGGCAGCCGGGCCAGCCGGGCTTCGGCGCCGGGGTCCACGGGTGAGCCGTGCGTGACCGGCTGGCCCAGGCGCGTCCACCACACCCGCCACAGGGCGCTGACCGCCTCGTGAAAAGCGGGCTCCACATTCGGGTTCGGACTCGGATTCGGGTTCAGCAGGCGGGCGGCCCTCTCGGGACCGTAGGCGGCCGTGAGCAGCGAATACACCTCGCCAGGACCGGGCTGCCGCGGCCCGGCCGACTGATCTCCGCTCATCGTGCCGAGCGAGGCATACCCGAGCGCGCCGGTGATCCCGGCCACCACCGGCGTCCCACTGCCCGGCAAAGACACGACGATCAAGTGGGCAGCGGACATGTAACTCTCCGAAGAAGTCGGGGCGGGCCGGGCTTGCTGCCCGGCGATGAACGGCACGGCGGGGGTACGTGGGCGCGTGGCGCTCACGGCCACGGGGCCCGGTCGCGGGTACGTGACCACCCGCGTGTGGCCGACCGGTATGCGGGCCGCACCGACGTACGTGGCGCGTGGTGCACGCGGGTGCGCGGCCAAACGGTGGGTCGCCACCCGCGACGGGCCACCAGTACGCGAGTCACACCGACGTACGTAGCGCGTGGTGCCCGCGCCCGCACCCGCGCGGCTGGTGCGGCCGCCCGGTCGGAGCCACCCTGGGCGTGGCGCGCACGCACGCGTAAGGCCACCGGGACGCGGCCAGGCGTGCGGGGCACAGGGACGCGCGGGGCGAGGGGCGGTCGGCCGCCGGGGCGGACGGGACGGCCACGGACGGCGCGGGGGTACGCGGTCGGCGGTGTGGCGGTCACGCCGGAGTATGTGGCGGTCGGCGGTCGGCCGCCGGGTCATCGGAGACGACCGGGCCGCCCGGCGTAAGGAGAAGGTCTTCGTATACGTGGTGGCGGCGGGCCGTGACGCGGTCGTGGAGCAGGGCGGCGGCGCGGGCGGGTTCTCCGGCGTCCGCGAGGGCGCGGGCGAGGGTGTCGTGGATGATCTCGCGCTCCACGCGCACCCCGCCGATCCGGTCCGCCGCCTCGCCCAGGTCGGTGAGGAGGTCGGCCGCCGCCCGGGGGCGGCCCGCGGTGATCTCCGCCAACGCCCGTACCACCGGGGCCAGTACGTCGCGGAACTCCGTGCGCGGGTCGGCGGCGGCGCGGCGGGCCAGGGCGTGCAGGTCGTCGGTCGCGGCCTCCACGGCCAGGGCGAGGGCGAGGTTGAAGGTGTGGAAGACCTCCGCCATGCCGCCCGGTCCGGCCAGCAACTCCCGTACGTGCGCGGGGTCGTCGCGCCCGGCCGGTTCCTGTCCGGCCAGCAGCAGGCGCCAGTTGGTCGCGGCCCGCATGCCGACGTCGGACCTGGACAGGGCCGCGTCCGCGCGGCGACGGGCGTCGGCGAAGTCGCCGCAGGCGATGGAGTGGAGCGCGGCGTGCCAGGTGAGATGGCGCGACTGCACCGCGCGGGGGTCCGCCGCGAGCCACGCGTCGAGGAATTCCGTGCCCGCCCGCCCGGTGCCCAACTCGTGCTCGGCGTGGGCGAGGGCGTGGGCGGCGACGCCTGAGCGCGGGCAGAGTTCCAGGGCGCGTGCCGCGAGCCGGTGGGCGTCGCGTACCCGCCCCTGCTCGGCGCGGGCGGCGGCCAGCCAGCTCGTCCAGGGCCAGTTGCCGGGGCCCGCGAGGGCGGCCTGTTCCTCGACGAGGGCTTCGCCCCGCGCGCGTCCGGCCGGGTCCGCGTCCGCGGCGAAGGCGCCGAGCATGAGCCCGGCGACCTCGTCGGCCGGCCACCGGGCGAAGTGCGCCACCAAGTGGTCCGCGGTGAGCGCGTACTGCCGGTGCGTGAAGAGGAACACGCCGTACACCACGCTCGCCTGGCGCTCGCCGGCCGCCTGCGCGTCGCGGTACGCGACGGCCAACTCCGCCTTCAGCTCCGCGTCGCCGAGGCCGTCGCCGGTCGCCAGGGTGAGCAGCGCACGGGCCAGCCCGCAGTCCGGTTCCGAGGCCGCCCACCGGCGGAGCGAGGGCAGCGCCTGCCCGCTGAGGGCGAGCAGTTCGGCCACCGCCCGGTCGCCGGGCGCGGCGCCCGCGGCCACACCCGTACCGACACCCGGCGCAGCGCACGTACCCACGCCCGTACCAACGCCCGCCACCGTAACCACCGTTGTGCCCGCCGCTGCCGTCATCCGACCGGCCGCCGCTCGCCGCTCCGCCGCTCCCGCCCGGGTCAGACGGACGACATGAAGACGGCGGTGCAGACGATCCCGCTGCCGCCGCAGTGGTTGCGCGGCAGGCTGAGCGGCAGACCGGTCTGGTTGCCGCCGCCCACCCCGCTGCCCGCGACCGTCGCGCCCGCCGACCGCACGCCGTGGTCCTGGTTGACGCAGGCGTTGCCGAACACCGCGTCGCCGACCCCGAGGACGCTCGCGTGCGCGACACCGGCCGGGAGCAGCGCCGCTCCCGCGACCGCGCCCAGCACGGCGGCCCGCGCGCCCAGCTTGCCCACGCCGCCGACCATGTCCCACGCCTCTGCGCCCATCACGTTCCTCCTTGGTCCGGGACCGAGTCCCGCCGCTGACACCGACCATGCCCACCGCATATTCGCGGGGCCACGCCCTGGTCAACGAGCCACCGCCGGAACTGACACGCAGCGGCGGCGATCACGGAACACCCCGAGGGACGCACGTCGGGCCCCGGCGGCGCGGGCCCGAAATCCAGCGGGCCAACGGCTCAGCGGCGCAGCGCCCTAGCGACTCAGCGCCCTAGCGACATCAGCGGCTCAACGTGATGACCGGAATCGTGCGCCCCGCACGCTGCTGGAAGTCCGCGAAGAACGGCGCCGCGCGCAACTGCTGCGCCCAGAGCCGGTCGCGCTCCGCGCCCTCGGTGATGGTGGCCGTGACATCGAAGGACTCGGTGCCGACCTCGACGTGGGCGGCGGGGTCGGCGCGGAGGTTGTAGAACCAGTTGGGGTGAGTGGGGCGGCCCCCGTTGGCGGCGAAGACGACGAGGTCCGGGCCGTCCGTGGCGTAGGCCATCGGGGAGGTGAGGCGGCGGCCGGTACGGGCGCCGGTGGTGGTGAGGAGCAGCAGAGGGAGACCTCCGCCGCCCAACTGCCCTCCGTTGGCGCGGAATTGGTCAATGATTAACTGATTGCGCTCGACTCGCTCTGACACCGGCCCGGTCCTCCAGGATGTCGCCGACGCCCCCGTTGGGCGTTACGCCGGGTCCGAACCTACCCGCACCGACACGTGCGCCGTGGGCCGTACGGCCGACGGCCTCGTATCGGCTACGACCAGGTGTCCGCGTCGCCGCCGACCCACTGGATCAGGTCGGTCTCCTCGACCTCTATGTCGTCCAGACCGGCGCGGCGGAGGAATTCGACGAGGTCGGCTATGCGGTGAGCGCGGCCCACGTCGGTGCCGCGGATGGTGACCCGCCGCCCGCCGCCGGGGCCCGGCGGGTGCACGGTGATCGGCGGAGTGTCCATGACACCAGCCTGCCCCGCCTGCCCCGGGTCCGCACCCCGGATCAGCCGCGACCCGACCGGCCGGGCCCGCCGCCCGACCCCGGACCCGGCTCCCGCCCCGATTCCGCACCCGATTCCAGACCCGATTCCGCACCCGATTCCAGTCCCGGCTCCCGCCCCGCGCCCCCTGCGGCCTCGGCCGCCAGTCCGTCCAGCACCGGCAGCCCCGCGACCAGCAGCCCCCTGCCGTACGACCGCCGCCCGCCCGCCTCCAGCAGGCGCCACAGGCCGGGGTTGGCCGCGAGCACGCGCGGGTCGAAGGCGGCGCGCCCGCCCTCGGCGTCGATGAGGACGAGCCGGGGGGTGCGGCCGGGGAAGAGGTGGATACGGACCAGGCGGTCGGTACGGACGCGGTGGCCGCGCAGCACGCCCCGCACCCGGAGCCAGCCGTCACCCGCCGTGACCAGGGGCGGACACAGCGCCCCGAAGACGGCGGCGGCCAGCGCGGTCCAGAACGCGGCCCGCACGGGGTCGAGGGTGCCCAGCGCCCAGTCCGCCGCGGTCAGCGCCGCGAGCAGGCCGCCCGCCACCCCGAGGGCGACCCGGAATCCGGCGCGCCATCCGTGGTCGTACGCCGTCGCGGGCCGATGGACGCGCACCTGACCGGGCAGCCGCCCGTACGCGGATACGTGCGCTGATACGTGCGCGGCGCCGCGCGGGCGCGGGCGTCCGTACGCCGAACCGGGCCCGTACCCGTACCCATGCCCGGCCGCGGGCCCGTACCCGTGCCCGGCCGCGGGCGCGTGCCCGGCCGACACCGGGGAAGCCCCCGACCGCACCGTCTCGACCGCCTCGCCGTATCCCATGTCTCCGACGCTACGAGCGTCCGGCGGCCCCGTACCGACCGCTGACGTGGCCCTGACGCCCCCGCCCGCGGTCTTGACGCGACCCTGACGCCGGGCCGCCGGGCCGCCGCGACCCCGCGACCCCGACGCCAGCCCGCCGCGCCTCCGCGCCCCTGACGCCGGGCCCCGGACGCCAGCCCGCCCCCGCTCACCCGGCTGCCGTAATCGTTCGCGCGCCGCCCCGCTGACCTGCGGCGCGGCCGTACACCCCGGCAGAGCCCGGCAGGACACGGCCTGCGCCGTCAAGACGGTGTCAACGTGGCCGTCCGCCGCGCCAGGGAAGCGTTAACAGCGCCGGACGGGCCCCGGTCAGGCCGTCTCATGAGCGATGTCCTTCCGTTCACCTCTCCACACGATCCGGGGTTCTCGCCCATGTCCGATGTTGTCTTCGTCCTCGTGACGGTCGCGGTGTTCGCCGTGCTCGCCCTGGTGGTCAAGGGGGTCGAGAAGCTGTGAGCGCCGAGAACGTCGTCGGCCTCGTCGTGGCTGCCTGCCTGCTCGTCTACCTCGTGCTGGCCCTGATCTTCCCGGAGAAGTTCTAGTGAACGACACTCTCGCGGGCTGGCTCCAGATCACCGTCCTGATCGCGGCACTGGCGCTGTCCTACCGCCCGCTGGGCGACTACATCGCCCGCATCCTCACCACCGCCAAGCACCTGCGCGTCGAGCGCGGCATCTACCGGCTCGGCGGCGTCGACGGCGACGCGGACCAGAAGTGGTCGGCGTATCTGCGGGGCGTGCTGGCGTTCTCCGTGGTGTCCGTGCTCTTCCTCTACGCCTTCCAGCGGCTTCAGAACCACCTGTTGCTGTCACTGGGCTTCGCGCCGGTCAAGGCCGACCAGGCGTTCAACACGGCCGCCTCGTTCGTGACGAACACCAACTGGCAGTCGTACTCGGGCGAGGTGACGATGGGTCACCTGGTCCAGATGACGGGTCTGGCGGTGCAGAACTTCGTGTCGGCCGCCGTCGGCATCGCCGTGGTCGCCGCCCTCATCCGCGGCTTCACGCGCCGCAGGACGGACCGGGTCGGCAACTTCTGGGTGGACCTGACGCGGATCGTCGTACGGCTGCTGGTGCCGATGGCGTTCGTCTTCGCGATCGTGCTGGTCGCGGCGGGCGCGGTGCAGAATCTGCACGGCGTCCACGAGATCACCACGCTGATCGGCGACAAGCAGTCGATCACCGGCGGTCCCGTGGCCTCGCAGGAGGTCATCAAGGAACTGGGCACCAACGGCGGCGGGTTCTACAACGCCAACTCCGCCCACCCCTTCGAGAACCCCAACGGGATCTCCAACATCCTGGAGATCTACCTGCTGTTGGTGATCTCCTTCTCGCTGCCGCGCACCTTCGGCAAGATGGTCGGCGACCACCGCCAGGGGTACGCGATCCTCGCCGTGATGGGTCTGATCTGGGCCGCGTCGGTGGCGCTCATCACCGTCAACGAGCTGCACAGCGTGAGCAGTTCGGCCGGTCACGCGGCGGGCGGGATGATGGAGGGCAAGGAACAGCGGTTCGGGATCTGGGCGTCGACGCTCTTCGCGGCCTCGACCACGCTGACCTCGACCGGCGCCGTCAACTCCTTCCACGACTCGTTCTCGCCGGGCGGCGGCGGCATGACGATCTTCAACATGATGCTCGGCGAGATCGCGCCCGGCGGTACCGGCTCCGGTCTCTACGGCATCCTGATCCTCGCGGTCATCGCGGTGTTCGTGGCCGGGCTGATGGTCGGCCGCACACCGGAGTACCTGGGCAAGAAGCTCGGCGCGCGCGAGATGAAATTCGCGTCGCTGTACATCCTGGCCACGCCCGCGGTCGTCCTGATCGGCACCGGTACGGCGATGGCGCTGCCCGGCGAGCGCGCCGCGATGCTCAACTCCGGTCCGCACGGCTTCTCCGAGGTGCTGTACGCCTTCACCTCGGCCGCCAACAACAACGGCTCGGCGTTCGCGGGCCTCAGCGTCAACACCGAGTGGTACAACACCGCGCTCGGTCTGGCGATGCTCTTCGGCCGCTTCCTGCCGATGATCTTCGTGCTGGCGCTGGCCGGTTCGCTCGCCGGACAGCAGCCGGTGCCCGTCACCGCGGGCACGCTGCCCACCCATCGGCCGCAGTTCGTCGGCCTGCTCACGGCCGTGATCATCGTGGTCGTCGGCCTCACCTACTTCCCCGCACTCTCGCTGGGCCCGCTCGCGGAAGGTCTGCACTGATGTCCGTCACCACTGACAGGCCGCCGTCCCCCTCGGGGGGCCACGGCGCCGCGGCGGCGCAGCCGTCGCACCGGATCTCCGGCGGGCTGCTCGATCCCAAGCAGTTGCTGATCTCGCTGCCCGACGCGTGCCGCAAGCTCGACCCGCGTGTCATGGCCAGGAACCCGGTCATGTTCGTGGTCGAGGCTGGCGCAGTGCTGACCACGCTCTCCGCGATCAAGGACCCGAGCATCTTCGCCTGGGTGATCACCGCGTGGCTCTGGCTGACCGCCGTCTTCGCCAATCTGGCGGAGGCCGTCGCCGAGGGCCGCGGCAAGGCGCAGGCGGAGACGCTGCGGCGTACGAAGACCGAGACCGTGGCGCGTCGGCTGGCCAACTGGAGTCACGGGCAGGGCACTTCTGCCGCGGGGTCCGCGGGGGCGGTCGCCGAGGAGCCGGTGCCCGCCGCCGAACTCCGGCTCGGCGACCACGTGGTGGTCGAGGCCGGGCAGATCATCCCCGGCGACGGTGACGTCGTCGAGGGCATCGCGTCGGTGGACGAGTCCGCGATCACCGGTGAATCGGCTCCCGTCATCCGGGAGTCGGGCGGTGACCGGTCGGCGGTGACGGGCGGCACCCGCGTGCTGTCCGACCGTATCGTCGTCAAGATCACCTCCAAGCCGGGCGAGACGTTCATCGACCGGATGATCGCCCTGGTCGAGGGCGCGTCACGGCAGAAGACGCCGAACGAGATCGCGCTGAACATCCTGCTGGCCTCACTGACCGTCGTGTTCCTGCTGGCCGTCGTCACGCTCCAGCCGATGGCGATCTACGCGGGCGCCGAGCAGTCCATCGTGATCCTCGTCGCGCTGGTCGTGGCGCTCATCCCGACCACCATCGGGGCGCTGCTGTCCGCGATCGGCATCGCGGGCATGGACCGGCTGGTGCAGCGCAATGTGCTGGCCATGTCGGGCAGGGCCGTCGAGGCGGCGGGCGACGTCAACACCCTGCTGCTCGACAAGACCGGCACCATCACCCTCGGCAACCGGCAGGCCGCCGAGTTCCTGCCGTTGGGCGGCGCCGACATCGGCCGGCTGGCCGACGCGGCGCAGCTCTCGTCGCTGTCGGACGAGACGCCCGAGGGACGGTCCGTCGTGGTGCTCGCCAAGGAGCGGTACGCGCTGCGCGCGCGGGCCGAAGGGGAGCTGCCGCACGCGGAGTTCGTGCCGTTCACGGCGCAGACCCGGATGAGCGGCGTCGACCTCGTCGAGGACGGCGGCCAGCGGTCGCTGCGCAAGGGCGCGGCCTCCGCCGTCATCCGGTGGATCCGCGACGCGGGCGGACAGCCGAGCCCCGAGGTCGGCGAGATCGTGGACGGCATCTCGGCGAGCGGCGGCACACCGCTGGTCGTCGGCGAGATCGTGCGCCGCAACGGCGGGACGACCGCGACCGTGCTCGGCGTGATCCACCTCAAGGACGTCGTCAAGGCCGGGATGCGCGAACGCTTCGCGGAGCTGCGGACGATGGGCATCCGCACGGTGATGATCACCGGCGACAACCCGATGACGGCCAAGGCCATCGCGGAGGAGGCGGGCGTGGACGACTTCCTCGCCGAGGCCACCCCCGAGGACAAGATGGCGCTCATCAAGCGGGAGCAGGCGGGCGGCAAGCTCGTCGCGATGACCGGCGACGGTACGAACGACGCGCCCGCGCTCGCGCAGGCCGACGTCGGCGTGGCCATGAACACCGGCACCTCGGCCGCCAAGGAGGCCGGGAACATGGTGGACCTGGACTCCAACCCGACCAAGCTGATCGAGATCGTCGAGATCGGCAAGCAACTGCTCATCACCCGTGGCGCGTTGACGACCTTCTCGATCGCCAACGACGTGGCGAAGTACTTCGCGATCATCCCCGCGATGTTCACCGTCGCCTATCCGGGCCTGGACAAGCTCAACGTCATGGGCCTGCACAGCCCGCAGTCGGCCATCGCCTCCGCGATCATCTTCAACGCGCTGATCATCGTCGCGCTGATCCCGCTCGCGCTGCGCGGTGTCCGCTACCGGCCGTCGTCCGCCGCCGCCCTGCTCAACCGCAACATCTGGGTCTACGGACTCGGCGGCCTCGCCCTGCCGTTCATCGGCATCAAACTCATCGACCTGATCATCCAGTTCATCCCCGGACTGCGCTGACCGCCGCCTCCGGGCGAGCGACACCTCTTCACGAAAGGAAGGTGCGACACGATGTTCACGTTCCACTCCAGCGCGGTCCGCAGGCACCTCTCGGCGCTCCGCGTCCTGCTGCTGATGACCGTGATCGCGGGGATCGTCTACCCGCTGGCCGTCACGGGCGTCGCCCAAGTCGCCTTCAGCGACAGGGCGAACGGCTCCGAGGTCACGCAGAACGGCCAGGTCGTCGGGTCCCGGCAGATCGGGCAGAGCTTCGACCTGCCGAAGAAGAACCCCGACGACGCCGACGAGGCGGCCCGTCCGGACCCCAAGTGGTTCCAGCCGCGCCCGTCGGCCGGCGGCTACGACCCGCTGGCCTCGGGCGCGTCCAACCTCGGCCCCAACGACCCGGGCCTGGTCAAGACGATCGAGCAGCGCCGCAAGGACGTCGCCGCCTTCGACGGTGTCGACCCGGCCTCGGTCCCGGTCGACGCGGTGACCGCCTCCGGCTCCGGCCTGGACCCGGACATCTCGCCCGCGTACGCGTACGAGCAGGTGAACCGGGTCGCCAGGGCCCGCGGGCTCTCCGCGGACGCGGTACGCGAGCTGGTGGCCGACCATGTGTCGGGGCGCGAGCTGGGCTTTCTCGGCCAGAAGCACGTCAATGTCCTCGACCTCAATCGCGCGTTGGCGTCGCGGCACTGATCCCGTAGCGATCGGCGTACGGAGATCCGTATCGAGATCCGTACCGAGATCCGCGGAGAGGTCCTTCCGGGTATTTCCCGGGTGCGCCGTCAGCCCTCCGGTATACGCTTCCGCCGAAACGGATGCGCGTGCCGGGGGGCTTTCGCATTCTCGGGGCAGGGGGGAGGGCCATGACGGACCGGCTCAGTGTGCGGAGCGTTCTCGGGCGGGTCGAGGCCATTGAGGACTGGCTGCTGACCTCGGAGGAATGGGGTGCGGTGGGGGACGCGCTGGACGCGTTGAGTACCGCGTTGGCGGACGGGAGCGAGGAGGGCGTGCGCGACGCGCTCGGCGCGCTCCAGAGGCTGGAGGAGTCGCGGCGCGCGCTGGCGCGTCCCGGCCCGGTGAAGTCCTTCATCCCGCAGCGGCAGCGCGAGCAGCGCAACATCCTGGTGCGGCGGCTCACGTTGGACCTGAGCAGCGAGGACCGGGGCCCGGCGGCCGGGCCTTCGACGGGCGGCCCCTCGTCGACCGGCCCCGCCGCCTGATGCGCGGCATCGTCAAACCGGCCTTGCTCATCGCCTGCTTCGCCCCCACCGCCTCCGCCGACGACGAATCCGCACACGCCTATCTCAACGATCTCTGGCAGGCGTGCCGAGCGCTCGGCATGACATCGCCGATTACCGGACTTCCGTTTCACGCGGCCCGCTTACCGGCCATTCCCGGCCATACGAAGGACCTGGAAATCCTCGCGGCGGCCGAACGCGGCGGCGCGACCTCCGTTCACTCCGCCTTCGTCTTCGCGGAACACGACACCGTTGGCCTGATCGCGCTGCTCGCCCCGAATGACACCCATTCCGGCCTCGAACAGTGGAATGACCTGCTGACCGAATGGAACACGGCGGTCGCGAGCACCGGACGGCCGGGCGCCGGGCCCCCGCCGGACGGAATCCTCGGCGAATTCCGCGTCTTCGAGGCATTGCGCCGGCGCACTGTCGGCGTGAACGACCACACGGTGTGCGAGGAGATACGCCGGTACGGCCCGCCGGTGCCGGGACCGGGTTCCGTCAGCGGTACGGGGTCGGTCAGCGGTACGGGCTCCGGCGGTACGGGTTTCGGCGCTACGGCCTCGGGCTCGGGCCGCGACGGCGCCTGGTGGCGCGGCTTCGACCGTACCGACGACGGCTTCGACGTGTGGCGGCCCGAGGAGGACCCGGCGCACAACGCCGTCTCCCACCTCTACGTGCTCGCCCCGGCCGCGCTGGAGGCCGAGTTGGACGCCTGGGCGTGGGCCGTGGACGGCGAGAGCGGACTGCGGCCGCTGACCCGCTATCTGCTGCACGCCTCGAAACTGCGGTACGAGGCACGGCAGTACGCGGCCGACGAGCCGGTGCACGTACGGGTGGAAGTGAGTGAGCGTCATACGCGCGAGCTGTTGCGGGAGTTGGAGCCCGCGGCTTCCGGGCAGCCGATCGCGCTCGGCCGGGTGCTGCGCGCGGCGGCGCTGCTGGACGGGACGCAGCTCGGCGCGCAGGGCATGACGTGGACGATCACCGGACTGCGGCAGTTGAGCCGTACGGTCGCCATCGCCGCCGCCAACATGCGCATCCACGCGCCCGTCGTCCACCGCCGGGGCCCGGGCGCGTCCTGGCCCGAGGCCGACCTCGCGGCGGCCGAGGCGCTGATCGCGCAGGCCGAGAGCGACCAGGTGTATCTGGAGACGACGCGCGAACGCGCCGAGGCGGCACGGGCGTTGGCGACCACCATCGTGGACCGCGCTTTCGACGACCGGCGCGGGAAGCTGACGCTCATCCAGGGCTCGGTGCTGGGCGCGGCGGCCACCGCGCTCGCCGCCGTCCAGTCGTTCTCGTACCACGTACCGCTCTCCCGCTTCCTCCAGTCCCCCACCATCGCCGTGCTCACCGCGCTCGCCCTGGCGCTGCCGCTGACCGTGCTGCGCTGGGCGGGGGTCAGGGCGACCACCTCCTACGCGTGGCTGGTCAGTTGGGCGGCCGGGCTGGTCGGCGCGTCCCTGTGCTGGCTGGTGACCGTCCTGGTCCGCCGCCACCTCGATCTCGGACCGCTCCCCGTCGCCGTGACACTGCCCTGCGCCGTGGTGTCGGGGCTGATCGCGTACGGCGCATCCCGCTGGCTCACCCGACGGCACCGAGGTTTCCCATGACATCCGCGTCACCCTCCCCAGAAGGCGCCTTAGGCCCGGCGTCCCGCCCCGCCCCCGCCCCCGGCGGCCGATCCGCCTCCTCCGCCATCCGCGCCTTCGTCGAGACGCTGGACGTCGAGGACCTGATCACCCGCTTCGACGTCGACTTCGACATCCCCATGCGCCAGTCCGACGCCGTCGGCATGCTGCGGCTCGCGGACGCGCACAGCCCGGCCCCCGGCGGCGGCACACGGACGACCGCGCGGCGCGTCGGCGCGTACTGGTGCGAGATCGTCCGGGCGGACATGGCGTACGAGCCGCTGACCGGCCTCCAGCTCATCGACGCGTCCAGGGCCGACGCGGAGGGCCTCCTGGCGCGCCTGGCGCAGGCGCCCGACGAGTTCGCCTCCTACGCGGTGGCCCGCTGGTACGACGGCGTCGGCCGTATCCGGTACCGGCTGGGCGACTTCACCCCGGCCAGGATCGCCTTCGGTACGGCCGTGCGCACGGCCGTGACGGCCGGGCTGTGGTGGGTGCTGCCCGACCTGCGGAGCAATCAGGCGC
Organism: Streptomyces sp. NPDC025721; assembly: GCF_055558595.1. Taxonomy (NCBI): domain Bacteria; kingdom Bacillati; phylum Actinomycetota; class Actinomycetes; order Kitasatosporales; family Streptomycetaceae; genus Streptomyces; species Streptomyces sp. NPDC025721. The sequence goes on along the minus strand of NZ_JBVHMF010000001.1, from coordinate 240,112 downwards.
GCGCCGCCTTCGAGGAGCGCAGCCAGACCGCGCGCGACCGCCCGGGAGGCACCGACGCGCACGGTCTCGTACCGGAGCTGGAGGCGCTGTGCGCCGATGTCCGCGCCGGTCTGGCGGAGTTCGGGATCGCACTGCCCACCTCGCCCGACGCGCCGCCCCGGCACCGGGAGTTCCTGCGCGGCTACGCGAACGCCCTGCACAATCTGGCGACGGCGGTACGGCAGGACGGCGACGCGGGCCGGGCGCTGGAGGTCATCGGCGAGTCGCTGGTCGTCAGTCGGGCCCTCGGCGACTCCTACCGGGTCGCCCAGTCGGCGAATCTGAGCGCGCAGTGCGACCCCGCGAACGCCGTCGCGTACTACGAGGACCTGCTCGACCAGCCCTGGGCGCGCGGTGCCCGGATCGCCCGGCAGAATCTCGCGATCAGGAGGGGCGGCCCCGAGGGGCTGGCCGAACTGGCGGCGCTGCTGGACGAGTTGGAGCAGGACGACAGCGGTATCGGCCGGCAGACCGGGATGGACGTCGACTTCTACGCGTACACGGTGCGCGGCTACGCGCGGGTGGCGGGGCAGCTCCCCGAGGACAGCCGTCCCGCCGACGTCCTTGACCGCCGTCTGACGATGGCCAGGACCGTACGCGGCGCGGTCGCGCTGCCGGTCTACAAGCGGGCCTACGCGCGGCACATGCGGCCCGCGTACCTCCAGGCCATCGCGGCGCGGGTCGAGACGGGCGACGGGTCGCGGGAGAATCTGGAGCAGATCCTGTCGCTGGTCGAGGAGTCCTCGGGGCGTGAACTGCTCGACCTGCTCGGCTCCTCGCGGCCGCCGCTGCTCGCGCCGCCGACGGCCCGTCAGGCGGGCGCCGAGGCAGGCGGGTCCGGGGCGGAGCCGCCGCCTGGCACGGGGCGGCGCGCCGCTCCCGGCACCCTGGCGGACGAGGAGGCGGAGCGGCTGCGGACGCTGATCGTGCGGCGCGAGCAGGAGTACGAGGAGTGGTTCCTCCAGCACCCGCTCACCTCGGTCACGCACGACGAGGACATCGCCCACCAGCTCGTGCAGTACACCCTCAACCACCAAGGGTCCTGTGTGGTGCGGTACTTCAGCTACGTGGCGCCGGACGGGGTGCGCCGCGACGGCGGGGCGGGTGCCGCCGTCGCGGACCGGCTCGGGGTCATGGTGTGCCGCGACGGCCTGCTGACGCTGCTGCCCGCCGTCCCGTACGACGACGTGACCGCGCTGGCGCGGGAGGTGACCGCCGACCTGGAGGCGGGCGCGCCCGGCACCGAGACCTGCCACCGGATCTGGGACCTGCTGATCGCGCCGGTCTGGGAACACGCCACGCGGGGCGGCCCGTTGACGCATCTCACGATCGTCCCGACCGACGACCTCTTCGCGATGCCGCTGCATGTCGCGACCGAGCGCGGCGACGCCCGGCCGCTGGCGGCGCGCGTACCGCTGTCGCACTCGGTGAGCGTCGCGGCCTTCGTGACCCGTGGACGGCACCTGCTCAAGCGGCAGTTGGCGGAGCGGGACGACGACCTGGCGGCGCTGCTGGTGACCGACGCGCACGCGACGGGCCGCGAGGTCGTCGGCACCGGCTGGCCGCCGGACCACATCGTGCTGGCCGGTGACGTCTTCGGCGGCTTCCCCGACCCCACGACGGCCCCCGGCGCCGCGCAGCGGCACCCGGCCGACTGGTCGGGGGTGGCGGCGCTCGTGGAGTGCAAGCCCGAGTTCTTCGTCTACGCCGGGCACGGCACGTACGTGGACACCGCCGAGGGCGCGGGGCCGCTGCTCAACCTCGGCCAGGAGGACGTCCTCACGCAGTTCGACCTCGCCCTGCACCTGAGCCTGCCGCGCAACAAGCTGACCGTGCTCGGCGCGTGCCTCGCGGGCCAGGGCATGCGCTCGGACGGCGGTGACGTCCTGGGCTTCATGCGGTCGCTGATGGTCAGCGGCGCGGGCGCGATCGGCGTCCCGCTGTGGAAGGTCCTCGACACCACGATGGTCGCCACGGTGCGCGCCCTGCTGCGCGAGAGCCGCCGCGTGCTGGGCCCCGGTCCGGCCGGCACCGGCGTCTTCGACGTGGTCGAGGCCCTGCACCGGCACTACCGGCAGGACATCGAGACGTACGACGGGCTCGCCGCGCGCGTCGAACGCCTGCCGCTGGCGCTGTACTTGTGAATCTATGATCGGGCCAGGCGACGGCCGGGAGGCCGCCGATCACCGACGACGGGGCAGGAGACGGGGATGGGCATCGCCGAGGACGAGACGTCGGACAGCGGTTCCAGCGGCGCGGAGGGGTCCGCCGCCGACAGGGCCGACGCCGCCCGGGAGGCCGACCGGCTCCGGGAGGCCGACCGGGGCCCTGAGGCCGACCGGGGCCCTGAGGCCGACCGGGGCCCTGAGGCCGACCGGGTCCGTGAGCGGCGCCGCGCCCGGCTTGCGGCGTACGACGAACTGCGCGCCCTGCGTCCCGAGTTGTTCGAGAATCCGCCCGGTGCGGCCGTCGAGATCCTGCTCGACAGCGCGGACCAGGACGAAGTGACCCGGCGGACGGCCGAGTCGGCGGTCGCCTGCGGCCTGTCGGAGGACGTCGGGGACATCGGCGTGGTCTACCGGGACCCGTATCTGCGGCTGGTGCGCGACGCGGTCCGGTTCAGGAGCGGACGGCTCGGCACGTACATCCGCGCGGTGGGCGACACCGCGATCGGCGGGGCCGCCGCGCTGCCGGTGCTCAGCGACGGGCGGATCGTCCTGCTGCGCCACTTCCGGCACGCCACCCGCGCCTGGCACTGGGAGATCCCGCGCGGCTTCGGCGACGCGGGCGAGGGCGGCGAGGCGACCGCGCGGCGCGAGGCCCGCGAGGAGCTGGGCTGCGAGGTCCGCGAGGTCGTGCATCTCGGCGCCTTCGTCTCCGACTCCGGACTCAGCTCGATCGCCGACCAGTTGTACCTCGCGCGCGTCGACGCGGACGACTTCAGCGAGGAGCCGGACGAGGGCGCGCTGGAGGAGGGCATCGCCCGGAGGCTGGCGCTGACCCCCGAGGCGTTCCACACCATGCTGGTGGACGGCGCGATCTCGGACGGTTACACGCTGTCGGCGTACGGACTCGCCACGGCGCGCGGGCTGTTGGAGCGGCCGGGCGGCTGACGCGTACGTACCCGTGACGCATGAGGCAGGGCGTGACCTGAGGCATCCGGTGTGACAGGCGGTGAGCGATGTCACCGGCGGAGTGCGCCCGGCGCGAGCCCTTGCGCGTACGCCCTCTGGTGGAGCGGCATTTCCCGTTCCGCTTGCGCGGACACCGCGAGTGACGGTGGACTGTACGCCTGCCCCGCCACGACCACCCGGAGGGCTCATGCCGACGTCTCGCGGTCTCGACGTCTCGTCGTACCAGGGCAATCAGGACTGGAAGTCCCTGGCCCGGAGCGGCATCACCTTCGCCTTCGCCAAAGCGAGCGAGGGCGAGCACACCAAGGACAGCGCTTTCGCCACGCACATCGCGGGCATCATCGGCGCCGGACTCGTGCCGGGCGCCTACCACTTCGGCTGGCCGAACCAGAACGCGGCCACGGAGGCCGCCAATTACGTCGCCGCCGTGAAGTCCCATGCCAGAAAAGGCTTCCTGCACGTCCTGGACCTGGAGCGCCGTTCGGACGGCGCCAACTACTCGGGCCGTACCGCCGCCCAGATCCGCGCCTACGCGCAGACCTGGATCACCGCCGTACAGAAGGCGTTCCCCGGACAGCGCGTCGGCGTCTACACCTCCGCCGACGACATCGCGGCCAAGCACCTGCCCGCCAATTCGGCCTTCCTCTGGTACCCGGCGTATCCGGCGGGCGCCATGTCGTACGCCGACGCGGAGAAGCGGACGCAGCCGTCGCCGTCCGGACTGCGCCCGCTGTTCTGGCAGTTCACCAGCACTCCCACCGACCGCAATCTCGCCTATCTCTCCCCCGCCGCCCTGCGCGCGTGGGCGAGCGGCACCCCGGAGGACGACATGCCCGATCCCAAGGACCTGTGGGCCTACAAGGGCCAGATCAACGGCAAGGCCGACCCGCACGACGCGTACAGCTATCTGCGCGGCACCAACGCCGACGTGAAGACGCTGATCACGCGCCTGACCGCGCTCACCGCCACCGTCAACACCCTCGCGCAGGCACTGGGCACCGCGAATCCGGCGCTGGACACGGACACCCTGGTGTCGAAGGTGCACCAGGCCATCGACGACGCGGTGGCGGCGGACGCGGTCCCGGAGTAGCCCCCGGCGGCACCGCCCCTCGGGCCGCCGCTGCCACTTGTCCCGATTCGGTGTCCCGTAACGGCGCTTTGTGGGGCCCGAGTTGCGCGCGGGGTCCTCCGCCAGGTATCCACAAGCGGTGATGCTGCGGGGGAAGGTGACACCATGGCCATGGCTGGACTGACGGCTGCCTGGAAGCGGTCCGCGCCGGGACGGCTGTGGAAGCAGGCCACCCACATAGAGTTGATGCACCGTTCGATGGGCTTCGCCGCGCTCGGCTTCGTCACGCTGATGCCGCTGCTGGTCGTGGTCGCCGCCGCGACGCCGTGGGAGAACCGGCCCGGCTTCGCGCAGTGGGTCGTCGACGGCATGGGCCTGAACGCGGACGGTTCGCACAGCGTCCGCAGCCTGTTCGCGGCGCCGCGCAACATCCTGAGCGCCACCAGCGCGTGGAGCCTGGCCTCGCTCGCCTACTTCGGCCTCACCTTCGTGGCGAGCGTCGAGACCGGCTACCGCAAGATCTGGGACCTGCCGTCCGGGCCCTGGCACCGCGACGTGCGGCGCGCGGTGTGGCTCGCGGTGCTCACCGCCTATCTGTTCTGCGAGTCGCAGAGCGCCGCGCTCATGGGCAGCGGGCTGCTGCGCGGCGGCGTACGCATCGTCCTCACCTTCGTCCTCGGCGTCGTCTTCTTCGCCTGGGGCCAGCGCTTCCTGCTCGGCGGCGGCGTGGACGTCCGCACCGCCCTGCCCGGCGCCGTGTTCACCATGCTCGGCCTCGCGGGCCTCCGGCTCTTCTCGCACCTCTTCTTCGCCCCGATGATCGTCTCCAACGCCGTCACGTACGGCCCCGTCGGGACCGTGCTCACCGTCGTCACCTGGCTGGTCGGCGTCGGCTTCGTCGTCTTCGGCGGCGCGCTGCTCGGGCGCCATGTGCGGGACGGGCGGATGCTGCGGCAGGGCGGCGAGATTCCCCGGCCGCAGCGGCCGGAAGGGTGGTACGAGGAGCCGAAGGAGACGGCGCCCGGTGTGCTGTGGCGGTCGGACGGGTCGGGCGGGACGATCGACTGACGGCGGGGTCGGGGGCCGGGGGGCCTTGGGGGGTCTTGGGCGGGCCCCTTTCACGGGGCCTTGGGGCGGGACCTTTTACGCGGGGCCTCGCGCGCGCCCCTGGAGGGGGCTCAGCTCGCCGCTGTGGCCGTCTCTCCGAGGAGCGGTGCGGCGGGACGGCGTCCCGTGCGGCGGTGCGCAGGGCGGCGCTGCGGGCGCCGTCGATGCCGGTGAGGACGCGTACGGGCTCGGGGAGCGGCGCCGCGGGTTCCAGAAGCGCCGCCGGTTCCAGAAGCGCCGCGGGCTCCAGAGGCGGTGCGGGCTCCGGGAGTTGGATGGCCGCCGCCATCTCCGTCGCGCTCTCCGTGATCGCGATCCGCCCGCCGAGCCGTGGCGCCGGAAGCGGGCCCGCGTCACCGCGCAGCAGCAGCCGTACCGCCGACCACGGCAGGTTCACCCCGGTGAAGGCGGTCTGGAAAATGCCAGCCGAGGCACGGGGGTTGGCCTCAAGAAGCACCGGTCGCCCCATGCGGTACCGGAGTTGGACGTTGGACAGATACGCGAGCCGGAAGTGCCCGACCAGCCGCCGCGCGATGGCGACCAGCGCGGGATCGTCCAGCAGCAGCCGGTAACGCCCCTGCTTGGAGCGGGCGATGCCGGTGAGCATGGCGCCGCCCGGAGCCGACAGGCAGTCCACGCTGACCTCGGGCCCGTCCAGATACGGCATCACCAGGAATTCCGGTACGGCCTCGCCCTCGTCCGCCGCCCGCTTCAGCGCGCCCGCCACCGAGGCCACCGACGCCAGCGGTACGGGCGCGGCCAGCAGATCCTTGAGCCGCAGCGGCCGGTCCTCCAGGATGCGGAAGCCGAACGCCGAGAACTCACCGGCGGGTTTGACGCAAATCCGTTCCCCGGTCTCCCCCAACTCCCCGACCGCCGCCCGGAACCCCTCGGCGTCCGACACCACGCGCCACGGCGGCACCGGCACCCCGGCCGCCCGCGCGGCCTCGTACGTACGGCCCTTGCTCGTCAGCACGTCGACCGCCTCGGGCGGTGAACACATCAGGCGCGTGCCGACCGCCGCGAATTCCTCCGCCCGCCCGGCGAGCGCCGCCAGCCGTCTGGGCGGGATGAGCACGTCGATCGCGTGCCGCCGGCAGAATTCGACCGCGAAGGCGGCGTATTCGTCGTCGCCGACGTACCGCGGCTCCGACTCCCCCACATCGCACGCCGCGAGCGCCGGCGCGTCCCGCAGCACATTGGTCCCGTAGATCCGTACGTCCACCGCGTCCGGGTTGTCGCGCAGCATCCCCATCACCTGGGTCGTGGCCACCCCCGCGCTGCTGAGCCATATCCGAAGTGCTATCGCGATACTCCTTCGCCCTCCGTGCGAACCCCCCAGAGCCCGCCGTCCGACCATGCGGGCGCGAGCCGCCGACGGCCCTGGAACCCCGAGGCCGCGCGCCTTTCCCCGATCATGTGTGAGCGCACCTTAACCCCGGACTGTGACGCCCACATTTCCCACCCGCTTCAACTCGCCAACATCACCGGCCGGGACGGCGGCGCGCCGTCGCTCACCAGGCCGTGGCGAGCCAGGCGGTGACGGCCGCGAGGGCGATGAGGGCGATGTTGAGGCCGGTGACCCTGGCCTCGCCGCGGGAGAGGTGGAGGGCGGTGGCCAGCACCTGGAGGACGAGGAAGCCGAGCGCGGCGACCAGCGCGAGGGCGGGGGCGACGCCGGTGAGCGGCGGGAGCAGCAGCCCTGCGGCGCCCAGGATCTCGACGGCGCCGACGGCGCGGACCGCGGGCATCGGGACGGTGTCGACCCAGCCCATCATGGGCGCGAGCCGCTCCTTGCTCTGCGCGGTCTTCTTGCCGCCCGCGTAGAGGTAGAAGACCGCGAGCAGCCCGGCCAGGATCCAGTAGGCGGTCTCCATGGGTGCGTCCTCCGTCATGGTTACGACTTGTAAGTAAGCACATGATCGGTGACTATGGAGGCGCTTACAAAAGGCACATGGGTGTGCCTTACGCACACGGACCGGCCGCGGTGCCGGCTGTTGTACGACGGTCTGTGTGCTCCGGGCTTGTGCTGTGGGCTTGTGCTGTGGGCTTGTGCTGTGGGCTTGTGCTGTGTGACCACGCGACGGGGGGCGCCGATGTCGAAGTACCGCCACTCCTGCCTCATCCGCGGCGACGGCGGCCGTGCGATCCGGGGCATCCTCGACCGTGTCGGCGACAAGTGGACGCTGCTGGTCGTCGCCACCCTCGACGGCGAGCGCCTGCGCTTCACCGAGCTCCGGCAGCGCGTCCCCGGCATCTCCCAGCGCATGCTCACCCGCACCCTGCGCCACCTCGAACGCGACGGGCTGGTCTCCCGCACCGTCTACGCCGAGGTCCCGCCCCGCGTCGAGTACGAGCTGACCCCACGGGGCCGCACGCTCATCGCCCCCGCCGTGGCCCTGGCCGAGTGGGCGGTCGACAACAATCCGGCGATCGAACAGAGCCAGGCCACGTACGACGCCGCTGCCCGCCAACCCTGAGGACGGTTCCGCATGAAGCGTGCTTACGACGACGAACGGCTCGCCCGCTCCTACGAGTCGGGCAACGAGATGCCCGATGACGCCCTGCGCGCGTGGGTCGGCCTGATCGGCTCCTACGTCGACCGCCCGGCGCCCGACGTGCTCGAAGTCGGTTCGGGGACCGGGATGTTCGCGGCGGCGATGGCCCGGTGGATCGACGGCGCGAGCGTCCTGGGCGTGGACGCCTCCGAGGCCATGCTGTCCGAGGCCCGGCGGCACCACCCGCACCCGTCGGTGCGGTACGCGCACGGCACCGCCGAAGCGCTGCCCGCCGGCGACGACGCCTTCGACCTCGCCCTGCTCTCCCGGGTGATCCACCACTTCCCCGACCGCACCGCCGCCGCCCGCGAACTCGCCCGCGTCCTGCGCCCCGGCGGCTCGGTCGTCGTCCGCACCACGTTCAAGGAGCGCCTGGACGCCGTCGTCTACGACTACTGGCCGCCCCTGCGCGCCACCGACGCCCTCCGCTTTCCCGCCGAGGACGACGTCACGGCCGAATTCACCGCCGCTGGGTTCGACTTGCGCGAGATCCGCTCCTTCGTCCAGCCCGTGACCCGCAGCCTGCGCGACTACCACGCCCGTATGACGACCCAACCCCAGTCGAAATTCGCCCTGTTGACACCGAATCAGTTCTCCTCCGGCCTCGACCGGCTCGCAGCGGCGGCGGACCGCGAGCCGTACGACGAACCGGCCCCGGTCGACGAGCGCTACGACGTGGCCGTCTTCACGCTCCGGTGAGCGCGGGCCGGGTGGGGGACGTCGCATGCGTGACCGCGTAGGCGTGACGTCGTATGAGTGAACTGGTCGACCGGGTCGACGAGCAGGACCGCGTCCTGGCCGTCGTCGACCGGGCGGAGGCGATCCGTGAGGGCTGGCTGCACCGCGTCGCCACCATCGTGTGCCGCGACCCGGCCGGGCGCTTCCTCGTGCACCGCCGCCCGCGGGACTCCTCGCGGTTCCCCGGCCAGTACAACTGGCTCCTCGGCGGCGCCGCCGACGTCGGCGAGTCGTACGAACAGGCGGCGGCCCGCGAGCTGTTGGAGGAGCTGGGCGTGCGGGCCGCGCCCCGCTTCGTCCTCAAGTTCCGCTGCGCCGGGGCCATCAGCCCCTACTGGCTCGGCCTCCACGAGACCGTCGTCACCACGGCGATCCGGCCCGACCCGTACGAAGTCCCCTGGCACACCTGGCTGACCGCTTCCGAGCTCGAATCCCTCGCCGAGGGCCCGGAGTTCGTGCCCGACGGACGCGAGGCGTTCATCCGCTACCGCGCCGTGGGCGGCGGAACGCCTGGCATGTGACACCTCCCGTACGACGACGGTTTCCCCCCAATTCCCGCCAACGCCCCCTGCCCCCGCCCCCGTCTTGAAGCGGGCCCGGGGCACCCTTCCCCCGTCGACTCCACGGTCCTGTTCGACGCGATACGCGCCTCCGGCCGCCAGGTGACCCCGGCCCCGACGTGGCCCCTGGACGCCTCCCTCCTCGACCCGGACCGCTGCTGCGTCCGCCTCATGCGCATCACCCCGGGCGCCTCCACCGCCGACCCGGGCGACGAGGACGACTACCTCCCCATGACCACCGCCGCCCTGCGCGCCGTCTCCCAGGTCACCGACCGCGCCCTGTCCCGCCTCCGCACCCTCCCCCCACCGCCCCCTCCCGCCCCTGGGGCGACGTCCCCCACACCCCCCACACCGCGGCCCCGTCCCCTTCTCCCTCTTCCACCCCCAATCCCCTGCGGCCCGGCCCTGTGGCGGCGTCCGAGGTCGTCCTGGGGGCGATCGGCGGATGCCGGCATGTCCGCTCTCGCATCGTCGCGCGAGGCGCCTACCCGATCGCAGGTATAGGAGTACCATCTGGTACCTAAGGAGGCTGACACGTGGGGATCAAAGAGGAAACACGAGGTCGGGCGGCTCGTACCACAGCGCCTTTGAAGGTGGATCCGGCGGTGGACGAGCTGATCGCGGACGGCGCCCACTTTCTCGGCATGACCAAGAAGGACCTGGTCGCTGCGGCAGTGCGGACCTATCTGGAGATCCGCCGTGAGGAAGTTCGGGCCAGCATGGTGGAGAAGATGCGCAAGCTCGACGGATCGGTCGAGTCGAGCGTTTCACTCGTGACCGGACTGTCGCCCGAGCGGATCAGGGAACTCGGCGGCGTGGGCGAGGACGACTGACCATGCAACCGGCACGCCCCACGCTTCGTGCGCTCCGCGACGATCTGAGGTTACCCCTGCCCTCGGCGCGACAGCCTCTCGATGAACTGGATCACCCCCTTCTCGTGAAGGCCCGGGAGCTCTTCGCCGAGGACAAGACCGGACACGAGCGCATCCGCGCCATTGACGACGAGATCCTTTTCAAGGTCAAGATCCAGCGGTGGCGCGGAGCGGTCTGGGCCGACAAAGACCTGAACCTGCCGTGGCTCGTCGCCGCCGGGCAGCGCGAAGACGGCTCGATGGACGACTTCTACTCGGCGTTGGAGGCCAACGCCAAAGCGGCCCGCGCTCGTTACAACACCGACCACCGCCAGCCTCTCCCGGGCGGTACCTACGTAGGCCATCTTCTGCCAGGCAGGGACGATCACGACCGCTATCAGCTCGAAGCGGGCACACGTCTCGTACGACAACTCTCCTCAGCGATCCGCGAACTCACCCGCGGGTCCCTGCACGACGGACATGAACACGCCGCTGACTTCGCCACGTTCCGCCTCGGCATCCTGGTACGCGCCGAGGACGGCCACGAGACCTACGTGGCGGTACGCATCACCGGCTCCGTCCCCGAGGACCTCACCGCCGTGGTCCTCCGCCACGTCCCTGGGTGCGAACCCGCTGACTGGTACCCCGAATACGCTCTTCCCAGCCGTTCCCTGCTCCCGGCGGAACAAGCCTGGTCGACGCTGATGGATCCCAAGGCGGCAGCGGAACTCCTGAACGAGGGATGACCTGATGGGCTGCCTCTGCGGCAGTCCCTGGCCCCGGAACATGCTGTTCGGCAAGAAGTCAGGGCATCTGACCGAGAACAGCCCCGAGTCCCGCACCGCCCAGGTGTCGACCCCTTGAGAGATCGCATTCGTGAGGGTCGCCCACCGTTTGAGGAGGCGCCATCGTGCCCGAGATCGATACAACCGTCCCGCACAGCGCGAGGATCTGGAACTACTGGCTGGGCGGGAAGGACAACTATCCGGCCGACCAGCAGGCTGGCGACGCGTACGAGAACGTGTTCCCGGACATCAAGCCGTTCGCCCGCGCCTCGAGGGAGTTCCTGATCCGCAGCGTCCGCTACCTCGCCGCCGAGGTGGGCATCCGGCAGTTTTTGGACGTCGGCGCCGGGTTACCGACAGCGCACAACACACACGAGGCAGCGCAGCGAATCGCGCCCGACACGCGAGTGGTGTACGTCGACCACGACCCGCTGGCTGTGCGCTATTACGCGTCGATGATCAGCAGCTCGCCAGAAGGGGCCTGCGCCTACGTCGAGGCTGACATGCGCGACACGGACACCGTGATCGAGCGCGCTGCCCAGACCATCGACCTGGGCAGGAGGCGGACCGTGTCGTCAGCGCGGGCGACGGGGCAGCCCACGGGCCTGATCATCTCAGATGCCATGGGCCACATCACCGACTACGGCGAAGCCCTCGCCGTGGTCCGGCGCCTCGTAGACGCGATGCCGTCCGGAAGCTACCTCATGCTCTCCCACGGCTCCGACAACGACCCCGTACAAGTCACCGCCCAGAACGCGTACAACAGCAGCGGGGCCGTACCGTACATTCTGCGGACCCCGAAACAGATCGCCGCCTTCTTCGACGGCCTCGACCTGGTCGAACCTGGCCTGGTCAAGTGGCCGGACTGGCATCCCGACGCGGCCACGACGCCCGGACCGCTCTCCGCCGGATACGGCGCCGTCGCCCGGCTCCCGTAGCTCATCGACAGGGGCCCGCTCCCCGCCCCGGCCCTACCTGACCGGGGCGGTATCGCCATTCCCCCCAGTGACCGAGAAACCGCACATCGTGTCCATGTCCCTCATCCCCTTCCACCGGCTTCCCGTCGAGTCCGAGCAGGACGCCAGGCCGTGGAAAAGGGCGATGGCAGAGCACGCGACGACGCTCGCACGCGGGCTCGCACGCGACGGTGCCCCGGCCGCTTCGAGCGGCCGGGGCACCGTGAATTCGCAGTTCAGCGCCTCGTCACGAGACCTGACCCCGTAGGCCGTGTGGGACGTGAACCCACAACCAATGCATTAAAAGTCCTGGTCAGGGCATGCCGGGCGGTGGGGTGCAGTAAGCAGCCATCCGAAACCCGCGGGTCAGCAGGCACCGGCTTGCCGCCGCGTCCAGCGTCGAGCGTCGGATGCGTGCACGTCCGCTCACGCATCGCTCACGCATTCAGCAGCTGCGACCTCGACGCGACGGGCGACCCGGAGCAGATCGAGGGTCCGGAAGTAACCTTCAGGTCCCGGCTGGCTCACGGGCTATTGAACCTGGCCCATGGCGGGGAACATCGGAGCCAGAGCCCAGCACCACGATGACACGGGGATCGCCTGGCCAGCCTTTCGGCGCCATCGCACACAGCTTCCCAGCCCTCGCAGTGCCTCCCAGCGGTCCGTTAGTTGGCCGCCCCTTCACCCGTACGGGCGTACCAGGCACCTGCTTCGTCTGCTCGGTAGCGGCGCGTGAGGCTGAGCTGAGATGCTTGGAAGAGCTAGTAGACCTGAGCCGAAGGACCGAAGGGAGGCGTGACCTCATGGCTTACTCGACGCGCATGGCTGCAGCCCTGTCCGGTGCGACCATGGGCCAGCTTCGGTCCTGGCGCCAGGACCGTGGCAACGGGCCGATACTCCGTCCAGAGCTGACCACCAAGCCGGCCCTTTACTCGTTCCGCGACGTGCTGGCACTCCGCGCCTTCGCTCACCTTCGCCAAGACGTGTCTCTTCAGAAGATCCGCAAGGCCCTGGCGACGCTGAAGAAATTCGGCGAGGTCGGACACCTTTCGAGCTACTCCCTCGTGGCCGACGGCGACTCGATCGTCCTCGTAGGAGAAGACCATGCGACGGACCTCGTAAAACATCCCGGCCAACGAGTCATCGCCACCATGGCGGACATTCTGCAAGAGTTCGCGCCTCGTCCTGGAGTGGTGGTGCCCCACCTGCTGCAGCCCAAGCAGAACGTCAGCGTCGATCCCGAAACGCAGGGCGGACAACCGGTCATCACTGGAACCCGGGTTCCCTTTGACGCCGTGGCAGAACTGGTGGAGGACGGAGTCCCGCCCGAAAAGATCGGCGAATACTATCCGGGGGTAACACCAGAAGCGGCACGCGATGCGATGTCGTTCGCCCTCTACGTTGACAGCTACAGCCCTGGTCAACGCGCCGCCTGATGCGAATTCTCATCGACGAGAACGTCCCAGTGCAGATGCTCGAAATGCTCAGACGACTCCTCCCTGATCACGAGGTTCGTCACGTCAGCGAGATAAAATGGGCGGGCAAGAAAGACCTCGCACTGTTGCCCGACGCCGCACGCAAAGGTTTTCACGCGTTCCTCACCAAGGACGGGCGCCAACTGGAGATTCCGTCGGAAGTCGCTGCGATCAAGAAGTCTGGAATGCACCATATCCGGTTCAGTCACGGCCACAGGGGAATGGCGGGACTTGGCCTAGCCATGGGAGCCGTGATTGCCGCCATGCCGCTGTTAGTTCACGAACTGGAGGATGCAGAAGCACAGCGGTTAGTGCATATCAAGGGCCTCAATCCGGCGAACAAGCACCGTTTCGACCTGACCGACCCGGCGAAGTCGCCTCCGAATTACTGGCCCCGATAGACGCAGTCAAGGCCCCACCGCCCCCACACCGTCGCGAAGCAATTCGGGCCGTTGCATGGGCGGGGCCGCCAGCGCTGCTCGAAGTCTCCTGGCTAGGCGGCTACTCACGTGCTGTGTGGCCTCGGGAAATGACACGAAGGCGGTGTCGGACAGTTCGCCGTCGTGGGGGCGGAGCTCAGCGATTTGGTCCCGGGTGAGAACTCCGCCGTTGAAGATGAAGGCGAGCTGGTCATCCCAGGGGCCGTGGGGTGGGACCCAGTCGACGACGAGGAGGCCGTGGAGGGTGACGTCGAGGCCGAGTTCTTCCTTGAGTTCGCGGCGGGCCGCGTCGTCAGGGGCTTCGTTGGCCTCGGCCATGCCGCCCGGGAGGTCCCAGCCGGGTTTGTAGGTGGGCTTCACCAAGAGGACTCGGCCCTGCTCGTCGCGGAGGAGGACGTCGGCGGAGACGCGCTTGCGGGCCTGGGTGGCGTTGCCTTCGGCGAGGTAGGCGTTCCAGGCTTCGGGGTCGGCGGGAGTGGGCCTCATGGGGTGGCGCCTTTGCTGGGCGGGGGAACGATGTCGGCGAGTAAGAGCATTCTCGCCCGACGCGTTTCGTCAAAACGCTGCAGTAGAGCGCGGACCGGAGGATGACTGCGGTGGACGGCGAGCGCCGTGTGGAGACCGTCGAGCTGGCGGAGCACGCGGATCGAGCCGAGGTTGGGGTCTGCGGCGAGCACGTCGTGGCCGACCGTGACGGCGGCTTCGAGGTCGTCGCAGCGCAGGTGCAGGTCCGCCAGAGTGATCCGGCTCAGGGCGAGTGACCGTGCGCGGTTCGACTCCCGCAAGCGGATGGCATGTTCGGCGCGCGTACGGGCGTCGTCGTGACGTTCGAGGTCGCTCAGTACGAGGGCCGATTCGAGGGCCAGCGCCGCCGCGTCGAAGGGACTGAGCCAGGGTCGTTCCGCCTCCGAGGCGCTGTCGAGAACTTCCTCGGCGCGGCCGAGCGCCCGCAGCGCCGGAGTGGGCTGGCCGACGGCAGCCAGGGCACGCGCGGACATCGCGTGGAGGCGAGCGATCAGGGTGGGGACGATCGGCCCGGCTTCCGCCAGGTCGAGTCCGGTCTGCGCCCAGTGCACGGCTGCTGCCGGGTCCCCGGTCTGGAGGGCGAGATGGCTGGTGCTCGCCGCGATGCTGGCCGCGAGCGGTGTGTCACCGGAGGCGTGAGCGAGGGGCAGAGCGCGGGTGAAGTGGCGCCCGGCCACAGCGTCCTGGCCCGAGTCGTGGGCCATCCATCCCGCCATCTCCGTGAGCACAGCCGCCACCGCGAAGACCTGCGCCGTACCGTCGGCATCGACCAGCCGCGGGCCGATGTTGTCCCGTAAGTGCCGGAGCACGGCACTGTAGAGACGCCCCCTCCGGCCTGACGGTCGGCGGTGCGGAAGGCGTCCATGGCGGCCATGTCGTCGCCATCCGGAAAGGGCTCGCTCACACAGGTGGGCGACGAAGGAGAGGCAGGCTCCCAGGGCCGCTTCGCCAGGCCGAGCAGGTGACCGGGAATCTGGAAGGCGTCGGCGATCTGCTCGAAGATGGCCAGCTTTTCAACCCTGCTCTTGCCGTTCATGTAGTCGCAGAGTCGGCCTTGGGTGATGTCGACGGCCGCGGCAATGCGTCGAGTGCTGACGCCACGGTGGTTGAGCAGTCGGAACAGCGTGCCCATGTCCCGCTCCGCGCAGGCGGCGAGCAGCCGCCGGTCGGCGAGAAGTCCCGCGACGATCTCGCGCGGTTCGCGCTCCGCAACGGTCACGAGCACCTTCTTCCGTACCGGTCTGGTCCGAGGCTACGGCCCGCATCCGCCCCCTGACTCCAACTTGGGGTCACGCGCTGGAGTCTCTTGCGTGCGGCACGCAGTCGTGTACTGAGGGTGCTCCGTTGCTCCTGGTGACGCAACGGTGCGTCGTCAATCCCTCCGTCACGCTTCTGAGAGGTCAAGCACCATGCCCAGCACCGTACTTCCGCGTCATCGCGGCCGACTTCACGTGCAGGGCCGCACATGATGGCCGGCCATCGCGCGAGCCCATTCGGATTCCGGGTCGAAGCCGAGTCCGGGGCGGTGCCCGAAGCTCGGCGCAAGATCGCTGCGCTGGTGCGGAGTTGGGACATACCTCTGGCGGACGGGGCGTTCGAAGACCTGGAACTGCTGTCGACGGAACTGATCACGAACGCCATTCACTACAGCCGAGCCCCGTGTGCGGTGGCCGTGCGGTGGACCGGTATACGGATCCGGGTCGAGGTCACGGACTCGGATCCGGTCCGCCCGCGACCACGCCACGGCTCGGTGGACGCCGAGGACGGGCGGGGTCTGATCCTGGTGGAGGCCCTGTCCGCCGCGTGGGGAAGCAGTCCTGATCCGGCGGGCAAGGTCGTCTGGTTCGAGGTCGGGCCGGATGACCACCACAGCCTCACGGCGGCGTCACAGGATCAGGCGCAACCGTGGAGCACGCCGGGGCTGTGGAGGATCACCACCACCGACGGCTCTGCGACCTCCGGTTACCTGCCCGCGTGGGCCGAGGACGACCCGTCGGAGGTTGGGGTGCCTTCCGACCAACTCCCGTCCCGCCTCGCACACATCAACCACCGGAATTTCTTCGAGGGCCTGATGATGCCGATCGTCGCGCCGGACCACTGGGACGGAGCCGAGGAGGACGCCGTCCTGGAGGGAAGCATCGACTGCGACCCGTACGACGAGGACCCGCACCTCCGAGTGCCAGTCGTCAACCTCCAGGTCTGCGTGGGGCGCTGGATCCTCGGCCTGGACCCGCCGGGAGTCGCCGAGGCCGCCGCGAAGCTCCGCGCCCACGCCAACTTCCTCGACGAGAAGGTACGCCCCGCGCTCATCGCCGCCCGCGAGGACTGGGCCGCCCACCAACCGTCAGCCCAGCATCGCTCGCCAGCCTCAGGCCCGGCGGGCCGCACATAACCCGCACACTCGGCGCCCCGGCCCTTCCCCCTCCCTGTTGGCGCGGCTGTGCGAGCGCCCATGGAGAGCCCCGGCGCCAGTGGACGTCATCGGTTACCGGACCCCGGACTGCACGACGTCACGCCTTCAGGGTGCCGAGGAGGTCCCAGCAGTCACGGGCGAACCAGAAGCCTTATCGATTCCCCAGATCAGGAGGACAGCATCATGACCACAGCCACGCAGATCGACAGTGGTGTCGAGTCACGCACTCGGGACCCGAAGGAACTCCTCAACGCCGTCCAGCCGCACATCGCGCACCTGACCGTCAATATCCGCGACAGCGGCATGACGCTCTGGGACCGCGAGATCGCCCTCCTGCTGCGTGACCACACCATGGTCCGCGACATGGCTGAACGGATCCTCGGCAACGCCGTCATGTACACCCTCGCCTGCATCGAGCACCCCGAGGTGCACCTCGGGGTCGGCAAACTCGTCGACATCGGCGTCCACCAACTCATCCTCGACACGCCTGTCTGGTTCGCCCTCTGCGATCTCTACAACGGCGGGCGGTACAAGCACCACGCTCCGTTCATCGAGCGCCGCAGCGACGGACTGTGCCTGCGCACTGCGGACTT
Organism: Streptomyces sp. NPDC025721; assembly: GCF_055558595.1. NCBI lineage: Bacteria > Bacillati > Actinomycetota > Actinomycetes > Kitasatosporales > Streptomycetaceae > Streptomyces > Streptomyces sp. NPDC025721. Next base: position 222,869 of record NZ_JBVHMF010000001.1, on the reverse strand, counting down.
CCTCACCTCGATCGGCTTCGAGATCGACACCGAGCTGTGGGCGATCGACGGCACGGACTGCTCGCCGTGCGACAACAAGGTCCCCGACAGCCACTGAACCGAACGGTGCCTCGCCCGTCCGGTGCCTACGGGCATCATGGGGCGGGGCGCCGCCTTCTTCCGCAAGCAGAGGACAGATATGCCTGCGCAACACGACATCGTCGCCGAGACCGAACTGTGGGACACCTACTCCCGCACTGCCTTCAAGGACGAAGCCGAGCCGGTCTTCCGCTGGACGCAGTACGCCGGTCACGGACCCGGCCCTGAGCTCCTGGGTGACCCGGGCAGCGTCCTGGAGATCGGCTGCGGCACCGGACGCGCGCTCGCGCACCTGGCGCAGAGCGGCGTGAAGGCCACAGGCGTGGACCTGTCTCCGGTGATGGTCGAGAAGATCTCCGAGCGCTGGGCCCCGTCGGGAGCGCAGTTCCACTGCGCCGAAGTGCTGGATTACCTCGGCTCCACCGCGGAGACCTACGACGCGGTGTACTCGATCTTCGGCGCGGCCTGGTTCGCCGACCCGTCGAAGCTCTTCCCGCTCGTCCGCCGCCGGCTCAATCCCGGCGGGACCTTCGTCTTCTCCCAGCCACCCGCGATCCCGGGCGCCTACGGCCCACAGGGCATGTACAAGGGTGGCTTCGCGGGGAAGGCCATGTTCACCTACCGCTACAGCTACCGCCCGCCCGTATGGGAACGCCTGCTGGCCCGGGCCGGTTTCACCGATGCCCAAGCCCGCGTCCTCGACGCCCCCGAACCCGACCACATCGGTACGCTCCTGGTCCGCGCCCAGGCGTGACGCCGGGCCCAGCCCACGTCGCCCCCGCCGAACGGCCGGAGCCTTTCGCTGTGCGCGGCCGGATTGCCCTTTGTGGACGTCCCCGATCCCATCGTCGGCTCCAGGGACAGCGCAGACGGGGCATTCGTCGCGCGCATCCGGACCGAGCAAGTTCAACGCCCCGTTGATCGAGCATGGAGGAGGTTTGCGAAGGAAAGGGGAGGCTCCGGAACGGTACCCCTGGACGCAGGTCGGTATCAGCGAACGTCGCTACTACAAGCTATTGCCGCTGTTCGCTCAGAAGGTCAACGGCCGCTACGAGTACGAACTCGACGACGTGGTGACACGCATCAAGGCCCGCCTTAACGGGGCAGACGACGCGCGGGCCGTGCGAGCAGCCGCCCTCGATGTCCTCCGGTCCCAGGGATTCAACGAAGAGGCCGCGCGCAAATGGCTGCAGCGACACCGACCTGAGCAGGCTGTAGACGCCTGGCCGCGCAGTCGGCGGCCAAAGGAGCTGTAGGTACCCGTCGCGGTGCGGTACACCCGTCACCTGTCCTCACCGCGGCAGTGCCCCGCGTGGCTGCGGCCACGACAACCTCGCAGTCGCGCTCCCGCTCACGCACGGCCCCCGCATGCCGGTGCCCCGGCCGCCATCAGACGACCGGGGCACCATAACCGCAGGTCAGCGCCTCGTCACGAGACCTGACCCCGTAGGCCCTGTGGGACTTGAACCCACAACCAATGGATTAAAAGTCCACTGCTCTGCCAATTGAGCTAAGGGCCCGCTCCCCGCAGCATAGCTGGGACCTGCGGGGGAGGCCGAACCGGTTAGGGCCTGTCCGGCGGATCATGGGCGGTCCAGGCGGCGCCTGGCGCCGGACAGGCCCTAGGGCTGGGGGGTGTCCGTGGGGCGGCGGAGGAACCAGTGGCGGGCGGAGACGAGCCACCAGGTGGTGGCGAAGCCGAGGACGACGAGGACGGCGATGGGGGCGTAGTTGAAGGTCTTCCAGGTGATGGGAGAGAGCTGGGGGAGCATGAAGAGGACGGTGATGAGGGCGACCCAGGCGACGGCGACGACGCCGATGGGGCGGGACCAGCGGCCGAGGTGCCAGGGGCCGGGCTCGAAGGCGGGGCCTTTGCGGAGGCGGAGCAGGGTGGGGATGACGTAGGCGATGTAGAGGCCGATGACGGCGATCGAGGTGACGGCGGCGTAGGCGGTGGCGTTGATGAGGTACGGCAGGCCGAGGCAGAGCGCGCCGGCCGCGGCGAGCCAGACGGCGGCGACGGGGGTACGGGTGCGCGGGCTGACGGTGCGCCAGACGCGCGAGTAGGGCAGCGCGCCGTCGCGTGAAAAGGCGTAGATCATACGGCTGTTGGCGGTCACGGATGCCATGCCGCAGAAGAGCTGGGCGCCGATGACGACGAGCAGCAGGAGTTTGCCGCTGGTCGCGCCGAGCGCGTCGAGCAGGATCTGCGCGGGCGGCGCGCCGGTCGGTGAGCCCAACTCGGCGTCGTACGACTGGATCGCGAAGGTGAAGCCGAGCAGCAGCACGAAGCCCGCGATCCAGGACGTCCAGATGGAACGGACGATGCCGCGCGGACCGGCGGTGGCGGCGTCGTGCGTCTCCTCGGTCATGTGCGCGGAGGCGTCGTACCCGGTGAAGGTGTACTGCGCCATCAGCAGGCCGATCAGCACCACGTAAATGCCGCTGCCGAAGCCGGTGTTGTTCACGTAGTGCGTGAACACGAAGCTCGCCGAGCGGTGGTGGTCGGGCACGAAGGCGAGCGCGCCGACGATCAGGCCGACGCCGAGCACGTGCCACCAGACGCTGACGTTGTTCAGGACGGCGACGATCCGTACGCCGAAGGTGTTGAGCAGGCCGTGCAGGAGCAGGATCGCGGCGTAGAGCAGGATCGTCCGGCCGGGGCTGACGCGGAAGTCGAACTGGAGGTTCAGATACGCGCCCAGGAACGACGCGGCGCCGAAGTCGATGCCCGCGGTGACGGCGACCTGGCCGAGGACGTTGAACCAGCCGGTGAACCACGCCCACGCGGCGGCGCTGCGCTCCGGGGCCAGCCGGTGCGCCCAGAAGTACAGGCCCGCGGACGTCGGGTACGCCGAACAGATCTCGGCCATCGCCAGCCCGACGACCAGCGTCATCAGGCCGACCCCGACCCAGCCCCAGGTGATCAGGGCCGGACCGCCGGTGTTCATCCCGAACAGGTACAGCGTCAGACAGCCGGACAGCACCGAGATGATCGTGAACGAGACCGCGTAGTTCGAGAACGCCGACATCCGGCGCGCCAGATTCTGCGTGTAGCCGAGCTGCGCGAGCCGCTCCTCGTCCGACACGGACGAGGAGACGGGAGAGGAAACGGGAGAGGTAACGGGCGAGGAGACGGGAGAGGTGACGGACGAGGAGACGGGAGCGGAATCCGGGGGTACGGAAGAGGCGGAGACAGGGACGTCCTCAGGTGTCATGCCCCAGGCTTCCCGCACCCAGGGCATGACATGCACACGCCCTCAGAAGAGCCGCCCGTACCCGTTCCACCCCGTCCCGACCCGCACCCGCGCGCCGAACTGCCCGTTCGCCGTCGCCGCGTACCGCCACAGGCCGCCCGCCGCGTCCCGCGCCAGCAGATCCGCGCGACCGTCCCGGTTCAGGTCACCGGGGCCGACGAGCACGTTGTACGTGTTCCAGCCCGAGCCGATCCGCACCCGCGCCTTCAGACCGCCCGTGCCGTCGCCGTCGTACCGCCACAGCACGCCGGACGTGTCCCGCGCGACGATGTCGCCGACGCCGTCGCCCGTCAGGTCGCCCGTCCCGACGATCGCCGAGAAGATCCCGAATCCGTGCCCGATCTTGACCCGGGTCCTGAAGGAGCCCGCGCCGTTGTCCGCGTAGAGGTAGAGATCGCCGCCGGGCGTACGCGCGAGCAGGTCGGAGCGGCCGTCGCCGGTCAGATCACCGGGCGAGAGAAGGGAGTTGTAGATGTTCCAGCCGGATCCGATCAGCTTGGACGGCTGGGACCGCAGGAAGGAGCCCTCGCAACCACCCGGATAGGAACGCAGTTGGCCGTCGCTGGTGCGCACCAGCAGATTGCCGCAGCCGTTGTCGTCCAGGTCGTCGAAGGCGAGATACGTGGCGGTGGTCGGCCAGCCGTGGTCGGCGGTCCGGGGCGACAACAGGCCGCCGGAACCATTGCCCACGTACAGCCGCAGAACGCCGCCCGGGGTGAGGCCGACGACTCCGCCGTCGGCTCCGGAGGTGAGGGCGTGGTGGTTGGGGCTGGAACGGGCGACCCCGACCATGCCGGAGGCCGTGGTGCCGGGGCTCAGGCCGTTGGCCGGGGTGGCGGTCAGCGTCCAGCGGTAGGTGCCGTCCGGGGCGTACGCGCCCTTGGCGTTCTTGCCGTCCCAGTTCGCGAAGACCTCCGCGCGGGCCGCCCCGCCGGTGACGGTCGCGAAGAGCGCGCCGGTCGCCGCGTTGCGGAAGTCGATCTTCCACCCGGAGGTGGCACCGCTGAGCACCCACCAGCCCTGCCATCGGCTGTTCGCCTGCCGCGGTCTGACCGGCAGATCGACCTGCGACCAGAGGGCGTTGAGCGCCGACGGGGCGATCCCCGCAGAAATCAGGTGAATTGACGCGTCGGGGGCCGTATACGCGATCCCGCCGCGGTACTTGTCCACCGTCCACGAGAGTCCGCGGTCACCGCCGGGCGCCTTCGGGTCGGCGGGCAGCGCGGCCACGACACGCGTCTTCCCCGCGCCCGACGTGCCCGACCGCACGTCGGTGAGCGTGAGTTGGTCACCGGAGTGGCGTACGACGAAGCCGTCGCCGAGCAGGGCGGGTCCCGCGGGTACGGCGACGGACTTCTTCGCCGTACGGTCGTACACACCGGCCGGACCGTTCGCGCCGCAGGACCAGTACAACAGGCGTCCCAGCGCCTGCACTTCCCTGATCGCGCAGGGCGCGTCGGTGGTGAGCGAGGACGGCGCGGCCGGCCCCGTCGAGTCGTTGCTCCGCAGATCCGTCGAGGTGAGCTGCCCCTTGGCGGCGGTCGCACTCCACAGGATGTCGCCCCACAGCGCCGCCGGGACGGTCGGCCGGGAGATGACCACCTTCCGGTATCCGGGCGAGATGACGTACTGACGGCCGTTGGAGCCACCGTTGTAGAGCGTGAATCTCTCCGACGCGTCCACGATCCGGCCGCCGGTCGCGGCGACCTGGACGCCGTAGAACCCGCCGCCGCTCATGACGTCGACCACGTCACCGCCGACACCGTCGGCACCGTCGCGGATGTAGGCGGTGCCCTGCCCTTCGCTGCCCGCGACCAGGCTGACCGCGCAGTGGCCCGGCGCGCCGCAGGTGGAGACCGGGCTCGGTTCCACGACGGTGTGCGGGGGCCCGGTGACGGGCTGCGGGACCGTTCCCGTCCCCTCGTCCTGTGCGTAGAAACGCGCTCCGGGGACGGCACCCGTCCGGTCCGGCATGCCCTCCATGAAGCTCAGACGGCCTCGGGCCAGCGCGAGCCCGTACCGTACCGGCTTCTCGACCTCGTGGTGGAACAGCGTGACGGGGGCAGCCCCGGACGGCGCGAAACGGTAGGAGTTCCAGTGGTCCGAGTCGGCGCCGCCGCTCACGACCGTGCCGCCGTCCTGCGACGCGGTCGGGGCCGCGGCGTCCGGCAGCGGCTGGGTGACCGGGCCGCCGTCCAGCGGCACCGAGTACAGCGGGTCGGCCCGGCCGTCGTTCCAGACCGAGCCCTTGCGGACGGCGAGCAGCGCGGTGTCGGACAGGGTGACGGCGTACGTGGTGGTGTCGGCGTGCGCCTCGGGCGGCAGGGCGACCGTACGGGGCGCGGCCTGCGGGTCGTCCAGGGAGTAGTACGTCAGAACACCGGCGCTGTACCAGCCGAAGGAACGCGTGTTGCTGAATTTGGGGACGCCCGCGGGTGGCTCCATCGTGCGGACGACGGCGCCGGTCGTGAGGTCCAGGAGGCTGAGGCTCATCTGGCCCGCGACCGTGGTGGCGACCACGACGCGCGTCGCGCGCTCGCCGCGCAGCAGCGTGGCGGTGTACGTGGCGCCCGTGGGCAGCCCGGTCAGCGGGCGCTCGGTGAAGGCGGTCGCGTCCCCGGCAACGGTCAGCAGGTGGACGGTCTGGCCGGTGACGGTGGTGCCGTCGGTGTCGTCCGTCGTCGTGATCACGGCCCACCCGTCGGGCGTGCCGATCGCGCTGCGGTAGGTGTGGCCGGGCGGCAGCGCGAAGTCGACGGCGGTGCCGGCCGCCGGGTCGAGCAGCCGCACGCCCTTCCGGAGGTTCGTGCTGGCGTACCGTTCCGCGCCGCCGGGCAGGAGCACGAGATTGGTGCCCCCGCTGCCGAGCGTCCGCGGCGCCCCGGTCCCGTACGGCACCCACTGGTCGACGCCGCCGAACACCCTCAGGTAGCCGGTGGCGCCGGACGAGACGACCCATTCCTCGGCGAGCACGGGCTTGTTCACCGGCGGCACGACCACGTCGTACGGCGCCGGTTCCGCCGCGGCGGCCGGCCCCGCGCCCGTGAACGGTGCCGCGCCCGCCGCGAGGGCGAGCGATATCGCGACGGCGACGCCGCCGCGGACAAGGGTGCGCTTGGCCACCCGTTCCTCCTGCCGATCCCTGAGGAAGGCGTCCGCAGCGGACGCCTGATGAAGCCCGGAGCACTGGCGAAGAAGCGCGGCTCCGCGCCGCGGGCCGGGTCTCAGAACAGGGACTTGTACGTCTGCCACCCCGTGCCGATCTTCACCCGCGCGCCGAACTGCCCGGTGCCCGTACCGGAGTAGCGCCACAGCACGCCCGCCGCGTCACGGGCGACGAGGTCGGCGCGGCCGTCTCCGGTGATGTCGCCGACGCCGACGAGGGCGTTGTAGACGTTCCAGCCGGAGCCGATTTTGACGCGCGGCTTGAACGTGCCCGCGCCCGTGGCGTCGTAGCGCCACAGCACACCCGCCGCGTCACGGGCGAGCAGATCGGCGCGGCCGTCACCGGTCACATCCTGGGCGCCGACCAGCAGGTTGTACGTGTTCCAGCCGGACCCGATCCTCACCCGCGCCGTGAACACGCCGGCGGCCGTGCCGTCGTACCGCCACAGGACGCCCGCGGCGTCCCGCCCGAGCAGGTCGGGGCGGCCGTCGCCGGTCAGATCGCCGGGCGAGACAAGGGAGTTGTACGTGTTCCAGCCCGACCCGATCACCCTGCGCGACAGTGCGGGTGTGAGCGCCGCGCCGCACTTGCCGTCGTAACGCGTGAGCTGACCGGCGGAGTTGCGCACCAGCAGGTCGTTGCACCGGTTGCCGGTCAGGTCGTTGACCGCGACGAGCGTGGACGACGTCGGCCAGCCCGCCCCCTGCGGGCCGGAACCCCCGCTGACGGAACCGGTGCCCGTACCCGTCCTGATGTCGAGCCGGCCGGCCGAGGTCACCGCGAGCAGGTCGCCGACGCCGTCGCGCGTGTAGTCCCGCGGCTCGGCGCTCCCGCCGTGGACGGCCACGGTGCCGGTGCTCGTGGTGACCGGCACGAGCGCGTCCCGGGTCCACAGGCTCAGTGTCCAGATGTAGTCGCCGGTCACGGGCACGGCGCCGCTGTCCCTGGCACCATCCCAGGTCAGGGAGACGGTGTCCCGGGCGGTGCCGCGGAACGTACGGACGACCGCGGACACCCCCTTCTTCCTCAGCTCCACCGTCCAGTGGGTGATCGGCCCCGTGAGGTCCCACCGCGGTGTCCACGGGGCGTAGTACACCTCCATGAGCGGCTCGTTCCTGGTCGTCAGCACCGTGGTCGCGGTCCTCGGCAGACCGGACGGGACGACGTGGGTCGTGCCGTCGGCGTCCGTGTAGGCGAGGAAGCCGCGGAATTTGTCGAGCGTCCAGACGACGCCGCGGTCGTCCGGGTAGGCGTTCGCGGGGAGGTCCGCGATCGTGCGGTCGACGGCGGTGCCGCCGCGGACGTCGGTCAGGGTGAGCCGGCCGTCGGTGTGCCGCAGGACGTAACCGTCGCCGAGCAGGGCGTTGCCCGCTGGTACGCGGACGGACTTCTTCGTGTCGAGGTCGTGGACACCCGCGGGGCCGTTCGTGCCGCAGGACCAGTAGAGCCAGCGGCCCAGTACCTGGATCTCCCGCGGTACGCACGGCACGTCCGTCGTCACCGTTCCGGTCACGCCGCCGGTGAGGAGGTCGGTCGTGGTGAACCGCCCCGCCGTCGCCGTGGCCGACCACATCGTGTCCCCCCACAGCGTGGCGGTGGTGATCGGGCCCGAGGAGGTGACCTGGCCCTCCGCGAGATTCACGACGTACTGCTTGCCGTTGGAGCCGCTCTCGTACAGCACGTACTGGTTGCCGGCCGCGACGATCCGGCCGCCGCTGGAGTCGAGAAGGACTCCCGACGGGGCGTCCACCGCCTTCACGTAATCGTGCCCTGTGGTGTAGTCCACTTCGATAGCACCGGTGCCGGTCGTGCCCCCGCCGTCGGCGAGCGGCACGCATCGGGCCTGACCGCCGCAGCGCGGGATGGCGTCGTCCATCGGCGTGCCCGAATTGAGCGGCTGCGGCTCGCTGAACAGACCGGGAGTCAGATTGTCGCCCACGTCGGCGGTGTACGTGCGCGAGGTGACGGACGTGCCGGGCGCGGTCTGGACGAAGGTGAGCCGGCCCCGGGCGAGCGAGAGGCCGATCCGCTCGGGGGTGTACGTCGTGAACCGGCCCAGGACGGTGAGGGGACCGTCGACCGCAGGGATCCGGTAGGTGGCCCAGCCGCCGGAACCGTCGCTCCCCTCGGCATAGGAGCCGCCGTCCGAGGCCACACCGGGCTGGCCCGCGTCGTCGAGCAGTACGCGCGCGGGTCCGCCGTCGAGCGGCACGGAGTACAGCGGGTCCCGCCTGCTGTCCTGGATGGTGGCATCCACGTGCACGGCGAGCAGGGCGTCGCCGGTGAGCTTGGTGACGAATTCGGTCGTGTCGCCGCCGGGCACCGCAAGGCGCCGCGGTGCGGCCTGCGGGTCCGCGATCGGCCGCAGTTCGGCCGTGCCGTGGGCGTACCAGCCGAAGGACACGTCGTTGATCAGCGGCAGCCGGGAAATGGAAGCGGCCTCGGGCAGCGGTTGCGAGGACACCAAGGTGCCGGTGGCGAAGTCGATCAGGCCGAGCCGGTGGTCGTCTCCGAGGGAGTAACCCACCGCCAGGCGCGACTGGTTGTTGCGCCAGCCGTCCAGCCCGGTGACGCCCGTCGTGGGCCAGCCGGCCACCGGGCGTTCGGAGAGTTGGCCGTCGGCGGCCGGGGCGAGCAGATGGAGGACTTGCGAGGTGACGTGGCCGCCCGAATCCGTGGCGAGTGTCCGGCTGAGGATCGTCCATCCGGTGCCGTTGGGGAAGAAGGCGAGCGGCGAGTACGCGGGCGGGACCGGGTACTGCGTCCACTTGCCCGAGGCCAGGTCGTAGATCCGCACGAGGTGGTCCAGCGCGGGCAGCACGCCCAGCACTTCGGTGCCGTCGGGGCCAGGCAGCGGCCGGGGGGCGTTGCGCAGCACGCCGAGGTCGCGGGTCACGACGCCGTCGAAGGAGTGCCAGGTGTAGCTGAACGACACAGCGCTGTGGTCGGTGCGTTGGACGTACCCGGTGGCGCCGACGCCGGTCACCGGTCCCCCGGCGGGACCCGTGGTGCCGATCGGCGCGATGGCCGGGTTCTGCGCCGTGTCGGCCGCCGCGCTGCCCGGCAGCGGTCCGAGTCCGAGACCGGCGGTCAGGACGGCGGCGACCACCGCGAGCACCCCGCGCCGCGGCCATCCCAGACGGCGTGACATCCGGTTCCCTCCCCAGGGCATACGCTCCGCCTCCCGGCAGAGTCGGCAGAGCTTAGCAACCGGCTACGCGGACGGGGGGGGGGGGGGGGGGGGGGGGGGGGGGGGGGGGGGGGGGGGGGGGGGGGGGGGGGGGGGGGGGGGGGGGGGGGGGTTGTTTGGGGGGGTGGGGGGGGGGGGAGGGGGGGGAGGA